>NZ_JACJPL010000026.1:0-600000 GCF_014696065.1 Leptolyngbya sp. FACHB-261 | reverse complement strand
TCCCGTTCCCGAGGCGTTAGGCCCAACATCCCATCAATTTCGGGCACGCTGAGATCTTGAAGGCGCAGGGTCAGGTAGTTAACACATTGCTCCTGGCCACGCTCGCTCAGATAGCTGATCAACTCAGCAATCACTCGCTCCCGGAGGACAGCTTCTGCAGGGTCGTCGGCTTCCGCCACCATTTGCTCACGCACCTGCTGGATTTGCGAGCCAGTGTTGTAACGGTCGTCCTCGTCATAGCGGCTAGCACCCGCAGCCTGTTCGATATCTAGGGTGAGTTCAGGCGGTTGGCGTTTGGCGAAGGACTGTGCCCGCAGTACGATCAGCTGTTGCGAACGTCCACCGCGCAAACCGATGCGACGTTTTGCATACTGCTCAACAAAGGCCAGGAATTCTGACAACTCCAACAAGCTACGAGGGCAATAGCTAGCCTCAAGGTGATTTTCGCGGCGGAATACGTTTAGGGCTTCGACATAGAAGCTTTGCAGGAAGTCCTCAATCAGAGTCCGACGAGCCTGGAAACCAACATGCTTGCGAGATAGGGCCACATAGCGGTAGACCATTGCACTTAGCGTGCTGTGCAGATCGACCCGACCACGGGTAGCGCCAGACCGGTAGTAGTTGAGAATCCGGTGCAACCGCTGGCGAGCCAGATCCAAAGACCAGACCCGGACCTCGCCCGAGTTTTGAATGCGCTCGCTGCGTTCGCAGACGCGGAGAACTTCTACTGTCAGCCGTCCGACAATGGCTTCCACATCGCCAGCCGCAGCCCGCGTCTGTTGCTGAAACTCGGTGCGCAGTAAACTTTGTACTGCGTCAGCATCGCTGAGATTTGGGTTGTAAAAAGCTCCGGAACGTTGGATTAAATGGGTGGAGGGAGCAGTAGAGGCGGAAGGGCTCACCTGGGGGGCAACAGAGTGGGCTGTCATAACAATCTCCGGTAAACGCACAGATTCACTGAGGGAAAGAGAGCCAGACGGGCAGCGGTTTCAGCGAGGGTAGCTGTGTTTGCTGTGTCTGATGCGTCCACTGTAGGTTCGGACCGTTTGGGATTGGGACGCAGCTGTGTCACTCCCTGAGGTAACTAGATTTCAAGGGGGCTTACCTCAGCACTTAATTGGGGCAAACCCTTGTAACAAGCTAAGTTGACGCCTTCTCAGTGGAATCACCCACGTGGGTGACCGAGCAGCAGAATTTGAGCCAGTCTCAGAACTGTCTACGGATTTATACGGGGGTCACCCAATCAGGTGAGCGACCTTATCCCAGCCCAAACCCTGACGCAGAACCTGCGGTTCGTCGTCGGTTAAATCTAAAATTGTGGAAACCTGATTGGGCAAATCGCGCCCATCATTGACAATCAGGTCTACCTGGTTACTGAGCTCGTCAAACAGGAGCGCGCGCTCGACCGACTGGTCTGGCACATCCACCTCTTCTGGTAAGTGAGCAGAGGTGGAGATCAGCGGATTGCCCAAGGTGGTGAGTAGCGCACGAGCGATCGGATGGGCAGGGACACGAATGCCAACTGTCCGCCGCTTCGGGTTCATCACCAGCTTAGGGACCAACTTGGTTGCTGGTAACAGAAAAGTGAAGGGTCCGGGTACCAGATGGCGCATCAGGCGATAGGCTGGATCGCTCACCACTGCATAGTTAGCAATATCAGATAAAGACGGGCACAAAAAGGTTAGAGGCTTGTCATTGGACAATTGCTTTATCTGGCGCACCCGTGTCACCCCTTTTTTGCTGTTGAGGTCACAACCGATGGCATAAACCGTATCAGTGGGATAAAGCATCACAGCTCCATCCCGCAACGCAGCGGTAATCTTTCCCAGCATCGCCAGCTGCGGCGTTTCCGGATGGATCGGGTAGGTAATAGCCATAACTAAAACTCTACCGATCTAAGACCGTCCCCCTGACACAGGCACCCTTAAGAATTGCGCCCTCGACACTCGTGTGATCGAGCACAGCACATAGCAACGAGGCCTCGGTGAGGTTCGCTCCACACAAAACTGCCCCACTGAGATTGGCTTCCTCTAGAATGGCGCGGCTCAAATCAGCTCCTGAAAGATTGCTGTTGCCGAGATCCGCTCCCGAGAGGTTTGAGCCTGACAGATTGGTGCCGCGCAGATCCGCTCCCTGCAAATCCAGGTCGTTCAGCATCAAATTGCTCAGCGTTGCTCCAGACAGAAAGGCCCCTGAGAAGCTGGCTCCGCGCAACTGCGTTCCCAAAAAAAGCGCTCCGCGCAAATCGGCGTTGCGAAAATCGACCCCAGTCAGATTGGCACCGCTGAAATCCACCCCGCGCAGCGGTGCCCGCAAGATTGCACCACTGAGATCAGCCCCAGCTAAATTGGCTCCCGCCAAATCAATGCCACTGAGGTCAACGCACCGCAAGTCGGCACTTTCTAAATCCGCACCGCGCAGATGGCGCAGTTTACCAGAGTGAAGCGCATGGAGGTCAATCATGAGGGGGCTGTCACTGATTCGGCTGTATTCGCCCACTCGCTGCCCAGCCAGCCTGCGGGCATGTGGCGGGGTCGGGTAGGCAGGGTAATCAGGCCAATTTCACAAAGTTTGAGCACATGGCCTAGGGACTCTAGCAGTCTGGGCTCAAAGTAAGTGCCGCTGAGCGCTTGGCATGCAGCCAAGGCGTCAGCAGAGGCTAGAGGGGCTCGGTTACCGCGGGGATAAATCAAGCTTTGAAAATGAGCGACTAGAGACAGGATGCGTGATTCCAAGGGAATGGCCTCGCCGCGCAGACCTTGTGGGCGCCCACTGCCGTCCCAGTGCTCATGCTGGTGGGAAATGATTTTGGCGACAGCCTCTAGTTCGGGCATGGCTTCCAGCAGAGTGGCACCAAATTCTGGGTGGCTGAGAAAAAAGTCTCGGTCAGAATCGCTCCACTCCGATTCGGCTGTTGTCAGCAGGGCAACGGGGGCCTGACCTAGACCAATGCGATACAGCAACCCTGCCAGACGCACCCGCCGCAAGTTTAGGGTCGGTAAGTCGAGCAGTTGGCCCAAGGTTTCGCAGAAGGCTGAGACTTGGAGGGAGCTATTGGGGTTATGGCTATCTGCACCGTCGAGCCGTTGCGCCATGCGCAGAAAAGCTTGGAGTTTGTTGGCTGTGAGGTTGCGACTGAGGCGGTTCTCTTCGTCTTCTAACTCGCGCAAGGTGCGGCTCTGACGACTAACCGCCACCAACTGCTGCTGGCTCGTCTGAAGATAGGTGACGATCCGCGAGACAACAGAGCTGAGATCGACGCTAGGACCACTTTTTTGGGTTTCGAGGTCGTAGAGGCAGCGATGAAGCTGCGCCGCTAGGGGAAAATTGTAACGCTCAATCTGCTGGACCAGGAGCAGAGCTGCCTGCCGGACCTGCTCGCGCTCAAAGGTCCACAAGCCATAAAACTTGCGTTCGCTGTCTCGCTCTGGGTAGCCATCGGGTCCGTAGTCGCCGGCAGATAGCTCCTCACAGAGGACCATCGCTGCGTAGGTCGGCGCCAGAATCACCAGGTTCCACTCGTTGACCAGACAATCGTCAGCGGCTAAATTAACAAGCGCAACATTAGGCAGTTGCCCTGTGGGATGCTCGCCAAAGCCGCTGTCGGCCTGAGCCATAATCACCACTTGCTGCGAGCGATTAGCAATCTGGCGATACCGCTCCGCCTCTTGGAGATACCACTTGCCTTGCTGGAAGGTTGTGATAACTAGAGGTTGCTCCTCAGTCTGGAGGATGTGATCCTCCATCGCATGACAGAGAGCGACCAGTGTGTTCTTAAAGTACACCCCGAAGCTGGTAGGAAAGTGAGCATCTCCTAAGGTGTGCCTGAGCTGAGCAAGGGTGGGATTGGGGAGCATGTCTTAAAGCATGAGCCTGGGAGAAGGCCGGTTTATGATAAACATTAAACTAAATTAACAATATCAGGATCTACTCTCAGAATTTAGTTTCGAACCAAGTAAGTCTCTAACTCAGCTCTGCCCAATTCAGCTCCGCCGCTTAGGGAATTGGTCAAAGCGGGCAGTGCCTTTGAAGATCAGCTTGCGATCTCGGGTATCACAGCGCTGAAAACGCAGTTGCACGCCATCGAGATTGAACTTCTCCACATCTAGCAGACTATTGGTATGTGTAATCAGAGTTTGGGCCAGCGCGACTGTTTGGCCCTCACCGTCGTAAACCACGTCGGTAAACACCACACGCTGGTCGTCTTGGAGCTCTAGACGTGCCTTGAGACTCAGGGCAACGGGGTTACTAGTGCTGCCAACCCCAACCTTCGCTGAGAGGGAAAGCTGATTGTCGTCGAGCAGTTGCACCTCAATATCGCTGAAGTAGAGAGCCTGGCCCTCAAAGCTGACCTGTTGCAGCTTCTCTAAGATGAAAGGGGTATTGAATGAGCGTGTCAGGTCTTCTTCGCTGAGGACGACCCGCATGGTCGAGCGAGTGGAGGTTTTAAGCTTGACCTGGCCAGTTAGCAGAGCAGACAAGTCGATGGCAACGGCTTCCACTTGCAAGCTGAGGGCAGCAAGGC
The DNA here is from genome assembly GCF_014696065.1 of Leptolyngbya sp. FACHB-261. Lineage (NCBI taxonomy): Bacteria > Bacillati > Cyanobacteriota > Cyanophyceae > Leptolyngbyales > Leptolyngbyaceae > Leptolyngbya > Leptolyngbya sp. FACHB-261. The sequence continues at coordinate 595,475 of NZ_JACJPL010000026.1, read as the reverse complement.
GTAGGCCGTTGTACATCTGTAGGCCCTGGCCCCAGAAATCAAAGCCGTCCAAACTGCCTTGCAGAATTTTGGACACGGGGTTAGCTTTGACTCGCGCTTCCAGCGCTTCGGTGTGCTTGAAAAGAGCACTAATGGCTGTGGTCGCAACTGAGCCGACAACCTTATCTCCGGACTGCCCTTGAAACGGAAGGCCACTGAATCCACCAAACAAGGCATTCTCCGGGTGGTATTGCTGACATTGCTTACTGTCTCAGTCTACCCGCGGATGCTCGTGCAGGCGAAGGGTACGAAATGCTCTGCCCATTGGCTCTCTCATTTTCTAGCAGTGACTGCCCTTAGCGGAGGCTCCGACCGAAGGGAAACAAAGACAGCGGAATTAGCTTGACGTGCTGCACAGCAAAGGGAATGCCGATGATCGTAATTGCCAATAGAGCAGCGTGACTGAGGTGGGCTAGAGCAATCGGCCAGCCAAAAGTTACCAGCCAGATGACATTGAAGATGAGCTGGAGAATGCCGTTGGCGTTGGGTTCTTCCACGATTTGTTTGCCGAAAGGAGCCATTGTGGCAAGGCCGAGCTTAATCGACTGCAACCCAAAGGGAATGCCGATGATCGTCAAGCAAATGCCCAAACCACCCAGGATATAGCCCAGCCCAGTGAGCAGGCCACCAAAAATCAACCAGATGATGTTACCCAGTAGGCTCATGTCTTGTGTCTCACCATTAATGGTTGGCCCAACTACAGAATGACATAGGGGCGGGATGAAGAGAATTCAGGCTGGGAGTTTGCACTTTTCAGCAAAAGGCTTGGCGGAATTGAACCGTCAACTTGGCCGAAAGCGTGAATGCGCATGCTGCGGTCCTGCCTTTACTTTAAAGACATCACAACGCAACTCCACTCAGGCAAGACGATGCAGAACCTCAACATTGGCCGCTTCTATGTTCAATCTGGTATCACCTTTGCTGCGGTCACAATCTGTCTCTTCAAAATTATGACTAGTGACAATCCCAACGAATCTCAGAACTATTGGACCGGCTTGCTAGGAATTTTGGCCTTTTGGATGCCAGCTCCTACCACGCAAGTGGAATCTAGAGAGCGGGGAGGCATCAATATTGATGCAGGTCCTGCGGGCACAAATGAAATCAGCTTTGAAGCGCCTCAAAGCCCGAATTCGAATTCACTGTCAACTCCAAATCATCGAAATTAGATTGAGACTGATATTGATCCCAAGCAACTTAATTCCTAATCTTAAAAATGTTTTAGCTACAAACAGCTATTGAGAGAGACAACTAAAAGCCTCCGAGAAAATCCGGAGGCTTTTAGTTTGATTAGGATTGGCTCGCTCAAGCCTCAAGCCTAAAACCTCAAGTAAGGTATCCATCAAGAGCTGTTGACCTGCTAGGTTGACCTGCAATTGACTAACCCCTAAGCTATCTCTCGAATCAGAGTTGATGACCTTGATCAATAAAACCATGCATTCATTGAGAATTAGCTTGCTTCTATCTGGATTCGTGTTGATGGGTTTGGCCTGTAATGCCTCAATAGCTCAGCAGCCAGTTCCTTCTAGCGCAACCGAGCGTGTCCGGTGCAACTTCTCAGCGACGCCTACGCCACCAGCGATTAGTTCTCCTCGCGTTGCAGAGGCAAGGGAACGCAATGTTATGGTTCAGCTTTTTGACTGCCGGTTCAAGGAGATTGAAGCAGAGATTCCCAACCTAGTAAGAATGGGATACAGCCACATTCACGTTTCGCCTCCTCAAAAAAGCAATCCAGCTGATGAATGGTGGGGACGTTATCAGCCGATTGACCACACCAAGATTGAGGGTCCTCTCGGAACAGAAGCAGAATTTAGAAGCATGAATGCTGCTGCTGATCGAGCAGGAATCGACATCGTTGTTGATGTGGTTCTAAACCACATGGCAAGCTATGACAAGATTGTCAACTTACAATTTCCACGTTTTTCAAGAGCAGATTTTCATCCCCAAGCTTGCATTAGCTACGGCAATCGAGAATCAGAGACGCGAGGTTGGATTGGTAGCGACTGCGGCTTACCGGATCTCGACACCTCCTCGCCCTATGTGCGCCAGGAAGCAAAAAATTATCTAAAAATGCTATTGAGCTATAGCGTCGATGGTTTTCGTTTTGATGCGATCAAACACATGGAGCCAGAATACTTTGATGATGTGGTCGCAGCAGTGCCCAAAGAGGTGTTTTCAGTTGGGGAATACATTAGCAGTAGCCCTACAGACCTAGCACCCTATCTGAGAAATATGGACGCCTTCGACTTTCCATTGCTGTCCACAATGAAGGGGGCTTTCGCTTTCGGCGGCGATCTCAGGAGTTTAGTCACGCCTGCCGCTTCTCGACAGGCACTGCCTGGTCCAAGCGCTGTCACTTTCGTCAAGAACCATGACACGGCTAATGCCCAGTTTGGCGGTTTTGACATGAGCGGTGTTGATGAACTGCTAGCCTACACCTACATCTTGGGCCGAGAAGAAGGGTTTCCCTATGTTTTCTTGGACAAATACAAGCATCCCCTGGTTCTGGCAGGAGCCAAATTTCACAACCTCGCTTTGGGCAAACCAGTGCTTTGGACCATTGCCGAAGCCAATGTTTTAGCTTGGCAGCGAGGTAGGGATAGCTGGGTGATCATCAACAAGGCAGGCGAGCAGTTAGTGCGCGAAAACTTGCAAACCTCGCTTGAAGACGGAGACTACGTTGATCTCCTGTCGCGCCGGACCCTGAAAGTCAGTCAAGGCAGGCTACCTCGGGTGGAACTTGGAGGTTCTAGCGCCGCTTTCTTTGTTAAAGCTGTGCCCTAAGGCAACTAGGACGCTCGAACGGACAGCGCAGTCGGACAAACAGTTGGCAATCCTCACCCGAGGGACTGATGTCATTCTGCTTTAAGCCTCCGAAGATCGAGCTAACAGCCAGCCGGACAGACATTAGGGTGCAATTGCAGACAGGGTGAAAACATGGGCAATACATTAATTACATTTCTGGTTTTGGGGCTGCTCTTGGTGGCAGTTCTCTCCCCTCTGTCTGCTTTGTCGCTACTCATGCTCTTTCTGTTAGCGGCTACAGTACTCACGGTCTTCTGGAGCCTGGTGCAGGTTCTGTTTACTGGGAGCCAGCGTCAAAGCACCGATCCGGATTGACAATCTCTCCTGCTAAAGCAGCTCGATTAGACTGTTTAGAAAATCAAAAATAGCGGTCAGTAGAGTTAATACTGGCCGCTATTTACTGTTTGCTATCGACTATTTTAGGAGGGGCTCTGCCGTTGGGACTGCCAACTGTTGCAACTCAATAGGCAAGCGAATATCCCAGACGAATTCTGCAAGCAAAAGTAGACTGATTGCCATGAATATACCTGTACTTAAATATTGCAAACTGCTCAAGTAAGGCAAAGCCAGAATTCCTACAAGATGAATAAAGCCTGCTAGTAAGAAAACCCGTGAACGCAGTTCTAAACTTGTCAAAAAGTAACCTAAAGCACTTAATCCTAGCCAAAGCGGGCAAAGGCGAGTGAGAACCTGACCCCAACATAGAAAAATGCTGAGATCGGTCAGAATCAGGCCGAATAACATTAGTGCAACCCAGGCATGCAGTACCCAGCTCAGACGTTTGACCTTGACCCACGCCTGAGTCAAATTCACCATAGCAATGGTTCCTGCTAAGGTCAGTGCAGTCCATAGAATGGCTTGGATGTTCCAGCTCAAAGGTAGGAATTGAGCTGTGACGAAAATTGCGACTGTAATGATTCCCCAGAGTAAACAGGCAAGGTCAGTAGGTGTATAAAACGATGAGAAGACAGTTATCTCACCAAGCTGCCAATGTACTTGCCAAAGGCCCCAGCGATCCTGATTAGGCTGACGGCTTAGAACTGCTTGCTTCGTGCGCAAAAGTGGCACAGTAAGATCAAAAAAGTCCACTGGTAACATTTTAAAGGCGTTTAGTAAACAAGAAGAATATGCCCAGCATCGATCAAATAGCTATTCTCGAAGTCTGCCAATTAGGGTATCTTGTCGAGCGCAAAGTCTGTCGATAGAAATAAACTATTTGTAGGGTGGTTCAAGTTGTACTTGGGCAAATCTTTGAATTTCTTCTAGGGCGCTCCAATTCACCCAATACATAACTAACTAATTCTCGCAATTGTAGTTTACATTTAGCAAAATTGTCATGGGATCGTTGGACTTAAAACTTGAAGGAGCGATTTTGGTCAATCATTAGCTCTATTCAGAACTGACATTTTTCAGCTCTAACCCATCAGGCACAGCAACTCGGCCCACAACTTTACTTTCCCAATGAGCGGGCCATCTGAAGTGCTTGATTCAGAATGGTAGTGGCCTGATCTTGTTGCCCTACAGTTTTGTACTGGCTGGCAATTTGAATCAACGCACGAACCCGGTAGTAGGGATCTGCGGCCGATTGCCCGATCTGCAGTGCCTGCCCAAATTGGCCTTGCTGGGCGTAGGCGTTGGCAATACTGACCAGAGCACGCGACCTTTCCGAATGGAATTCACCCTCCATCGCTTTAGTCACTTGCAAGGCTCGGGCAGGCTGTCCAATCTGTGCATAGCGGATCGCAACCTCTGTGATGAGCGAGTGATCCTTGGAGAATTGAGCGTCCTGCAGCGCCTGGTCAAGAAGTTGGGTGATCTGCTGCGGCTGAACTGCTGGTTGTGATCGGACTGCGCTGTCCTCAGCTGCCAGGTCAATCCAGGTTTGAGCTTGCAGCAAAGGGCTCAGGGTTTGAGCTGTAGCAGCGGCTTGAGTGAGCGCTGCTGCAGCCAAGATTGGTTGATTCAACCGGCGATACTCCACTGCGAGATCTGATAGGAGTGAGGTCTGCAAAGCCGCGTTATTCAGCGTCTGGCTGGTCTGTTGGGCCTGATTGAGTAGGGCCAGGGCTTGCTTGGTCTGACCCAACTCAGCATACTGATGTCCAATTGCAATTAGACCGAAGACCTGCTCAATTCCGGATTCAGCTTTGGCAGTTTGGCTTGCTTGCATGAGTTGCTCCAGAGCGGATTGCCGCTTGCCAATGGCAGCCTGCAAACCTGCCAACTCTGCCAATTGGGCAGAACTCAGATCCAATTGCTGCGCTTTCACCTGGGCCAGTATTTGCGTGAGCAGACCCACAACTGCCTGTGTTTGTTTGGCCTCGGCATACTGACCAGCAACCTGAAGCCAAGTCGAGACTTTTTCAGTGCTTTCCATCTGCTGTGCAACCTGAAGAGTCAGAGCCGGCTGCTGAATCTCAAGGTAATGAGCCGCCAAGTGGGAGAGCAGAACAACATCGCTATCGCATTCTTGACTAGCCTTTTGGCTGACTTGAATGGCTTGTGCTGAGATCTTGAGGGCTTGCCCTAACTGCCCTAGGGCCGCGTATTGCCCTGCCACTTCTGACAGGGCTCTGGGTTGAATGCAGGGATTGCGAATTGACGTGGCAGCCTGTTGAGCCTCAGCAAGGACTGATGTCGCTTGCTTAGCCTGACCAACGGCTTGATACTGCCCAGCAATTTCGGTTAAAGCCCTAGCCCGGTCAAACGTGAGGTAACTGCTTTCACCACGCAAGCCGCAGGCTGCGCTGAGGACGGCGCACAAGCCCGCCGTGACCCATTTGGCTTGCATGCGATTCAAGCTTGGTGAGAAGGGGCCGGGCTGGTGGTGCGACGGGCAGCAATGGGCATGCGCCAACCAGAGCCGAAGGCCCGATCGGTAATCTTAAGACCGGGTGGAGACTGACGACGTTTGAATTCAGCGCGGGCGACCAATTGAGCCACTTGGGCAACCGTATCTGGATTGTGACCAGCGGCAACGATTTGGGCCGGAGCCTCATGGGCATCAATCAGCCGTTGCAAAATGTCGTCGAGTATTTCGTAGGCTGGCAGTGAGTCTTGATCCACCTGATCGGGTTTGAGTTCGGCGCTAGGGGCTTTGGTCAGCACATGCTCTGGAATCACCAAAGACTGTTGATTGCGCCAGCGGCAGAGGGAGTAGACCCGAGTTTTGGGCACATCTGAAATTACTGCCAGCCCGCCGCACATGTCGCCGTAGAGGGTGCAATAACCCACTGCGAGTTCCGATTTATTACCAGTTGTCAGCAGCAGATAGCCAAACTTGTTAGACAAAGCCATCAGCAAATTGCCCCGAATTCGGGACTGGATATTCTCTTCAGCGATACCTGGCTTGGTTCCAGCAAAGACGCCGCTGAGTGCCGTCTCAAAACCTTGCATCAGGGGAGCAATAGGCAGCGTGTGTGTGACGATACCCAGATTCTTAGCCAGATCCAGTGCATCCTTCACCGAGTGGTCGGAGCTGTAGGGCGATGGCATCAGCACACCTATCACCTGCTCCGGTCCCAACGCCTCTGCGGCAATTGCGGCGGTCAACGCCGAGTCGATCCCCCCGCTGAGGCCAACCACTACGTTCTTGAAACCACACTTGTGTGTGTAGTCGCGAAGGCCCAAAACGAGCGCTTGCCAGATCTCCGCGTCCTCGCATTCCGGTAGGGGATGCAAGGCACCCAATGGTAAATCGCGCTTGACCGGATCCAGTTCGAGGTTCAGTAAATCGACGGTAAATCCCTGGGCCCGAGCCACAACCTCACCCTGCCGATTAAAAGCAACACTGTGACCATCAAAAATCAGATCATCATTCGCACCAATCTGGTTCACATAAATCACTGGCAATTGAAAGCGAACTGCGGTGTAGTGCAGCATCGACTCTCGCAGCTTTTGCTTGGCAACACTATAGGGCGAAGCCGATAAATTGACGACCACATCAACTCCATGTTTAGCCAGATCTTCAATCGGATTGTGAGGATAGAGGCGTTTGCCCCAAAACTGGTCATCGTTCCACAAATCCTCACAAATAGTGACACCAATCTTGATGCCATCTAGCGTGAAAATATTAGGCTGGTGGCCCGGTTCGAAATAACGATCTTCATCAAAGACATCGTAGGTCGGCAGCAGGCGTTTGTGAAAGAGTTGACGAATTTTGCCGCGCTCAACTAGCGCAGTACTGTTGAACAATGGCTTACCCCCTGCCTGCTCCGCTGCGGGATTGAATTCAATGGTGCCAATGAGGCCCGTCAATGCAGCAGGGAACTCAGCAACAAGCTGCTCTAGAGTGGCCTGACAATCGGCCACGAAACTGGGATCGAGTAGTAAATCACGCGGCGGATAACCGCACAACGACAGCTCGGGTGTGAGCAGCAGAGTTGCTCCCTGAGCTGCAGCTGCCTGAGCCGCCCGAAGAATCTGCCGCGCATTACCTGCTAGATCGCCAATGGTTGGATTGAGTTGCGCAATTGCCAGTTTCATACCGATTTCTGAAGAACCTAAGCGAATTCTGAGCCAATACCTGAACTGATATCTAGGCCGATCAAGCTAATATCTCAGTCAGCCTCTAAACAAATACCAACGGTTTATCTTTGAAGGGGGCAAAAGCTTCGGAGTCAAAGCGATATAAGCTGGCAGGGCGACCCGCCCCTCTTGACACTTTTTCACCCGTTTCTTCTAGAAAACCGAGCTTGAGCAAACGTGCTCGAAAGTTGGAATAGTCCGAGAAATTTTCTCCCAATACCGTTGAGTAAAGCTGATAGAGATCGCTCAAGGTAAATTTTTCCGGCAGGACATCAAAGGCGATCGGGCTGTATTCAAGTTTGTTGCGCAGCCGCTTATACCCGTATTGCAACAGCCGATTGTGGTCGAAGGCAAGTTGAGGAACCTGGCTCACGGGATACCAGGCAATGCCACTGACACCATTGGCGATTAATTCAGCCTCAGCAAAACGGACCAGGGCAAAATAGCTGACCGAGAGATAACGTATCCCGTAGCTATTTGGCTCTTCCCTTGGATCTCGGCCAGGCCCACCAAAGGTGTAAAGCTGCTCCAAATACAAGTTGCGAACGCGAATCTTCTCAGACAAAATTCGGTAGGCAGCGTCCTCCAGCGACTCTCCATGACGCACCAGAGTTCCAGGTAGCGACCACTGGTTGAGAAAGGGTGGCTCATCGCGCATGACTAGCAACACAAGCAGGCGATTGAGAACGATATCAACTGAAAAAATGACGTTGTCTACCCCTACTTTGAAATCTGCGAGGCTTCCCTGCAAAGCATTCGCGCTCAGGTCACAACTGCCACGTCCTGGCATGAGTACAACTGCTCCTGTTCGATATACGCCTGGACCGGGGCACTGACCCCTGCCTCCCTGTCTCCCTCACGATACGCTGTCGAGGAAACGGGTAACCCGGTCAGTTCTGCAATCCAGTATTGTCCGCCCAAGGCTTGCACCGCCGCCAGGTCCGCTGCTCGCAACTGATAGCCGGGGCGGGGCACAATCAAAAGCTGAACACGCATCAGTAGCTCCTCCACGCAGTACCAGCGCGGCAGTTGAGCCACTAGGTCAGAGCCAATCACCAGAGTTAAGTGAGCGTCTGGCCAGCGTTCTCTCGCCCGTTGCACTGTAATCAGGGCGCGGGGATGGCCTAAATCTGGTTCTAGTTGCACGTTTGACCGTTGCAGGTCGCTGAGCAACAACTCCAGCATATGCAAGCGATGGCGTAGATAGGTTTGGTGTTGCTTGAAAGGGTTATCAGAAGCCCAAACCGCGACCCGATCGAAGTGATCAGCGAGCCAAGCCACGATTTCGCCATGAGCAATCGTGGGTGGATCGGCGCTGGTTCCAAACAGAGCGATGGTTTGGGGCATGACACTCATAGGTCTGATTTAGTAAAGCAGAGTAGAGCAGAACAAGAATGAACCGCAGAGTAAGAGCCAGAGTTTAGGCGGGAACGCGGCGAGTTTGGTTTACGAGCGTCTGTAACGCTGCCGAGGGCCGAGCCTCCACAGTCACAGGTTCTCGGATCTGGCGCACCTTCTCGGGCAAGACCTCAACTGAAGCTCTAGTGCGTTGAGCAATGGCAACTAACGCTTCTAAAGGACGCACAAGCTTACCGCCCTGGAGCACCTGTTCTAGGAGAGGTTGCTCTTGGGGCTGAGCTGCTTCCTCTGCCAGCGCCAGTCTGTCCTCAATCCCTTCAGAAGTCAGGCGACGGAAGACTTGCTTGCGACCGGGATAGGTGAGCTTGCCCATTGACTCCTTCATCACCGGAATCCCCTCGATTTCCACTAACTTGTAGACCCCATTAACAGGTGATCCTGTCACAAGACGAGTGCCAACGCCGTAGCCTTGAATGCAAGCGCCTGCCTGTCGCAGCCGCAGAATTTCGAACTCATCTAAATCGCCACTGGCAAAGATGCTAGTTTCAGGGGGCAAAATTTCGCGCAGCGACCGTGACAACTCCACTAAATCACCTGAGTCTAAGCGCACTCCCCCTAGCACAAAACCCTCTCTGGCTCGCGCGGCCAGGGTTCGGGCTGCCACTAGGGGATCATAAGTGTCGATCAGCAGGGTCGCACCAGGGAAATAGTGGCTAAATGCCTCAAACGCCTCCTGTTCATTCCCTTCCAAAGCAGTTATTGCCATAACTAAGGCATGGGCCATTGTGCCCGCCGGTTTGCGTCCCAGTTCCAAAGCGGCCAGGACGTTTGAGGTGGCATCAAGCCCCCCCGCCAAAGCGGCCCGCGCTGCCCAAACCGCAGCTTGAGGACCAAAGGCTCGTCGGGAGCCGAACTCCAACAAGGTAGCCTCGGGACCAGCAACATCCCGAAGCCTGGCAGCCCGAGTTGCAACCAGCGTCTGATAGTTGATCGCGTTGAGAAGATAAGTCTCAACCAGTTGCGCCTGCCAGAGTGGGGCCTCAACCCGCAACAGAGGTTCATGGGCAAAGACAGCGGTGCCTTCTGGTACAGCCCAGACATCCCCTGTAAAACGGCACTGTCTCAGCAGTTCCCAAAAACGCTCAGGGGCACGCTCAAACAGACCGGTTGCTTGCAGGGCGCTGATCTGCTCTGGGGTAAATCGCAGCTGTTGCAGATATTCAATGGCTTGGGTCAGCCCCATCGCAATCAAATACCCCAGGTCTGTTGGCAGTTTGCGCACAGTTAGCTCAAAGCTGGCCCACTTCTGGTCAAGGCCTTCACCGGCGTAGCACGCTCCCATCGTCAACTGATACAAGTCTGTCAACAGACCGTAGTGGTCTGGGCTGACAAGCAGAGACGGCACCTGAGACTGGGATATTGGTGTAGCACTTGTGACAGTGTTCATAGGGTCTTAGCAGTTGACTAAGGTAAAGCGAATCCACGTCTCTGGCTCACCTCATTATAGTCGAACTTACTAAAAATCAACGGGTGATTACTTGTTTTTTCTACTTAAAGCTGGGTTGTGGATAGCTATGATTAATCATTTTTTGAAGCATGGCTCAAAATCTTGACCAACACAAAGCTGATGATTTATAGTTGCAATAACCATAACAGAGGGTCGCTATGACTGTCAGTGTGGGACTGCTACTGATCGATCCGCAAAATGATTTCGTGCGAGCTACTGGCGCATTGTCGGTGCCAGGGGCAGAGGCGTTGCTGCCAGTCTGGGCTGAGTTACTGAGGGCAGCGCGTAGCTTAGGCTTGCCCATTGTCGGATCGGCTGACGCTCATGCTCCCGATGATGTTGAGTTTGCTAACCATGGTTTCCCTGCCCATTGTCTGGCAGGTACAGCTGGAGCTGCTTACGTTCCTGAGGCAGAACTCAACGGTCCATTGTTGAATTTTGACGCAGCGCTTCCCGAGCCATTGAGCGATTTACCAAGGGAATTAGTGATTGCCAAGCAAAGTTTCGATGTTTGGGATAGTCCCTTAACCGAACGCTTACTAGACTCTTACCGCAACCAAGGCATTACGGCTTGGGCAGTCGCGGGTGTTGCAACCGATTACTGTGTCAAAGCAGCAGTGCTGGGTTTGAGAGCCCGCAATTGGCCAGTCTATTTGCTAACCGATGCGGTCGAAGGCGTTACTCAGGCGGGGGCACAGGCAGCTTTAGCTGAGATGTCTAACGCAGGAGCAACCCTAACCAACACCGCTGATTTCTTGAGCAGTCTGGCTCAACCGGTGGTTTGATTTCAGCTCGCTTCTAGGACTTAAAGCCTTAAACTTAAGGCCATAAATCTAAGGCCACATTTAGCAGGAGAAATTCTACAAAATTCCTCCTGCTATCTCTTAAGATGTTGCTCACCAACTGCACGGCAACTGATTAACCGAGAGCATTGCTTTAAGCTTCAGCTGAAACTTCATCGCTGGCTGGTTGAGGAAATTTGGTTGGCAAGGTAACGACAAATTCGGCCCCCGATTTGGGGTTGGAGGTTACACCAAGCTGTCCCTGATGCTTCTCAATGATCTGATAGCAAATCGCCAGGCCCATACCAGTACCTTTGCCCATCGGTTTGGTCGTGAAAAAAGGATCAAAAATTTTCTGGCTAAGCTCTGGTTTAATGCCAGAGCCATTATCTTGAATACGCACCTCAACCTGCTCGTGGTCAACCGCTAGAGTCTGAATCAGAATCTGCGGTTGAATATGGGGCCCGTTTTCCAGCAGCTCATCAATAGCATTGTTGAGGATGTTCATAAATACTTGATTGAGCTGAGCAGGGTAGCAATCGACCTCAGGTAAGTCACCATATTGCCGAACGATTTTGATTTTGCCTTTGGTTCGATGATTGAGAATGAGCAGCGTGTTCTCAAGACCTTCGTGGATATCAACCCGTTTCATCTCAGCCTCATCAAGGCGCGAGAAATTACGCAAAGAGCGCACAATTTGCTGAATTCGCTCTGCACCCAGTTGAATCGATGAAATGGTTCTAGGAAAATCCTCACACAAGAAATCTAGCTCAATCGCCTCAATCTCATCCTTAATCGCGGCTACCGGTTGGGGATAATGCTTTTGATAAAGGCTCACTAGGCTCAACAGACTTTCAGCATATTGCTGGATGTGCCCCAGATTGCCATAGATGAAACTGACTGGATTATTAATTTCGTGAGCGACACCAGCTACCATTTGGCCCAAGCTAGACATCTTTTCGCTTTGAATCGAATGAGCTTGGGCTTGTTTGAGTTCTTGCAGTTGTTTGGACACCCGTTGAATCAATTGGTTGAGAGAAGTAGCTAGCAGACCCACTTCGTCACCTGTCAAAACTGGTGCTTGTAGCTCAAAATTGGACTCCTGAGTTGCCTGCTGCGCCACCCGGGTTACAGCCCGAATGGGGTGAGAGATTATTTGGCTGGTATAGTATGCCAGAGCAATCGCAATCGCAATTGAAAGCAGCATACTACCGAGCATAATTCTGAAGCGTAAGGTTCTGGCAGAATTCAAAGACTCAGTTGCTTGATGCTCCTGATGCAGGGTTGATTCGGTTAATTTCTCGGTATCTCTCATGAGCTGCTCAAACACCGTTACTTGCTTCTCCCTAAACTCGGAAGAGAAGCCTGGCGCGATCTGACTAGCCTCCTGTGTGGCCCCTTGAATGGCCTCCTGTGTAGCCTCTTGAGCTACCTCACGCTTGCCTTTCTGACGCTGTAATTCGATGAGCTGGATATACTGTTCTAGTTCTACGTCATACCGAGACAAAACCTCACTGAGGTCTTGAGCTGCCTCTCGGGATGAAATACTGTGAACTGATAGGCTAGCCTCAAGCTGAGGTAAGAGCCGTTTAATGTCATAGGTAATGGCAAGTAAGCTGTCAGTTTCTTTCTGCTGGGTCTCACTATTCTGAGGAGCCAAAGCAATCTTCCCCTGCTGAATCTGAGCCTTGAGAAAAGATTTTTCTAAATGCTCGATTAGCTTGTGTTTTTCCTGGGCAGCAGCTAACTTATCCACTGCTTTATTTTGATAGTGGTCCCCCACTAGCAAACCGATGCCGGTCCCCAAAACGGCTATCCCAATCGAGAGACCATAGCCAAAGCCAATCTTTTTACGAATGCCCCAGTGATGGGTTAGACGACTGAGACAGGCGGTTAGAAATTCCGGCTGCTTCGCTGATTTTGATCGTTGGCTAGGCTCTAACGATGAAGATTGTGATTTTTCGGGTTGCATGAGGTCTGTGATCGCAGCGATTTTTGACTCGCGGAACACCCTGGCTCACCGAATATACATCACCGAGTTATGACATCCCGGATTGATAGCAAGAGCTGGCCCCTGTTGATTTAGGCTTTGATTTGGGTGACTTCAGCTCTGTTCCCCCTAAGCTTTGCCCACAAGCTTGAAGCAAAATCATCCGGGCTAGAATAAGCCAACCCCGAAAGGAGCAAGCCACCTGTGACGCCCTCACTGCCAACCCTGACGCCTCGCCCAGTTCTGAGCACCTCTCCCGATTTGGCAGCGCTAGCGGTGGACCTGATTCGCAAAGCAGGCTGTGAGTATGGCGATATCCGCCTTTGCACCTATCGCTCTCAACGGCTCTACGCGCGCGACCGTTCGCTGAGCAACCTCTCAGATAATGTCAGTTCTGGTTTTGGCGTACGGGTATTGCTGGATGGGGCTTGGGGTTTTGCGGCTAGCCATCGTATTAGTGCCACAGAAATTGAACGACTGGTCAGCTTGGCTGTGGATATTGCCCGAGCCAGTCGCTTATCCCAGCGTGAGCGCGTGCAGTTGGTGCCTGTAGACGCGTACCAGGCAACCTTCAAGACCCCAATTGCAATCGACCCGTTTGAAGTGCCGATTGCACAGAAAGCAGAGTTACTGTTGGGCTTGAATGAGCAGCTACTGGCCTATGGTAACCGGGGGATTAAAAAAGCCAATTCTTACCTGTCGTTCACACGCGAAGATAAATTATTCGCCTCTACGGTGGGCTCAGTGATTGAGCAGACTGTCTACCGCAGTTATCCGGGTTTTGGTTGCACTGCCGTTGCCAATGGCGATTCTCAAAATCGGAACTACGAGCGACCCCCATTAAATGTCGGCTACGAACATGTGGACAGTGCCGACTTGCTAGCTCAGGTCGAACGGGTGGCCGAGGAAGCAATTGAGAAAGTGCATGCGCCCAAAGGACCGCAGGGGATCCGCTCCACGCTTATTCTCAAACCCAGTCATCTCTGGTTAACCATTCACGAATCGGTTGGCCATCCCACCGAGCTTGACCGGGTGTATGGCTATGAGGCTAATTTTGCCGGGACCAGCTTCGCGACCACCGACCAGTTAGGCAAACTTCAGTACGCCGCCGACTGTGTGAACTTCAAAGCTGACCGCACTCAGCCTGGAGGCCGCAGCACCGTAGGCTTCGATGATGAAGGTGTGCCTGCGCAAGACTGGTACGTAGTCAAAGATGGCCGCTTGGTGGATTACCTCACCGACCGCGAAACTGCTTTCAAACTAGGGCGGGGAAGCAGCAACGGTTGTGCCTATGCCGATAGCTGGTCGAGTGTGCCAATGGTGCGCATTCCCAATTTAGGCTTAGAACCAGGGCCTGAGGGCGGCAGTCACACCGCAACCTTGGCGGAGATGATTGCAGATACTGAATCTGGCATTTTAATTGACGGTATTGGCAGCTTCTCGATTGACCAACAACGGCGCAATTTCCAGTTTGGCGGCGATGCGTTTTGGCAAATTGAAAAAGGCAAAATCGTTGGCATGCTCAAGGATGTCACCTACCATGCCATGACCACCGACTTTTGGAACCGAGTAGATGCCGTAGGTCCCGCTTCGGAACGTCTATTGTGTGGCACCAATATGTGTGGCAAGGGTGAGCCAATGCAAATTGCGCAGATGACCCATGCCGCAGTACCGGCACGGGTTCGCGATATTCAAATTGGGGGAGCCCCAACTAACGGCTAGAGCTAAAAATCAAGCGCACTGCGAGATCACAGGCTGGGGTGGATTAACCATCCCAGCCCTCTCAGCATTGGTTGAGTTGGCTTGAATCAATTCTTAGAACTCTTTGTGAATGGCAAGCATGAAAATGAGCGCTGAATTTGATTCAAAATCGGACTCAATCTTATTGCTAATCCACTAAGCCATATCTAGTCTCCGCTAGGCTTACCGAATAGCAATGTGCTTTTAAAGACTTTTTAAAGGCATGGCTACTTACTTTTGACCTATTTGTAGTAGCAGATTCAAATCACCCTTTAGGATGATCCAAATCAAAGCTGGCATTTCTTATTACCGAGTTATCCTTTGGTTAAAGATTAAAGATGTAGTTGATTACTCACTTAGCTGCGCTGAAATCTCATAATCCTGAGTTTATGTAAATTTATCTATGGAATGTACTGAATCAATGTATTAAGCAATCTACTTCTATAGGTAGGAGAATTAAGAAAAGCCGAAAGAATAAAAGTCAGACAACAAATGCGGTCATGATTAGCCGCAATAGCCCTGTAAATAATTTGTCGTTGCCATGACAGTAGCTGACTTGGTACGGACGACGCCCTTAAGCGCAGATGAATTGCGCAAGATGAACGCCTACTGGCGTGCGGCGAACTACCTCTCGGTTGGACAAATCTATCTACTCGCCAACCCATTGCTACGTGAACCCTTGAAGCTAGAGCATGTCAAGCCCAGACTGCTCGGACATTGGGGGACAACACCGGGTCTCAACTTCATTTATGTCCATCTCAACCGGGTGATTAAGGCTCAGGACTTGAGCGTTATTTACATCGCGGGTCCAGGACATGGCGGTCCAGGATTGGTCGCCAATACCTATCTGGAGGGAACTTACAGTGAGTATTACACCAACATCTCCCAGGATGCGGAGGGGATGCGGCAGTTATTTAAGCAGTTCTCATTCCCCGGTGGCATTCCTAGCCACGTAGCTCCAGAAACACCCGGCTCAATCCATGAGGGCGGGGAACTGGGCTATGCTCTGGTTCACGCTTACGGCGCGGCCTTCGACAACCCTGACTTGATCGTTGCCGCTGTGGTGGGAGATGGCGAAGCTGAGACTGGGCCACTCGCTACTAGCTGGCACTCCAACAAGTTTCTCAATCCAATCCACGACGGGGCAGTGCTGCCGATCCTGCACCTCAACGGCTATAAGATTGCCAATCCCACCTTCTTAGCCCGCATGAGCCACGAGGAGTTGGAAAGCCTATTGGTGGGCTACGGCTACAAACCCTACTTCGTGGAGGGTTCAGAGCCCGAAGCCATGCATCAATTGATGGCTGGCACCCTGGATACAGTGATCGCCGAGATTAAAGCCATTCAGCATGAGGCCCGCATCAACGGCAATCTCAAACGTCCGCAATGGCCGATGATTGTCCTGCGTTCGCCCAAGGGCTGGACCGGACCGAAAGAAGTTGATGGCAAGAAAACCGAGAATTATTGGCGCTCACACCAGGTACCTTTCGCGGAACTGGCGACCAAGCCAGACCATCTAAGGCTGCTCGAAGACTGGATGAAGAGCTACAAGCCGGAGGAACTCTTCGATGAAAACGGTACCCTGACTCCTGAACTGGCGGAACTGGCTCCCAAGGGCACCCGTCGCATGGGCGACAATCCCCACACCAATGGTGGCCTACTGCTCAAAGACCTAAAGCTGCCTGACTTCCGCGACTACGCGGTTGAAGTACCTCACCCCGGCGGCACGGTTGGCGAAGCCACGCGGGTCATGGGCGTATTTCTGCGCGATGTGATGAAACTAAATGCGGACCGACGCAATTTCCGCGTGTTCGGCCCTGATGAAACGGCATCCAACCGTTTGGGCGCAATTATGGAGGCGACCGACCGAACCTGGATGGCTGAAAGGCTGCCAGAGGATGACCACCTCGCTCCGGATGGCCGGATCATGGAGGTGCTCAGCGAACACCTGTGTCAGGGTTGGCTAGAGGGTTATTTGCTGACTGGTCGGCACGGCTTTTTCTCTTGCTACGAGGCGTTCATTCACATCGTTGATTCGATGTTTAATCAGCACGCCAAGTGGCTGAAAACCACCCGTCACATTTCCTGGCGTCGCCCCATTGCTTCGCTCAATTATTTGCTAACTTCGCACGTTTGGCGGCAAGACCATAACGGTTTCAGCCACCAAGATCCAGGTTTTATCGACCATGTGCTCAACAAGAAAGCAGAGGTGGTTCGAGTTTATTTGCCACCTGATGCTAACACCTTGCTATCGGTAACCGACCACTGTTTGCGCAGCCGCCATTACGTCAATGTGGTGATTGCCGGCAAGCAACCGGCGTTGCAATATCTCAGCATGGACGATGCAGTTAAGCATTGCACCAAAGGCCTTGGCATTTGGGGTTGGGCTAGCAACGACCAAGGCGTCGAGCCGGATCTGGTTATGGCCTGCGCTGGTGATATTCCAACCCTGGAAACGCTAGCGGCTGTAGATCTCCTGCGTCAGAATTTTCCAGACTTGCGCATTCGCGTGGTTAATGTGGTTGACTTGATGACGTTGCAACCTGAAACCGAGCATCCTCACGGTTTGAGCGATAAGGATTTCGACAGCATTTTCACGACTAATAAGCCGGTGATCTTTGCCTTCCACGGCTATCCCTGGGTTATTCATCGCCTGACCTATCGCCGCACGAATCACTCGAATATCCACGTTCGCGGCTACAAAGAAGAGGGTACAACGACCACGCCTTTCGATATGGTGGTCTTGAATGATTTAGATCGGTTTAATTTAGCTGATGACGCAATTGACCGCGTGCCAGGGCTCAGAAATACGGCTGCGCATGTCAAGCAGATGCTGCATGACAAGCTGATTGAACACAGGGAATATGTCTCTAAACATGGGGACGACATGCCTGAAATTCGCGATTGGCAATGGGGCTATTACAGCGACCCACTGGGAGCTGATTCTGGATCCAAAACACCCCGCGATACCAACTCACCTTCCCAGGAAGGCTTTGAAGGCGTCGCGCGTTCCGGCTCTTAGCTAATCTACCGGCAAGTGTTGAGCGTTGGGATTCAGGTTTGGATTCCCGCCTCAACACTTGCTGCTGTTAGCGGTACGATGATTACCCGTTTATCAGGTTTCAAATATCATGCTAGAACCCGCTGAAGTCGTTCGCATCTTTCAAAGGCAGCTTGAACCCAAGCTCTTTTCAGCCGGAGAAGTCATCTTTGAAGAGGGACAACCTGGTGACGTGATGTACGGCATTCTCGAAGGAGAAGTTGACTTGGTTGTCAATGGCAAGACCGTTGAGACGATTAAAACTGGTGATGTCTTTGGTGAGGGTGCCCTGGTTCATCAGGATGGCCTTAGAGCTTCCACGGCAATTGCCAAAACCGATTGTAATCTAGCCTTTCTCGATCAAAAGCGCTTTCTGTTTGCGGTTCAAGAAACACCGATGTTTGCACTTGAAGTGATGCGCAGTTTCTCCAATCGGCTGCGCCATTTGAAGCGTTTACTTTAAGAGAGCTTGCTTTTAGTCAGCTCTGAGCTGGTGCTGGTTCTTAAGTGAAGACTCTGAAGCCGACCATTCAGCGGTAGCGTGTAAGTCAGTATGAAAATCTTGGTGCTCAATGCAGGGTCGAGCAGTCAAAAAAGCTGCCTTTACGAGTTGAAGGGTGATGAACCGACTCAACCATTAGAGCCAGTAGAACCAGTTTGGGAAGCCCAAATTGATTGGACCCATCACCAAGGTGCCGCAGAACTAAAGGTCAAAACCAGCCAGGGCAAACAGCTAGAGCAAGAACTTTCATTAGAGTCTCGGGCGGCTGGAGTTTCCCAAATGCTCCAGACGCTTTGGCATGGCGAAACCCAAGTGATTGCTGACCAGGCTGAGATTGACCTGGTTGGTCATCGCGTGGTGCATGGTGGGCAAGACTATCAGCAAAGCACCTTGATTACGCCGGAGGTGAAAGCGACGATTGACCGCTTGTCTGTGTTTGCGCCGGTTCATAATCCAGCTAATCTTGAAGGCATCGAAGCGATTGAGCAGGTTTTAGGACCGGAGATTCCACAAGTTGCGGTGTTTGATACTGCCTTTCATAGCAACTTGCCTCCGGCGGCTTTTGTTTACCCTGGCCCCTATGAATGGTTGGAGCAGGGAATTCGGCGCTACGGTTTTCATGGCATCAGTCATCAATACTGCGCTCAACGGGCGGCTCAAATTGTTGGCAGAGAGCTTGAAGATTTGCGCTTAGTCACCTGTCATCTGGGTAATGGCTGCTCGCTGGCCGCGATTCGCGATGGCAAAAGTATTGATACGACGATGGGCTTTACACCCCTAGACGGCTTGATGATGGGCAGCCGCTCCGGTTCAGTGGACCCTGGCATTTTGATTCATCTGCTGCGGCAAGGCGACTACACCCCAGACAAGCTCGATCATTTGCTCAATCGCGCCTCGGGTTTGCAGGGTGTTTCCGGCGTTTCCAGTGATATGCGCCAGATTCAGCAAGCCATTGCTGAGGGCAATGGGCGAGCGCAGCTGGCTTTTGATGTTTATGTGCATCGTCTGCGCGCTTATTTGGGCGCCATGCTAGCCAGTTTGGGCGGCTTAGATACGTTGGTATTTACTGCAGGCGTGGGCGAAAATTCTGCTCCGGTGCGAGCGGCTGTTTGCGAAGCCTTTGCCTTTTTGGGTCTGAAATTGGATGCCGAGAAAAATGCGCAATCACCCGCCGATCAGGATATTGCCACACCGGATTCAAGTGTGCGCGTGTTGATTGTTCACACGCAAGAAGATTGGGCCATTGCCCAGGAATGCTGGCGGTTAGCCAAACAGGGACTGACTTAGAACCCTAGTTCGACTAGCCTAACTGAAACGCTGGAGCACAGGGATAGAACGCCAGTTCATCTGCTCAATCAACTCTAGAAATACAAAAACGGCTGGGCTGTGCAGGGCATTTTCTAAAATTGCAGCCACTAACAATCGAGACAGGGGTTGAGGTGGACGACAAACCTGCACGGTTTGGGGAATTGGTAGCGCGGCAAGCTGGGGCAAGATAGCGATACCTAAACCTTGGGCTACCATGCTCACAATCGTTGAATCCTCATTGATTTCGTAAGCAATGGTCAAGGGCACTTCTGCATTGGCAATGTAGCGCCGCAACGGGGCATAACCTTGGTCATTCGGTGCAGGCATAATTAGCGGGTACTGGCTCAGTTGTTGCCAAGAGATCGAGTTACTTTGCAAGGCAATGTTGGCGGGTAGAAGCACCAGGTAATCATCGCTGCCAATCTCGGTAACGGTGAAGCCGGTACGCTCATCAATATCCATCAAACCCAGATCGGCTGAGCGATTTTGCAGAGCGGCTTGGACCTCAACATAATCAAAACACTTAGTCAGAGTCACGGTAATTTGAGGAAACCGCTGGTTGAAAGCGGCCATTACCGACGGTAGCCAATGAGTTGCCAGACTGCGGATGGAGGCAATTTTGACTTGCCCTGCTTGTAAGCCTCTGGAGCAGTTCACCTTTTCAATAGCAATGTCCAACAATTGCAGCATTTGTCGGACTTCGCCAATGATTTGTTCGCCAACATAGGTGAGTGAGGCGCCATTTCGGCCTCGAATTAACAAGATGACTCCCAGTTCTTGCTCCAAACTAGCGATGGCGTGACTGATGGCCGATTGCGTGAGATCAAGTTTCAGTGCGGCACCGCCAAAACTACCACAATTGGCAACTGCTACTAAGGCTCGCAGTTGGAACAGCTTGATTTTGGATACATCAATGCTCGTCATGGCGGTCATTCGAACTGTGATTTGATCATTCGGGGTATCCCTGCCATAGTCAATGCTTAGCGCTTGCTTCCCTCCTCAACAAAGCCCCAAGTTCACTGTAATGATTGACCTCAGAAGCGACACGATCACGCAGCCCACACCAGCCATGCGCGAAGCAATGGCACAAGCCACGGTAGGCGATGATGTTTCTAGCGACGACCCAACCGTGAATGCGTTGGAAGCTTATGTGGCCGAACTTTTGGGTAAAGAGGCTGCGGTTTACATGCCTTCTGGCACGATGACCAATCAAGTGGCTTTGCGCACGCATACCGAGCCTGGTGATGAAGTCGTTTTAGAAGCGCAGGCCCACATTTACTATTACGAAGGCGGCGCTCCGGCTGCTTTATCTGGCGTAATGTGCCGTTTGATTCCGGGCAAGCAGGGCATCTTCAGCGCTACTGATTTAGAGCAGGTGCTGCGTCCTGTGGATGATCACTTTGCTAGGACCAAGCTAGTTTGTCTAGAAAATACGCACAATCGAGGCGGCGGGCGCATTTTTCCGCTGGCTGAAATTGAATCAATTGCTCAGGTGTGTCAAAAGCACGATCTCAAACTGCATTTGGATGGCGCGCGTCTATGGAATGCCTGCGTTGCCACTGGAATTTCTGAACGCGAATACGCCCGACCTTTCGATACAGTCAGCGTTTGTTTTTCCAAAGGCTTGGGAGCGCCGGTTGGTTCAGCGCTGGTTGGTTCAAGCGAGTCAATTAAACGGGCACGACGGTTTCGCAAGCTATTTGGTGGTGGTATGCGGCAGGCGGGCATCATCGCGGCTGGGGCTTTGTATGCTTTGAAGCATCATCGAGCGCGACTGAAAGAGGATCACGACAATGCCAAGATTTTGGCAACAGGTTTGCAGAACATAGCGGGGATTGAAATCAAGCCTGAGGATGTGCAAACCAATCTGGTATTTTTCCAGGTCAAGACCATACCAGCGCCAATCCTAGTGCAACGGCTGAAGGAGCGAGGCATTGCTGTTTTAGCGGTAGGTCCACATTCAGTTAGAGCGGTCACTAATTTGATGGTGAATCAAGCACAAGTCCAAAGCGTGCCTGCTCAGGTTGAAGCTGCGCTGCAACAAGCTGACTGATTTGATATTGCCTAAAAGGAGAAAGAGATCGATATGGAAAAGGTAAATTTGGCCGAGAAGCTTACACAGTTCTCAGATTATTGGAGTCCTAAGTTGGTCGGCGAGCTGAACGGGCAAACGCTGAGGCTAGTTAAGCTTTCTGGCGAGTTTGTTTGGCATCATCACGAGCAAGAAGATGAACTGTTTCTAGTGTTGGAAGGACAGTTGACGCTGTTGTTCCGCGACCGGGAAGTAATTCTCAATCCTGGTGAATTTCTCGTTATTCCTAGAGGTATGGAACACAAACCAGTTGCACCGGAGGAAGTGCATGTTCTGCTGTTTGAACCGGCCTCAACTTTGAATACAGGCAATATCAGGAGTGAGAGAACGGTTGAGACACTTCAGCGGATCTAAGGTTCAAACGGCCCTAAGTCGAACTGAAGGCTAGTTGAATCAGACGGGCAGATAGGTTGTAGAGCATCACTGAGCGTCCAGCGTCTGAAAGCACGCGGGCGCTCTCAATCCAATTGGCTGCTTCTAAGCTCAATAGCAAGCGCTTGATTTCTTCATCACGCAAGCCAGAGTCGCGAATGATGAGGGAAGCGGGAATGTTGGCTTTGTGGCTGCGCGAGTCGGTGTAGTTAGCTAACACGAGCAAAATTAGCTTGAGTGAGGGCATGAGTTTCAGTTCACGGCTAATGTGATCCCAAAGGCGCAGGCGAACTTGGGAAGGGGATAAATGGGAAGGAATCATTGGGGATTAGGAGTATAGAAACTGCGGAGATTGAGGTTGAGATCTAACTGGGCTTTGCGTTGTTGCCACAAGCGACGCAGGTAAGCAACGGCATCAGGCGCATAGGTAAACCGCTCGATTTCGGTTTTGAGCAGTTGGCCAAATTCTTGTAAAGCTTGATGGGTTTCACAGGCCCGAATGGCTTGCACGCAGGCTTCGAGCCAGTGAATGAGGCTGCGATAGCTGACGAATTGCCCGCCTCGGTCTTTGCGGTGGACGAATAGAACTTGTGCCCATTGTTCAAAGCGCAGAATGCAGTCCGGCGGGATGCCGAGATAAGTGGCAAGGTACGAGAGCGAAATCTCGAATTGACGCGGATTGATGGCTTGCAAAAGTTTGCGCATGGGGATGCAGTTTTGGATGAGAAATTGGGTATGCAGGCCCCCCCGGCCCCCCAAGTTTGGGGGGAGAAAGAAAGTTGATTGAGGGTTTAATGTGATGGCAAAAATTAGTTCCAGTCCCCCCAGAATTGGGGGGTTAGGGGGGCCAAAGTGCGGTCGTGGGTAGGGGCGAGGTTGTCTCGCCCTTACCGGAATACCGCCAAATGATTAGCCACCCTGTTTTTGGCAGTGCAAAGTCGGGGTGGCTAGGGGGTGTTAAAATCACCCGTTAGCCTCCTGACTGGGCTGGTACCAGTTGAGGGGTTAGCTGCCCAGAAGTTGCTCCATAGCTTCTCGGCAGCGCTAAATTTTTGCAGCTTATCAGCAATGATCGACGATAGGCAAAAGCTCCGCTCAGTGCGATGCAGCCAAGATTAGCAGACGACCGGGCGTTGCGCAAGCGAGTCTTCTTTTTGCCACTTACCAGCCAACCGAGCCAAAAATTAGCAACCCGTCGTTCCGCAGCAGGCAACAGAGCCTACCGATTAACCAATGAAGCCTAAAATTAGCCAACTGAGCCTACCAATTAGCCAACTGAGCCAAAAATTAGCAACTCGTCGCTCCGCAGTAGCCACCGCAGCTTACTGATTAGCCAACCGAGCCAAATTTTTAGCTCGCGTCGGTCCGAAATAGCAAAAAACCGCTGCCAGGACTGAAATTTCGCTCCCAAACAACAAGATTTCAATCTCAGATAGCCAATCGAGCCTTTTGCGGATGCTTTTGTCGCTAATTTCACTGATTTTTTCAAGCGTGGGATTCAAATTTCAGTGTTTTCACGGGGTTGAAGATTGAATTTTTGTGAACACTTCTATCCTTGACAAGTTCACATTTGATTTTTGAGAAATCAGCTCAGCTATTGGCAATCAAGCCTATCTAGGCATCGTTCTCCTGTCCAGAACTTTGGCCTAAAACAAGATGACCAGGCCTAGAATCTTATAGAAGCTGATAACCTAATCCTTCTAGATTCAGGTATTATGTGCTTAAGTTTCCAGCCTAGCGATCTGTAAGATGAAGATGTATCTAAATCGTTTAGATCGTCGTTTCGCAGTCTAGATGGCTAAGCGAGAAACAAACTTGAATGATAAGGAGGTCAACCGCTAAGCAAGTATAAGCTTTCAAATAGAACACACTCGAAAGATAATCCGGAGAAACAACACAAAGGCAGTAGAATGGTTGCGATGTTAGTACATATAATTGAATTGGATCTAATGTTGGGCACTAAGGACAAATTGCCAAATATTGTCTGCAATTCTCAAAAGAAATTTTAAGGAGGTTTGATGAGCGGCTTAAGAGATGAGAGCAATGAAACAGGCGCACCCCTATCTCGTGCCACTTTCAGTAAATTTATCGAACCTGCAGCGATTACCACAATAGTTGTTGCTGCCACTTATTATATTGGCAAGACGTATATAAGCGCTTACTACAGCAGGCTAGGGCTTGACGTAAACTCTTTAGACTTTCCAACATCCTTTTATGTCCAACAATCTGCACTTCCTGTACTTGTTGGGGTTATAGCTATTTATCTCTCATTCTTCCTAAAAGGAAAATACAAAAACCGCCGAAGAGAAGCTTTATCTGGCAATATACTGCCTTTTCTTGCAGGTTTTCTAATCCTATACGTTGCATCACAAGAAATTGGTGCAGATAGGGTTCGTTATTTTTCAATAGCAGTCATAGTGTTATCTGCAACGACCCTATTAACATATTTGGGAGTTTCTTTCTTTCAATCAATAAAAACAAGTTTTTTATTTCGTTTGTCAGCTTTGGTGTCAATATTTGCTCTTTTTGTTCTGAGTGCTCAAATATTAGGAAATAATAGTGCTACAAACTTGATCGGTGGAAAGTATGAAGAGATAACACGAGTCCGTTTTGTCTGGGATGCTACACCCCCTCCTCAAGAACTTAATAGTGATTTGATTTTACTCATGCAACACAAGGGTAATTATTACGTTGTAAAGCAACAAAGTCTAGATGTTCAAAAAAGCGGTATCTTTCCAGAGATATACATAGTTCCTGAATCTAAGATTAGGTTTGCCATCATAAGGAGAGAAAATCGCTGAAAAATCAGCATCGAAAAGCAATCACGAATTTGGCAGCGATTTAACACTTAGATACTTCTCTCAAACTATAGAACATGGTTGACCAAGAACCTTCACCTTCAAGTAAGCAGAAAGAAGCTCTTGATCAGTGTGATCATCTCATCAAAAACTTTGCTGCTCGCGCCGACCGAAACAAGCTTAGCTATAAGAGACTTCAGTTTATTAGTATTGCTCTTTCAATCTCTACAACCATTCTCTCAGCTTTATCTGCGAGTAAAAAGCTAGATCAACTAGACTGGACCGTTCCAGCTTTGAGTGGATTAGCAACCTTAGCAACTACCTTTCTGAGTCAAACCAACTCACAGAAAATGTGGGTTCATTCCCGTAGTGTTGCGCAAAGACTTCAGGTTGAGAAGTTTCTCTATTTACAAGAAAGTGGTGAGTATGAAAGTCTAAGCAACGAGGATCAGCGGCTCAAACTCTTCTCAAAACGAGTCATGAATATTTGGTCAGAAGCTCAGGAGTCGTGGTCCCAAAACGTTTCCTCAGCAAAGTAGCGATTGAAGCAGGGCAACATATTAGCGTAGTGAGCGAGAGCCATTTCCGGAAGACACAGGTTCCTTCAGTTAGCGCAACAGAACCTTAAAATTCATCGCGCACTCAGTCACACACTTTTAGGACACTACTTTGTAAGGACGGATACCTGTCTCGTTAGTTTAATCACCGAAAAAAGAGCGCTAAGCGACAAAATGACCTCCCACTAACCAGAATGTTTACGGAAAGTTTCAGTTTAAGCATTCTGGGATGGTAGTAGTTATACTGTGTTCGCTGCGGTCGACTAGTGATCCAGATTATTATTGCAAAATGTTGGCCTAACCACTGAGCAGGAGTGCTAAGCGACAAAATACCAGTTTAACAGTAGCTAGTAAGCCCCCGAGTTAACTGCTTGCCAATACGGGAACGCAGTTGATCAAGCTGTGTGACACCATTTAGCAATGGAAGATCAACATGAATTACAAGACCCTGCTAAAACAACAACTCACAAAGCTTCAGTATTTGGGTTGGGCACATTATTGCTCTGTTTGTCATAATCATCTTCGTTCCTTCTTGCCTTTTGGTGATCCTCCAAGGCAAAACGCTCTCTGTCCAGTCTGTCACTCTTTAGAAAGGCACCGATTAGACCAGATTTTCTTTGAGAAATATACAAATCTCTTTGATAAATCTCCTAAGAAAATGCTGCATATTGCGCCTGAGCAAAGCTTTGAGCTTAGGCTGAAACAGATTGAGAACCTCGATTATATTAGTGCAGATTTGATGAGCCCTAGGGCAATGCTGAAGGTAGACATCACCGACATTCCATTCCCTGACAATACCTTTGATATTGTTTATTGCAGTCATGTATTAGAGCATGTTCCAGACGATAAAAGAGCAATAAGCGAGTTTCATCGAGTCTGTAAACCTCAAGGATGGGCTGTCCTGCAAGTTCCAATCACCACTGACAAAACATTTGAGGACCCATCGATCACTAGCCCCGAAGAACGTAAAAGAGTCTTTGGCCAAGAGGATCATGTCCGGTGTTGTGGACCAGATTATATAGACCGCATCCAGGCAGCAGGATTCAAGACCAACCGATTACGTGCAACTGATGTAGTAAAGCCAACCGACTGCCAATATCTGGGTTTCCAAGAAAACAGATTGGTGTTTTACTGCGAAAAAGCTGCGTAACTGGCAACAAAAAGCTGTCACTATTCGGCCTGATGAGACCTATCTCAGCAACCGCCACTGCCAGTCGTGCGGGTAATACTTATAGAGTTTCCTGCGTGACTCTATCGCGCTTGGCAGTTAAATAAGTTTTAATCTCATTGAGCTGTCGCATCTTCTCAGCGATCTCATCGAGTTTGCGATCAATGACTTTTAATTTCTCAGCCGTCGGCATCTCACGATTACCCCAAGCCTGAATCAAGAGCTTAATCTCATTGAGCGTGAACCCTAGAGCTTTGCCCTGAGCAATCATCGTTACTCGCTCCACAATCTCCGGGCTAAATTCTTTATAGACTCTTGTGCCTGCCTGTCGCTCCTCTGCCTCAAGCAGTCCCATTTTTTCGTAGAAGCGAATCGTATCCTTCGACAAGCCTGTTTTTTTAGACAGTTCACCGATCAGCATCGCCGCCACCTAAAATCTGAGGTTTGCTCTTGACTGTGGAGTATAGTCCACAGCCTAAGCTGGTTGCTGTCAACCCTTAAACCTTCTAAAAACCAACCACGGCGTGAAACAGCGCTGGTCACAGGCGTCCTATGAAAGCTTTTGTAACAGGCGGTTCTGGATTTGTCGGTCATTATCTGATTCCCATGCTGCGCGAGCGCGGCTATCAAGTGATTGCTTTGGCTCGCTCCAAACGTGCCGCCATGCAGGTGACTCAGTTGGGTGCTAAGGCGTTTCCAGGCGACCTGAACCAACAGGCAATGGCACAAGGCATGCAAGGCTGTGATGTTGTGTTTCACATCGCAGGCTTCTTAAGCATCTGGGGCGATTACCAATCGTTCTATGAGACCAACGTGATTGGAACTGAAGGTGCGTTAGCTGCTGCCCAAACAGCCAATGTTCCACGCTTTGTGCAAATGGGCGCTGCGGCCTCTGTCTTTGGCCATCAACCCTTATCTGAGATTGACGAATCAGCTCCGCTCAAGCAACCCAAATTCTCTCCTTACATCACCACCAAAAGCATCGCAGAACAACGAGTCATTGCCGCCAATCGACCTGGATTTAAAACCTCTGTAGTTCGCCCTTCTTGGATTTGGGGTAACGGTGACCATGTCTTACCGCAGCTCTTGGCCAGCGTAAAGACCGGACGATTTGTTTGGATTGATCAGGGCGACTATCCCTACATGACCACTCACGTTGCCAACGCTTGTCACGGTGCAATCTTAGCGGCACGCAGCCCCGGTGGACAAGCTTACTTTCTCAGCGACGGCGATGTTGTCCAATTTCGCCAATGGATAACCACGTTGCTGAGCGTCGCAGGAGTTGAACCTGGCAGAGTTAGCCTGCCCCACTGGCTCGCTTGGCATGTCGCTGGCTTAATGGAAACGATTTGGCGAGTGACGCGCCGCAAAGATACCCCGCCCATTACCCGCACAATGGTCAGACTTATCGGTCAAGAGCTAACCTTTAGCGACCGCAAAGCGCAAACAGAACTAGGCTACAGTCCAATCGTGACTCGCGAGGCTGGATTGATAGAACTTGCTAATGCCATTAAGCAAAACGGGCTAGCGCAAGCAGGCTAAGCTGTGAATCTTAGCCATGCCCATTAGACATCGTTGCCCAATTGAGGTCTACCTGGTCTAGTTTCACTTGAGAAAGCTTAGTATCAACCAAAACTGCTCCCCGCAAAACAACAGAACCCAAAGTCACTTGAGTCAAAATCGCCCGACTCAAGTTGGCACCGCTCAAATTGGCTCCATCCAGATTTGCCCAACTCAGGTCTGCCTCAGTCAGATTCGCCTTAATCAGCTCAGCTCGCTCCAGATAAGCCCCTCGCAAAACCGCCAAGATCAATTTGGCATCGCACAAATTTGCCCAACTCAAGTTGGTTCCAATTAGATTTGCCTCAGTCAAGTTGGCATCACTGAGATTACTACCAGTGAGATTAGCTCCTTCTAGATGTGCCCAGCTCAAATCTGCCCCGACCAAGACAGACTTGGTCAACTCCGCTCGCTCTAAGTTTGCTCCTCGCAAAACTGCCCGGCTCAACTTGGCACTGCTCAGATTGGCTCGACTGAGATTTGCCTCCGTCAGCTCCGCCTGAATCAAATTAGCCTCGTTCAAGTTCGCGCCACTCAAATTGGCTCCCCGCAGGTTTGCACCAATTAAATTCGCCTCATGCAGATTGGCTCGACTTAGATTTGCCTCACATAAGTTCGCCTTTCTCAAAACTGACTTCCACAACATAGCTCCACTCAGGTCTGCTTGGTTGAGCACAGCCTCAGACAATTCTGTCCCTACCAAGTGCGCCCCACTCAGATTGGCTCCCCGTAGGTTCGCTTGTCTCAAAACCACACCATTGAGGTCCGCCCCCACTAAATTCGCCTCACTCAGGTCCGCGTCAAACAAAATTGCTTTTCTGAGGGCTACGCCACTCAAGTCAACTCGTTGCAGCTGCGCCCCACTCAAATCAGCCGTATGGAAGTCTCGTTCCCCCAAGGCATAACGTCTCAGGAGGTCTTCAGTATCCATCGTCTTTACCTCTCAATCTCACTTTAAATTTGTGAACGTGAGATTTGCAAACATGGGAGTTGTAAACTCTGCCGAGACCGCCCGAACTAGTTTGTCTCGCAGTTCAGCGACATTGATTCCAGCTTGCTCTACCCTCTGTAATGCGCCTTGAGCCATGATGAAATCCCCCTGTTCTCAAGAAGGTTTTTAAAGCAATTGATTGAATTTAAGCCACTCCTCACCCGCTGTTTCTATTGTGGCGAATGTAGAAACAGCAAAGCGTCAGGACGATTAAACAACAGAGTTCAGGACTAGCTTTTCAGCAGATCCTTTGCCTATTGCACAACTCAATTGTGTGAGAATTTGGCAAAAAAGAACAGCAGACTTGATGTTTGTTCATACTCGATATGAGTATAGTTTTTTGTAGCACTATAGAAGAAAGAGAGCTTGGTTTAGGAGCTGGATCAAATGGCTCCCCATCTGAAATCTTACGAAGCTGCTTTGAAGTATTGCTCCAAGCAAGGACTGCGCCTGAGCAAGCAACGTCAGCTGATCCTCAAACTGCTGTGGGAGAGCGACGAACATTTGCTGGCAAGGACAATTTACGACCGTTTACACCAGCGAGGCGAAGACATTGGCCACACCTCGGTCTACCAAAATCTCGATGTGCTGTCCAAGATCGGCGTTGTTGAGCGGCTAGAGACCGCAGAGGGATGTCTCTACAGCCATCAAACCCTGTGCCACTCCCATGTCCACTGCCTGGATGACGGACACATTGTCAATGTCATGGTGACCTTGCCACCTGAGGTCATTGCGGCTGTGGAGGATCTGCTTGGCCTAGAGATTACCGAGTATCGGGTCGAGTTTTTTGCGCATCACCGATTGCAGAACAACTCAGCCTAATTGGTTGGGGGTGTGGGCTCATTGATCACGGTAAGTTGTGAGCAGTGGTTGTAGATCTCCTGCCACTGAGTAACGTCACCTACTGCTGAACTATGAACGTCGCGAACATCACCGCAATTGCGCCGACCCCACCCTACAAAGCACTGATCTTCGATTGCGATGGCACTCTGGCCGATACCTTGCCCGTTCACTTTCAAACCTGGTCTATTTCATTGCAAGCTGCTGGCGCAGATATTTCTAGAGACTGGTATTACCAGTACTGCGGCACTTCAGCCATGGAAATGCTGCAATTGCTCAAAGAAGCATTTGGCTACCAATTCAACTCAGAGGCAGTGATTGCAGCCAGGCAAGAGCACTACCATACCCTCATTCACAGCATCCAAGAAATTCAGGCAGTAGCAGACATTGTGCGCCTGCACTATGGCAAAACTCCTATGGCCGTTGCCTCAGGTGGCGAGAGAGCCGTACTTGAAGCAACCCTTGAGGCTATCAAACTGCGCAATTTCTTCGACGTTGTTGTCAGTGTTAATGACGTGGAGCGGGGCAAACCCGAGCCAGATATTTTTCTCCTGGCCTCTCAGCGGCTCGGCATCGCGCCTGAAGACTGCCTTATTTACGAAGACAGCGAGGGAGGCTTAGAAGCGGCTCGTCGCGCTGGTATTCGCTCAATTGATGTGCGTGTTTTGTGGCAATCTAAATCTTAAAGGCTAGGCTGATTTTATTGATCAGAATCAAGTTTCGTAGCATTCAAGAAACTTTTCAGCACACTCTTGAAAGGGATCTGTAGAAAATATAGAAATATTGAATTATTATCCTGTGACAAGTTCGTATTGCTGAGGTTAAGGTATGCTCTGCGGGTAGTTAGAACATCCAACAATTCTTTTGGGTATGTCAAATCGGAAGCTTGGCCGGATTCTGCTCTCGGTCGTGGTGCTCAATACAGCCGTTGTCTCGACGCTCGTCGATTGGAATGCCTCTCATCTCTTCAATCCGGAATGGCATCCCCATGCACGGTTTCATGATGTCGCCATGCTATGGCTCTTAGCTAGCATGTCGGTTGTAGCACTATGGCTACTGTGGCGACGCTCGCGCGAGCCCTATATCAGCACGCTCGTCGCGACCTTAGTACCTGTACTTTTCTGGTTGCCCTTCTTCTTCACCACTGCGCTAGTTCCTGGAACCAGCCTTAACGCCGACCCCAATGAAGCATTGCCACAACTTTTAGGCATTACGATTTACCCAAATGTGGTTGTTGCTGCGATTAACGAAATATTGGCTGGGGTGGGCTTCTGGCTCTATCAACGAAACCGTTCAGAACTTCAGGAAGCGCCATGACGCAATCGCTTTGGCATCGAGTTTTTGCAGTTTTATGGATTGTGGTAGGGGTTTGCCTAGTCACTCCACCTGCATTTGCCCATCCGGGACATGGTGACTTCTTTGCCAAGCACTTACTGCAACAGACGCTCACGCCTTCACTAGCGCTTACAGGTTTAGGATTAGCGTTTTTATTTGGGGTTGGTCATGCGCTCTCACCCGGACATGGCAAGACGATGGTGGCAGCTTATCTAGTAGGCAAGCAGGGCACTCCGCAGCAAGCAATCCTGTTGGGGCTCGTGACAACTTTCACGCATACAATCGCAGTCTTTTTATTGGGCATTGTGGCCAGTCTCGCGTCTCAATATATTGTCTCCGAAGCACTGTATCCAATCTTGAGCCTGCTAAGTGGCTTGACGGTTTGTGGAGTTGGCTTTTGGCTATTGGACCAACGGCTATCTGAACAGCCTCACTCTCATTCGCATAGTCATGACCACGAGTATCATGACCACGGGCATCATGATCATGATCATCACCATCTTGATCATCATCACCATAGTCAGCAGCTTGGGCATTCTTCAGTTCTAGGTTTGGGCATTGCTGGTGGGATTATCCCTTGCCCCTCTGGCTTAGTCCTGATGCTGAGCGCGATTGCTTTGCATCAAGTTTATTACGGTCTCGCCTTAGTCAGCGCCTTCAGCCTAGGCTTAGCGTCGGTGTTGATCGCGCTTGGATTGGTCGTGGTTTATTTGCGCCAGTGGCTCGATCACTTCCCAGCCAGCGGCCTTTGGCTGGAGCGTCTTTCGCTCTTTTCAGCAGGTGCCGTGATTGTGGCAGGAAGTGCAATCTCAGCAATGGCAGTTATGTAGCTCAGGATCAGTGAACTCAGGGTCAAGGCATGAGAGTGACCTAATGCTACAGCTACAGTTGCCGGCGACTATTTGCAACATCATTTGCAACAAAAGCGCAATCAGAGCAAGATTATTTTGCAGATTGCAGGCTAACCTTAGCCGGTCAAACTCTAAGTGCAATCTTGTAGCGTCTAAGCCAAGTCACTCAACTTTTGTCCTAACGCTGATGACTTTACTCACTCTTAAGCAGACAGCTGTGCGCTTCTACGATGCTTTCAACAAGAGGGACTTAGAGGCACTAGGGCAGGTGCTACAACCCAATTGGAAAATTCATCCTGATTTGCCTAGAGCAGGATCTGATTTTGAGAAGTATAAACCGATTTCAATAGCGCTTCTAGAAGCCTTCCCCGATGTGCGTTTCAACGTAGAAAGCACAATTTCTGAGGGTGATATAGTCGCCGTTCGCGCTGTCATCACCGGAACACAACAGGGTTTCTGGTTTGGTGCTCCTGCTTCTGGCAAGCCCATCCAAATTTTTGCCCATGACTTTCATCGCTTAGAAGACGACCGCATTGCTGAGTCATGGCATGTCGAAGACTGGCTGCTGGGCATGCGACAAATAGGTGCTTTAGGCTAAGTCCCAAACAACCTTAAACCTGAGCCTAAACCTATAGAAGTCGCCGACAAACCTCATACATTGACGGCGTTGAATTAAGGGATTGAGAAAAAGCGAGGTGCTGTTGGGCTACCAAGATGGCAGGGGGTTCCTCTAACTTGACCCATGAGATCAGCCAAGCAGACTGGGGAAACTCAGAGAGCGTCAAGGGATTGGCGCAGAGTTTGATTGAGCGGATCGAGCAATTAGAACGGTGATACGAAGAAGTACAAGCAGAGAATCAATTGCTCAAAGAACAGTTAAAGCAAAATAGCAAGAATTTATCCAAGTCTCCTTCATAAGGCATTAGCAAAGGCTTCAAACCTAAAGAGAGAAAGCAGGGTGAGAAGAAACCCAGATGGAAGAGTGAAAGCAATGTCTCAAGAGCAATTATTGCAAGTTAGTTTCACAGAGGAGAATGCCACAGCCAACCTTCTACCCCGATTGCCTTTGCTCTCCAGTCACACGAATGCCATAAATGATTCCTATTGCGCCACTGATGCTGTACCAATTGAAAGATTGACATGATCACATTGACGCACCCAAATTACTGAGTAAGATGTGCAACAAACGGTTAATTTATTAACCCCTCTAGCACCTAGCATTCAAGGAGAATCACCATGATGGAACAACCGAAAATTGCAGTTGTCACAGGCAGTAATCGAGGGTTGGGGTATGCGATCGCCCGTAAGTTAGGGCATCAACAAGACATTAGGGTGATCATAACTAGCCGTCGAGAAGCAGAAGGATTAGCTGCAAAAGAGCAGTTGGTGGCTGAAGGGATACAAGCAGACTATCATACGCTAGATGTTACAGATGCCCAAAGTATTCAACAGCTTGCCAACTGGTTAAGACAGACCTACGGCAAAGTTGATATCCTTGTGAACAATGCTGGAGTGAACTCATCGGGACACGTGGAAGAAGCAAGTTTGCTCACGGCTCAGATGGAAACCGTGCTCTCTACTTTTACTACCAATGTTTTAGCTGTCATTCAACTCTGCCAAGCCTTAATCCCATTCATGAAACAGCAGAATTATGGTCGGATTGTAAATGTTTCGACGGAAATGGCATCACTTAGTTTAATGAGTGAGGACAGTTATCCAATAGTTCCCTCGTATCGAATTTCTAAGGTGGGTCTTAATGCGG
The DNA here is from genome assembly GCF_014696065.1 of Leptolyngbya sp. FACHB-261. NCBI lineage: Bacteria > Bacillati > Cyanobacteriota > Cyanophyceae > Leptolyngbyales > Leptolyngbyaceae > Leptolyngbya > Leptolyngbya sp. FACHB-261. The sequence continues at coordinate 561,553 of NZ_JACJPL010000026.1, read as the reverse complement.
TGACAGCTATTCTTGCCAAAGAGCTTCAAGAAACAAATGTTCTCATCAATGCGTATTCACCAGGTTGGTTAAAAACAGATATGGGTGGTGCTGACGCTCCATTTACCGCTGAAGAGGGGGCCGAGACAGCCTTATATTTAGCAACCCTACCGGATGGAGGCCCTCAGGGCAAGTTTTTTGCTGAAATGCGAAGGTTTGGTATGCCAGTTCAACTATTGTGGTAGTTATTACGAGATTGGAACAGGATACGTGAAGAATCTTACAAGATAAGCTTGAAAGCTGCGTATTTAAGGATTGCTTTGTAGATTTCTAAATGTACCTGTTTCAACTTCTTATTTGTCAAGGAGCAGGAGTCACAGAATAGTAATCTTCATCAAAGAAACCTCCTTGCATCATTGTTATCTGATGCAAACTTTGTGCTGAAAATTCTGTATAAAATTTATTGGAGGTATGCTGGTTAAGCTGTGTTTATCAACATCTTAAAGCGCTCGCCTTGACCTTAATCAATATGAAACCGTTACAAACCTCTACCTTTGGAGGAGTGTGATCACTGCTCAGGTAGCCCTTAAATGACTGAAAACAAGCTATTGCTAAACATTCTTTAGCCCAAACAAACGCCAGAAGAGGCAGCAGTCAATGGACGCTAAGTGGGTACAGCACTATTTCAAAACGGTAGACACCCTGAACCCAGATGCAATCGTCGCCTACTTCAGCGATGACGGTAAGTTTCGGTTTAGCAACCAACCTCCTGTAGTGGGTAAGCAAGCTATCCGCGATTCACTCGCCCAGTTCTTCGCAACCATTCAGACCATGCATCACGAAAATATGGGGCTATGGTTGGGCGAGGACGGTAACTCGGCAGTGTACGAGGTGGATGTGACCTACACGCGTAAGAATGGCACTCAGGTAACCCTACCCTGTGCCAGTATTCTACGCTCACGTAATGACCAAATCTATGACTTCCGTATGAACATGGACATCTCGCCAGTCTATGCGGATAGTCAGGCTTAGGTAGAGTTAAACCTTAAGCTGTCACCAATTCATCTAAATTACTAGGGGCAACTGATCGGGCAACTATCTTGCCAATAACAAGGATATTGAATGGACCTTGCTCTTAAACATAAACGAGCCTTGATCACAGGCTCTAGCGCAGGCACAGGCGCTGCTATTGCTAAAACACTCGCACGTGAGGGAGCTCATGTGGTTGTACATGGCCGGAACTCAGAGCGAGCAGAGACAGTTGCTGCCGAGAGTCGAGCAGAAGGTGGCAAGGCGGCTGTGGTCATTGGCGATCTCAGTACAACGGCAGGCGCTCAACAAGTTGCCCATGATGCGCTTGAGGCATTGGGTGGTGTTGATATTCTGGTCAATAACGCTGCGCTGATTGGCTATTACGAAACTTGGGATGATGTGAGCGCTGAAGACTGGGCAGCGATGTATGACGGCGTTGTCCTCGTCATCGTACGTCTAGTCAATGCCTTGAAACCCCACATGGAAACCTTGGGCTGGGGGCGCATCATCAATATTGCCAGTGCTCAATCGCTGCAACCGTTTGCCATGATGCCAGATTACGCAGCCGCTAAGTGCGCCGTGCTCAATCTGACCAAAAGTTTATCGAAGCGATTTGACCGTACCGGGGTCACTGTGAATGTGGTTAGCCCTGGCATCATTGTTACTGAACAAATCCGCCAGCGCATGACCGAAGCTGCCGCCAGAGAAGGCCGCAGTACCGAATGGGAAGAGATTGAGCGGCATGTATTGACGACAGAGTTAGATAATCCAACAGGTCGCTTGGCTCAACCTGAAGATATTGCCAATTTAGTGACGTTTTTGAGCAGCCCTTTAGCTGGTTACATCAATGGAACCAACATTCGAATTGATGGCGGTAGCATTGTCACGCTCTAAGACGTTCAGAAGATTCGCCAGCTCAATTTTTTGAAGCTATTCAAGAAGTGATGCATCACGAGAACGAGTAGACAGAAAGAGGTTACTGCAATGACACAGACTACCGATCTCAAAATTCATCAGCCTTTATCTCTAAACCTACATCTTCATCACTTTGCTATCTCAGTCACTGGCTTAGAGGAAACAATGAATTGGTACGCTGAAAAGCTAGGTTTCACGCCTGGCTTTAGATACGAGATGCCAGCTATGAATGCAAGAGTTGCTTTCATGACTTTGAACGACTTTCGCATTGAGGTTTTCGAGTTGGCAAACTCATCAGTAATGCCAGATTATCACTCCGAACTTGCAACTGATTTAGCCGTGCGAGGTCTGAAGCATATTGCATTTGCAGTTGACGATGTAGAGCAGGCAGTCGCTGCTCTGAAAGATCGGGGAGTTGAATTTGTCACTGAAATCGGTGAAGTGCCTGATTCTGATGGGGAGCGATTTGCTTTCTTCAAAGACAACAACGGCATTTTGATCGAACTCTATCAGCCGAAAGCATGACTAGCAGAAGAGTTACTCCAATTTTCACAAGGTTAGCTAGAGAACATGGTTCGCAAGAACTGAGTTTAACTAGGCTTGGGTCTGAGGATGGAGTGGCCATTTAAGGATCAAAATCTAGCGACACTCAGAACGTGATCACAACTTTGCCGAAGTGCAAACCCTGGTCGAGATATTCAAAGGCTTGTTGCGTTTGCTCAATTGGGAAAACTTTGTCGATCACTGGATGAATGTCATGGACTTCAATCGCCTGATTCATCGTCTCGAAGTCTTGGGTGCTACCAACTTCCATGCCTCGAATGGTCGCTTGTTGGTGCAACAGCGTTAAGGTGTTGATGTTGGTATTAAAACCATCTAGCAAGCCGACAATGGGGATGCAACCGCCCATGCGAACTACATTAAGCGAGCGCTGCAAATTTTGACCGCCGACGGTTTCAACAATGACATCAGCTCCCTCGCCTTCAGTGAACTGGTGCACCAGCCCTTCCCAGTCTGGCGTGTTTTTGTAGTTGATTAGGTAGTCGGCTCCCAAGGCTTGGGCTTGCTTGAGCTTGGCATCACTACTAGAGGTGATGATCACTCGTGCCCCTCGCGCTTTGGCGAATTGCAATGCAAAGATAGACACGCCGCCAGTCCCGTGCAGCAAAACAGTTTCCCCAGCTTGCAAATTGCCATACCCTAAAGCATTCCAGGCAGTGAGCCCAGCAATCGGTAAAGTTGAGGCTTCAAGGGTAGAAAGATTGGCTGGGCTATGAATCAATTGATTCGACTGAAAGCTCTTGTATTCTGAAAGTTGGCCTGGTACTTGGCCTAGGCCCTGCCGTGTGGCGTAATCAGTTTCTTGCGGCGTTGGTTTGCCATTCAACCAGTCAGGAATAAAAGTCGTCACGACCCGATCCCCAGGCTTAAAAGCTGTGACACCTTCACCCACTTGTTCAACGACACCTGCTCCATCACTTACTGGAATGTAAGGCAGGGGTAAGTTTGAATTGAGTAAGCCTTTGACAACAAGCAGATCCACATAATTGAGGGAGACTGCCTCTAATTTGACCAGTACTTCTGCTTGGCTTGGCCTGGGTTGCGGTTGTTCTGTTAACTGAAGGCCATTGATACCGAAAGTATCGTGAAGCTCAATAGTTTTCATGGGTTGCCTGAGTGCTTTAAGAACATCCTGCAACCGCTTCAATCAGTTTGTCCAAGATCTATTTTGACTCAGACTGATACCCAAAAGGTATCATGGCAAAAGCGTTGAGCTATCTGTTATGGAACTGCGGCAACTCAAGTACTTTGTCACGGTGGCAGAAGAACTCAATTTTCGACGGGCTGCTGAACGTCTTTACATGGAACAGCCGCCCCTCAGCCGTCAGATTCGCCAGCTTGAAGACGAGCTTGGCGTCGAGCTGTTTTATCGCAGTAAGCGTGGCGTTACGCTCACTGAAGCGGGGAACGCCCTACTAGATGAGGCTAGATTGACGCTGGCTCAGGCTGAACGAGCGGCGAAAGCAGCGCAACAAGCCGTCCAAGCCAAGAAGTTGACGATTGGTTTTTCGATTTGTGCTTTCAATCGGGTGTTGCCTGAACTGATTCAGGTGTTTCGTCAACGATTTCCTGAAGTGGTTGTCACCCTCACAGAAATGTCGGCAGAGGCACAGATTCAAGCTCTATTGAACAACACAATTGATTTTGGTTTTGTGCATGGTCCGGTAGCTCATTCAGATCTTCACAGCTTGACTCTGCTAAGTGAGCCAGTAGTAGTGGCTTTACCTGCCGATCATGCCTTGGTTGAGCAGACACAAATTGATTTGCATTTGCTGGCAGACGAGTCGTTTGTCCTTTGTCCTCAGCCGGTCAAACCCGAGTTGTATGCGCAGATTATGCAGCTTTGTGACCAAGCTGGCTTTCGGCCTCGTATCGTGCAAGAGGCGAGTCCGCCGGAAGTGTTGCTTGGTTTGGTTGAATCCGGCATGGGAATTACGCTGGTAGCAGCAGGCGCTGGAACTCGGCATAATCTTGGTGTGGTTTATCGTCCACTAGCAACTTCCACCCCTCTTGCCACGCCCCAAGTTGAGATTGCCGTAGTTTGGCACAAAGGGCAAACATCGCCCATTGCGCATCAATTCCTGAGTTTGATCAATCGCTCTGTTTAAGGTCCAAGTCTAAAGTCCAAAATCTAAAATTTTCAAGGATTTTTATAACGATTGAGTGATTGGATTGAGAACCCGCTGAACCAATTGAGCGGAGAGATTGTAGAGCAGAACTGAGCGTCCAGCATCATCCAGAACGCGAACGCTCTCAACCCAATGGGCTGCTTCTAAACTCGCTAACAAACGCTTGATTTCCTCATCGCGCAGGCCAGAGTCTCGAATGATCAGAGATGCGGGGATGTTGGCTTTGTAGCTGTGAGGATTGGTGTAGTTCGCCAGCACCAACAAAATCAGCTTGAGTGAGGGCATCAGTTTGAGTTCGCGGCTGATATAGTCCCAGAGTTGCAAGCGCTTTTGGGAAGGGGATGGATGAGAGGAAATCATTAGGAATTAAGTGAGGGGGTATAGAAACTGCGGAGGTTGAGGTCTAGATCCAATTGAGCTTTGCGTTGTTGCCACAAGCGACGCAAGTAAGCAATGGCATCAGGCGCATAGGTAAACCGCTCAATTTCGGTTTTGAGTAGTTGACCGATTTCTTGTAGAGCTTGGTGGGTTTCGCAGGTGCGAATAGTTTGCACGCAGGCTTCGAGCCAGTGAACGAGGTTGCGGTAACTGACGAATTGCCCACCTCGTTGCACCGGGCAGGGAGACCCTGCCCCTACAGGATTCATGATTGAAATTGACAGGTTTAGAATTTCGCAGTCGTGGGTAGGGGCGAGGTTGCCTCGCCCTTTTTGGCCCTTATTTGGCCCTTACAAGATTCATGATTGAAATCGAGGGGGTTTGAAATTTGGTTGCGGCAATGTTGCACTGGGCAGGGAAACCCTGCCCCTACGGAATTCATGTTGCAATCGACGGGTTTAGAATTTTGCGGTTGTGGGTAGGGGCGAGGTTGCCTCGCCCTTACCGAAATACCGCCCAATGATTAGCCACCCTGCTTTTGGTTTTAAAGTTGACCATGAAAAGTCGGGGTGGCTAGGAGGGTGTTAAAATCACCCGTTAGCCGCCTGACTGGGGTCTTTCCAGTGGGGGGGTTAGCTGCCCAGAAGTTGACTTATAGCTTCTCGGCAGCGCTAAATTTTTTAGCGGTTTATTGATGATTGGCGATAGGCAAAAGCTCCAGTTTTTGCAATGCAGCCAAGATTAGCAGAGCAATGGGCGTTGCGCAAGCGAAATTGGGCCAGAGTTAGGGTAAGCAACCGTTAAACCCTAGCAGAGATAGGCTTTGATGGAGCGTCCCCCAATTCGCTATAAGCGTTATTTATAAGTGTTACTTGGTTTTGCTTGAGCATTTCTTGATTTCGCTCGAACGTTGAAGCATTTCGCATGAGCGTTGCTCGATTTCACTGAAGCGTTCTTTGATTTCACTCCTAAGGTGAAGCATTTCACTGAAGCGTTGCTTGATTTCGTTGGAGTGTTGAGGCATTCTACGGAAGCACTGGGGGATTTTGCTAGCTCATTGTTTTCTGGCTCATGGTTAGATTCCATTGCCCAAAATCCTGGCACGGCTCGACCGACCAGGGAGTATTCAGCTGATTGAAAACGACAGACTACATCTTGCTATGCACCGCACTAGCTACATCCTGGCAGCTATTGGCAGCCTAGGAGGCGCGTTCCTCCTTTGCTTACTCGGTATAGAACTGGGACGCCAGTACGCCATGCGTTTCATGCCCAATGCCGAACTAGAAGGCCTTGTGCCACCTACCTTGGGAGGAGCCATCGGCATCTGGCTAGGCGCAGTCTTGGGCTGCTGGCTCCTCTTACGACTTTGCGCTCAATCTCAGGCGGGACGGACTGCCTGGTTTCTCAGCGGTCTGGTGCTGCTGGGGTTGGTGGGATTCCCGGTCCTATTATCTTTTGCACCTGGGAGTGCAGCCCTATTTATGCCAATCACTGGCCTATGGCTGGTCGTTGCTGCGCTCCTTGCTCGCCGCATGGTGCTGTCTTGAAGGGCAGCTTGCTCCAACTTGCGGCATAAATCTTTGGAGAAGGCGTAGTTCGGTAGCGTCCTTTACTGCAACTGGGGGGAGATTACACAGTAGGCAGAAATACAGAAGATGAATGCACTCATAAAAGCAGTTTTTGAATCAACAGTAGGAGTAGCCTGTGACTTTAGCCATCATCGTGCATGGGGGAGCGAAAACCGTTCCCGGCGAGAAAGTTGAAGCCAATCATGCCGGTTGCCTTGCCGCAGTTGAGGCGGGTTGGACCGTGTTGCGGGCTGGGGGCAGCGCTGGCGAAGCCGTAGAAGCGGCCATCCGTGTCCTTGAATCTGATCAGACATTCAATGCCGGATTCGGCTCCACTCTCAACAGTGAAGGAGGAGTCGAAGTCGATGCAGCCATGATGGAAGGCGAGAAACTCAGTTGGGGGGCAGTGGCCGCAGTTCAGGGCGTGCTTCATCCAATTTCAGCCGCCCGCAAGCTCATGGATGATAAGCCCCGACTGCTAGTGGCTCAAAGTGCCGAGCGCTTTGCTGCCGACCACGGGATTGAGATGTGTGCCAAGGAAGATCTGATCAGTGAGGAGCAGCAACAGGAGTGGGAAGAGGAGAAGGAAGTTGTCGATCGGCCCAACACAGTTGGTTGTGTGGCTCTCGATGCTAAGGGAATCCTAGTTGCTGGAACCTCAACCGGCGGCACCACGGGCCAACCACAAGGCCGCGTTGGCGACACGGCCCTAGTTGGCTGTGGCTTATACGCCGACAATCACCTGGGCGCTTGCTCAACTACCGGCGATGGAGAATCTATCATCCCCGTCGTGCTTGCCAAAACAGCGATTGACTTTCTCAAGGGAGATACGCACCCGGACGATGCCGCCCGGATGGCGATTAACTCACTAGTTGAACGGGTCGAAGGCGAAGCTGGCTGCATCGTTCTGGACCCCCAAGGACGAGTCGGCTGGGCATATAACTCGTCAGACATGGTAGTCGGTTATATGACTGCCGAGATGGATCAACCAGTTACATTCATCAAGAAGGAAGAAGAACAGAAGAAAGAAGAGCAGCTCCAATCTGTCTAGCCCAGACTTACTAACTCTTCTTCTACCAACTTGATACACTCGGGGCCTGCAATCTATTGCAGGCCTTTACTTTGTAAGTTCTTCTCGATATGCTGCAAGTCCTCGACCGTTTCTCCAGCGACGATGCCGTAGATTTCGGTGTAGATTCTGCCGTATTTAACCTTCTCTAGCGCTGACAAAATCATGAAATCTTTGCGGGCCAGCTCTGGTTTGAGAGTTGTGAGAATGGCATCCAAAGTGCCATCCATCCGGTAGTCGCTGGAATACTTAGCAACCTCTTTGCCCAGGCCCAGCAGGGTGTGGCGCTGCAAGCACATGGGGGTCGAACCATTGACTCGGAAATTGGCATCAATAGCGTAAAGTCGCCCCTCCTGGTCTTCTAAAACATCAAAACCAATAAAGCCGAAATAGCCCTGCTGATGAGCATAGTGGCCAATGGCAGCAATCATGCCAGCAAACCGATTCATGTCCGTGTCGCCGTAGTGAATCAGCCCCCCCAAATAGTTACCTTCGGCAGTGACCATTTGACGAGTCGTGCCTACCAGAGTAATTTCTCCTGCCTTGTTGACATAGAACTGCACACAGTAGTTTTGCACAGTATCCTTGATGAATTCCGAGACAATAATGGTGTCCAGGAGCTTGATCTCAAGATATTTTCTCAACTCTTCAAGGCAGTAATTCAAATCGCTGGCACTTCTGATGATGTAAGTGCCTTCGCCTGAAAGCCCGTGCGATGTTTTGATCAAATAGGGAAATCGCTCTGGCAGCGCAATTTCTTCAAGCCTAGTTTCGTGCAAATGGTAGGTCTCGTATCGCGGGCATTGCACGCCCAAATCAGCTAGGGTCGCTTTGCTCAGCAGGTGATAATGGACATCCGGCGATACCGCATGTTTTCCAGGTTTCAAATGGTCGAAAGGAAACAGCGTGATCACCTTGTCAAAGCGATCCCCTCGGCTAAGCTCATCTAGATAGGTTGCGCAGTCTATTCTCTCCAGATTGTCATAGCTGAAACCAAAATGCTCCCGCCAGTAATCAACCAGCAATTTTTGCACTGAACTAATCACAACACCCGGCAAGGCATCACCTAGGACAGCCAAATTTTTCCAGGGTTCCTTCTGGCAAATCTTATCAAAGGATGTTTTGGTTGCTTCGCCACTACCATCTTGAAGAAAGTATCGTTGCGTGTTGGGGTAAGCGGCCCAACTCGCAGTTGCAGGATAATTCAACACAAATGCATAGCGTGCATCCGTGGTGTCTTGAGTAAACAGATCAGAAAGAGAACTTCCTTGAAAGTATTGAAAGTCATGGGCTGATTTCATAAAAATCTGCTCGAACCAAACGAAAGAGACTGTTGAATATATGAGGGGAATAATCTCAAAAAACAGTTACCCTATCATCTTCCCAAAGTTGCAGTAATAGCTTTCAATAAAGAGCTATAAACCTCCCAGCGCTACTAGAAAACTGGAGGCTGGATGGTATCTTCTGTTGCCAAACCGATGAACGAGGAGCAAATTTCTCTGCCTTTCTCTCTGATGCGTTCATCTCTTAAAAAAGATTAATAAACAGGCAAGCCACGAGAAATGTAGCGAGTGCCTTCACAACTGAGATGAAGGCACTCGCCAAGGCTCGACCTTGCAACCTAGATGCTGGGCTGTCTACGTCTCAACAACGAGCAGGCCCCTATCGCACCCAACGCCAGCGTACTCAGCACAGAAGTAGTTTCGGGCACTGGCCGAATCTGTCCTCGTAGTTCCCCATTCGCAAAAAAACGATTGGGGTGGATATTGGCATAGAGCTGATTAGACTTCAGGTTGCCAATTTGAGCAGACAGCGTAGTTGAAATCGAGCCGCCCGGCCCATCCGACTGCTCCCAAATCCCCGTAATCGTGCCACCGACAATGCCAGCAGGTGCATCAATTTGACGATCATCTGCGTCATCGGTCATAAATTCAGGACCCATTGGTGTGAGCACCGCATCCTGAATATCGAAGACTCTGGGGCCAGCGATGCCAACACCGCCCAGATGAAGATGGATTTTCGCCACATCATCGCCCGTATCCAGAGTCTGCGGGCTACCGATCAGGGAGCCCACGTCTAAACCCGTCAATGTGATCGTGTAGCTGAGGGCAGTTCCCGCATCATTGAGGCTGAATTCAGCCAAACCCGTTGCGTTAGAGCTAGTCGGGAAAGGCGCTGCTGGGTTGCTAAGGACTTCCTGATCGACGGTCAAAGTAGCCCTGAACAAAGTGGCACCACTGGCAGGTTCCATCGCAGCCAGTAGCCCAAGTGCTCCAATACAGGTAGCACCCAACACTGAAGAATACCTTGTCATCAAAACCTTATCTCCCAATATCGAAGTGTTGAGAACCGGGACGGCGAGACATCGGCCTCAAACTGCTCCCATGCAAATAGCAGCCCTTAAAGAGGGCTAGGAAGAGAGCAATTTGACTAGGCAAGGCTAATAGGTATTTGGAGAATATACTGCTTTAGGCAGAGATAAGTCAATTGTTTAAAAACCTTTACTAAAAAATGTGAACTATCCTAGTGCTCTAGGTTAAGCCCCCCTAGGAGCTAACCCGCGTATATCCAAACTTGTGTCGCAAATTGCACTGCAAGTGTAATTTCCATCACCATCGGCTGTGTTCTTCAGTCAACCGGAGAATTAATTCAAGAAATTAGTTAGGGAGCCAAAGAGAAACTAGTTTTACAGCGAAAAGCAACCTCCACAGCGAAGAATTGCTGGTTCCAAAGAAGGGTCTCTTCTAAAAGCTAAAGCAATGAACGTGTAATTTTGGTCGTACCAGAACACAGTCGTGTCGGCACAGCCAGGAATATCACGCTCTGCTCTAGGACAAATCTAAGACAAACCCATGCTGGTTTGCTACGGCAGCTAGTTCTTCCTGAACCCGAGAGAAAATTCTTCAGGTTAAATCGAAGGGCTCAATACGCTCATCAACTTGCAGCTTTTCTTGCCAATAATCTATGGTCAAAAAAAGCAAGCGTCCAAGTTTCAGCAATTAGTGAGCTTCTTGCAAAAAGGTAGCTAAATCTACACCATGCTCGATCACAGAGAGGCTGACTGCAACATCAAAAACTGGCTAGGAAGGAATGTCTTGGTCATATCCCACTCATACAGCTTGTGGAGATTATGAGCATCTTGATATTTGAGCTTGAGGTCAATTGAAATCAATGCCATGTAGATTTTTGAAGCCAAGCGAGGCTAAAAACCTCAGCGTGCAGCAATCTCCACAACCAAGGTTTAGAACTTCAGCCTGTCGGTCTTGACCGCTTAGCATCTGGGAGAGCAAAAACTGGTCCCAATTCTTCTGAATCGTGATGTGAGTGGGCAGGCCTCAGCGTTGCAATGACAAGGTCGCTTCTCCAATCTCTTGCCAGTTTTGCAAAACGTTGATCAGGCCGGATGTTTCCGCCAAGGATTATCGCTAAGATAAACCGTAGAACCAGAACGGTGGAGCCAGAAGTAGTGCTATCCTCCCGCAATGGTTCGGTTCTGCCCACAGAGTTACCAAATGTAGCTTGTTACACTAAAGTTTCATTACATTAACAGTCAGAGCCAAGGTCACTAGTCAGATCGCTAGCGATCTGACGGGGTAGAGATTTAGCAATGCCACCCAGTTTTAATCTACAGGCAATCATCGCTTAATAATGGTAGGTATTAATCTTTGATTAAGCCTTGCTTTGCAGAGGTTTGAGCCGGACGTTCCAACCGATATTCCAGCCCTGGGAATGCCCTGTAAATGATAGTTGTTTTTCGTTCCACTGTTGTTAAAAGCACTACCTCAAAATCATGTTGATTACTGATGATCTCCAGAAGTTACTGGACATCCTACCGCTAGAAACCCAACAGACTCTAGAACATCACCCGCAACGGGACCACTTGATTGAAGTAGTCCTGGATTTAGGTCGTCGTCCAGAAGCTCGCTTCCTCAATCGAGCTGAGTATCTCAGTGAAGATGGGGTCACCCCTGCCCAGCTGAGCTACTGCATTGAGCGAGTGGGTTGCTTTGGGGGAGATAACCGAGCGGGCATCGAGCGGACCCTGCATCGGATTAGCGCAATCCGCAACCGTAGCGGGGAGATCATTGGTTTAACCTGTCGGGTTGGGCGGGCGATCTACGGCACGATTGGCATGATTCGCGACCTTGTGGAAACCGGGCAGTCGATTTTGATGCTAGGCCGTCCAGGTGTGGGCAAAACCACGGCCCTGCGCGAGATTGCTCGGGTATTGGCAGACGACCTCAACAAGCGCGTCGTCATTATCGATACCTCAAACGAAATTGCTGGGGATGGCGACGTTCCTCACCCAGCGATTGGTCGGGCGCGACGGATGCAAGTAACCCAGCCAGCACTCCAGCACCAAGTGATGATCGAGGCTGTGGAAAACCATATGCCTGAGGTCATTATCATTGACGAGATCGGCACTGAACTCGAAGCAATGGCGGCCCGCACCATTGCCGAGCGAGGTGTGCAATTAGTGGGAACTGCGCACGGCACTGAGATTGAGAACTTGATCAAAAACCCAACCCTGTCTGATCTGGTGGGTGGCATTCAATCTGTAACCTTGGGAGATGAAGAAGCTAGACGGCGTGGCAGCCAAAAGAGCGTTCTGGAGCGCAAGGCCCCGCCGACCTTCGACATTGCTGTAGAAATGCTAGAGCGTGAGCGCTGGGTGGTGCATGAAAGCGTTGCTGACACAGTGGATCATCTGTTGAGAGGACGCCAGCCCAATCCGCAAGTCAGAACCACCAATGCCGATGGTCAAGTCAGCATCAGCCACAAAGTAGCAACTCCTCCAAAAGGACTGCTTCCTGCTTCTGAGTTGTCTTATTCGCCGTTTTACTCGTCTAAGTCAACATCCTCATCAAGGTCAACGTTGAAGTCCAACGGTTGGCACAGTGATGGACCGGTTCTCTCTTTGCCTAAAGCTCTACCTAAAGCAAAAGCGCAGAATCGGAGTTGGCCCTCCCGTCGAGACGAAATCGAAGCCTTAGAAGAAGCGCGGCTTGCCGTAGAGCGGATTGTGCTTCCTAAAGGACAGCCAGTCGATTTGCTACCCCGTTCTGCAGAAGTGCGAAAGATGCAACACGAACTGGTGGAGCACTATCAGTTGCACTCCGATAGTCTCGGTTCTGAACCCCACCGGCACTTGCGCATCTATCCGGCCTAACTGATGCAGAACTCATTTCTGCATAGCTGAGAGAAGAGCATAAATGAAAAAAGAGCAGGCCTAAGGCCTGCTCTTTTGCGATGAAATCTTCTATGAAATCATTCGATGGCAATTAGGACGGCAATCACTCAACGGGGCATTGAAGTGTTATTCGACCTCTACTCTATCGCTCTCAAAATCGAGAGTTCTGTGGTCACTCGCATAAAAGCCTCTGTCAAAGCCATTAGTTCAGCGTGATTCTGCTGTTGGGCACCAGTGAGGCAGTTAGGGTCAAGCTTTTGGAGGAATTCGTGCCGCTCTCTGACCTTGAGCAGACGGACACTCTGCCAGAACGAATCGTTAGCGGCGGTTTGGCTATCGTCGAGCAGCAAGAGCCCATCTTGCTGAATCACAGCAGCTAGCCCCGTCCTGTCCATGATCAGGTTCTTGATGCAGAGGCAAGCCAGGTCACGCTGCTGCTGGCTTAAGTTCTGCCCAGCGATGCGCTCAATGGTTAGCTCTGGGATAAAGTCGCCTTTGCTTAAATGCTGCCAGTCCAGGCATTCGCTAGCTATCACCTTGACTTTCTCTACGAAGTCAATCTCCTTCATCGTTAGTTCCAGGCATTCAACCCGGTCAAGACCATTGCAGTGATCTTCGATGAATGAGTATTCATACTCAGAAAAATCTAGTACTTCCAGCACTGTGCCAGCTAGCTTCATAGCTATCCCCGTTGATGTATGCCTTTCTCTACCTTCCAGTGTATGTAAGTTAGCTGAACGTGATTCAGTCAATTTGTATTTATAACTGTTAAGAAGTGTGAGCAGTTTACCCCTTCAGATTGTGAACAAAAATTGAGCACTTTTTGAGCTGGTGCAATTTATGTTCTACCGGCACTCTATAGGCATACCAACTGATCGAGGTCCAACGTTAAGCAGCTCTACCTGGTCGGGGGCTGCTTTTACTTTGGCTGTCAGTAGGGCGTGGCCGGGAGAGGCTGCACCTACACGTATCCGAAGCCATCAAGCTGGTGCTGTTGAGTAGCAGATACCTGGAGTTCCAGGTATTTGATCCTCTGGTACTCGCGTACCAGAAAAGGCACCATTTCAGAGGGCGTACGAAGGCTGAACCCGTTAACTGCTGACCCTCCGGCTGAGGGTCTTTTGCTGAAACCTCTGGGATACAGCAACCCGACAGAAAAATCCCCGCCCGGGTAAGGCAGGGACTAATCAACTGGTGGAATGGATAATTCCATCTCCATTAGATAATCAGAAGTGTATACAGACTTCTACCTATAGGTAGAGGTGAGTATCGGAAACTTGTATTCTTGCCAACACAGCCGCCAGAGCACGTAGCAGATACGGTGATGTGCGATACGGCAATCGGGCAACTGCTCTAGCAGCAGAGTGCAGAGCGCGTCAACTTGGGTCACTGCGCATCAAGCCGTTGCAAATATTTCACCACCTCAGCTTTGCCGAGCACATGGACACCCCGTAGTTTGTGAGGGGCGGAGACTGTAGCTCTTGAGAAAACAACCAGAGGGGTAACAAAGCGCAATTGCTTCTCGCGCTTGAGGGTCAGTGCCTGCTGCATCGCCTGATTGAGAAAGTCTTTTTCAAAGGGCTGGTGCCCTGAGCGCAAGCGGCGGTACAGGCTTTGTCCATCGGAGAGCACCTGGCCACCGTGGGATTTCACTTCGACTACATAGGCATTGCCTCGGGGGGACTGGAGAAAAGCATCGACATCGCCCACGCCTTTGACCCGCAGGCCATACTCTACTGTCCAGCCTTTGGTCCGAAGAGTGTCAAGCACCAGTGCAACTGCTTCTTCTCCCCTGGCTCCCTGGTCAGCACGGTCGGCTTTTTGCCAAAGGTTGAGACCGGTTAAAACGCATAGTCCCGCCAAGGCAAAGCCGCCCCAATAGAGAGCACTGGAGATGGCAACCAGATGGAGCGAGGCCAGATAGAAGGGGGCACCTGCGAAGACAATAGCTCCGCCAAAGGCATAGAACGCTTTGAGCCGCCGTTGTAGGGCAAGCATTCGTGGGTTTCTGCCAGCACGAGACATCAGGCACTTCCGAAATTCACTCTTTTACAATTCACCTTTTTACTGTGGGTCTCCCAAGGCCAGTTTCCTAAAGCTCTTAGGCTACAGCCAATTGCCGACCAGAACGTAGGGCGCCCAGTAGCGAGGGTGTTGGTAGCGAGGAATTTGTAGCAGTGTGAGTTGAGCTTGGCGCAGAGCCGCGGCTTTGGTTTGGCGACTTTGGGATAGTTGCTGGTAGAACTGGCCCATAAGCAGAGCGCTCGACTCATCATCCAGATACCACAGCGAGGCCAGGGTGCTGCGGGCTCCCGCTCGTACGGCCATGCCCGCTAGTCCTAGAGCCGCACGGCGATCGCCAGTTGCAGTTTGGCAAGCGCTGAGGACCAAAAGTTCAATCGCGTTGGGTCGGCTTTGGCCCCGGTTGCGCAGAAAGCTATCCAGTTCATTCACTTCGATCGCTTTATCCCAAGCCAGAATAAAAGTTTCCTCTGCCTTGGAACTAAATTGCCCGTGAGTTGCTAGATGCACAATCGGAAACGGAGACGCCTGAATCTGGGTTTGCAGAGCGGTTTCGGTGAAGTCCCGATTGAGAAAGACCTGGGCAGGCACTTCAGATTGAATTGCAGCCAGCTCTTGCCTCACATAATCCAACTGGGAAAAGCCATGCCGAGCCTCGCTCAATCCGGCAATCAGCGCTTTCAAGCTGCGCTGTTCTAGCGGTTTGGGATCTAGCAATTGCAAGCTAGGAGCTAGGGCAACGCCATAGTTTTGCACGAGGTATTGCTGCCCGTCATAGAGCGTTGCCATTGGAATATTGCGTAGGGAGCCATCGAGCACAAAGACCAGCGTTTTAACCTGGCTCCGGGCTAATTCAGTCGCAGCCGGTCGCAGCAGCCAGTCATACACTTTTGCGGATAAAGTTTGCACCTCCCGGAGCGTGTAGGGCTTGGTCAATTGCCGCCGCAGATCGTCAACAGTTTTCTCAACCTCTGTTTGAGAAATTTGAGTTTTATAGTGACGCAACGCTTGATGAGGCAGTTTGAGAATGACCTCTAAGCGATCCGGCAGAATAATCGGGTAAAAGACTGCAGCAGTCGGATCTTCCCGTTCAACAACCTGATCGACCAATACAGGTTTGGCTTCTAAACAAGCAACTCGAAAGAAATTGTCGAGTTCTGCCAGTTGTAACGACTCAATCACAGTTCGAGCCTGGGCCAACCGAGCAGGTTCAGGTTGGGCATTGCCTTCTGTTTGCAACAGTAGATCAACTAGCTGTCGATAGATGGGCTCAACTTGATCGCGAAATGAAAATTGAACCTCTGGATTGACCGCCACCAAATCGTTACGCAAAGCGCGCAAGGTATCAACCGCTTCGCTATAAGCGGCAACTGCTGCCGATGTTTTGCCCTGGGTCTTGAGCAAACGGCCCAGTTGCCATTGCCACTGATAAGCAATATCTGACGCATTGATGGTTTGGGCTAGCAGCAAAGCCTTTTCCGTGAGCTTTTGAGCCTCTGCCCACTGCTGTGTCTGCTCATATAAATTGCCCAAATTACCCAGGGCGTAAGCTTCACTACGCGTATCCCCCAAGGTTTTGGCCTGTTCAACGGCAGTTGCCAGTAAGCGGGCAATGTCCAGCCAGGCCGGTCCATTCGCGACCTGGGCTTGCTTAAGGGCGCTGAGGCTTTGGGCTAGGTCAATACGGGCATAAACGGCAGTACGGCTCAAGGGCCAGCTAGCTACTTGCGCTTGCAGGCGAGGCCACAAGGCCTGGGCTTCGCTCCATCGACGGCCTTCAACCAATAAGCTCAATTGATTGAGTTGAGCCTGAAGTTGAGTAGCGGAATCTTGCGACTCGCTTGCCGCCTGGGCATAAAAACGGAGAGCGGCTTCGGGTTCCTGTTGCGCCCGAACAACATTGCCTAAACTAAACAGGGCTTGAGCAATTGCTTGGCGGTCCGACAAACGCTGCGCCACACCTAAACTTTGCTGCAAACTTTGTCTGGCCTGGTTCAAATCGCCCACGACGCGCAAAGCATGACCTAAACTCAGCAAACTCGATGCCTTGAGCGAGGAATCAGCTGTTTGCTTAAGGTCTTGATTCGCCTGCTCCAGGGTAGCTAAAGCGCGACGATAGAGACCTAAGGATTGCAGGGCTTGCGCTTGATTGATTAAGCTGCGAATTTTGCCTGGGCCATCGCCTGCTTGTTGATAAGCAGTGGTGGCCTGCTGCCAGGTGCCCAAGGCTGTCTCAGCTTGTCCCAAAGCCAGTTGCAAACTGGCCTGAGTATTGAGTGCTTGAGCCAAAACTTTTAAGCGTTCGTTGGAAGCTTGAGTTCCTGCTCGTGCTTCCAGCAATTGCAAGCTCTCGCTAATGGCCTGCGTGGCCTCAGGCCACTGTCCCAATTGCTGTTCGGCCAGCGAGAAATTGCTCAAGCTCATCGCTTGATTCAGGTGGTCATCTTGCGCCCCGAAAACCTGAGCGGCCCTATGCCAAAGAGCGGCTGCTTCTGCATAGCGCCCGGCTTCATAGCGTTCTCGTCCTTGCTGAATCAATTGCGAGGGATCTGCATGGGTCTGGGCAAGACTTTTCGTGCCTGGAGCGGCAAGTAACAGAGCCAAAAGCAACCCCAGGCAACACCAACCGAGCCAGCCTAAAACGGGTTGCAGATTAGGAAAAAATACAAAGCGCCTTCTTGCCATGTTCGTTAGGCTTTCGCCCCCTCATTAAGCCCCACTGCAACTCATTACTCTCTGCCCACCTGACTGAGGAGCAGTTGGGACTTGAGCAGTTAATAGTACGTCGCCGTTGGCTGCAACGATCCAACCTTGTGCTTCGATAATGCGAGTGGGTTCGACTGGAATAGCTTTGGCCTGGGCAGGTTGAGCTGTGTCAGGCGGATTGGCAACAGCAGGGTGTGGTCTGCCCAAGTCTGCCAGAAGAGCTGGACTTCTGATCGCTTCCTGGGGATTGGGCGGCAGACCACCGCGCCCAGTGACTACAAATTGGCTTGCCGTTTGAGCGTTGCCAACAGGACAGCGTTGAGCAATTAAGGCGGTAACATCGACCAGCGTCTCTGGCAGATCAGTCAAACCTCGACTAGGGTCAGCAGCCAGCCGATCGACGGCCACGACGCCTTCTGTACCGAAGTCAGAACTGGCGGTGATGTCGCTGGCCTCAGTGGTTGTGCGCCGGAACTGGACCCCCAGGATGTCTTGCGCCCTGATGCGAACATTGCCACCATTGCCCAGAAAGGCATTGGCTGTGATGTCGCTGTTTTCTGTGGGAACTGCAAGCACGAACTGGGCATTGAGGTCGATGTTGCCGCCGTTGCCGCCAGCTTGAGCTGTGCCTGCGGTCGTGGTGATTTGGCTGTTATGACGCAGGGTTAGTATACCTTCCAGGTTTACCGCGATATTGCCGCCATCACTGGAGCGAGTTTTGGCACTGAGCGCCGCCTGACGATCTAGCTCCAGGCTGTTCGCCTCAATCCTGATGTCCCCGGCCCGACCGGAGCCTGAGCCACTGACCGAAACTTGAGCCCCGTCCTGCACGTTCAGGTGATCGGTTTTAACCTCAATATCGCCGCCCGCTCTGGCTCCCCGTGTTTCTGCAAATAAGCCACTGGGTCTACCATTGGCTGTACCCTCTAGGTTGATAGCGGCAGCGGCAGCGTTTAGAGTGCCACCTTGCCCCTGTCCAGCAGTGGAAGCAGAGGCGCGGGCTCCATTGCGGATGTCTAGACGGTCTGCGGTAATCTCCACACCGCCAGCAGCACCCCTACCTAGAGATTCGGTCAACAAACTGCTCGCAAGCCTGCCATCAGCAGAGGTGCCATTCAAGCGAATCGAGTTGGCATTCACCTTCAAGGTGCCACCTTGCCCAACCCCTGAAGTTGAGGCAGAGGCGCGGGCTCCATCTCGGATGTCCAGGCGTTGCGCGTCAATGGTCAATTGGCCTGCGTCACCGGCTCCTAGCGTTTCTGTGAATAAGCCACTGGGCTCCTGACCCTTGGGAGAACTGCTATCTGAGGTGCCAATTAACTCGACCGTAGCGGCATGAACGGTGAGTCTCCCGCCTTGGCCCTGCTTGGCTGTCGATGCAGCCGCCCGCGCTCCTCCTCGAATCGTTAGGTGCTCAGTCTCAATCGTCAATTGTCCGGCATCCCCAGCATCAATCATTGAGCCATTGGTACTGGTTGAAAAACCAATGGGGAAGGGAAAGGTATTGCTAGGTTTAACTCTGTTAACGCTGACAATATTATCTACATTAATTAAAAGGTTACCGGCATTGCCTGTGCCAGAAGACGCGGTCCGTAGAGCACTGTCAGTGAGGAACAAAGAATTAGCATTAATCTCGATGTTTCCACCCTGTCCCTCGCCAAAGGTCTCGGTAGAAATGCGACTGTTCGCTGCTAACGAGACATTATCTTGAACCTTGATCGTAACGTTACCCCCGCGTCCATCCTTGATCGTTCGGCCGGCTGTTAAAGCCAGAATCTCAGCACGATCTACTAAAGAGAGGGTTCTAGCTTCAATCTGGATGTCACCGCTATCACCAACCGGACCCACTGCTGATTCAGCAGCGCTGGAGAGACTGCTGCGATTGAGAGAGACAGAGCCTTGGGCTTGGATAGATATCCGTCCGGCATTGCCTGAGCTTGATGTACTAGACACTAAAGTAGACTGGTCGAGCGCAACCGATCTAGCCTTGAGAGCAATGTCTCCCCCCTGGCCTGAGCTAAGAGTCGTGGTCGAGACCGAAGCGTTATTGAAAGAGAGCGAGTTAGCGTCGAGAATAATACTTCCAGGGTTATCCGGGGAGAGTGCGCGGGTATTGAGAGGAGCGTTTACCCCAGCTTGTGTCCCTAAACTAGTGCTGACAATCGTGCTGTCAGTCGCCAATAAGTTGTTTGCGTAGATGGCAACTCTGCCACCAATAGTGGAGCTGGTATCAATTCTGGCGTCATTCGTCAAAGAGACATCTGCCCGTCCCTTGATAGAAGGCACACGCAAGCTCAAATCATTGCCCTCAACGGCCAAGCCGACCGTGCCCCCTGCCGATACTCCGGCTAGTTCCACACGCCCTGCGGGTGCTCTTAAGGTGCCACGGTCTAGGGCTACATCACCACCTATCAGCAACAAACTGCGCCCTGTTCGTACCGAGAGAGCAGCTCCATTTTCAACAGTAATCTTAGGATCTATAAGGTTTGGTGCAGTAGCAATTTGATTAAAGAGAAAGGCAGATGGATTGACAGTCAACAGTGGATTCTGAGGTTCTATGCCTGAGGTCAAAGAGAATTCACTACCGCCTGGAAACTGAATGCCGCTTGCAGTGGTGGCCACAAATGAGCCTGCCACATCCAAGCGAGCCCGTGGCCCAAAGATGATTCCACTGGGATTGATCAAAAACAGATTAGGAGTTCCCTGGTTCGCTCGAATGATGCCTTGGATATTGGAAGGGCTACCGCTGGTTACCCGCACCAAGATATTGTTGATTTTTTGGGTGTCGAGAAAACTGGCGATTTTGCCACTTGGGATGCTGAAGCTGCTGAAACTGTGGAACAAGTTGGCAGTGCTGGCATTGCCCGCTCTGGTCCCGCCTCGAATCTCGAAGGTTGAACCATTGACCCTAACCTGTGTGCCCAGATTCGTCTCCGGAGCTGTGTCGGGAACGACCTGGGCTTGAGCGGGGTTAGAGACCACTAAGATGACGAGTGAAACCCTGCCAACGATCCAGAAAGGACTATCCTCCTTCATAGGGCAAGCTGAGAATGAAAGCTACTTTTTGACTTCACGATCTAGTTGTTTCGTTTGAGAAGGTTCAGGGTCTGGTCGCTCAACCTGGGGAGGTTTTGGTTGTTCTACTCTCCTAGGGCCAAATAGGCGCAACACGGGTCTAAAGAGCAACAGCACGAAACTTCTGATGAAGAGAAGAGTTGTTATTACGATCTCTCTGAGGTAAGTGACAATCAGCTCTCCAAGATTGCTTTGAACGGCAAAGCTAAGCTGACAACTTCCACCCTCATAGTTAAGCCTAACCTCACTACTATCACCAATGTCGATGGCTCTGATGTCTTTGTTACTGGAAGCTACATACGTCAAGACACCATCAACGTTCTCATAAAGATAAACACTGGCTACTGCCTCAAGGGTGCAAGTGTACTGTGGCTCGGATGGAAAGGTTAGAACACCAGAGCAAGGCATTGCCTCTGGACCCCAAACTCTTTTGCCCAGAAAATAGAGTTCTATCAAACTCTCGGTTGAGCAGTTGTTGCAGGTAAAGCTGGTAAACCTAACGAGTGCCACTAAACTGATCTCCTGAGCTTCGGTTTCTGTTACAAAACGGCTAAAAAATGGTTGGCCTACGCCTCTGTATCTGGGAATGTCTCTGGGAAACAAAAGGCTGTTGGCATTAATATTCCAGGAGCAGGAAAGCGTTTGCCAAGTACCCTTCCGGGTACCCTCGCAGTTCACAAGTGGTAATACAAGCCGTAACAGTATTTAGGTGGATTAAGCTCTGCTAGTTAGCAGGGATATTAGCCTAGAAGTCTCGGCTCTAGGGCTTACACACACAGGGGGTTGCATTGATCTTACGCTAGGTTTTTCAACGACGGAAATTTGATCACTCTTCTTCATCCAGAGTGGCCTGACGCTTGGCCTGGATGTTCTTTAGATGCTTCTTGACTGTGTTGAGGGTGATGTAAAGTTTGTCTGCAATTTCCTGACGCTTGTAATTAGCTCGGTAGAGCAACCAAATTTCAGCTTCACGAGGCGTCAAACTGTATTCATGGGCTTCGGCAAGCGCCATGTTTTGTAGGGTCTGATAGCGATCTTCTAAGGTGACGAGAAGGCAAGGTTGCCGAATTGCTTCGGAGCGAAACCAACGTGCCCGAACTCGAATTGTGCTTAGCCGACTTGCAACGATATCGTCTTCAACAATTACAGGCTGATTAGGATATAGATCCCGGCTGTCGATCAGCGTTTGGCAAACGCGCCAGATTGCTTTAGGAACGTTTAGGGCTGATGCTCTACTTTGAATTAATTGGCTTTGAGTTAATTGGCTTGGAGCCAACTGATGGCAGATCCGACGGGCGCATTCGTTAGCGCGAATCCATTCGCCTTGCTCGCTCAAGATCAAAATACCGTCAATAAAGCCTTCAACAACTCCCTGAAGTAGGGTGCTATCAACAGGTCTGGTTTGCGCGTCGGGCCGCTCTAATAGGTTGGTGGCCATGTGCATCCTCACGGGCTGGACTAGATTTTCCAGAAGCAGCTTGTAGCCTCTGATCAGATCTCAAGCCCTGTCCGGGAAATTACGCAGCGTTGGCCAAATCTTTATTTCGTTCTCTCAAGGCTTTGGGAACAATAGGGGAGCGGCGGGTGTTGTCAGGGGTGAGCTGGGAGGATGCAGTTTGTCGGCAACCGCGCTCGGCTTGTCGGCAACCTCGCTCGGCTTGGCGGCAACCGCGCTCAGCTTGCCGGGAACCACGCTTAGGTTAACGGAAAGTACGCTTAGCTTGGCGGCAACCGCGCTTAGCTTGCCAGGAATCGCGCTCAGGTTAGCAGCATTGTCGCTGACCTTTAACAGGAACCTTGCTGAGCCTCAGAAATCTTATGCTGAGTCCCAGAAAATTCATGCTTAGGGCTTTACCCCTGGGCGGCTGCTTGCAGGTTTGGGCAGGGATGCCTGCGCGATAGATTCAGCAAAAAGTACAGAAACCTACTTGCTAAACTCAGCCAAGTTCTGTAATCTCTTTGCTAACCTATCCGGTCAGCACCTAGTAGAAGTGTAACTACCACTCCTACTAGGCTAACCCCCAAACTGATTAGGCCAGCCCGGAGGCTAGTGGGCAGTTTAACACTGCTATAACTCCCTCATTCTCTTTGGCGAAAGGTGCAAGGTGCGCGGTGGGCTAGGGCTAGCGGGGTCCAAACTCGCTATCCCGTCAAACCCAATATCCAAAGGATTTACCCCTATGTGGACAACGTTTGGCACCCTTGCAAAAGGGGAGCGGTTTTACTTTGCCGGTCATGCGATGACTCGCTAGGGTCGATGACCGATAAAGACCTTGCAAAAGGGGAGCGGTTTTACTTTGCCGGTCATGTGGCGATGAAGCTAAGCAGTGGCGGCATCAACACACCCGGTCGCTTTATGTGGGATGGCGAATCGGATCATGAGGGCTGGCAAATCTATAACGGTACGCGAGTGCAAACCTGCACTTGCCCACGAGAAACTGTAGCTTCGGTTGAGGAGGTCAGGTCATAACTTAGCGCCTTGAATGCCCAGACCCCCTTGTGTTTCTGGCCTTGGGGGTCTGGCTACAATTGCGGGACCGGCAAGTCGGAAGGTATCGGTCAAAGGTCACTAAGCGCGAATGGGTAGGTGTTTTGGCAAGAGTTTTGTCCGAAAGTGCCTACAAGTCCCATGCCACAAGGGTTTGCGGCTGGTGTAGCCCAATCGCGATTCGCGCAAGCGGTGAAGGGCTTGGCAGGTCTGGGTTTGAGCCTTGCTATCTCTTCTCTCCCTAATGACTTCCAAAGCCGCAAACGCTATACTCTCCTTGTCCCGCGCCTAGACCTTGAAAACCAAATACACCAAGCCCTCCAGCCGCCCGCAGTCGCGAAGAACCTAAATCCCTTTGAGGGATTGAAACACCAGACATATTGAAGCCTATAAGCTAACTAGCTGAGCCGTCGCGAAGAACCTAAATCCCTTTGAGGGATTGAAACCCATCATTTGCAGAGTGGGAATTGGCTGCATTCTGGTCGCGAAGAACCTAAATCCCTTTGAGGGATTGAAACTGAACTGATGAAAGTACAAACACAATACAAACACACGTCGCGAAGAACCTAAATCCCTTTGAGGGATTGAAACACGTTTTCGCTGTAGACGGCGCCAAAACTGAAGTCGTCGCGAAGAACCTAAATCCCTTTGAGGGATTGAAACCTCTTCTGGTCTGGCATTGCTGCTCTCGCCACAGATCGCGAAGAACCTAAATCCCTTTGAGGAATTGAAACTCGGGGGTAGTGAGCTTCTGGGCAGGCAATCGGATTATCGCGAAGAACCTAAATCCCTTTGAGGAATTGAAACTGCGATGCCAGCGCATGGAGGATCGCCTAGTGAGCGTCGCGAAGAACCTAAATCCCTCAAAGGGATTGAAACGAGACAATAGCTCAATAGCGTCTGCGTATCGAATGTCGCGAAGAACCTAAATCCCTTTGAGGGATTGAAACGAAGCCCAATTGCAGCAGCTTTTCAGCAAGCGGAAGTCGCGAAGAACCTAACTAAATCCCTTTGAGGGATTGAAACAGATGCTCAAGACGCTTACACCGCGCAGAGCAACAGTCGCGAAGAACCTAAATCCCTTTGAGGGATTGAAACTCTCGCTCTTACCCGTTCGTATATCGCATCGATGCTAGTCGCGAAGAACCTAAATCCCTTTGAGGGATTGAAACCGCTCTAACCGGATTAAGAACGTTTGTACTAGTATCGTCGCGAAGAACCTAAATCCCTTTGAGGGATTGAAACGCCAGTACCTGGTCTGCTATTTGCTGCTGCTGCTGGTCGCGAAGAACCTAAATCCCTTTGAGGGATTGAAACGTTCCCCTACCCGGATGAGCCGCAAGGGGGCTATGTCGCGAAGAACCTAAATCCCTTTGAGGGATTGAAACACCGGGCTACGCTCTCCAGACGACGCCGCCGCCGCAGTCGCGAAGAACCTAAATCCCTTTGAGGGATTGAAACCCCACCCTTACTCAAGCGGCACATCCACTGGCAGCGGTCGCGAAGAACCTAAATCCCTTTGAGGGATTGAAACAAGTGTGGTGAGATTATCGCCCGAGTAGCTGAACAGGTCGCGAAGAACCTAAATCCCTTTGAGGGATTGAAACTGGGTTTTTGCAGATACCCGGATGGAACACCCTAGGTCGCGAAGAACCTAAATCCCTTTGAGGGATTGAAACAAAGCGTCGCCCCTGGGGGCTACCGCATGGATCCAAGCGTCGCGAAGAACCTAAATCCCTTTGAGGGATTGAAACTTGTACTACACATTATCCCGTTAATGAGAATGGACGTCGCGAAGAACCTAAATCCCTTTGAGGGATTGAAACCGATAACGTAGTCCGGAGTCGTACAACCTCCAGAGTCGCGAAGAACCTAAATCCCTTTGAGGGATTGAAACATGCTGCCCCAGAGGCCACCCATATCGAGGTTGAAGTGTCGCGAAGAACCTAAATCCCTTTGAGGGATTGAAACCACTTTGCGGCGAGTGGTGACCAGCAAATCATAGGTTGTCGCGAAGAACCTAAATCCCTTTGAGGGATTGAAACAGAGCATTTAACTGAGGATATCAGCCTTAGCGATTTAGAGTCGCGAAGAACCTAAATCCCTTTGAGGGATTGAAACGCCTAGCAATTCTTTGTAGAGCAGGTCAGCGTAGGCAGTCGCGAAGAACCTAAATCCCTTTGAGCGGCTAGCTTATTTCGGCCAGGTCGCGAAGAACCTAAATCCCTTTGAGGGATTGAAACATAACTAATGGTGCCTTTACTGAGGGTGGTAAATGTCGCGAAGAACCTAAATCCCTTTGAGGGATTGAAACCACGTGTTCGGCCTGAGCGCCGACCGCACAGTTCCCAGTCGCGAAGAACCTAAATCCCTTTGAGGGATTGAAACGGGTGGGTGGGCTATGGATCACAGAGTCCTCAGATAGTCGCGAAGAAGCTAAATCCCTTTGAGGGATTGAAACATGCAAACACCCGGTTTTCTCTATGGCAATTGGGCGTCGCGAAGAACCTAAATCCCTTTGAGGGATTGAAACTCCATTGCGCGGTCGCCAACCACGATGAAGCCCGATCGCGAAGAACCTAAATCCCTTTGAGGGATTGAAACTTAGGCGGTGGCAATTAGCTTCGTTGCAGCCCGGACGTCGCGAAGAACCTAAATCCCTTTGAGGGGTTGAAACAAGCCGCGATATCACCAGCCTTTATTGCGAGTAGAGGTGAGGTCTAGCTAGTCAACTTAGACCCCTTCCTCTACAGCGAGCAAATCAGTCAAATTTCCTATCTCGGCCTCGGTCCCGGTGATGTACCGTGTCGAAATCGAGGATAGGACCTTTGGGCACGATGCGAGTTGGGTTGATGTTGGTGTGACTTCTGTAGTAGTGCCGCTTGATGTGGTCTAGGTTGCAAGTATCGCGCACCCCGGGTTGCTGATAGAGGTCGCGCAGATAGCCCCAGAGGTTGTTGTAGTCAACAATGCGGCGCAGATTGCACTTGAAATGGCCGTAATAGACCGCATCAAAGCGAAGCAGGGTTGTGAACATACACCAATCAGCCTCAGTGATGCGATTGCCGCAAAGATAGCGTTGTTGGCCCAACACGTCATTCCAATGATCGAGCGCCTCAAACAGTTCGGTCACCGCTTCTTCGTAGGCTTCTTGCGTCGTGGCAAAGCCTGAACGGTACACGCCATTATTAATCGGTTGGTAGATTGCATCGATTGTTTGGTCAATGCTCTCAGCCAAATCTTCTGGATAGAAATTAATATCTGCCTTGGCAAAATCCCCGAACTCAGTATCGAGCATGCGGATAATTTCACGGGATTCATTATTGACAATGGTCCCGGTCTGCTTGTCCCAAAGCACTGGCACCGTGACCTTACCCGTATAGTCTGCTACTGCTTTTGTGTAGATCTCGCGCAGATAACGAGCGCCATTGACGCTATCCGGGATGCTACCAGGCTCCTCAGAAAACTCCCAGCCATCCTCCTCAATCACAGCAGCAACTGCGGATAGGCCAATGACATCGTCCAGTCCCTTCAACTGCCGCAGAATAGCCGTGCGGTGCGCCCAAGGACAAGCCCAGGAGACATAGAGATGATATCGCCCTGCCTCAGCAGGAAAGCCACTGGAACCATCCGCCGTAATGCGATTGTGGAACTGGGTCGGCGTACGGTTAAACTTCCCCGCAGCATCCCGATCCTTCTCTTGATTTAGCCATTGGCCTTCAACCAGCATCCCCAGTGGCATAAGCGCTCTCCCATTACCAAAACATTGTGATCATAGGCCAAACGACTTAAAAGAACGCTTAACCAAGGCCAGAGTTTTAGATGAGTATTGGCAACGACCCTCAATCTAGACTTGACTCAGCTCATGATTCAGCTCGCGAGAAAGGTGGCAAACAGCAAGGCCTGAGCACCAACAAAGGCTAAAGGAAAGAGCCAACGAGATTGCCGAATTAGCCGTAGCCCGGGCTCAGGTTTCGCTCGATTATTCAACAAAAAATGGATTAACACTGTAGAAATAATCGAGCTAAAGAAGAAAATATAGCAAATGAAAATGTAACTATCCATGAGGGTTACATAAGGCACCCTGGGCAATGAGTTAGCGACTGTGAAATTGAAGGTGATCGCTGTTAAGATGCTGGTAATGCCAACGTTCATTTGCGGCACGAAACTGGTAATTGGGTTAATCCAAAAGGCTGTCCAAGATACCAGCGTAATCAACATCAACGGCAGCACAATCTTGAATAGATAAAAGCCAGAGCGGCGTTGAATTTTGATTTCGTAGGTGTAGCGAGCATAATTTTTGTCCTCCTTCTCACCTTTCTTCGAGCCAACCGAGGTTTCAATCCCCAAAGTTTGCCACTCAGACAGCGAAAGGTACGGCTCCCTGCTGTAGCCAGTGGCGATTGGGTTCTCTACCAAACTGACACCCTTAACATCCGAGGACAAAGGCTCCCAAATAATGCGAGCAGTTTGGGTATCGAAGGGAAACTTGCGCAAATCCAAGCTTGACGACACCGTGACATTGATCAATTCCAGATAGCTCACTGTGCCATCTGGCTTGGCCGAAAGCTGAACCGGGCCTTTTTTCTGTAGATCTTGAGAATTAAAAATAGTCAGCGTTGGTTCCCAAATTTGCTCAGGTGTATAGCGCACCACTTGGTCTCCCACTTGCTGAGGATCGAACCGCAAACGTGGGTCTTGCCAGAACGCATACAGAAAGCCAGTCACATTGAATGTTTCTTCGGTCTGGTTGATCCGGCCCAAGTTGAGTAGATGAAAGCCCAAAGCAACTTGCGTGGGCTGATTAGCATTGGGAGGGCTACTCAGAGAGCCCTGGCGAGTTGCCGTCGGAGTCTCGGCAGACCCGGCTGGCTGCTCGGCTTGCTTAGAAACTTGAGCTTGTTCCAAAATAGGAATCGGCATTTTAGGGATTGCTTGAGCTATTGATTGAGGTACTCCTTGAGGCACCGTTTGCGCTCCTGCTTGTTGCGTTCCTACTTGTTGCGCTCCTACTGGCCAATAACTAACCGGCCAACAAATTAAAAGAAGCGTCAGCGCGAAGAGAAGTAACCAGACTCGCCACCTCAGCGGGTTACTTCTCCCTGTAAAGCTCTTCAATAGGGAAGTCGCGAAATCGCAGAAAATTGCTGAGAGGGTTCCAAATCGCATTAGTTCAGATCGATTTACCTTGCCAACCTCAGGTGATAGTTCCACAAATCACCGGCAAGCACCATCAATTGGTCCTCAACCCCCTCCTGCCGATTCCAGGACACGCATGAATATTCAAGGAGCAACCGGGTCGACAGTTGCTCAAAAAGCCACTCTGAAAACATTAGGGGCAGCGATAAAAACTCCCCATCGTTCACGTCATGCTTGGTCTGCACTATCTGGGACTCTGACATCGCTATCCAGCGAGATCCGGCAAGGGGACACAATGGCATAACTCCCCGCCAGTGCATTTCTAGATTGCTCAGCTTTCACAAAGAATTTCCGGTAACCAGATCAGGAGATGCCAAGCGTGGACTGGTGCGCCAAGCCCACGCCGTAAGCACAACACCGATCAAAGCCGGGAGAGTGACAGCGGGAAAGTCGCGCGGAATGGTTGATAGAGAAGAAATGCCGACTGCAACTTCCCACAAATGGAAACCGGCATGTGCGATCAGCCATGACGTTGCAGCAGCCCACAGATTAAAGCGGTGCGCTGGTTGGATCATCCCGATCGCGAAAGCAGCACCGAGGAACATCTGAATAATCCCAATATCGCGGATGAAGTGCTGATTAAAGGAACCAGTGTCAGTCACGCCAGGAACGGTGTTGTACCACGCCATTGGAGCGACAAGCATAAACAGTCCGTTTCCAAACAGGAATAGTCCGTTGAACGCTATTAGGATGAATCCCACGACCAAAATGGTTCGAGCACTTGCAGTTGTTTTCATGATTTATTACCTTGCAGTGTTGAGTTAAGGTTCCGTCCGACCAGGTTGTAAGCACGGACAGGTCGGCGGTCAGCGCGGCATACATACCGGCCTCTAGGCAAGAGGGGATCAGCCAAAAAGCCAGGTCTCACACCTAGGCCTTGATGTCCTCAATAGCATGTGGCTTTCGCTTAAAGCCATGCCCTACAGGTTCAGTGACATAACCGGGAGCATCCATGTCCGGGTTCCAGTTATGTCCGGGTTCCGGTTGTCATCACCAAAATAGAGACGCCGACCAAGGCTCTGAAGACGTCTCCCGCCCATTGCCTCGTGGCGACGGGCAGGAAGCAAATGCCTGAAGAAACATGTGCTGGCTAGGCTGCTTTATCTTGGCGATCGAGCCACTGATCAAAGTTCGTCGAGCCGACGCGCGGATTGTCGCTGGCGGTGAGGGAGTGATCGTTCAGCTCTATGCCAAAGTAGCGGGCGTGGATGTCTGTGATTACCTTGCGTGTGTCGTTGTTTGCGATCAAGAAGCGTCGGACGAGTTCGTCGAGACGGAATTTTTCGGGACCAGCCACCTCGATCGTGCCGTTCAGGGGTGCCCCGACTGTGAGATCAGTCAGTGCGGCAACCACATCATCTGACGCGATCGCCTGCACAAGGGCAGGTGACAAGTGAACCGTTTGCCCGTCGGTGTTCGATTGGGCGATGCCACTGAGGAACTCGAAGAATTGTGTTGCGCGGAGGATCGTATAGGGAATCTTGGAATCCTTGATTAGCTTCTCCTGAGCAACCTTTGCCCGCATGTAGCCGCTGTCGGGCAAGCGATCGGCATTGACCACCGACAGCGCCACGTGATGTCCCACACCAGCGGTTGCTTCTGCGGCAAGCAGGTTACGACCTGATGTCTCGAAGAACTCCAAAACTGCCTTGTCCTCAAACGAAGGCGAGTTCGCCACATCGACAACAACCTGAGCGCCCGCCAGCGCTGCCGCCAGTCCCTCACCCGTGATGGCGTTGACGCCTGATCTGGGTGATGCCGCCACGACCTCATGACCAAGCTGACGAAGGTTATTCACGAGCTTTTTTCCGATCAGCCCGCTGCCACCAATAACTACAATCTTCATACCGAAGCTCCTATTCTGTTTGTTGTTTTGAGTCAATCCGTTGCAGCAGAAACTTAGCCGGTCAACCGGGTTGGGGTCTTAAGACTGGATTACTGCTAGAAATCGGAAATTGTACAGGTTGTTAAGCGGTTGGGGGCTATTAGTTTGCTAATTCCTTTCCCTTGCGCCTTTGAACCTGATGTCATTACATTAGGGAAGTTTTTTAGGTTTGTCGTTACCTATAAGTTCACTACTTTGAGGTCAATATGATGAATCTAAATACTTCAGAGTAGGTGAACTTTTTGGTCATCAATTTTGGCTTGAATTGGCTGAATCCGCTTGCTTGCGCCAGTTTCAGCCTGGTCATGCTGGAAACAAAAAGTTCACCTTGCCTCAGGTAAAATCAGGTCACTACCGTAAATGGAGTAAAAGACAATGGATTTAGAGCAAGCGCTGCACGTTGCTAATTCCGTAGTCTTTGCCAAAGTGGGTAGACGGCTCAATGAAGTAGAAGCCGCCATTCTACTGGGAGCCTTGCAAGAGCAGACCTACGAGCAAATTGCTGAGGTGTCTGGCTACTCGCTCAGCTATATCAAGCGCAACGTCGGTCCCAAACTCTGGAACTTGCTGGAGCAAGCCTTCGGGGAACCCGTCAGTAAAACTAACTTTCGGGGGGCGTTAGAACATCAGTGGCGTCAGTCGCTGATTGGTGCGACCCAAACCCAGACTCTAGCAATTGAGCAACCGACTGCCCGCTCGCAGCCACCAGATTGGGGGAGCGCCATTGATACGGCTGCCTTCTGCGGACGCAGTGAAGAACTGATGTGCCTCAAGCAGTGGGTGTTGGGAGAACAATGCCGCCTCATCCTACTATTGGGCATCGGTGGGATTGGCAAAAGTACCCTGGCTGCCAGATTGGTGCAGCAGATTCAAACCGAGTTTGAGGTGGTGGTGTGGCGATCGCTACAAAATACCCCACCCTTTGAGGAGTGGTTAGAGACAGTGTTGCCAATTCTATTGCGGGCACAGGGAGAGGATATCGCTGTACCGAGTGGGCTGGACAGGAAACTGCTGAAGCTTATGGAGGGGTTGCGGCAAAAGCGCTGTTTGCTGATTCTGGACAATGTCGAGACGATCCTGAATGCCGGGCAGCCTGCACAGTATCGACCAGGCTATGAGGCATATGGTCAGCTATTCAAAGAAATTGGGAGAGTACCCCATCGGAGTTGCTTGCTGCTCACCAGCCGCGAAAAGCCTGGAGAGATTGTGCCACTAGAAGGTCAGCAGCAATCAGTCAGAACCTTCCTGCTAAAAGGACTGAACTCAGAAGCAGGGCGAGAACTATTTCTCTATAAAGGGGCATTTGTGGGGACAGATTCAGAATGGGAGAGATTAGTGACCCATTACAGTGGCAACCCCTTGGCGCTGAAGATGCTTGCAGCCACAACCCAAGACCTCTTTAGTGGCAGCATTGCTGAAATATTGAACTATGTGCAGCAGGGGTTAGCGGTCTTTGATGATATTCGAGACTTACTCCAGCACCAGTTCGATCGCTTGTCAGAAGTTGAGCAGGAAATGCTCTTTTGGTTAGCAATTAATCGGGAACCCGTCTCGCTTTTCGAGTTGAGTAGGGATCTTGCAACTAAGGCTTCCAAGCGGAGATTGCCGGATGCGATTCAGTCATTGTTGCGGCGAGCGCTGATTGAAAAGGAGGGTGAGCAGTTCTTTCTTCAGCCTGTAGTGCTGGAGTATGCGACCGATCAGCTCGTGCAGTGTATCTGTGAGGAAATTGCCAGCCAAACACCAGAGCGCCTCAGAACTCATGCCCTAATCAAAGCCCAGGCAAAAGACTATGTTCGAGAGATGCAGAAGCGGTTGATTGTTGAGCCAATCTCTGAGCAATTGCTGCTCCAGTTTGGCAATTCACAAGCCATTGAACAGCAATTAAAAACCATATTGGAGCAGCAACAACAAGCACCTCAGCCCAACTATCTTGCTGGTAATCTTCTCAACCTGCTTGTGCATCTGCAAAGCAATTTGCGAGGCTGTGACTTTTCGGAACTAACCGTATGGCAAGCCGATTTACGGCAGGTCAACTTGACAGGGGTCAATTTTCGCAACGCTGATTTAGCTACATCTGTGTTTGCAGAGACCTTAAGTAGCGTTATGTCAGTCAGCTTTAACCCAGATGGCAGTTTGCTGGCAACTGGTGATTTGGACGGTAAGATTTGCCTTTGGCGAGTAGTGGATGGTCAACAGGTTTTGACATTGCAAGGACACACGGGTTGGATCTGGGCAGTCACCTTCAGTCCCGACGGAAAAACCCTAGCCAGTTGCAGTCATGACTCGTTGATTCGGTTGTGGGATATGCAAAACATCGATTTTGAGCAACCCAATCCTGCAAACTTGGCTGAAGCGAGTGCTTCCAACCGCCTCCCAGGAACCTGTCTCAAAACACTGCGGGGTCATCTCAACCGGGTTTGGGCGATCGCGTTCAGCCCCGTTAGCGTTAGCTTACCGTCAGGCCTTGGTCAACTGTTGGCGAGTGGTAGTGATGACCAAACGATTCGGCTCTGGGATGCACATGACGGAACCTGCCTAACAGTTTTGCAGGGTCACACAGGTGGAGTTACGTCAATTCGCTTTAGTCCCAATGGGCAGCTTCTGGCAAGTGCCAGCGAAGACTCTTCAATTCGATTGTGGAGTGTTGATCGCGGAACCTGCCTCCAAACCTTGCAAGGACATACCCGTTGGGTGAGGGCAGTTGCCTTCAGCCCGGATGGTCAAACCCTCGCCAGCAGTAGTGACGATTGCACCATTCGACTGTGGGAGGTCAAGACAGGCACCTGCCGCAAAACACTGCAAGGGCATACAGGTTGGGTCACCTCACTCAGCTTCAGTCCTAATGGTCAAACCCTTGCTAGTAGTAGTGAGGATGCCTCCATTCGGTTGTGGAGTGTGCAGGATGGAACCTGCTTCAAATTGCTACAAGGTCACAGCCGTTGTGTTTGGGAGGTTGCCTTTAATCCCAATGGTCAAAACCTCGCGAGTGGCAGTGCAGACCTGTCAGCTCGATTGTGGGATGTCCAGGACGGCACCTGCCTCAAGACGTTTCAGGGGCAAACCAGTGGGATTACTTCAGTCAGCTTTAGTGCGAATGGCTCCATGCTAGCCAGTGGCAGTTATGATGCCCTGGTGCGGTTATGGGATGTGGCGCAAGGAACTTGCTCCAATAATCTGCCAGGACACACCAATTGGATCTGGACAGTAGCATTTAGTCCGAATGGTCAACTGCTTGCGAGTGGCAGCAACGATCAAACTGTGCGTCTATGGGATGTGCGAAATGGTATCTGCCTCAGAACCCTACAAGGACATACGGGTTGGGTTTTCTCCGTAGCATTTAGTCCCGATGGACACACCCTTGCAAGTGGCAGCAACGATCAAACTGTGCGGCTATGGGATGTGCGCAATGGCACCTGTCTCAGAACCCTACAAGGGCATACGGGTTGGGTTTGGGCAGTTGCGTTTAGCCCTGATGGTCAACTGCTTGCGAGTGGCAGCAATGATCAAACTGTGCGGCTATGGGATGTGCGCAATGGTACCTGTCTCAGAACCCTACAAGGGCACACGGGTTGGGTTTTGTCTACTGCCTTCAGCCCCGATGGTCAAACTCTAGCGACGAGTAGCCTGGACTGCTCAGTTCGCTTTTGGAATGTACAAGACGGAACATGCTTGGCAACGTTACACGGTCATACTAATGGCGTTCGCTCCGTTGCCTTCAGCCCCAATGGTCGTCTCCTAGCCAGTGGTAGTGACGATCAAACGATTCGGCTCTGGGATGTCCAAGATGGCACCTGCCAGAAAGTCCTGCAAGGGC
Organism: Leptolyngbya sp. FACHB-261; assembly: GCF_014696065.1. Classification (NCBI taxonomy): domain Bacteria; kingdom Bacillati; phylum Cyanobacteriota; class Cyanophyceae; order Leptolyngbyales; family Leptolyngbyaceae; genus Leptolyngbya; species Leptolyngbya sp. FACHB-261. The sequence goes on along the minus strand of NZ_JACJPL010000026.1, from coordinate 527,539 downwards.
ACGCTAGTCGGGTCTGTTCAGTTCAGTTTAGTCCGGTTGACGTTAGCCTCCCATACAGTGCAAATCCGCTTTTGGTCAGTGGTAGTCAGGATGAAACTATTAAGTTATGGAATCCTATAACAGGAGATTGCCTCAAAACGCTAAGAGTCGATCGCCTATACGAGGGTATGAATATTAGAGGTGCTCAAGGATTAACAGCCGCACAGCAAGCCACGCTGAGTGCATTAGGCGCGATGGCATTTTAAAGAGAAAGAGGATTGAGTAGTAACGGATATGGTTACCTGACGAGCCAGGGATTATTGTGCTTAATTTCGAACACCCCCAGATAGCGATTGACCTCTCTCAACCCAATTAGAGTGATTCGAGAGGCAATCGCACAACTCACCAATCTCACAAGGCTTGTTCTAAAAAACAACCTCATTCAACATCTGCCGCCTGAAATCCTTCGTAAAGGCTGGGTAAGTACGAACAGCAAGACGGTGAACCGCAGGTGATTTTCGCGTATCTTAAAATCTGTTTAAATCTGTCCTGAATTCTTCAAGTCATCCAGGAAATCTGCTCAACGGTTTGATCCTTCCTATAGGTTTATAAGGCTTAGTATTCAAGGCGTATTCAAGGCTTTGATAGCCGCACGGTTCTGATGAAGCTCGTGAGCATTCTAAGCCGGTCCTGCTGCTGGCACAGAACCACATCTGGAGCTTAGGACCAATGCCTAGGCTGGGGTTAGATTGACTCTCCTACGACCCTGCTATGCTCAATCCTGTTTTGCTGGTTCACGGCATCGACGACACCGAATTGATTTTTACACCCCTACGCGCCCATTTAGAAGAACAGGGTTGGACCGTACACACGCTCAACCTTAGACCCAACAATGGCGATGTTGGCCTGGACAAATTGGCTGCGCAGGTGCGCGATCGGGCCGATCAATTGTTTGCACCTAGCGAACGCTTTGACCTAGTTGGGTTCAGTATGGGTGGCATTGTCAGCCGCTACTATGTTCAACGTCTGGGTGGACTGGAGCGGGTAGAGCGCTTCATCACCATCGCCTCGCCTCACCACGGGACCTGGATGGGCTTCGCCCGCAACAACCTCGGCGCGGCACAAATGCGCCCCAACAGCCCTTTTCTGCGTGAGCTGAACCGGGACGTAGCGACCCTAGAAAAAGTCCAGTTCACCTCACTCTGGACCCCTTACGATTTGATGATTGTGCCAGCCAACAGCTCCGAGTTGCCGGTCGGTCGGAACCTACAAGTTCCCATCCTCACCCATGCTTGGATGATTAATCACCCCCGCAGCTTTCAAATCCTCACTGAAAGCCTGAGCGCGCCTTTAGTTAAGGCTTGATAATCGGAATCATGACTGCTAAATCCAACTTAGACCCTAGCCTCGGCCAACGCGCCAAGGACCGGATTCTGCACTTTCTGAAAACAGGAGGAGCCCAGGAAGCGGTAGCCCTAGCTCAACAGCTTGAGATAACTCCAATGGCAATCCGGCAGCATTTGCAAACGCTGCGAAGTCAGGGATTGGTGAGCTACACCGAGCAACGCCGCCCATTGGGCCGCCCAGTCAAGCTCTGGCAACTCACCCCAGCGTCAACACACCGCTTTCCTGACAACCATGCCGACCTCACGCTTGGCTTGCTAGAAGCAATGCGCTCTGTGTTTGGAGAGGCGGGTCTGGCGCAAATTCTGGCAGAGCGAACCCAGCAGCAAATTCTCTCCTATAGCAGTCAAATCACGGCAACCGCCCTAAACGAGCGCATCCAAGGGCTGGTGACCCTGCGCAGCCGTGAGGGATATATGGCAGAGGTTGTTTCGCAAAGTGACGGCTCCTGGCTGCTGATCGAAAACCACTGCCCAATCTGTGCCGCAGCCCAAACCTGTCAGGGGCTTTGTGGTTCTGAACTAGAAGTGTTTCAGGCCATTCTCGGTCCAGAGACCCAAATTGAGCGCACCGAGCACTTGCTCAACAACTCCCGTCGCTGTGCTTATCGCATCAAACCCCAGCCGCATCAAACCCCAGCTGTATCAAACCCAGAACAAACCCAGAATGTTAAGGGTGATACCTAGTCGGGTCCCCGGTGCTAACCATCACTCCTAGCCCTGAGCCTCAAAGCCCGCAGCATCAGTGGTTGAGGCTCTGCTCACGCCTGAGACAAGTTTTGCAATCTGCATTGAAGCTAAAAGCGGATGGCATTCAAGATAGATTGCTTCAGAGTGGAGTGAATGGAAACCTGAACGAGGAAGGCTATGGACCCTACAGCACTGTGGCAACGCTATCAGGAATGGCTGTACTATCACCCCGGCCTGGGCTTCTATCTAGATATCAGCCGGATGCGTTTCTCACCTGAGTTTGTGGAGCAGATACAGCCTCGGTTCGAACGAGCTTTTGCTGACATGAAATTGCTGGAAAGGGGTGCCATCTCGAACCCCGACGAGCATCGCATGGTGGGTCACTATTGGCTGCGGGCTCCAGAACTAGCCCCAAACCGGCAACTTCAGCAGGAGATCTCTAGCACCGTAGACAAAATCGAAGCCTTCGCCCAGAAAATCCACAGCGGCGCGATCAAGCCGCCTGGTGCGTCCAAGTTTACAGACTTGCTCTCGATTGGCATTGGCGGCTCCGCATTGGGACCCCAATTTGTAGCAGAGGCCTTAGCCCCTGACGTTCCGCCGCTACAGATTCACTTCATTGACAATACTGATCCTGACGGGATCGACCGCGTGCTGGCTCAACTCCAAGGCCGTCTGTCTAGCACTCTGGTAAGCACAACCTCCAAGTCCGGCGGCACACCCGACACCCGCAACGGCATGGTTGAGGTTCAGAAAGCCTATCAAGCCGCAGGACTCAAATTTGCTGATCATGCGGTTGCTGTCACCGGACCGGGCAGCGGTCTCGACCAGCTAGCCGATTCTGAAGGCTGGATCGAACGCTTCCCCATGGAAGACTGGGTGGGCGGACGCACCTCCGAACTTTCGGCGGTCGGTCTGCTGCCTGCTGCTCTCCAAGGCATTGATATTCGGGCAATGCTAGCCGGGGCCAAAGAAATGGACGAAGCAACCCGCGTTACCAATCTGCGCACCAATCCCTCAGCTCTGCTCGCCATGTGTTGGTACTTCGCAGGCAACGGCAAGGGCGAGAAGGACATGGTCGTTCTACCCTACAAAGACCGTTTGCTTCTGTTCTCCCGTTACCTGCAACAACTGGTGATGGAGTCGCTGGGCAAAGAAAAAGACTTGGACGGTAACGTTGTTCATCAAGGCATTGCTGTCTACGGCAATAAAGGCTCCACAGACCAGCACGCCTATGTGCAACAGCTGCGAGAAGGCGTACACAACTTCTTCGCGACCTTCATCGAAGTGCTCAAAGACCGTAACGGTACTTCCTCGGAGGTTGAAGCAGGTGCAACTGCCGGTGACTATCTGAGTGGCTTTCTGCTAGGTACCCGCGCTGCCCTCTACGACAATGGTCGGGACTCGGTCACCGTCACCATTCCTGAAGTCACCCCTAAAAACGTTGGTGCCTTAATCGCACTTTACGAGCGGGCTGTCAGCTTCTACGGCTCCCTCGTCAACATCAATGCCTATCACCAGCCTGGCGTCGAGGCAGGCAAGAAAGCCGCCGCCACCGTCCTGGACCTACAGCGCCAAGTCGTCAACGCCCTATCCAGGCAACCGCTCTCCCTGAGCGATCTGGCGCAGAAACTAGGCAAGCCCGAGCAAGTCGAAACCATTTACAAAATTCTGCGACATTTGGCAGCCAACGAGCGGTCAGTGGTGCTCCAGGGTGACCCAAGCCAACCCAATACCCTGACGGTCCTAGCCCGCTAGCTTGCTAAAGCTACTAAAGCTTTCGGGCCTGCTAGATTTTTTGGTTCGCTAAACTTTTTGGGCTAGACCTAGCCTCTTACCAATTGGGGTGCTATGATGATTCTCCGTTGCCCTTGTGGCTCAGTGGTAGAGCACCCCCTTGGTAAGGGGGAGGTCATGGGTTCAATCCCCATCAAGGGCTTAGGCTAACAAGCGCAGTTCTCAAAGCCGTTCAGTGGGAGCGTAGTAGCTTTCTCTAGAGGGTGCCTCTGAACGGCGAAAGCCAGCTTTAAGAGCCCTTTTGATTCTGCGAGCGGAAACGTCCGGCTAAAAAGTCGCGCTCTTTGAGATGCTTGGTTTTACGTCCGCTCACCCGCCGACGCCACATCCTGAAACTAGAGGTCTTCATCTCCCGCCGCATGAGGGCAATCACTTGTTTCTCCTGAAGCCCAAATTGGAGAGCAATGGCTTCAAACGGGGTGCGGTCTTCCCAGGCCATTTCAAGAACACGATTGATGCTCTCAGTATCTAAGTCAGGTAAATTCATAACAGCAGCTCTCAGTAATGGCGCTTATGGCACTTTTGGCTCAAAAGCCATTAGTGTCCATTTATAAGTATTGTAAAGCGTTTATGAGGACAGCGGCTCCTAATAGAGCTGCAAAATTAGAAAGCTCCTTGTGACAGCAGACCTGGTCTCAGCCTGGCAATTCCTGCATCCCCCAAAGGTTCGTAACAAGTACTGTTAGGATAGAAGCCTGCCAGTACATTCCGGTCTGCTACTGGCACATTGGAAGTTGCTTATTTAGAGGCATCCAACTGAACTACACATTTCCTGCTCTTAGACTGGGCCCAGGCATTTGATTTGGGGTAGGGGCACCACTAGGAGCAATTGCATTCATGACATTTGATAACCTCGGTCTCTCGACCGACCTGCTTCGTGCTGTTGCTGAGCAGGGCTACACCGAAGCCACCCCTATTCAGCAGCAGGCAATTCCTGCGATTTTGCAAGGGCAAGACGTCCTAGCCAGCGCCCAAACTGGCACAGGCAAGACGGCGGGTTTTACCCTGCCTCTACTGCAACGCCTCAGCACCGCTAGATTCAGCTCTACCAAACCTAACAAGGTACAGCGCACACCTCGGGCCCTCGTGCTCACGCCCACCCGCGAACTTGCAGCTCAGGTTAGCGATAGTGTCAAAACCTATGGCAAGTACCTGCCTCTGCGCTCCGCTGTGGTCTATGGCGGTGTTGGCATCGAGCCGCAAATCCAAATGCTGCGCCGGGGGGTTGATATTCTAGTTGCCACTCCCGGTCGCCTACTCGACCATCTAGGGCAAAAAACTCTAGATCTGTCGCAGGTTGAGATCTTGGTGCTGGACGAATGCGACCGCATGCTAGACATGGGTTTCATCAACGATATCCGCAAGATTTTGGCGAAGCTACCAGCGTCAAGGCAAACGCTGATGTTTTCGGCCACCTTCTCCAAGGCCATCCAGCAGTTGGCCAACACCCTGCTAGAGTCGCCAATCCTGATCGAAGTTGCCCCCCGCAATACCGCCGCTGAACAAGTGCAACAGGTGGTGCATCCTGTCGATCGCGAGCGTAAGCGAGAACTGCTTTCTTACATGATTGGTTTCCACAATTGGCAGCAGGTGCTGGTCTTTACACGGACTAAGCATGGGGCCAACCGTCTAGCTGAGCAGTTGGCTAAAGACGGGCTGAAAACCTCAGCAATTCATGGCAACAAAACGCAGGCAGCCCGCACCCGTGCCCTCAATGACTTTAAGCAGGGGAAGGTTCGAGTCTTAGTGGCTACCGATGTGGCCTCTCGGGGTCTAGATATCGACCAGCTGCCTCACGTGGTCAATTTTGAGTTACCCGATGTACCCGAAGACTACGTGCACCGCATTGGTCGTACAGGTCGGGCTGGTAATGAAGGACGCGCTGTTTCCCTGGTTTGTGGCGATGAGTATCCGCTCCTGAAGAACATCGAACGCTTGCTCAATCAGACCCTTGCCAAAGATGTGATTGCAGGCTACGAGCCAACTGCTCCAATTCAGACTGGAACAGAGCCAACGAACCGCAAGCGCTCTAGCCAAGGTCAGGGTCGGGGTAACCGGGCGAAATCCCAGGCCCAATCTGCACCCACTCGCAGTAGAGCCCAAAGCCAAAAGGCAGCTTCAGCAAAACCTCGGGCTCCAAAACCGCTACGTACTGCTTAGACAGTTGACAACTGCGGTTTGCGATTGTCAGCTAGATTAGCCTGAGCAAATATCTACTCTGTCATGCCCCTGCTCAATGTAGGGGCATGACTTGCGTTTGCATGTCTGTTAGCTGGTTATTTTGCAGCTCTATCACTTGCAGCTCTGTCACTTGCAGCTCTGTTGGTGAGCTGGTTGTCTAATCAAATTGGCAACTCTAATAGATTTCAGTCATCGCCTGTCGTGGGGTTCTAGCTCCATACTTGTGCTTGACCATATCATCCTGCCATTTCCTACTGTGAACGCGCCCTTGACACCCAGTCACCCAATTCTGTTGCAACCAGCGTTGAGCTACTCTGCTCACCCTGAACTGTTTAGTTCAAGCTTTAGTTCAAGCTAACGACTGGGCTGCGATACGCCAAAAGTAGCCAAATCAAAGTCGTCAAAACACTACTCTGTCCAGTTCAGTAAACCTCAACACAAATGGAGCCTATATGAGACTGGAAGGTAAGGTGGCGCTAGTTACGGGCAGTAGCCAGGGCATTGGCCAAGCGATTGCCATTCGTTTGGCGGAGGAAGGGGCCAGCATTGTCATTAACTACCGCTCCCACCCAGAAGGCGCAGAAGAGACCCTGTCCAAGGTGAAAGCAGCAGGGGGTCAGTGCCATATGGTAGATGGTTTTACCGTGCAGGCAGACACCGGAACCGTTGCCAATGTGCAGCGCATGATTGCAGACAGTATCTCCCACTTTGGCAAGCTAGATATTTTAGTGAATAACGCTGGCATTGAAAAGAATGCCGACTTTTGGGATGTCACAGAAGCCGATTACGATGCGGTAATGAACGTGAACCTGAAGGGTGTTTTCTTCGCTACACAGGCTTTTGTGAAACACCTGTTGGCCACCCAGCAGCCCGGTAAGATTATCAATATCAGTTCAGTGCATGAGGAATTGCCCTTTCCTCACTTTGCAGCTTATTGCGCCAGCAAAGGGGGCTTAAAAATGCTGACTCGCAACCTAGCAGTTGAGTTAGCCCCTTCGGGAATCACAATTAACAATGTAGCTCCCGGAGCAATCGAGACTCCAATCAATACAAAGCTCTTGAATGATCCAGAGAAGTTGGGCGCACTCCTGAAAAACATTCCTCTAGGCCGCTTGGGTAAACCGAGAGATGTGGCGTCAATTGTCGCATTTTTGGCATCTGCTGACGCGGACTACATAACAGGCACAACCTCTTTTGTCGATGGTGGCCTGCTCTGGAATTACCAGGAGCAATAGTCTCTTAACAGCACGGTAAGTCTCTGGCATTTGTTAGAAACCATTAGCCCTAAAGGAGTTGTTTAGATCATGAGTGAAACCAATCTCTTTTCGCCCGTTCAACTTGGACCCTACAATCTCCCAAACCGCATCGTGATGGCTCCCATGACCCGTTTGCGAGCGGGGAGCGAAGGAGTTCCCATTCCAATTAACGCGACCTATTATGCTCAACGAGCCTCTGCTGGGTTGATCGTCACTGAATGTTCAATGGTGTCGCCTCAGAGCTTAGGCTACATGAACTGCCCTGGCATCTATTCGGATGAGCAAGTAGCAGGTTGGCAGCTCGTGACTAAGGCCGTTCATGAGCAGAATGGGCACGTCTTCTTACAGCTCTGGCACTCCGGCCGAATCTCTCATCCTTCACTGCTTAATGGAGCTTTACCGGTTGCGCCAAGCGCCATCGCAGGGACCGGGGAACTGCATACCCCTGACGGGAAACAAGCTATGATTGCCCCTCGCGCCCTGGAGACAGATGAGATTGCCGGCATTATCGCCGAGTTCCGTCAAGGTGCAAAGAATGCGCTCACTGCGGGCTTCGATGGCGTCGAGTTACATGGTGCCTTTGGTTATCTCATCGATCAGTTTTTGCAGGATGGCTCAAACCAGCGAACCGATCAATATGGAGGGTCAATTGAGAACCGTGCTCGATTCTTGCTTGAGGTTGTAGAAGCCGTCGCAGAAGTTTGGGGAGCTAATCGAGTTGGGATCAAGCTCTCTCCTAGTAACACATTTTACGGCATAGCTGATTCTGATCCCCAAGCGACATTCAGCTATGTGTTGAATGCGTTAAATCGCTACAACTTAGCATATGTCCACTTGATGGAGCCCAATGAGCAGGATCTTGCAACTCGTAAGGTGCTGAATCCAGTAGCACCCCTCTTTCGTTCTATCTATAAGGGGACGCTGATCACGAATGGCGGCTATACCAAAGAAACAGGTAACGCTGCTCTAGCCTCTGGAAATGCCGATCTCGTCTCGTTCGGGAAATCATTTATTGCCAATCCTGATTTGCCAGAACGATTGGCTACGAATGCGCCCTTAAACACCCCCAACCCTCGGACATTTTACGGTACCGGAGCTAATCAGGCAGAGCTAGGCTACACCGATTATCCTTTCCTGGAAACGCAGGTTGCCTAAGCAGGCAAGACAATCTACACGACTGCGAATTGCTGTTGGTAAACATTAATTTAATCCGGATCCAGAATTGCTATGACTCCAGAAGAAGTGAGATTGCAACAGGATCAGGAACGCACCGCCTACTGGAAACGCTGGGGGCCGTATTTGAGTGAGCGACAGTGGGGCACGGTACGTGAAGATTACAGCCCTGATGGTTCAGCTTGGGATTACTTCCCCCATGACCAGGCAAGATCGCGGGCTTACCGTTGGGGCGAGGATGGTATCGCTGGCATTTCAGATAGCCGCCAGCGATTGTGCTTCGCGATCGCGCTTTGGAACGGCAATGATCCGATTTTGAAAGAGCGATTATTTGGAGTGACGGGAACTGAGGGCAATCACGGCGAGGACGTCAAGGAATATTACTTTTATTTAGACAATACTCCGACCCATGCCTATATGAAATGCCTGTACAAATACCCGCAGCAGGCATTTCCTTACACTCGATTGGTCGAAGAAAATCGGCACAGAAGTAGACTTGACCCAGAGTTTGAGTTACTCGACACAGGTGTCTTTGCTGAAAATAAGTATTTCGATGTTTTTGTGGAGTATGCCAAAGCAGAACCTGAAGACATTTTGATTCAAGTAACGATTACCAACCGAGGGCCAGAAGCTCATAGCCTTCATCTATTACCAACTCTCTGGTTCCGCAACATCTGGGATTGGAATCTTGAGATTGAAAAACCTTTTATTAAAGTTGCACAGTCTGACAAGCAGTTGAGCGTGGTCGAGGCAGATCATCCTACATTACAGACGCGCTGGTTGTACTGTGAAGGCAACCCAGAACTACTTTTTACCGACAACGAAACCAACTACCAGCGACTGTTTGGCGTCAGAAACGAATCGACTTATGTCAAAGATGGTATCAACAATTATGTGGTGAATGGGCAACAGGATGCGGTTAATCCCGATCGCATAGGCACCAAGCTTGCGGCTCGTTACCAACTGTCTTTGGCATCTGGAGAAACAAAGACTATCCGCTTGCGCCTGAGCGATCAACAGACCCTTGTAGAACCGTTAGGTCCTAACTTTGACCAGATTTTTCAAACCCGGACTTCCGAAGCCGAAGAATTTTATCAGCGCATCTGCCCCCACCCCATGTCCGAAGATGAGCGCAACATCCAGCGGCAGGCATTTGCTGGACTGCTGTGGAGCAAGCAGTATTACAACTATGTCGTGCATGATTGGCTGAATGGCGATCCGGCGCAGCCGCCACCACCATCAGGGCGCAAGGAAGGACGGAACCACGAGTGGACGAATCTATTCAGCGAAGATATCCTCTCGATGCCCGATAAATGGGAGTATCCCTGGTTTGCCGCCTGGGATCTAGCCTTTCATTTGATCCCCCTTGCAGTGATTGATCCAGATTTCGCCAAGCTGCAACTCGATCGTCTCACCCGCGAATGGTACATGCAACCCAATGGTCAATTACCTGCTTATGAATGGGCTTTTGGTGATGTCAATCCACCGGTGCAGGCGTGGGCAGCCTTACGCATTTATCAGATAGAGCAGAAGTTTTACGGACGAACCGATCGCAAATTTCTAGAACGGGTCTTTCACAAGCTACTGCTTAACTTTACCTGGTGGGTAAATCGCAAAGATATAGGAGGCAAAAATGTCTTCCAGGGTGGTTTTCTAGGGTTAGATAATATTGGTGTATTTGACCGTAGCAAAGAGCTTCCGACCGGCGGCTATCTCAACCAGGCCGATGGCACCAGCTGGATGGGAATGTATTGCCTAAATATGTTGGCAATCGCCCTGGAACTCGCCGAAAAAGACGATACTTACGAGGACATTGCCAGTAAGTTCTTTGAGCACTTTCTCTACATTGCAGACGCGATCGATGGTATTGGCGATGCCGAGATTGCCTTGTGGAACCAAGAGGACGGCTTCTATTACGACGCCCTGAGAATGCCGGATGGCCATCAGTTTCCACTCAAACTGCGTTCGATGGTAGGTCTGATCCCTTTATTTGCGGTCACAGTCATCGAGCCAGCAACCCTGGAACGATTTCCCGGCTTCAAAAAGCGGATGGCCTGGTTCATTTGCAATCGGCCGGAATTGAAAAACAATGTTGCCTGTATGGAAACTCCAGGGGTTGGAGCTAGACGCTTACTGGCAATTGTCTATGGGACAAAGTTGAGACAACTTTTGCAAAGAATGCTAGATGAAAGCGAATTCCTCAGCCCCCACGGCATTCGAGCTTTGTCTAAGGTTCACCAGGAGCATCCCTACATATTGCATCAGGGTGAGCATGACTACTGCGTGCGTTATGAACCAGCAGAGTCTACCACCGGCTTATTTGGAGGTAACTCTAACTGGCGGGGTCCGATCTGGTTCCCGGTGAACTATCTGATCATCGAAGCACTCTGGAGATTCCATGAATATTTGGGCGACAGCTTTAAGGTAGAGTGCCCGACGGGTTCTGGCCAAAACATGACCCTGCGAGAAGTGGCAATCATGCTCTCTCATCGCCTGGTTGCCATCTTCTCGCAGGGTGAGTCAGGAAGGCGGCCCGTATACGGCAACTTGGAGGTTTTTCAGTCCAATCCAAACTGGCGTAACTGGATTCTGTTTCACGAATATTTTCACGGCGATAACGGAGCTGGTTTAGGCGCCAGCCATCAAACCGGATGGACGGGGCTGATAGCTGCCCTGATCCTACAAAACGTCGAACATCGGGCAAAGGAAGATCAGCATGGAGACATTTAGGAAGCATCTGCCCGAATACTTGATGGAAGCCGCAGAGCTTGGCATATTCATGATCTCTGCGGGTCTGTTTACAGTTCTATTTGAGCATCCTAATTCTCCAATCCACCAGGCGATTTCAGATAGCAATATCCGTCGGCTATTGATCGGGATTGCAATGGGAACAACCTCGATCGCCCTTGTCTATTCTCCCTGGGGCAAACAGTCGGGTGCCCATATGAACCCGGCCATTACCCTAACGTTTTACCGCTTGGGTAAGGTCAAGCGGCAGGATGCCATCTTCTACATTGTGTTTCAGTGCTTGGGTGGATTGGCCGGTGTCTATCTCGCGGTGCTATTGCTGGGTAAGGCATTTACTCAAACTCCCATCAGCTATATAGTCACAGTGCCAGGAACGCTGGGTTGGATTCCGGCACTATTAGGTGAGTTGGTGATTGCGTTCGTGATGATGACGACGGTTTTACTGACGAGCAATAACCCAAAATTCAGTCGCTTTACAGGCCTCTTTGCAGGAGGTTTAGTGATGCTCTACGTCTTTTTAGAGGCACCCCTTTCTGGTTTTGGCATGAACCCGGCTCGCAGCTTTGCCTCCGCGCTACCCGCTCAAATTTGGACCGCATTCTGGCTCTATGTAATCGTGCCGCCAGCCAGTATGGGCTTAGCATCAGTCGTGTATCGATACATATTTGGACATCGAGCTGTTAAGTGCGCAAAGCTGCATCACGACAATCACAAACGCTGCATCTTTCACTGCGATTACGACCGGGGCAGGAAACTTAATTTGAGCGATCGCCTGTTGAAGTCCTGATATTTGATCTCTAAAGGAATTCTGCATGAGCGCACAGCACTACGACGTGATTATCATCGGCACGGGAGCAGGGGGTGGCACTTTGGCCTACCATCTTGCCTCAAGTGGCAAAAGAATTTTGATTCTAGAGCGAGGCAAATTTCTACCTCAAGAAAAAGAGAACTGGAGTGCTCGGGAGGTTTATCAGCAAGAGCGATATCACACTCAAGAGCATTGGTACGACGTTAACAACAAACCCTTCCGTCCGGCAGTTAATTATTGGGTCGGGGGAAACACCAAAGTTTACGGGGCAGCTCTGCTGCGCTTGCGAGAGCGAGATTTCGAACAGGTCCAACACAAAGATGGCATCTCGCCAGCCTGGCCACTGCAATATCGTGACTTTGAAGCCTACTACACACAAGCAGAAAAGCTGTACGACGTTCATGGACAGTCTGGCACTGATCCAACAGAACCCTCAAGGAGTCTACCCTATCCTTATCCTGCGGTTCACCACGAACCGCGAATGCAGGAACTGGCCAATGAGCTTACCCAGATCGGCTTGCATCCATTCAACCTTCCCCTAGGGTTGAAGTTGAATGAGGTCGACAAAAGCCTGGGAAGTTGTATTCGCTGCAATACTTGTGATGGCTTTCCTTGCTTAACCCATGGCAAGGCCGATGCAGAAGTGAACTGCATTCAACGGCTTCGCAAAAACGCCAATGTAACTCTGCTGACAGAAGCCAAAGTCACTCGCTTACAGACCAGTAATTCCGGCCGGGAAATCACAGGCGTAGAAGCAGAGGTTGCTGACAAACTTCAACTTTTTAAAGGCGATCTTGTCATCGTTGCTTGTGGTGCGATTAATTCAGCTGTCCTATTGCTGCGATCGCAAAATGACCAACATCCTAATGGACTAGCCAATGGTTCCGATCAGGTTGGGCGTAACCTGATGAAGCACAACTGCACGGCAATGGTGCAATTGAGCCTCAAATTCAATCCTGCTGTCTATCAAAAAACGATTTGTGTTAGCGACTTCTATTGGGGTGAACCTGGTTTTCCCTACCCAATGGGATTAGTGCAGAACACAGGTAATGTGCTGGCCGATATGTTGCCTGCTGAAGCCCCCGCATTGCTAGCTCCATTGCTCAAACTTCGACCGGGTGCTGAGCTGAAAACAGTTGCAGACCATACAGTGGGTTGGTGGTTACAGACTGAGGATCTACCCGATGCTGATAATCGTGTGCGCGTAGAGGGCGAGCATCTATACCTGGACTATAAGCCTAACAATACTGAGGCCAGTAGCCGTTTGATTAAACGCTGGACAAGTGTCCTTAAGCAAGTTGACCGAGCAGAGCATACGATTCCCTTTAGCATTTATCCCCGCAATATGATGCCCATTCAGTCTGTGGGCCATCAGTGCGGGACTTGTCGCTTTGGCGAAGATCCCAAAATGTCGGTTCTAGATCTGAACTGCCGCGCTCATGAAGTTGATAATCTTTATGTTGTGGATGGCAGCTTTTTCCCATCCAGTGCAGCAGTGAATCCCACCTTAACGATCATTGCGAACGCATTGCGAGTAGGAGACCATTTACTAGATCAGTTGAAATAGTTTATCTAGCTTAAGTCTAACTTCTATAGCAGTATTGGACTTCACATAATCCTGAGTCGGAATATGCAGCTCTATTAGAGCTTAGTCGAGTCTGAACTTGCGGTTCCACAGAGGTGAAGTGGGTTAGCCTTGCAGGAGATTGACTGCTCTAAACTTGTCAGTTTCCTTGGAATTTCTATAAAGATGACTCATAAACCTGAGCTATTGCAGGCTCGCTATGGAATCCCTAACTTCCAAATTGATGGTGAGTTAAATAGCTGCTTGGAAACATTGCTATCTCACCGTTCAATTCGGGCTTATCTACCACAGCCCCTACCTAAAGGCACCCTAGAAACCCTGATTGCGGCAGCCCAGTCTGCTGCGACATCGTCTAACCTACAAACCTGGAGCGTGGTGGCTGTCGAAGATGCTGGACGCAAGGAACGGCTATCGCAGTTTGCAGGCGGGCAGGCTCACATCCGCCAGTGTCCGCTCTTCTTGGTCTGGCTGGCAGATCTTGCCCGCATCAGGCATGTCGCCCAAAGCCGTGGCTTGACTCACGACGGCCTGAATTACCTAGAGATGTTTGTAACAGCTGTGGTTGATGCGGCCCTAGCTGCTCAGAACGCTGTGGTTGCAGCTGAATCACTGGGACTGGGAACGGTTTACATTGGCGGCATGCGCAACCAGCCAGAAGCCGTTGCCACCGAGTTAGGATTGCCGCTAGGTGTCTTTGCCACCTTCGGCCTATGCATTGGCTATCCCAATCCAGAACGGCCTGCAGCAGTCAAACCTCGTTTGCCTCAAGCGGCAGTGTTGCATCGTGAGCGCTATGCACCTCTGGAGGCTCAAGATCAGGCACTCAACCAGTACAACCAAGTGATGACCGACTTTTATCAGCAACAGCAGATGGAGGTTCCAGGCAATTGGGCGCAGCATTCAGCAAAACGGGTTGCAGGACCTGATTCTCTCTCCGGACGGGATCGCTTGCATCAGGTCCTAAAAAACCTTGGTTTTGAACTTCGCTAAAGCTAGCTCACTGATTATGTCTATCTAATCTAATTCTTATGCAGTATAAGCAACTTGGTACCAGTGACCTCCACGTTTCTGAAATCTGCTTAGGAACGATGACCTATGGACAGCAAAACACCCAAGCAGAAGCCCATACGCAACTTGATTATGCTGTCGCTCAAGGCGTTAATTTCATTGATGCCGCTGAAATGTATCCGGTGCCAGCTCGGGTCGAGACCCAGGGGCTAAACGAAACTTACATTGGTGAATGGCTGGCAAAACAACGCCGAGAGCAACTGATCATTGCGACTAAAATTGCTGGTCCTGGTCGGGGTCTGAAGTGGCTACGCGAAGGCCCTAGAGCAATCAATCACAGCAATATTCAGCGGGCAGTAGATGCCAGCTTGAAACGGTTACAAACCGATTACATTGATCTATACCAAATTCACTGGCCCGACCGCTATGTGCCGCTGTTTGGACAAACAGTTTATGATCCGGCTTTGCAGCGCGAAACTGTGCCAATTGCAGAACAATTAGCGGCTTTTGCTGATTTGCTCCAAGCCGGTAAGATTCGCTATCTAGGTTTGAGCAACGAAACGCCTTGGGGAGTGTCTGAATTCAGCCATGCTGCTAAGCAGTTAGGTTTACCCAGGGTCGTTAGTATTCAGAACGCCTACAACCTGATCAACCGCGTATTCGAGACTGGGTTAGCAGAAACTTGTTGGTTGGAGAATGTTGGTTTACTAGCCTACAGTCCTTTGGGCTTCGGTTTGTTGTCAGGCAAATATGGGCAGTCTTGGCCAGACAACGCCCGTCTGACTCTGTTTAAGGAATTTGGTAGTCGCTATCGCAAGCCCAATGTGATGGAAGCTGTCGCTACCTACGCTGAAATCGCCAAGGCGCACAACCTTAAGCCCTCAGCACTAGCTCTAGCCTTTGTGCGCAGCCGTTGGTTCGTGACCAGCACAATCATCGGCGCGACCAGCTTGGACCAGCTACAGGAAAACTTGGACAGCCTGGGGATTGTCCTGGACACAAAGATTCTGGCAGAACTCGATGCCGTCCACAGGCGCTATCCGAATCCAGCACCCTAGCGTCTACAGCCCGCGTGCCTCATAGCTTTCTCGCAACTCCTAATCGCCCTCTTAACGCAGGGAAGAGGCAACCAGAGGAGTGGTGAGCGAAAATAAGAACACCTTTCGTTGATTTGCACTAACCCTTGTCGCCTCCTGCTGCTGATCACCCGCTCGTTCAAGCTCGTACCAGCCTGCGTCAGTCACTCAGCGCGTTACGGCAGGGCGAACGTCTTCTGTCGGACTCTGAACGGGCGCAGCTTCGTCCCGAATTAGTAGAACTAGAAGCCCTGCTTGACAAGTTAGAGCGACGAGTGATTCGCATCGCTGCTTTTGGCTTGGTCAGTCGGGGCAAGTCTGCCGTTCTCAATGCCTTGCTTGGGCGCCGACTCCTCAAGACAGGGCCTTTGCATGGCGTGACTCAGACTGCTCAGACCGTGGCTTGGTCTCCCCCGGATGAGCAGGGTGTGAGCCGTGCTAATGCCAGCAATCCTAGTGCCAAGGTACAGATTGAACTAATTGACACTCCAGGGCTCGATGAAATCGATGGAGAAACCCGCGCCACGATTGCCCGTGAGGTTGCCCGACAGGCGGATCTGATCCTGTTTGTGATCGCAGGCGACTTTACTCGGGTTGAATTGCAGGCCCTCCGGGAGCTACATGCAGCGCGTAAACCCATACTGCTGGTATTTAACAAAATCGATCTCTATCCCAACACCGACCGCCAGTCGCTCTACGCTCACTTAACCGAGCAACGGCTGCAACACTTGCTCTCACCCGACGATATCGTTATGGCCGCAGCTGAGCCTGCACCGCTCAGAGTGCGAGTGCAATGGCCGGATGGACGCGTGACCTGGGAGTGGGAAGCCCCACCGCCGCAGGTAAGTGAGTTAAAGCAGAAAATTCTCGCGTTGCTCAATCGTCAAGGCCCAAGCTTGCTAGCGCGTAACGCCCTCGCCACGGCCCAAGATCTCTACCACCGCCTTAACCGTAAAAAACTGCAATTGCGCCAAGAACAAGCTGAGCAACTGCTTTGGCGACTGGCGAGTCTCAAGTCTGCGCTGGTCGCGCTTAACCCCGTTCCAGGCTTAGATTTGCTAGCAGGCTTAGGGGTAGATTTAGCCCTGGTTTTGCTACTGTCGCGCACCTACACAATTTCGCCTACTCCTCAGGGGGCACAAAAATTACTCAAGACCCTAGCCCTCAGTGCTGGTGGCCTAACCCTCAGTGAGTTGGGCGGTGGACTGCTGCTAGGTCTAGGCAGCAATGGGGATGGTGGTGCGGGAGTGGGAGCCTGGTTGAGCGCGGCTGTGGTTCAAGGCGCAGTGGCAGGCTACACCGCTTATCTGACCGGTCGCGCTACTCAAACTTATCTGCTAGACAGCACACCACTGCCTAAGCCGCCACTGGCCAAAGTAGGCGATACTGAAGCATAGTTCGACAAAGTTTTGTGAATTTCCTGAGGATGCCCTGTGACGACCCAACCTCGCAGCTCGGGCTTCGGTAAGCCCGTCAATCCACCTCGCAAGCCCAGCGCCCCTAAAAATCAAGAGCGTCGCAAAGCTGCTGCTACACAGTACGACAAGCTCAAAACTGATGGTCTGCCCGAGTTCAACATCTACATGCGAATTCAGGACCAGGGCGAAAATTGGTTCCCAGCAGGTTCGATGGCAGTGAGCCGATCGAGTGCCATCGACCAAGCCATTTTTGAGAACGAAGAAGAACTGCGCAAAGGAGCTTTCCGGTTATTCCCCGCGCTGCGCAAAAAGCAGGACAGCCTGGAGTATGGCTACCGCCTAAAACAGTTCCCTGACGAGCCCATTCAAGTCGCAGTTCGCCCGATACCCGGCGTGCCCGGCATCTTTCAGAAGGTGGCTCAGAAAGTGCGAAGTCTATTTCAAAAGAAAGCTTGAGCCTCTGAGCTGCAACCCTATCTCCTTCCCATAAAGTTCAATTGTCGCGGCTGGATTACCGTGAGTCCGGCAGGTGACAAATCAACTTTTTGGATGCCCCAACGAAACTGGGGTGTGAGGTAGAGCAGCAACAAGCGCGAGATGCCTTGATGAGTCACCAGCAGAATGTTCTCATCTGGTCCAATTGCACTCACGCTATCCCACAGGCGAGCGACGCGCTGCATCGACCGGGCTATGGTTTCGGTGCCACCCGGTTGAGCCAGCACGAGCGTCAAAAACGAGCGAATAAATAGGTTGCGGTAGGTGTAAGTGCGTCCCTCGCGAGAGCTTAGCGAGTCCGGCACAATCTCGCGCAGATCATCGTTCAGGCTGACCTCCAAGCCCAGCTCTGCCGCAACTAACTCCGCAGTCTCACGGGTGCGACGGAATGGGCTGGCGTAGATACGCTGGATCTTGCACTGGCGTAGGTAGCGAGCCTGCTCTCGGATTCGGGCTTTGCCTGCTTCTAGCAGAGGAATATCACGGGTTTCGCGTAGCAACCGGTTGAACTCATCTAGAGATACCGGCAGGTCGTAGTCCAGCTCAGTTTCAAGCGTCTGGCCGTGGCGCAGGAGATAGATCGTCACACTTCATAGCCTAATAGGAACCCGGCTGCTCATATTGAGCAGCCGGGTGAATTGTCAGACTTGTTCGAGCCGTTATGCAACTAGCGCAGGACGAGATCCGATTGCAGGGTCAGGTCTAGATCCTGTTCGGGGTTGATGACCACAACGCGATCAGCTGTGACATTGCCGATCACCGTACCAGCCACAGCACCACCCAGAACTCGCTCAGCGCGGATCTGCCGGTCGCCCACGGTTCCCGAAATAATCGCTGCCGCCGCACTACCAATGGCCGCATCGCCCAGGATGGCACCAATGGAAGTATCGCGAGGGTCTTTGACATCCTGAACTACTGCAGAACGGGCATTGAGGCTGAAGCGCTGGCCGGTGGGGAGCACTAACTCGCTTGCCACAAACTGAGACCCACCTTCGGCTGGACGCAGTTGACCTCTGACCTCAGAGCCACGGGGAATTGACACTTGACCGCCCAACCCGCGAATGTCTTCGGCAATCGTTAAGGTCAGGGGTGCGGTTTCGTTGGGAGCGATCAAAATACGCTGAGCCGCTGTGTAGCGTACAGGCAGTTTAGCCCCAGACTGTACCGTAGAGGCTTCCAGGTTAAACTGACCGTTGCCCTGGTTATTGCCTTGGTTATTGCCCGTATTGCTACCTGTATTGGTGCCCGTATTACCAGAAGCTTGAGCATTGCCATTGACAACATAAGCCGAGGCAATGGGCTGTAGTTGACCATTACTGACTAGGGCTTGATAAACAAAAGCCGCCACATCAGCACGGGTTGCAAACTGGTTAGGGTTTAACGTATTTACATTGGGATAATTCACCACAATGCGATTTTGCGTGGCAGCCGATACGGCATCCCGCGCGTAATCGGGAATTTGACCAGCATCTTGATAAACTGACGATAGGTTAGTGCTGCTGGCATTACGGGTGAGATTCAAACCATTAGCCAGCGACACTAAAACCTGCACACGGGGAATGTTTTGCTCAGGCTGGAAACTGCCGTTAGGATAACCAGACATAAAGCCAGTTGAGTAAGCTTGCTGGATTGCAGTCCGTGCCCAATAGCTGCCTGGAACATCGCCAAAGCCCGATGCAGCGCGCTGCGAAGGCGTATTGAAGGCTTTAGTGACAATTGCGGCAAACTGCGCCCGCGTTACAGGTTGGGAAGGGCCAAAGGTGCCATTGGGGAAGCCACTAATAATGCCCCGAGACGCTAAGGTCTGAATATAACTCTGAGCCCAGTGTCCCTGAATATCAGAAAAGCTAGAAGCTTGTTGAGCAACCGCAGGGGTTGGACTCAACAAAACAGGTGAAATTACGGTAGTCGCAAATAGACTGCTGGTAAGACCCAAAGTGGTTAACCACGCCAAACCGGAATTCGGTTTACGCATGTATTTCTCCTCAGAATTTATGAACCAATCTTCATAACTTTCAAAGACGCAAGCATCGACCCAGGGTTCCAGAAAATTAAAACTTTCTGCCCTCTCTGCTGTGTATTTCTCTCTTTCTGCACCACTATAGTCACTAGTCCGGAGATAAGCCAATAAACCTATCTTTAGTAGTAGGTAAGCGCTAATCCAGATCCAACTTCAGTGAGATGAAGCTTAAGGGCTTGCCGTCAACTCTGTCAGCGTCTTACAGTCAGAGGGAACTTGGACTTCGTATGGAGTCTACGCTGAACTGGTTTAAGGGTTGAACTGTGCAGTATGGCAAGAGTGGCACTAGAGCAGGTCGCCAAGCGTTTTGAGGCTAAAGCAGCCAGTTCTTCTAACCGCACAGTGGCGGCAGTAGAGGGGCTCCATTTTGAAATTCCAGATGGCGAGTTCTGGGTCTTGGTAGGGCCTTCAGGCTGCGGCAAATCAACGGTGCTACGCATGATTGCAGGCCTAGAGCAACCCACCGAGGGCCAAATCTACATTGGCAACCAGTGCGTCAATCAGGTTCCGGCCCGTCAACGGGACGTAGCTATGGTCTTCCAAAACTATGCGCTCTATCCCCACATGACCGTAGCGGAGAACCTGGCTTTTGGCTTGAAGATGCGCCGGGTCGCTAGCGAAACCATTGCTGAGCGCGTGCACACAGCGGCCAAGTCCCTCAGTCTGTTACCTCTGCTAGAGCGCAAACCATCACAGCTCTCAGGTGGGCAGCAGCAGCGGGTTGCCCTGGGCCGAGCGATTGTGCGGCAGCCCCAGGCTTTTCTGTTGGATGAGCCTCTATCTAACTTGGACGCCCAACTGCGCGAAGAAACTCGGGCTGAACTTAAGCAGCTACATGCCGACTTGGGCATCACCATGATTTATGTGACCCACGACCAGGTCGAAGCCATGACCTTAGCGGATCAGCTCGTGGTGCTTAATCGGGGCCGCGTGCAACAAATTGGCCCACCCCAGGAAGTCTATGCTCGTCCTGCTAATCGGATGATCGCCACTTTTTTGGGCAGCCCCTCTATGAACTTGCTGCAGGCCGTGTATGACGGGGAACAGTTTCAGTTTGAGGATGGGCAAAGCCTGGATTGCCCAGAGCACCTGCGCTTAGCGCTCCAATCAGCCCAAGGCCGCAAACTAGAGTTAGGGATTCGTCCAGAACACCTGCACCTAGTCTCTGGTGCCAGTGAGGGGAGTTCGGACACCCTACAGGCAACCGTGCGGCTAGTAGAACCTCTCGGCAGCGAGACCCTGCTGCGGCTGGCTCTCAGCAGTGGCCAAACCTTGAACCTCAGAGTGCCCCCCACGCAGCGTCAGCAAGTCGGCGAACAGCTGACCATCCGACCAGACCCCTCAGAAATCATGCTGTTTGATGCAGCTACTGGTGACCGTTTGCCAACGGCTACGGCCACTGCTTGATGCAACTTTATGCAACTTGATGCCACTTGATGTCAACCAGTAGTCAAGGGACTCCGAGAATGCTGCTGCGCATTTGATAGCTCACTCGACAACTCATTTAATGGCTCGTTTGACGACTGAGGCACATTGTTTGTAATAATGATGGATCGTGTAAATCTGGAGCACTGGGCAGGGTCTTGGCAAACGTTATTGTGATCGGAGCCCAATGGGGCGACGAGGGGAAAGGCAAAATTACCGACCTGCTCAGCCGCTCCGCCGACGTGGTGGTGCGCTATCAGGGGGGGGTCAACGCCGGTCACACGGTTGTGGTGAATGATCGCACTTTTAAGCTGCATCTCATTCCCTCTGGCATTCTTTATCCTGAGACCGAGTGTTTAATTGGCAGCGGCACCGTCATTGACCCTCAGGTGTTGATCGGTGAGTTAGACCAGCTAGAAAAGCTGGGAATCAGCGCAGCCAATCTATACATCTCTGAGACTGCCCATGTCACCATGCCTTACCACCGGCTGATCGACCGGGCCTCTGAGGATCAACGGGGCAGCCACAAAATTGGCACGACCGGACGGGGCATTGGCCCAACCTACGCTGACAAGTCTGAACGGATCGGCGTGCGCGTGCTGGATTTAATGGATGCAGAGGGCTTCCGCGACCTGATGCACCGGATTGTGCCGCAGAAAAACACGATCCTGGAGCGCCTCTACGGGCTGCCACCGCTCGATGCTGAAGAGGTGATCACGCAATATTTGGCCTACGCTGACCGTTTACGGCCCCACGTGATCGACTGCTCCCTCAAGATTCACGATGCGGTTAAGCGCCGTCGCAACATCTTATTTGAGGGGGCCCAGGGCACGCTGCTGGATCTCGACCACGGCACCTATCCCTATGTCACGTCCTCGAACCCGGTGGCGGGGGGAGCCTGTGTTGGTGCTGGCGTCGGTCCTACGATCATTGACCGGGTCATTGGCGTCGCCAAAGCTTATACCACTCGGGTAGGTGAAGGGCCTTTCCCCACTGAGTTGCAGGGAGAGATGGGGGAGGTGCTGTGTCAGCGAGGTGCTGAGTTTGGCACCACCACTGGACGGCGACGGCGTTGTGGCTGGTTCGACTCGGTGATCGGACGTTATGCCGTGCGCATTAATGGCTTAGATTGTCTGGCAATCACTAAGATGGACGTGCTAGACGAGCTAGAAGAGATCCAGGTCTGTGTGGCCTACGATATTGATGGGGTTCAGGTCCGTGACTTCCCCAGCAATGGCCGTGCCTTTGCCCGCTGTCAGCCCATCTACAAAACCCTGCCGGGCTGGAAGCAACCCACGGGCGACTGCCGCAGTTTGCAAGACTTGCCTCAGGCGGCACTCAACTACCTTCAGTTCCTAGCCGAGCTGATGGAAGTGCCGATCGCGATCGTCTCCTTAGGCGCTAGCCGGGGGCAAACGATTATCGTGGAAGATCCCATCCACGGCCCCAAGCGTGGCCTGCTGCACGCTGACCTGACTGAGGCGATCCGGTCTGCATCCTAGCAGGCTCGGGCGCAGCACTTAGGTCAAGTCTGCCCAGGTCAATTCTGTGTTCACCCAATCACCGCAAGCGAACGAACTGCGAGAAGTACTATGACCATCACCATTGAATGCCAACCCCGCCCTGAAGGCAGCAAGCCTCGGGCTCTCCGTCGCGAAGGGCTGGTTCCAGCTAACCTGTACGGACACCAGGGCACTGAATCAATTCTGCTGACCCTGCCTCTCAAAACCGCCGAGCGTCTGGTCCGTGAGGCCAGAGTTCAGAAAACGCCAGTCGAAGTCAAAGTTGAAGGCGGTTGGAGCGGTACCGTAGTGCTGCAAGAGGTGCAAACCCACCCCTGGCGTGGTCTGATCTACCACCTCAGCTTCTTCGCTCAAAAGTAAACCTCAAATAATAGACGTAGGGGTTGACTATGAATCAAGCGTTGCCACCGTTGATTCGGCAGATGCTTGCGACGGGGTTCTATGACCACGAAGTGACAGAGCCGGTCGAACTGATTCAGACCCATATCTCCTATATTCTTCTGGTTGGCCCCTACGCCTATAAAGTCAAAAAGCCAATGAACTTTGGCTTTCTAGACTTCACGACTCTCGAACAGCGACGGCACTTTTGCGAAGAAGAGCTGCGGCTGAACCGGCGAGCAGCTCCCAATCTTTATCTCAAGGTTTTACCGCTCACGCAAACCGGTGAGCAATTTCATCTGGACGGGCCTGGCCAACCGGTGGAATACGCACTCAAAATGCGCCGGTTTCCTCAAGAAAGCCTGTTAAGTCACTTATTCGAACGGGGTGAGCTGACCGAGCAACATTTTATGAATTTGGCAGAAGTTGTTGCCAAGTTTCATGCTCAAACCCAGACCAACGATTACATTCGTAGCTTTGGCAAGGTCGAGCAGATCCGCAAAGCCTTCGATGAGAATTATCAGCAGTCTGAGAAATATATCGGCGGTCCACAAACGCAAGACCAGTTCGACCAAACTAAAGCTTATACAGACCGCTTTTTTGCCGAACAACAAGATTTATTTGTGCAACGGGTGCAAAACGACCGCCTTCGTGAGTGTCACGGCGACTTGCACTTGCGCAACATTTGTCTGTGGCAGGACGAAATCCTGCTGTTCGATTGCATTGAATTCAACGAGGATTTCCGCTTCGTTGATGTCATGTTTGACCTTGCCTATGCCGTCATGGATTGTGACGCTCGCCAGCGCTTGGATTTAGGCAATGCTTACCTAAACACGTATCTCGAGCAAACGGGCGATTGGGAAGGGCTGCAAGTGCTGCCCATTTACCTAAACCGGCAAGCTTACGTGCGGGCAAAAGTGGCCTCATTTCTACTGGATGACCCTGCCATCCCAGCCACGGTCAAAGCGGAAGCAGAACAGACTGCCACCGCCTACTATCGCTTAGCTTGGCAATATACCCAAGCGAAACAGGGCCGCTTGATTTTGATGTCTGGCCTGTCTGGATCTGGCAAAAGCACCACCGCTCGCCAGCTTGCTCGCCAGTTGGGAGCCATCCACATCCGTTCAGATGCAGTGCGCAAACATCTCGGCGGCATTGCCCTGACGCAACGGGGTGGGCCCGAACTCTACACGCCAGAGATGACCCAGAAGACCTATGAACGGTTGCGAGATTTGGGTTTGCTACTAGCTAACCAGGGCTACACCGTAATTTTGGATGCCAAGTACGACCGTCAAGCGCTACGGCAGGCTGTCCTGGATAAAGTTGGCTCCTTGCCAGTCACTATCCTGCACTGCACTGCTTCACGACCAGAATTAGAGCGACGCCTACACCAGCGTCAGGGCGATATTGCTGACGCAACGGCTGATTTGCTAGGCCAGCAGCAGGCTGCCGCTGAACCCTTCACGGCAGCCGAACGAGTTTGGGTGCGTAGCCTCAATACCGAAGTGCCAATAGATTATGAGACCCTCGCCCATAGCTTATGACCTTGAACGCAGAAGTGCTCTGGGAGCTAGCCCGCAGATCGCTGCTTGCTCTGGGCATTTTGATTGCTACCCGCGTCAGCATTCGCTTTGTCCATTCGATCTGTGAACGAGCCCTGACCCGAGCTGGGGTCGAGCCCACGCTTAAAAAGTTCCTGATCCAAGCCTCTGAGGTGCTGACTCTAGCAGTTGGCATCCTAACCCTGTTACCTCAACTGGGGGTGCAGTCAACCTCGCTAGTAGCGGTTTTGGGGACAGTCGGCCTAGCCATCGGTCTGGCCTTGCAGAACACATTGTCTCACTTCGCGGCTGGCGTGATGTTGATTCTGTTGCGCCCCTTCGAGGTCGGAGACTTCATCGAAGCCGCGGGCGTGAGTGGCATGGTTGATGCCATTGGCATTTTTAGCACCGTCTTGATCACCCCTGACCATGTCAAGATCATCGTGCCCAATAACAATCTGTTTGGGGGGGTACTAAAAAACACCTCAGCCCTCGGCACCCGGCGGGTAGATCTAGAACTCAATATCGAGCAGCGCAGCATTGAGGCGACGATCGAGTGCCTGCAACACTTGATGGCAGCTCACCCACTAGTTCTTGAGCAGCCTGCCCCCGAGTGTCATGTTTCATCGCTGGCAGTCGGAGCTACAACGCTTTGTGTGCGACCTTGGTGTAAAACCGAACACTACAACCGGGTGCGCTCAGAGATTCAGCAGCAGATTCAGCAGACCTTGAGCAAACAGCCCCAGACTTGATGCCCGAGCCTGAGGTCTTCAACCTCGGTTTCCCAACCCGGTCTCTCTGTCTCAGGGTCTATGTGTTCTTTAGGTGACAGAAGAACACTGCAAACGACTCAAAATCAGCCAATATAGAGGAAATCCTTCGTCATTGTGCACAAGAGCGTGAGGCGGCATGGAAATTCTGGGTTATTTGCACGCAGAAGAAAGCTATCAAAACAGCCTGACCAACCCGGATGTGGCTGAGGCAGCAGCCAATTGCTCTGGCCTTTGGCGTGCCTTGAGTTTGGTGCCTTTAAGCCTGGTGTTGGCAGGACCGGCTCAGGCTCAAACCGCAGCCCCTCGCTGTGCCAGTGACGCTAGCTGTCGAGCCGCACAGGCGCTTCAAGCTAACCGTTCGACGGGGTCGGGAACTGATAGTGGTGGTGGCAGTGGTGGCGGTGGCCCTAGTTCGCCCTTCAGCTTCTTGAGCAATTGTCAGGGTTTCCTCAGTGGCCGGGGAACGGGCAATAGTACCAGTACAGCCCGAGCGGTTCCCCGTGATGTCCCTACCCAAGCGGGAAACCAGACGGCGCAATCGAGAGCGGAGGTTGTCGCTCTGCAAACCAACCTCAGGCGATTGGGCTATTACTTAGCCCCGATCGACGGCCTCTACGGCTCAGCCACTGAGGCTGCTGTGTTTGCTTTTCAACGTGATAACAATCTTGCTGCCAGTGGTACGGCGGGACCAACCACTCAGGCCCAAATTGCCAACGCTGTTGCCCGCCTCAACGCGCAGACTGCTACTCCGGTGCCTGTGGTCGTAAACCCAGTTGTCCAGCCCGTAGTCTTGCAGCCCGTTGCCACTCAAACCTCAGTCGTTCAGGCGGGACAACGCCAGTTGGTTGCACCTGCGGCCACGATCACATCTAGGTTGGCGCTGAACGACCAGGGGGCCGAAGTGGCTAACTTACAGTTGCGCCTCAGCCGTCAAGACTTCTACCGTGGCGATGTCGATGGCATCTTTGGACCGGGGACGCTAAGGGCAGTTCTGGAGGCACAGCGCTTCTATGGCCTGCACGTCGATGGTGTGGCGGGTACAGAAACGATTTCTGTGCTCTAAAGCGGCTCAAATTCGTGTCATAGACTTGCGGCGTTAACCGCTAAGGAGAGTCAAGTTACAGTATCTTCATGACTCTCCCTTCCGATTTCCTTCGCTACCTCAACATCCGTTCCTCGACTGGCGGTAGCCTCCGCCACGACGGGTGTCGCCTCGCCTTCCTCAACAACACGACAGGCACAGCCCAGATCTGGACAGTGGATGGTCCTAGCCTGTGGCCGGAGCAGCGGACCTTCTACTCCAACCGCATCACCTTCGTGTCCTACAGCCCGGTCAGCAATCAGCTGATCTTTGGTATGGATGAAGGCGGCAACGAACAGGACCAGTTCTTCTTGATGGATGACGAAGGCCTCCAGGTTCGGCCACTCACCCAATTAGAGAGCGCTAAACACCTTTGGGGGGGCTGGAGTCACTCGGGCCGTCAGATTGCCTTTACCGGCACCCGTGATCACGCCGCCGAGTTTTATCCTTACACCCTGGATCTAGAGAGCGGGGAGATTCGCTGTATTGCTCAGTTGC
The DNA here is from genome assembly GCF_014696065.1 of Leptolyngbya sp. FACHB-261. Classification (NCBI taxonomy): domain Bacteria; kingdom Bacillati; phylum Cyanobacteriota; class Cyanophyceae; order Leptolyngbyales; family Leptolyngbyaceae; genus Leptolyngbya; species Leptolyngbya sp. FACHB-261. The sequence goes on along the minus strand of NZ_JACJPL010000026.1, from coordinate 500,683 downwards.
CTGGTTACAACACGGTTGCTGCTTGGCTGCCAGATGACCAAGCGGTGATCATCAACCGCTATGGCAGCAACGCCAACAGCGATTTGTTTTACCTAGAGTTGGCCACTGGACAAAGCCGTCACCTCACGCCGCATGAGGGGGACATTCTTTATGGCTCAGTTCGCCCCTTGCCCGATGGTTCCGGTTTGCTGTTGTTAAGCGATGCCGGTCGCGACTTCACTAACCTGGCCTTCTACGATTTCAGCCGAGATAGTCTAGAGTTTCTGGGCGAGCAGGCCTGGGACCAGGAAGGCTTAGCCCTGACCGATGATGGCCGCTGGTTAGCGGTGGCTTCTAACGAAGACGGCTATGGCGTGCTGGAAATCCACGACCGCCTGCAGCAGAGCCAAACCCGCATCGGAGGCTTGCCCAAGGGAGTGCTGGGCAGCCCCAGCCTAGGACGCGATGGGCAGACCTTCCTAATTACCGCCACCAGTCCCAAAACCGCAGCGAATGTCTGGGCCATAGAGCCAGAAACCAAGCAAGTGACCCAATGGACTGCCAGCAGTCTGGGCACGGTGCCGCCCCAAGCCTTAGTAGAAACTGAGTTGGTTCACTATCCCAGTTTTGATGGGCTCTCGATTCCCGCCTTTTACCTCAAGCCCGCAGGCGTGAGTGGTCCATTACCAGTAGTGATCGATATTCATGGGGGACCGGAGGGCCAGAGCCGTCCGCTGTTTAGAGCCTTTAGCCAATACCTGGTCAGCCAAGGTTATGCGGTTCTGTTGCCCAATGTGCGCGGCTCTACTGGCTATGGCAAAGCCTACAGTCATCTGGATGATGTCTACAAACGCATGGACAGTGTGGCCGATCTCAAAGCGGCCTATGACTGGCTGGTGCAAGCGGGCAATGCTGACCCCAAACGGATTGCCGTCTATGGTGGTAGCTACGGCGGCTTCATGGTCCTGAGCGCTCTGACCACCTATCCTGAACTTTGGGCAGCTGGGGTTGATGTCGTGGGCATTGCCAGCTTTGTCACTTTCCTCGAAAATACCAGCGCTTATCGACGCAAACTACGGGAAGCCGAGTATGGCGACCTGGAGCGTGACCGCGACTTCTTGCACAGCATTTCGCCCTTGACCCATGTGGAGCGGATCACAGCTCCCTTGATGGTGATCCACGGAGCTAATGATCCACGGGTGCCAGTGGGAGAAGCGGAGCAGATCGTGGCAGCCCTGAAGACGCGACAGGTGCCAGTTGAGTATCTCTGCTATGTCGATGAAGGTCACGGGCTGGCCAAGCTAGAGAACCGACTGGATGCCTACCCCAAGGTTGTGGCGTTCCTGGACCGTTATCTTAAACCCAACGGCTAAGCCACTGCCACCAAACGGATAAGCCAAGAACGCCAGAGATGCCAGCAATCGCTGAGGTTGCCAGGGAAGTGAGCGCCGTACCGAACAGCCACCAGGCAGCGGTTGCGGCTGCTTTACGAGTGGCTTCTGCCTGACGCTGAGCTTGACGTTGTAACCTGGCCAATTGCGCTTGAGCTGCCTGTTGTAGAGCGTCTGCCTGTTGCAGCAGGCCGCCTCGCACAGTCTCCACCTGGTCTAGGACTTTAGTGATGGCAGCTTCAGAAATATCTTGGCGAGAACTCAAAAACGCTGCTAATGTGCCCCGGTCAAATTGGCTCAGGCGCAGCTTCAAAGCATCCCAACCTGCTTGCGGATCCCCGAGGAGCTGACGCACCTCCTGCTGAATCTGGTCGTAGTCCAATTCAGGCCGATTTAGCGACTTCAGATAGTCCTGAATTCTAGACAGACTGCTCTCAGTCACAGACTGAATCTTCGTTTGAACTGCTTGTACTCGGTCAAGCCATTGATCGCGAACTGTCTCCAGTTGCTCAATGATTTGTTGCGCTTCCGCTTCGGTCAAATCTTCACGTTGGCTCAGCAGCGCGACCAGAGTAGAACGGTCAAATTTGGAGAGACGCTGGCTAATTTGTTCTAGTCCAGCCTGCGGTTCATCTAATAACAATTGCAAGTCGTGTTTGATCGCCTCAGGATTGAGTTCTTCTTTTTCGGTGTGCCGTAAGTAGTCTTCGAATTGAGTTTGCCAATCTTGCAGTTGAGTCTGAGCCCGTAGAGCGAAACGACGGGGTGTTTTGCTTAGGCGAGGAATGACAGCTTTTGTGCCTTCAATCAACTGCTCGATCTGCGCTTCACTCAGGTCTTGACGTCCACGTAGGACTTGAAGCAGATTCGCCCAATCGAGCTGAGCCAGCCCTTGTCGCAGGGCCAAAGCCCCTATCTTAGGATCTTCTACTAACTGGGCTAAATTCTGCTGCAAAGCATCGGGATCGAATGCGTCAGGACTCGTGGTTTGCAGATATTGGCTCAGGGCCTTAGAGACTTGCTCTTGACGAGCCTTGGCTTTAGCAACTGCTTTGCGAGGGGACTTGAAACGACTGTGCCACACTGCTTCGATTTGGTGCAGGGCTGCATCAATCTGATCTGTCGTTAAGTCCTTGCGCTCATTTAATAGCTGGGCCAGCCCCTCACGATCGAAGTGCACAGTAGCATCATGCAAGTTTGACTGTGCCCCTTTGAACAACGCCTGCAGCTCACGCTTAAGGCCCTTCACACTCAGCTTTTTGCTGGTATCACGCAAGTAGGACTCTAACTTTTGCCACTGAGCTTCGGCTTCAGTTTGAGCACGTTCTTGTTGGTCTGAGGCCTCGGCCAAAACCTGATCTCGCAGGCTTTCAAGCTGATTGAGCAATTTGGTCAATTCGGCCTGGCTAAGGTCAGTTCGCTCCTTCAGTAGGTGTCGTAGGCTATGGCGATCTAAAGGGCTCAGGCGTTGGCGCAGACCACTGAAATTTGCCTCTGAGCTTAATAGGCTTTTCAGCTCTCGTTGAAAACTTTTAGTTCCAAACTTGGATTTTTTGAGTGACCTGAGATAGTGACCCAAGCGGTTTTGCAGATCCTGTGCTTGTTCTTGGGTCTGAGCCACTTGGACTTTATCTAGGACATCGAGCCGCACTTCTTCTAGCCGGTTAGCGACTTTCTCTAGCTTGTCAGGAGTTAGATCTTGGCGTTGCTGAAGCACCTGAACAAAGTAACTGCGATCAAGCTTTTCCAATTGTTTTTGGATTGCTTCTGGCGCCGCCTCTGGATCATAGAGAACATCTTTGAACTCGGTTTTAACGGTTTTGCGCCTCAGTGCCCAGGGGTAAGCGTTGAGTAAGTAATTTTCAATATCAGCCCGAATTGTACTAAAAGGCTGTGCCGATTTTTCAGCAACTTCGTTAGGGTTAGAACCCAAAAAGGCTTGCACCTGTGGCAGAATTTTCTCCACATCTAAGTCGGAGAGGTCAACTCGTTGCAGTACAGTTCTGAGCAGCGCCTTGAAATCAAGATTTTGAGTGAGGTTCTGAGATGCGAAGGAGCTGAGCTGTTTGCCAGCGGCATGCAACCGCTGTTGAAGAGATTGGGCGTCTAGAGACTTTGGATCCGCTGATTGTAGAAGATCGAGCAATTCAGTTTGGGGATCAGGCGGGTCTTGGCTAACCTGTTGCCAAGCAGCTTTTAGCTCGTCAGCCAACTGATCGGCCTCCTGTTGGGAAAAATCAGGACGGCTCTTGATTAAGTCCAATAAAGCCTGACGCTCCAAATTGCTGGCGAATTTGCTCGCTAATCGACTTTCGCGTACAGGCTCTAGCTCTGCTTGCAATAGCTCCTTGATTTCGTTGCGCATTGCAGGCAAATCGAGTTGAGGTGGCTGCAAGCGTTGCAGATAGGTTTGCAGCGTTTCTTGCAGGCCACTGTTACTCAAAGCATCGCTGAAACCCTGACTAAGTGCAGCCACAGTTTCAACTTGACTCAGTGGGAGCTGCTCCGTAGCTTTGGGTTCAACTGGCTTAGCAAAGGCATTGGAAGCTGTATTGACCAGTCCTTGAAACCCTGAAATCGCCGTGTTCACAACTGCACCAATAAAGGAGCCAATGACTGTAGAACTCACCCAAATTAGAATCAGGAAATACGAGGACCAGATCACAATCGCTAGAATTGCTCCCACGCTGGCACTACTCACCAAACTCAATTTCACCGCCAGAAAACAGGCGAAAAATAGTACAGTGTTGACCGTCAGTAGCGTGCTAAATCCTAACCAGAAACCAATATTAGGTAGGCTGCTATCTGCATCTTCTAAATCTTCCACAATCTCTGCGGTTTCTGTTGTAGAGGAGGCTTTAGACGGGGACAGAAAACCCAGAGCTGTAATCCCTGCAGCAACCCCAAAATTGGTCAGCAATAACTGAAAGGCAAAAGCCATAATCAGCCCTGCAATCAAACTCACCAAAAACTGGGAGCCTGAGAAGGTAAGGGCTGCTTCTGAGGGTTCCAGAACCGGAAGCTGGAGAAGCATAAGACAAATCCTACGGGAGGCATAGTCTTTTATGCTGCGCTAAAGCTGAGCCTGAAGCATCTCGCTTGTGAGAGAAAAACACTGCTCTCTAGATAGAACCTGGAATTAAGACCTGAGTTAAAGACAGAAAAAGTTTAAACAATCTGCCCTGAGCCGAGCCTAAGGGTCGCGTAGGGTGCAGAGCCAGTTGAGTAGATTAACGCGATGAATTCTGCCTCGCATTCCCGGCTCAGCATCTGCTATCTCGCAACAAAAGCTCTGGCCGCGCACCAACTTTCTGCTTGGGCTGAGTGGCGGATCAGTGATCTGCTGAGTAAACAAGACTTCACCTCCACGGATCTGGATGCGCTGAATCGCCTCATGGACGCTCTAGAGCGAGGCGAGGTTTCACGCTGTCAGACCGGTGAGACTAATGAGCAAGCAGATGTTCAATCATCCTCAAAAGCAGTCAACCCATGCTGCTATACAACATGGGCTTAACTGCTTGAAGATTTAAATCAAACCGCCACGTGATTAGGCTTCAATCAATACGCGCAAGTGGCCCCGCTTGTTCACAGCCCGGCAACTGGTGGTGCCGTTACTGCGCTCAAATTCCAGATCCAACACCGTGGATCCAACGCGTAAGTTGCGGAAGCTGAGGGTTTCAATAGCCTCTGGCAGCATAGGGTCGATCACGCGCAGATAGTTATTGGGTGCATCCGGTACCAAGTTCACCACTGCCTGCAACAGTTGAAAGACGCTGCCTGCTGCCCAAGCCTGGGGCGAACAGGCCACCGGATAGGGAATGACCTGATTGCGCTCGGTGTGGGGATAGCCACAGAACAGTTCTGGTAAGCGCGAGTAAGGCTGGGTTCGAGCCGCTTCAAACAGATGGGTGGTTAGGTCCAGAGCTGGCTTAATCATGCCAACCGCTCGCAGGCTCTGAATAATCATGCCGTTGTCGTGGGGCCAAACTGAGCCGGTGTGATAGCCCATTGGGTTGTAGGCAGGCGAGTCACTGCTCAGAGTTCGGATACCCCAGCCTGAGTTGAGATCAGGGGCTAGCACCCGTTCGGCCACACTGCGGGCGTGTTCATCGCTAAAAATGCCAGTAAATAGGGCATGAGCTGGGTTAGAGGTGATGCTGTCAACGGGTTTGCCATCACCATCTAGAGCCAGGGCACAGTAGTCGAGCTCACTGACCCAGAAGTCCCGATTGAATCGAACCTTGAGCGCCTGAGCATCTTCTTTCCATTGGCGGGCCAGGCCAGGATAACCCAGCATATGCGCTAGGTCTGCTGCTCGAACTTTAGAGCTGTAGACATAGCCCTGCACTTCACACAGGGCAATGGGCGCTTCAGCAAATTGGCCGGTGCGGTCGACAATGCAATCGCCCGAATCTTTCCAGCCCTGGTTTACCAGGCCCCGCGCCGAGCGACGTTGATAGGCAAGATAGCCATTTCTGGGGCAGTTGCGGTCGATCCAGCCCATCGCCGCCAGGGCATTGGGCCAAAGCTTCTCAACCGTTACCCGATCGCCGGTCCAGGCATAGTAGTCACCCAGCAGCATCAGCCACAGGGGCGTTGCGTCGATGGTGCCGTAGTAGGGCGTATGTGGGATTTCGTTGCAGCGAGCCATCTCGCCGGTACGAATTTCATGCAAGATCTTGCCCGGTTGCTCATCGCGCCACTCGTCATCCTTGGTGCCCTGGAACTCAGCCAGGACCAGCAGGGTATCTCGGGCAACGGTGGGGTCTAAAACCAAGGCTTGATTAGCAGTGATCAGCGAGTCACGTCCGAACAGGGTTGAGAACCAAGGCACGCCTGCCGCAAATACGGTGTGCTGACTAACGGGCTGACGCAGCAGATACAAATCGGCCTCCGCCCGTTCGATCACCCGGTTAAAACCCTGGCTATCAGAGCGGACATGGGTGATTTGAGAGCGCCAGCCTTCACGTTCAGCCTTGGTCGTTGCTTGTGCCTGCGCTAGGGTCGGTGGAGCTTTGACAACCGAAGCTGGCTTGTCGTCGATCAGCATTTCGACGCGATAGCTCAAAATCTTTTGGTCATGAGAGTCCAGGTCCAAGGTCCAGACTGCTGTGTTGCCTTCAATCCGGTCCGGCAAGTGATCACTGAAAGTCACTTCACTCAGCAGCAGGCGCTGGTCAAGCCCTTCATAAGCCAAAAGAATGTGGTGGTCTAGCTCGGTTTCAGGCCGCATCGATTGACCTCGCTGCAGGCGCGTCATACCTCGCACCTCAAACAGGTCGGCAAAATCGGCCTCAAAGGTCAGGCTAAAGGTGAGCGTCACCGGCTCACGATGGTAGTTAGTGACCGTGATCTGCTCCAACATGCCACCACAAAGAGCGATCTCTCGTTGAATGCCAACTCGCTCCGGCAACAAATCTTCACGATCTTCCCCCCGCGAGATCCGAGGGTTAGTGCACAGGGCGCTGAGAAAAGAACCGTCACCTGCGTCACTATCAAGCAAAATTGGGGCGCGCCCGTCAACCTGTAACTCTAGGCGGCTGAGGTAGCGCGTATCCTGGCAAAACAGTCCTAATGAGGTCTCTTCACCGCATCTGGCAATGTTGCCCATGAGGTCGGTGACCAGGAAGATATCCTGGTCTTTGAGGGTCAGCGTTGGCTGGTCAACTTGAGTGAGAATACAGGGCCAACTATTTAGCGGTAAGCCGTCCTGAGGTACATAACGCGGACGAACCCTGGTTGTAGTGGCAACCTCAGATATAGGCTGATCAGGGCTGTTGTGGTGGTCGGTAGCGCTAGGCTTGGCGTTTGGCTTCGGGCTCATGATAAGGCGTTCGATCCCTCAAGGCAATCAGGTCTACTTGATTATGGACTTGGCTCCTGCGCTCTAACAGGAGAGGCTCAGCCCATCAAAAGCCTCTATCAAGAGCTTCTATCAGAAGCTCGACTTGACAGCCTGTAGCTACAAATTTATTTCTTAATACTTACCGCTAACGATACTTGAATACAACTTATGCGGTTATGAGAGTACGGAAATCTCTACTGATCAGTCTGGAGATTGCCGTACATGAGTCCATTTTCCCAAACTATAGGATTTGCTTAACTTCTGTCCTGTTTCTGAGTTTGAGGCGAAATCAATGTTTGACTAAACACCGTCTATCTATCTAGTGTTCCCGACGTCTACAGCTAATCAGGATGTTCCCTATTTTAGTTATTTCTTGCGTTGTGACCTAGGAGGTTTAGGATGCGGATTGCACAGGTTGCACCCTTATGGGAGCGTGTACCCCCCCCAGCCTACGGTGGCATTGAACTAGTTGTTGGTTTGCTCTGTGATGAATTAGTTCGACGCGGCCACGAAGTTACCCTATTTGCCTCCGGTGATTCGATCAGTCTTGCCAAGCTAGAAGCGGTTCACCCTCGCGCCTTACGTCTTGATGCCGCTGTTAAAGAGACTGCAATCTATGAGATGTTGCAGTTGAGTCGAGTGTACGAGCAGGCCAGCGAGTTTGACATCATTCACTCGCACATGGGATGTGCCGCTTTGGCTTATGCCAATTTGGTAAAAACGCCCAGCGTCCATACGCTGCATGGCATTTTTACTCCTGACAATGAAAAGATGTACGTTCATGCTCGCCAGCAACCCTATGTGAGTATTTCTGAGGCGCAGCGAGAACCCCGATTAAATCTCAACTGTGTTGGTACTGTCTACAACGGCATTGATACCAGCACCTACAAGTTCCAAGAGAAGCCAGAGGATCCTCCCTACCTGGCTTTTTTAGGGCGCATATCTCCGGAAAAAGGTACCCATCTCGCCATCGAAATTGCCAAGCGGTCAGGCTGGCATTTGAAGATGGCGGGTAAGGTCGATGTGGTCGATGTGGAGTATTTTGAGCAAGAGATTAAACCCCACATTGACGGCAAGCAAATCGAATACTTGGGTGAGGCCAATCACGAGCAGAAGAGCGACCTGATGGGAGCCGCAGTGGCAACCCTATTCCCAATTACCTGGCGCGAACCGTTTGGTTTGGTCATGATTGAGTCGATGGTAACGGGCACCCCTGTGATCGCGATGAACCTGGGTTCTACTGCCGAGGTGGTGGTGCATGGCAAAACTGGATTCCTGTGCAACAGCTTGGAGGAGGCGATTGCCGCTATCGATAGAGTGCCAGAACTGGACCGCCGCGCCTGCCGGGAGCATGTTTTAGCAAAATTTAGTGTGCAGCGCATGACCGATGGCTATGAGGCTATTTACCAGAAGATTGTGGCAGAGCGCTTTGCCCAGAACGGACATCGCCGTTCAAGCACTCCTCTTGTGACTCGACCAGTCTAAACCTCTACTTCCAGACCTCAGGTGCTTCCAGACCTAAGGGTTGAAAAGCTTGTCCCCAGGTGTTACCTCCTACAAGAGGCAAACACCTGGGGACAGGTTTTGTCTTTGGTTTTACTGACTCGCTGGCTGCAGCGCTCTAACCGAGTCTAGGCAGGAGCAGTGGCCGCAGCGCCACGGGCAGCCGCAGCCTCATCAGGATGAATGCCCAAACGGGTTAGGTTAACGCGGCCCCGGTTGTCGATCTCACGTACCTTGACGATGACCTCATCGCCCACGGCAACCTCATCTTCTACCTTGCCAACCCGGCGATCTGCCAATTGTGAGATGTGGACCATGCCTTCCTTGCCGGGCAGAAACTCGACAAAAGCACCAATGGGGATGATGCGGGTGACACGACCCACGTAGACATCACCTTGGCTAATCTTGCGGGTCATGCCCTGGATAATTGCCCGTGCTTTCTGGGCCTGTTCAGCCTTGAGCGAGGAAATAGTAACGGTGCCATCGTCCTCAATGTCGATCTTGGCCCCTGTCTCCTCGGTGATGCCCTTAATCGTCTTACCGCCGGGACCGATGATCAGACCGATTAGATCAGGGTCAACCTTGATCGTCAACAGGCGTGGGGCGAACTGCGAGGTTTCGTTACGCGGATTGTCGATTGCCTCCAGCATCTTGCTGAGAATATGCGCCCGCCCGGACTTGGCTTGCTCAACCGCATCCCGAATGGTTTGCATGGTGATGCCAGTGATCTTCATGTCCATCTGGAGCGCCGTAATACCAGTTTCGGTACCCGCCACCTTGAAGTCCATGTCGCCTAGGAAGTCTTCGATGCCCTGAATGTCGGTGAGGACGCGGACTTCTTCGCCTTCCTTGATCAAACCCATAGCGACACCGCTAACTGGCTTTTTGATCGGTACACCCGCATCCATCAAGGCCAAAGTTGAAGCGCACACCGAACCCATTGAGGTCGAGCCGTTAGAAGAGAGAACTTCTGACACCACCCGAATCACATAGGGAAAGTCTTCCTTGGGAGGCAAGACCGGCGTAATCGCCCGTTCCGCCAGCGCACCATGCCCAATTTCGCGCCGCCCCGGTGAGCGCATGGGACGAGTTTCGCCGACCGAGAAAGGCGGGAAGTTGTAGTGGTGCAGATAACGCTTCTGCTCATCTGGGTGCAGGTCGTCGAGCTCCTGGGCATCACCAGGGGTGCCTAAGGTAACGCAGGAGAGCACCTGGGTTAGACCGCGATTGAACAGACCCGTGCCATGGACCCGCCGGGGCAGAATCTGTACTTGGGCGCTCACAGGCCGCACCTCGTCAAGCTTGCGCCCATCAATGCGTACGCTGTCCGTGATCACCATTTGGCGCATCAGCTTTTTGGTCAGCCCTTTAAACGTGTTCCCAACAGCTTTGCCATCTGCTGCCGCCGAAACCTTCACTGGATGCTCGTCTTCCAGCGCCGCAATCGCTTCAACGATCTTGGCCTTCACTTCATCTAGGGCAGCGTCGCGAACAGGCTTGTCCTTCTCATAGCGGCCCAGAATTTCTTGGACTGCTGCCTGTCCCTGCTCAGCGATGAAATTGCCCAGCGCTGGGTCGGTTTCAGGCTTGACTGCTTCGACCCGCGTAATGCCCAATTCCGCCATCAGTTCGTTTTGGAAGCGGATTAGCTCCAGGCAAGCTTCGTAACCGAAATCGATAGCCTCTAGCATGTCGGTTTCTGGCAGCTCGTTCGCGCCTGCCTCAACCATGATCACGCCTTCAGAAGTTCCGGCAACTACTAGATCTAAGTCGCCCGCTTCGATTTCGCTGTAGGTCGGATTCAAAATAAAATCGTCACCGACCAAACCAACACGCACAGCTGCCATCGGGCCATTGAAGGGAATCTGAGCCAGTTGCACAGCAATCGACGCCCCCGTCACTGCCAACACGTCGGGGGGGAAATCCTCATCCATCGACATGGTGGTAGCGATCACCTGCAAATCGTCCCGGAGCCAATCCGGAAACAGAGGACGCAAGGGACGGTCCACCAAGCGACCGGTGAGAATCGCCTTCTCCGGCGGACGGCCTTCTCGCCGCATAAAGCTGCCGGGAATACGACCGGCTGCGTATAGACGCTCTTCGTAGTCAACCGTTAGCGGTAAGAAGTCAATTCCTTCACGGCCCTTGGCTCGGGTTGCCGTCACTAGCACCGAGGTATCGCCTGACTCGATCAAGACTGCCCCGCCAGCCTGTGGCGCGAGAACGCCAATCTTGAGCCGAATCTCCCGTCCGTCGAAGGAGATCGACTTTACGTGTTCTGTCATAGAACCTTGCTTGTCCTTTTTTTCTTCTTTTCTGCCTGCAATCCTAGCACTGGCGACTAATTTGCCTGTGCCATCCCCCTGCAGGTCTGCAAAGGATTAGAGGATTTCTTCACAGTTGGTGACCTTTCTCCAATACACTGTTGTAGCTGTACACACGCTGATTGAGAGGCTAGGGCAACTGTGCGCAAGGTCGTCATTGCTGGGAATTGGAAGATGTTCAAAACCCAGGTGCAAGCCAGGGAGTTTCTGACCGCCTTTCTACCTAAGCTGCAAGACGTGCCTCAAAATCGGGCCGTGGTGCTGTGTGTGCCGTTTACCGATTTGGCAACTGTGGCCATTCAACTTGATGGCAGCCGCGCAGCCTTGGGAGCGCAGAATGTCCACTGGGAAGACAGCGGTGCCTTCACCGGTGAGATTGCGGCTCCAATGTTGACCGAGCTGGGCGTGGGCTACGTGATCATCGGCCATAGCGAACGGCGAGAGTTTTTTGGCGAAACTGACGAGACAGTCAATCTCCGGCTGAAGGCTGCTCAGCACCACGGCCTGATTCCGATTCTGTGCGTCGGTGAGACGAAGCAGGAGCGGGAAGCCGGAGAAACGGAAGCGCGGATCTTTGCTCAGCTCGACAAAGACTTGGCTGGCGTGGATCAGTCCAACTTGATCATTGCCTACGAACCGATCTGGGCGATTGGTACAGGCGAGACTTGTGATTGTGAGGAAGCGAATCGGGTGATCGGCCTGATCCGGTCCCAACTCACCAATCCTGAGGTCAGCATCCAGTACGGGGGCTCCGTCAAAGCCAACAACATTGATGACATCATGGCTCAGCCTGAGATCGACGGTGTTCTGGTGGGTGGGGCAAGCCTCGACCCAGACAGCTTTGCTCGCATTGTCAACCATCGCTAGCATTAACTCCTGTAATCAGAGCCGCTATCTGTACTGATTCCTAACAGGGGACGGGTAAATTAGGCTTGATCACCACTGGGAGTGGAGTCAAGGGCAGATGCTGGAATCAGGGCAGGTCCTACGCGGACGTTATCGGCTTAAAGCCCTGCTAGGACAAAATGCGGGTCGCCAAACCTGGCTGGCCGAAGATCAACTGGCACAGCCAGTCGCTCAGGTAGTGGTCAAACTGCTGGCCTTCGGTGCTCAGATGCAGTGGGACAATCTCAAGCTGTTTGAGCGTGAGGCTCAGGTACTGCGTCGGCTGAACCATCCTCAGATTCCCAAATACCGAGATTACTTCTCACTAGGAGAGCAACCCGGCGACGCTCTCTGGTTTGGCTTAGTGCAGGAGCACATTCCAGGCCAATCCCTCAAGCAATTGCTTGAGCAGGGCCAACGGCTCAGCGAGGTTCAGGTGCGGAACCTGGCCAAGCTGGTGCTGAACGTTTTGATCTACCTGCACGAGCTGAATCCTCCCGTGATCCACCGGGATATCAAGCCTAGCAATCTCATTTTGGGTCAGGATGGGCAGCTCTATCTGGTGGACTTTGGCGCCGTGCAAGACCGGGCAGCAGCGGAGGGTGCAACTTTTACGGTGGTTGGCACCTACGGTTATGTGCCACCAGAGCAGTTTGGCGGACGGGCTGTTCCGGCTTCCGATCTGTATGCATTGGGGGCGACCTTAATCCACTTGCTAACTGGCACAGCTCCGGCTGACCTGCCTCAGCACAACTTGCGCATCCAGTTTGCTGAGCAGGCCAGTGCTAGTCCGGCGCTGGTGCGCTGGATTCGAGGCTTGACGGAGCCAGCCCTTGAGCGGCGCTTCAATACGGCTTTGCAGGCGCGTGAGGCACTCAACTCAGGAGGGGACCTCAGTAAGCCAACGGAAAAAGTGCGCCAGCCTGCGGGCAGCCGCGTTTGGTTCCGCAAGTCTTCGAGCCAATTGCGCATCAGCATTCCCCGGCAGGGCTTGCACCTGTCCGATACCTTTCCGGTTCTATTTTCGGCAGTGTGGCTAGGCCTGGTTCCTACCTTCGTTCATCTGACCGGGATACTGCTGACTGGAGCTTGGCCCTTGAGCTTGCTATTCATTCCTTACTGGTTGATCGGGCCTAGAATGATGGCAGCGGTTCTATTGCCTGCCTTTGGCCGTACCCACGTCTATTTCGACAGCGACCGTTTTGAGATCGAGTGGCGGTTGTTTGGCATTTGGTATCGGCAACGAGGACAAACTACGGATGTCAATAAAGTCTCTCAAGAAACCCTGATGCCATTAGGGTTCATAAACCCCAGAATCAGAAATCAACGGGTTCCCAGCGATAGCAAAATTCCCTTTCTGGATCATGAAGTGGTTACCCTTGAGGCTGGCATCAAGCGCTACTCTTTTGGGGCAGGACTGACGGCAGTGGAGCGTGATTGGCTCAGCCAGGAAATCTATGACTGGTTGGGTTTGCAAGCCGTTTAATCGCAGCTTTTGGCCTCTCTTTGACTTCTTAGCATCTACCACAAGCGCCCATGATCACGCAGGAACAATGCCGCAATTGGCAGCCGGTTATTAAGCAATTCGAAGCGGTGGTCGGGGCTGAGCGAGTCGTGCGCCGCCGTGAGGAATTGCTGGTCTATGAATGCGATGGCTTGACCAGTTATCGCCAGAAACCGGCTGTGGTGGTCTTACCGCGAACGACTGAAGAAGTGGCCGCAGTCGTCAAGATCTGTAGCCGTGAGCAGGCTCCCTTTGTGGCGCGGGGGGCAGGAACCGGGCTGTCGGGTGGAGCTTTGCCCGTGGAAGATTGCGTGTTGATTGTCACCTCATTGATGCGCAAAATTCTAGAGATTGATCTGGAAAATCAACGGGTTGTTGTACAGCCAGGTGTGATCAACAACTGGGTCACGCAAGCGGTGAGCGGGGCTGGTTTCTACTATGCGCCAGACCCATCCAGCCAAATCATTTGCTCGATTGGGGGCAATGTGGCGGAGAACTCGGGCGGTGTGCATTGCCTCAAATATGGGGTCACCACGAACCATGTTCTGGGGCTCAAGCTGGTTCTGCCGGATGGCTCAATTGTTGATGTGGGCAGTAAGGTGCCTGAGATGCCCGGCTACGATTTGACCGGCCTATTTGTCGGTTCTGAGGGCACACTGGGTATTGCCACTGAAATTACCTTGAAGTTGCTCAAAACGCCCGAAGCAATTCGCGTTCTGCTGGCCGATTTCACTAGTGTCGAGGCTGCTGGAGCTACAGTCTCGGACATCATCAGCGCTGGCATCATTCCCGGTGGTATGGAGATGATGGATAACCTCAGCATCAATGCTGTGGAAGATGTCGTTTGCACAGGTTGTTATCCTCGCGATGCCGAGGCAATTCTGCTCGTCGAAGTGGATGGCCTAGAGGTTGAGGTTGAGGCGAATAGCCAGCGGATTACCGAGTTGTGCAAGCAAAATGGCGCGCGCAATGTGCGCGTGGCAACTGATCCGCAGGAGCGATTACTGCTGTGGAAAGGTCGCAAAGCTGCCTTTGCTGCAATGGGTAAGTTAAGCCCAGATTACTATGTGCAAGATGGGGTCATTCCTCGCACCCAATTGCAATTGGTGCTCAAGGAAATTGCCTCTCTAGGCGAACAATATGGCTACTACGTCGCCAATGTCTTTCACGCTGGTGATGGTAACTTACATCCTTTGATTCTCTACGACAACTCGGTGCCGGGGGCTTTGGAGCAAGTTGAAGCTTTAGGGGGCGAAATTCTCAAGCTTTGTGTTCGAGTCGGGGGCAGTATCTCTGGAGAACATGGCATCGGTGCCGATAAGCGCTGCTACATGAGCGAGATGTTTAGCAAAAGCGATCTCGAAACCATGCAGTGGGTGCGCCAAGTTTTCAATCCGCAAGGCTTAGCTAATCCTGGCAAAATCTTCCCAACGCCTCGTACCTGCGGCGAATCAGCTAGAGCTGATGTCAAACAGTTTCCAGCCGTTGAACTCTTCTAGGCCATGACCAATAGCCATATAGAGAGCTGCACAGCCCACTCAATTGCCAATTTACGGATCTGGCTTACTTGAGATGAGTACCTTCGCTTGTCAAGGGGTTGGCCTCCTCATATCGTTATCTGCATGGTGAAACCGTGCACTGAATGAACGCGATTGCCCGAGAGCTAGAGCAAATTGTTGGACCAGATGGGGTTTGTGCTTGGGAAAAGGTTGACCCTGGCACTCAACCCCAAGCACTTGCTGGCATTACTGCTGATTGTTTGGTCTATCCGCGCAGCCAAGCAGAACTGGCAACGGTGATGGCCTATGCCTATCGCCAGCGTTGGCGGGTCTTGCCCTGTGGTCGAGGCACAAAACTGAGTTGGGGCGGCTTGGTGCCACCTGTTCAGATTATTCTCAGCACCGAGCGTCTATCTCAGCTGGTAGAACATGCGGTTGGAGACCTGACGGTCACGGTCGAGGCGGGCCTACCCTTTTCACAGTTACAAGCGGCCCTCCAGCCCACGGGTCAATTTCTGGCGCTCGATCCGTCCTACCCAGAGACGGCAACTTTAGGCGGCATAATTGCCACAGCAGATACGGGCTCCTGGCGGCATCGCTACGGTAGCCTGCGCGATATGCTGCTGGGCATTAACTTTGTGCGCAGCGACGGCCAGGTTGCCAAGGCAGGGGGGCGTGTCGTGAAGAACGTGGCGGGGTACGACTTGATGAAGCTGTTCACTGGCTCCTTCGGCACCCTGGGCATGATCACGCAGGCAACATTTCGCGTTTATCCGCTGCCAGAAGCAGCAGCAACGGTTGTGCTTACAGGCGATGCTGCAGCACTGACGACTGCTACCAAAACGCTGCTGGCTTCTGCCCTAACCCCTACCGGGGTCGATCTGCTCACGGCATCTCTGGTACAGCAGCTCGATTTGGGGCGGGACATGGGCCTGGTAGTCCGCTTTCAGAACATTGAAGCCAGTGTCAATCAGCAGGCTACAAGGCTTCTAGAGGTGGGGCAGACCTTGGGATTACAGGGAAAGGTTTACACCCAGTCGGGGGACACCGAGCTATGGCAGAACTTGCAGCTCTTGAAATCTCCTAGACCAGAGCAAATCGTTTGCAAGTTTGGAGTTGTTTCTGCCGAGGCCGTAGCGACATTGGCGCAAATTAAGGCGCTGTTGCCTGCTGAGAGCACAGCCTTAATCCATGTCGGCAGTGGGCTGGGGATGTTGTGCCTCAACCAACCAGTCACTGCCGAAGCACTCTTGGCCCTGCGCGCTTGGTGCCAGGAGCGGAGCGGCTTCCTGACCATCCTGGCAGCACCCGTAGCGCTTAAGCAGCAGCTAGAAGTCTGGGGTTACGCTGGTAATACGCTGGAGTTAATGCGGCGAATCAAGCAACAGTTTGATCCTGAAAATCTTTTAAGTCCCCAGCGTTTTGTGGGTGGTATCTAAAGCCATGCAAGTTTCAGAAAATTCAGCTACCCCTGCTGGTGCGAAGCCTTTGCCCAGCTTTGACACCCAGCAGCCGCCCGATCCAAAACTGATCGATGCCTGTGTGCACTGCGGCTTCTGCCTGTCTACCTGTCCCAGCTATCGCGTGTTGGGCAAAGAGACTGACTCCCCACGCGGCCGCATCTACTTGATGGATGCCCTCAATGAGGGCGATATCCCACTTTCGCCTGCGGTGGCGCAGCACTTTGATTCTTGCCTAGGGTGTCTAGCCTGCGTCACCACCTGTCCTTCAGGCGTGCAGTATGACCAACTCATTGCAGCGACCCGACCTCAGGTCGAGCGCAACTACCCACGCTCCTGGCAGGACCGGTTGCTGCGGCAGTTGATTTTCTCGATGTTTCCCTATCCTGGGCGTCTGCGCCTGCTGCTGGCCCCACTGCTGCTCTATCAAAAACTGGGCCTTCAGAAGCTGGTACGCTCGACCGGGCTACTGCGGCGAGTCTCGCCCCAGCTCGCTGCAATGGAGTCGATCTTACCGGAGGTGAAGCTCAGCGCCTTTACCGACAACCTGCCCACGGTCATCCCAGCCCAAGGCCAGCAGCGCTATCGCGTCGGTATGATCTCAGGCTGTGTGCAGCGCTTGTTCTTCTCGGGTGTTAATGCAGCGACGGTTCGGGTATTGAGCGCCAACGGCTGTGAGGTGGTTGTGCCTTCAAGCCAGGGTTGCTGCGCAGCCTTGCCCCAGCACCAGGGGCAAACAGAGCAAGCTCAGGCCCTAGCCCGCCAGATGATCGACAGCTTCGAGGGCACAGGCGTTGATGCCGTGATCATTAACGCCGCGGGCTGTGGCCACACGCTCAAGGAGTACGGTCACATTCTGCAAGATGACCCTGCTTATCGCGAGAAAGCGGCTCAATTTGCCGCCAAAGTCAAAGATGTGCAGGAATTTTTGGAGGCCATTGGGCTGAGCACACCCCTCGCACCGCTCCAAGAGCAGCCTTTGACTCTGGTCTATCAAGACGCCTGTCACCTTCTGCACGGGCAGAAAATTAGTGTGCAACCGCGTCGCTTGCTCAAACAAATTCCTGGTGTGCAATTACGCGAACCGTTGGATGCGGCTCTGTGCTGCGGTAGTGCAGGCGTTTACAATCTGCTGCAACCTGAGATTGCGGATGACTTGGGCCAGCAGAAAGTTGAAAACCTGCTGAGTACGGGCGCAACTCTGATCGCTTCCTCCAACCCTGGTTGTTCTCTACAAATCAGTAAGCATTTGCGGATCCAGGGGAAACAGGTACCGATTCTTCATCCAATCGAGCTATTGGATTACTCGATTCGAGGCGTCAAACTTGATGCAGTGGCTTGAGAAATCTAGAGCTAGAAACGACGATCTAGAGGCAGCCAATCACAGGTTTTACCAACGCCTAGGAGTGAGGTTGTGGAGATGGATCGGCTCGGTCGCCCCAATTTCACTAGACTCGGTTCACTTGTTCTAACCCTGGTCGCCTTGACGCTTGGCGCCTGTGGGCAGCAGAGCCAAGACCAGGCTTGGAGCCAACCTTTACCGTCCCTTCGCCCCAGCCCCTCAGTAGCGCCTGAGCCACCTACCCAAGCAACTTCTAAAGCGCGATTTGATGGCGCTTGGGATTTTGCTGAAGGGCTGGCCTTGGTTCGTGTGGAGGACAAATATGGATACATCGACAAGACGGGTCGTTATGTGATCGAGCCTAATTTTGCGGGAAGTTCTTCTTTCGCTGATGGCCTAGCACTGAGCCGTGTGGGTGAGCAGTACGGTTACATCGACAAGCAGGGCGAGTACGTGATTGAGCCCAGGTTCGATGGCGCTGCTACTTTTGCCGAAAAACGAGCGGCAGTGAAAGTGGGAAACCGCTATGGCTACATCAACCCAGAAGGGCAATATGTGATCGAACCCCAATTTGAATTGGCCTCAGATTTTGCCGAGGGACTTGCTGCGATCAAATTGAATAGTCGCTATGGTTACATCGACCCCACCGGCAAAGTTGTGATTCAGCCTCAATTTGAGGATGCCTGGAACTTTACTGAAGGCTTAGCCGTTGCCCGGCTCAATCACAGAGCGGGCTATATTGACCGGACCGGCAAGTTGGTCGTTGAACCAAAATTTGACGGGGCCTTTCACTTTTCAGAAGGACTGGCGCGGGTTCGGACTGGCGATGTTTGGTCCTACATTGATCGCACTGGTCGCTCGGTGATTAATGCGGAGTTTGACTTCACCTCTGACTTTTCCGAAGGGCTCGCCTTAGTCTCCATCGCTAGAAAATGGGGTTACATCGACAAGACTGGTAACCTTGTAATTCAGCCCCAATTCGATGCCGCATCTGACTTTTCAGAAGGCTTAGCGATGGTGCAAATCAGTGGTAAATATGGCTACATCGACAAAACTGGCAACCTCATCGTTAGTCCACAATTTGATGAAGCCGGTTCCTTTGCCGAAGGGCTGGCACGAGTAAAAACCGGCGGTCAATGGAGCTACATTGACCGTACAGGGAAAGCGGCATGGACCCCTACAAAATAGGCCCCGTGTGAAATAGGCCAGATCAAACCCGGGCTGGCACCTTATCAGCCTGCCGCAGACCTGTTGGCACTAGCCACTTACCCGCCGAAGGGGCCAGGGTTAAGCCTCGACGGACTGGCTGAACCTTCTGATTCTTGACCATTGCCAGGTCAAACCGCGACAAGACAGCCGCCAAAACTAGCTTCATTTCGTACTGGGCAAAGGCCATGCCGATACAACGACGGCTGCCACCGCCGAAGGGCAAATATTCATGGGGCGCAAACTGCCGCTCTAAGAAACGCTCGGGTCTAAACTGCTTAGGCTCCGGGTACAAATCTGGCCTTTGATGGGTGAGATAGATGCAGGGCCCTAGCACAGTTCCAGCCTCGAAGGACTGTCCCATCAACTGCATTGGCGACTTTAGAACTCGCAAGAAAGTAATCAAGGCAATCGGATAAATGCGCAACGTTTCCTGGTAAACCGCCGTTAAGTAAGGCAGCTTAAAAATAGCGTTGAAATCTGTTTTATCTTCTAGCGAATTCAACTCTTGAAGCAACTTTTCATGCACGTTGGGCAAAGCATGAACCCAATACAGTGCCCAAGTTAAAGCTGATGCGGTTGTCTCATGACCTGCGACCAAAAGCGTGATTAATTCAGAGCGCAACTCAGCATCCGTTAAGGGCTGTCCTGACTCGTCCCGAGCTGCCATCATCAAACTGAGAATGTCAGACCGAGCAGTATTTACCTCCTGGCGGCGCTCTTGAATTTCAGCGTAAATCAGCTCATCGATTTGCTCCTGACGGCGCAGAAAACGACTCCAGGGACTCCAGTCACCTAAATCGCGCTGTAGCCAGGGAAAGAACAACAGACTAGAACTTAACGGCGAGCTGGTAACATCGAGCATCTCTGCCAGCAGTTGCTTCAGTTGCTGGCAACGAGAGCCCTCGCGCAAGCCAAATACCGCCTGCATAATCACGCTCATCGCGATTTCTTGCATGGCAGAGCGAACTGAAAACGGCTCACCCAAAATCCAGCGGTCGCTTACCTGCTGTGTGATGTCATAAATAATTTGACCGTAGGTGCGCATCCGCTCCCCATGGAACGGTGGAGTAACCAAGCGACGTTGTTTTTGATGGCGTTCACCATCCATTAACATCAACGAGTGATTCCCTAAAAGAGGTTTTAGAATGTCATTGGCAATACCTGAATCAAATTGCTCAGGACGATTAAAAATTTCTTGAATTGCTTGTGGATGGCTGAGAAATACAATCGGTTCTAAAGCACCAAATCGCGCTGTAAAAACGTCACCATAACGCTGAGCATTAGACTCTAAAAAAGCAAGCGGCTGAGCGATCCATTGAATGAGTTGCAGTAAGGGCGGAATCTGTGGACCAGCAGGTAATGGCATAGCAGCTTTACTCTCACAAAGACTTGTTGGGTCCTTAGTAACTTTGAGCAGAATCCCTCATCATAACCAAAGGGATAGTTGATAATATAAATTACTTTCTTATAACACAAAAGCTGTAACATCATGAATGCAGCAACGCAGTAACAGTCATTTCGATGGAAGTAGGGATCTCAGCATGACAGCATCGCCCCAAGAGGTAATGTTAGCCACTCCAGCTTTTTGTGAAGGAATTCAATACTTCGGTGAGGCTTTGCCCGGTTTTGAAACGCATGGCAAAGCGCCCGTTATTGCTGAAGGAAACTTGGCGATTGCCAACCCTACCGACCCCGCCGCTGTCTTTCAAACACTGCTCGCTGCCGACGCTCTGCGCTACCTGACTCTGCAAGTTACAGCCAGCAAGGCCTCTGGGCACCCAGGCGGTTTTGCTAGTTCAGTTGAAGCTTATGCGGCTCTAGTGATGCTGGGCCACAAGAACATCCTCACCGAAGTTGGCCACCACGCCCCTGGCTTCTACAGCGCCATGTTCCTGGACCGCTCATTGGAAGACATGGGCATCAGTAGCGTGGCGCAGTTGCGTGACCGCTTCCGCGAAACGCACGGTCTGCTAGGCCACCTCTCTGGCTATATTCCGGGAATTCTGGCTCCCGCTGGGCCTCTGGGCCAGGGCCAGCACTTTGCTATGGCTGCTGCACTGCTGCATCGCGATAAGCTCTTCCCCTTTACAGTCGGTGATGGTGGTTTGGGCGAGCCCTATGTGATGAGTTCTATGGCTCACTTCCATACCGCCTATCCCAGCGCAACCAACTTCCTGCCGGTGCTGATTTGGAATGGCTTCAGCCAGGAGCACCACAGCATGGTCTCGACCAAGTCCAATCAGGAGATGTTGGCCTACTGGCGCGGTAACGGCTTTGAAGAAGTAATCCTGATCGACGCCAAGGATTTCGATGACCAAAATCAGCCCGGTGCCTATGTGGACAGCACCAGCTTCTCGCTAAAGCAGCGCTTGGCCTTCACCGAAGCCGTGTTGGTGGCCGCAGACCAAGCAGCTCGGTCTGCCCTAGGCGGCAAGCTCACAGTCTTGATCCTCAAGCAGCTCAAGGGCGCAGGCGTCCATGCCAAAGGTGCTAAATCTCACAACCTCTATGCCCACCACACGCTAGACAATGCGGATGTGGTCAATGGCCTCAAGTCACGGGCTTTGTCTCCAGCGGCCTGGGCATTGGTGCGCGCCAATCTGGAGCGGGCAGGGGGTGGCCCAGCCGCGAAAACGGCGGTTACTGAGTCAGTGCGGCCCTTGCCCGACCTAGGCAAACTGCCACTGGAAGAATACCCGGTGGGCGGTGAAGCCAAAATTGCCACGACAGCCATGGGCCGTCTGGTGGGCTACGTTGGCCAGCAGGATCCAGCCTATCTGGTTTCCAACGCTGACGGCAACGAAGCCTCGGGTATCGCCAACATCAACCAAGCGCTTCAGATCATTCACCCAACTCCCGATCCGCTCTATAACCAACAGCCCAAGGGTCAGGTCTATGAGCCGCTGAGTGAAGATGCCTGTGCGGGTTTAGCCGTGGGTCTGGCTTTGATGGGCAGCCGCAGCTTGTGGTGCTCTTACGAATCCTTTGCCATCAACGGCCTACCGATTTGGCAGACTGTGACTCAAGCGATGGCTGAGTTGCGCCGTCCCACCCCCTCCACGGTCACTCTGTTTACCGCAGGTGCCCTAGAGCAGGGACGCAATGGCTGGACCCATCAACGGCCCGAAATTGAAGCCTACTTTGCCGCCATGATGCGCAACGGCAACATCTTCCCGATCTTCCCCACCGACGCCAACAGCATTCAGGTGGCTTACGATTGGGCGCTGACCACGCGCAATAAGGGCATCGTGATCACGGCCAGCAAATCGCCGTTGCCGATTCGCACTAGCTTTGCTCAAGCGCGTCAGGCGCTTCAAGATGGGGCAATCGTGCTCCAGGAGACGCCGGGCAGCAAAACAGTGGTCCTGGCCGTAGTAGGTGACATGACCTTACTGCCCGCATTCGAAGCCGCGGCGCAGTTGGCAACCCAGGGCATTGGCACGCGCATTGTCTCCGTGGTCAATCCACGCCGTCTCTATCGTCTTCACGATGTGGCTTGGTCAACTTGCTCGGAACCAGATGGTGACTTCCTGGGCGATGCTGGCTTCGAGGCTCTATTCGGTGGCGATGCGCTGCTAGGCATTACTGGAGGTGCCAGCGGCATCCTGGAGCCCATTCTGCTGCGCAGCACGGCGAAGCGAGATACCTTCGCCTGGAAGCGGGGCGAAACGACAGCAACGGCGACTCAATTGATGGACTTCAACGGCTTAAGTGCTAAAGCCCTGGCAGAGCGAGCGATTGCATTGGTGCAATAGATTACATCCGTGCAATAACCGAGGTTCTGATCCTTCAGCTTGAGAAGGGGGTTGGGTTGCTCAACCCCAAGACTAAGTTGCTGTTGGATTGCTGATGACAGTTAGGTCAGTTGGGCTAAACAGGTCCAGCCCAACTGACCTTTTTGAATAAACGGCGAATGGCACTAATAAATCGAGACTAATGAATCTTCTCAGAAAGATAAATTCTATTAATAATTCTTGGGATTATGGATACCAAAATTCACACTTACAATGCAAGTCAAGCTCAAGATAAGCAACAGAGTAGATGTTTGTTCTTACTCACAGTTGCTACTGGGCTGAGCTAGGTAAACCAATGTGAAATAGAACATCTGGAGGGATAGCCCATGACCGCTAGTACCCCTAAAACTCGGACGACTCAGCGCAAGAGCAGCAGTCAGCCTGTTGAAGAATCGCTCAACGAGGGCAAAGATAACGTCCAGATCGCCACTTCAGCCGCTCCAGGTGCCCTGCAACGAACCTCCGGAGCTCAAGCCATCCGGGTTTACGAACCCCGCCCCCTCCCCAACAACCGTCCAGTTTTCCCCACAACCCTAGAGATTCTAGAGACTAGCGACTTGCCTGAAGGTCGTCCGATTGCTGTAGCGGGTATTCAAGTCGCAGGCACTCTGCTGGGAAACCGTCCGATTGCCGTCAGCGGCATTGAGATTGTTAAAACCTTAGGAAACCGTCCGGTTGTCGCCAGCAATTTGCAAGTTTCCAGTGAGGCAGAGCCACTGCCCAATAATCGTCCAGTTGCTCCCAACCTGCTGCCTGACGCTGAACTGATGGGGTATCTCGATTAAGTTTGTCGAGCAAAAATCTCGGCTACATTCCCTAGAGCCTTTTTAAGGAACCACTCCAAGCCGCAGGAACCGCAGGCACGAAGCCACGGGTTGCTGCGGCTGTAAACTGTGCTCAGTCACGATCAAGCCAGTAGGTTGGGGGCTCACCCGATGGATAAACAGCCGAAAGTAATCGTCTTGGATGATGACCCAACCGGTTCCCAAACCGTTCACAGTTGCCTGCTGCTCATGCGTTGGGATGTAGATACCCTGCGCTTGGGACTGGCGGATGACTCACCAATTTTCTTTGTACTGACTAACACGCGAGCCCTACCGCCAGAGCAGGCTGCTGTGGTCACACGCGAGGCTTGCCACAACCTTAAGCAGGCGCTTGCTGCGGAGGCAGTCGAGGATTTTCTAGTAGTTAGCCGCTCTGACTCCACTCTGCGTGGTCATTATCCAGTAGAAACAGATGTGATTGCTGAGGAATTGGGGCCTTTCGACGCGCATTTTCTCGTGCTTGCTTTTTTCGAAGGCGGACGAGTCACACGGGACAGTGTGCATTATCTGAAAATTAATGGTGTAGATACTCCCGTTCACGAGACCGAGTTCGCTCGGGACTCTGTCTTCGGCTATCACCACAGTTACTTGCCCGATTATGTAGCCGAAAAAACGCAGGGCCGAATTAAAGCTGCCGAGGTCGAGCGCTTTTTGCTCGCTGACATTCGCAAGGGAAGTTTGCAACGGCTGCTCAAACTTGAGCACAACCAATGTGGCGTTGTTGACGGCGAAACGCAAGCAGATCTCAACCGCTTTGCTGCGGACGTTTTAGCGGCTGCCCAACAGGGCAAGCGCTTTTTGTTTCGCAGTGCGGCCAGTTGGTTGACCGCTTTAGCCGCGTTGCCACCCCAGCCGATTGCTGCAACAGATATGGCGCAATATGTGCGCGGGGAAAAGCCAGGTGCGGTAGTGGTTGGTTCTCACGTCAAAAAGACCACTGAGCAGCTGGAAAGGTTGTTACAAGAGCCGGGCACAGTACCCGTAGAAGTCGAGGTAGCTCGGCTCCTGGAGCGCACAACTGATCCTCGCCCTATCCTGCTGCAACAAGCTCTAGAACAGGTGCAAAAAGCTCACCAACAGGGCAAAACCCCGGTTGTGTTCACCAGTCGCCAGGAACTCAGCTTTGAAGATAGCCAGACCCGACTACAGTTTGGGGAAGCCGTATCCCGGTTATTAATGGATATTGTGCAGGGTCTGCCCAGCGACATTGGCTTTTTGATCAGTAAGGGAGGGATCACCTCCAATGACGTGCTGAGCACCGGTTTGGCCCTTCGCTCAGCTCGTTTACTGGGCCAGATTCTAGCCGGTTGTTCAATGGTGCGCACACCTGTTGACCATCCCCAATTTCCTGATTTGCCGGTCGTTTTATTCCCCGGTAATGTTGGTGATGCTGATGCCTTGGCCACCGTCTATCGTCGGTTAAGTAACAGCCAATAAAAGGGTACCGATATCACCGCTAATGTTGTGCTATCCAGTGTGATTGACATCCCAACGAATCGTGAGGCGGTGGGAGCAGAAAACGCTCCTAAATGGCTCAAGCCAGAGTCTCTGGGCCAAGTCATTTAGATTCGCGGTGTGGGACGTTGAGGAGCCTGGTCGAAGGCTTGGGCCATGGCGTACCAAGCGGGTTTACGCTGCAATTGGGCATCTAAAGGCAGGGGACGAGCTGGAGCTCCGTCTTGACGGGGGCGATAACTGGTGAGCCAGGTATAGCAGTCGCTCAACCCCCAGGTAAGAACAGCACTCACTGCTGGTTCAGACAACACAGTAGTTAAATAATCTTCGTAAGCCTTAGCTACCAAGTCATCGCGTTCCGAGATGTCCGAGGGCAATTGTTGGTCTTTAACGTCCAGTTCGGTGATCAGAATCTTCAAGCCCAAATCGGCGACGGCTTTTAAGAAACTGCGCAGTTTGCTGACATTGAAACTAGTCGCATCTCCGCCAAACAGTAAGTGCGCCTGAATGCCTAAGGCATGAATGGGCGTCCCTTGAGATTTCAATCGTTCTAGAAGTTTGAGGGTTGCGACTCGCCTGGCTTCTTCTTCAGCTGTATCGTAATCAAGCCCAAAGTCGTTGTAGACCAGCAAGGCCTGCGGATCGGCTGCCGCCGCCAAGCGAAAGGCAAGGTCAATATAGTCTGGTCCCAAAAATTTCAGCCAAGCTGTATTGCGCAGGCCATCAGCTCGTCCATCACCCGGGTTGATCGCTTCGTTGACCACATCCCAGGAGTGCATAGTCCCCGCATAGCGGCTGACCACTGTGGTGATGTGCTCGCGCAAAAATTGCTCAGCATTCTGACGGTTCACCGTGGTCTTAAACCACTTAGGCATACCAATATGCCAGAGCAATGTGTGCCCCCGAAATTTCAGATCGTGAGCGCGAGCAAAGTTAGCGAGCCAATCTGCCTGCTGGAAATCAAACTGGTCAGGGGCAGGGCGTAAGGCTTGCCATTTCAGTTCATTCTCAGGTACTAGAATTGAGCACTGCTGGACAAAGGCAGCAGCATACGCAGCATCGCTGCTCAGATGGCGGTAACGTCCCGCAGCCCCGTATAGCAAGCCTTTGGCGTCGGCGCGGATGCCCAAGGACGTCTCCCTAGTCTTGGGCAGGTTCCTGGTTGCTTGAGCCATCGTGGTGCCCCATCCCAAGCGAAATTGCCCCAGCGCTGTCAAGGTTGTTAGCCCTGCTAGAGCCTGTAACCCCAATAAAACCTGCCGTCGGCTGTTTGCGAAGTGTTTAGTCAAGGCTAAATTTGCGTTCTAAGAGCTTGCTCAGCACAATTTAACGCTAATGGTTTGGCCTCCACCACTGTTTGGCAGTCTCTTTACACCGGATGAGGTCTATCAACGCCTGAGACATTGAACTTTAACCTGATGGCGTTCGAAGTGAGATCTGAGACTGACTTTAAAACCTTATTTTCTCAAATGCCATACCTTCAAGTGCTATCTTCAAACGCCATCGAAATAATCCTGAAAATGTCAAGGGCGATAAGCAACACAAACCGTTTTGCTGTTGCTTCCCACGATTCAACTAATATTTTCTAATAGTTTTCAAGTATTTCTACCGGTCGTAAGTAATTGCTCACACTAGGTAGTACAACGAAACATGTATCTATACGAAGGATAATCTTTACAAAGACACAGATGTTATCTTCAAGACCCCTCTTAGGATAGAGACAGGAGTCAGGAGAGAACCGGAAGCAAGTTTAAGAGTTGGCTTCTACCAAGGACGAACTATTTCCAGACCTCACAAGCAAGGCTGAGGCTGGGGAGAGCAAGTTATCGCTTAGGGAATTGCCCCACACCCAAAATTTAGGGAAAGCACAATGGTGGCTGGACTGCACATTAGCGAGTTGGCAAAACTTGAAGCGCTTTGCCAAACTCAAGACCTTGGAACAAACCTTGAGACAGCATTACGTGACCTTGTCCAATTAGCTGCTCAGGCTTGTAACTCGCCCATGGCTTTGCTTCAGCTTGCTGATAGCGAATGCTACGAGGTTCCAGCCAACCTTGGCTTTGGCATGACGGATGCTATTCAGGAGGCAAGTCAAGCGCTTGACTTGCGGCTTCTGTGCCAGGGCTCAGCTGACATTACGTTCGTGACCAATACAACGCTAGACAAGCAGTTTGGCAAAACGAGCGTCAGCTCACTGGTTAGCCCATTCTCCGAATTGCGCTTTTGTGTACTCATACCGCTGCTGCATACCCCAACGGTTCAGGCTCCAGAGCTGGAGAGCGCTGCGGGAGAGGTGCCACTGGCTGTATTGTGCGTTGCCAGTCCAGAGCCCCATAGTCTAAGCGCTAACCAGATAGAAGCTCTACGAGCACTCGGTCGCCAGGTGGTCAGCCAGCTCAAACTCAGGCGTAGCTTGATGGCCCTAAGCAGCATTACAGAGAAACTGCGGCAAAGCGTCATTACTCTGCCCCCTGCCCCCTTGAAACCAACCTGTAAACAGCGCTGGGTCAATGCCAAAAACGATGCTTTGAGAGATGCCTTGACCCCTAATGCCTTGAAATCTGGGAAGCCTGCTTCATCTCGAACCAGCGAGCAGATTAGAGCAGAAATCCAGGCCAAATTTGGTTTTGTGCCGCCTTTCTTTGGCCCAGCGGAAGAGACGCCAGAGGTTTTAGAAAATTTGTGGCAGCAAACGCTGGCGGCCTACGTCAACAATCCCCTGCCTGCCCTGTTCAAGGAGAAGCTATCTACGTATCTCTCACGCTATTGCGCAGTCCCCTATTGCATGGTGTGCCACAGTTGCACCCTCCGTCCTCTGGGTCTTCAGGCTCGGGAAGTGTTGGCGCTGTTGCAAGCTCCTTCACCCTCAGTGGACGATGTCAACCAGCATCTTCAACACCTAGCAACCCACGCCAGTCTCCTAACCCACTGGCCAGCAGCTCACTCCAGCCTCGAATCCAGCCTACTCGCTTGTGCCATTTTCATGGCGCTGGAGCGAGAGCATAGCGAGTTCTGCCGTCAGGAGTTGCGCCGCTTACTAGGACCTGTTCAGTATCAGCACCTAGTCACATTCATCGCCTACGTCAAAACCTGCCATGTGTGGATGGAAGCCCATCCAGAGGTAGCCTACGAAGCGGACCAGCGCGTCCAGAAGAACCTTCCTGCTTTGTTACTAGAAGAACCTGCGCTGGCTAACTTCTTCCGCGACTACCAAGAGCAGATCCGCTACGAGCGTCAGAGCCAAGCCGAGCGCTTAGCAGAGTTAGCAGAGCGGCAACGGCACGAACGAGCTCTGCGGCAGGCGGCGACTGAGAACTTGAAGCTGGCTCAAGCCCTAGCCTCAGTGTCAGATGGTGTTTTGATTACCGACCCTAACCAGCCAGACAACCCGGTTATTTACGCTAACTCCGCCTTTCTACGCACCACAGGGTACGAGCCAGAGGAAATTCTGGGCCGCAATTGTCGTTTCTTGCAAGGCACAGACACTGACCCAGAGGTCGTGGCTCAAATCGGTCGGGCTATCGCCGAGCAACGGGAAATCAGAGCTGTCTTGCTGAACTACCGCAAAGATGGGGAATCGTTCTGGAGTGAGTTGAGAATCTCGCCGGTATTCTCTGAAGCAGGCCACTGCCTCTATTTCGTCGGCATCCAAACCGACATTACCGAGCGCAAACGGGCAGAGCAGAAAATCCGCGAACAAGCAGCCCTCTTAGATATCACGACTGATGCCATTACGGTTTGCGATCTTGAGCAACACCTGTTGTTTTGGAGCAAGGGGGCCGAGCGGCTGTATGGCTGGCAGATCGAGGAAGTGCTGGGTCAGCCGGTCGATCAGTTGCTCCACGAAGAAAAGACACTGCTGACCCAAATTCAGCGCACTCTACTGGAAACAGGCGAGTGGCAGGGTGAACTCCATCAAGTCACAAAAACAGGTCGAGAAATCATCGTCTCCAGCCGTTGGACCTTGGTCCGGGATAGCGATGGCAAACCCAAGTCAGCGCTGGTAGTCAGTACAGATATCACCGAGAAAAAGCAGTTAGAAGCACAATTCTTGCGGGCCCAGCGCATGGAAAGCTTGGGCACTCTGGCAGGTGGTATTGCACATGATCTCAACAATATCCTGACGCCGATTTTGCTCTCCGTTCAGCTGCTCAAGCGCAGTGTAACCAATGAACGGGCTCAGCAGCTGCTAACAACTCTAGAAAACAACGGCAAACGGGGCGCTAACCTGGTCAAGCAAGTTCTGTCATTTGCGCGGGGAGCTGATGGTGAGCGCACGTTTTTGCAGATCAAACACCTGATTTCAGAAATTGAGACCGTTGCCCGTGAGACGTTTCCTAGGTCGATCACGATCAAGAGTCAACTCGCTCCTGATCTCTGGATGCTCTCTGGCGACGCGACTCAGTTGCATCAGGTGCTAATGAACCTCTGTGTCAATGCTCGTGATGCCATGCCTAATGGTGGCACCTTGAGTATGACCGCTGCTAACCTGCTGCTCACTCGCCAGGATCTTAGAAGGCACCTTGGGGCCCAAGTTGGACCCTACGTGGTACTTACAGTCAGCGATACGGGCACTGGCATGCGACCAGAGGTTGTAGATCGCATCTTCGAGCCCTTTTTCACAACCAAAGAAGTCGGCAAGGGTACAGGGCTAGGTCTATCGACCGTGATGGGCATCATCAGAAGTCATGGTGGCTTTGTCGAAGTTGACAGCAAGGTGGGCAGAGGCACCCAGTTTCAGGTGTATTTGCCAGCGATTGAGCAAGCTGTAGCCCAACCCGTTGAGGAAGTTGAACTACCGCCGGGCAATGGTGAGCTGATTCTCGTGGTCGATGATGAAGCGCCCGTCCGCGAGATTACTCAGGCCTTTTTAGAGCTGTACAACTACCGGGTTTTACTGGCCCAAGATGGGATCGAAGCAGTTGCACTGTATGTTCAGCATCAAGCTGAGATCGGCGCCGTGCTGCTCGACATGATGATGCCAGTCATGGATGGCACCACGACGGCTCGCACCTTACAGAAGCTCAATCCCAAGGTCAAAATCTTGGCAACTAGTGGTCTAGCCGCCAATGAGAAGGTTACGGAAGCTTCGGCAATGGGCATTGCTGCTTTTCTGGCGAAACCCTATTCCACCCAAGAATTGCTGAGAGCGCTCCGGGGCGTTCTGCATACCAGTGAGGCTGGCATCTGATGGATGGAATGGAAGGACCAATGAAATGGGTTGCCTAACCTAACAGGTAACGGCCAAACCAACTTAAGCTCAGATCCAGACAAGCACTAGTCGTACTGTGTCCTTGCCCCGGCATCTCGACTAACTGGAGCGCATCTGGTTGCTCTGTATAAGCAGGTTGCAGTTTGCGCCACAAATTGCGATTGCCTTCAATTGGCACCACCCCGTCAGCTAGCCCGTGCCACATCAGAATTGGCTTACCCGCAAACTGCGCAAATTGATCGATTGGGTTGGTAGCGTGCAAGCTCTGAATCTGCTCCTGAACTTGGGCCTCAGACAGAGGGAAATCTTCGCCTTGCAACGCCCATTGTTGCCGCGTCCACTCAATGAATCCGATCCAGTCCGGTGTACCCATCAGCGAAACCAGGGTCCGGACCCAAGGAAGCTGAGCTAAAGCACCAAAGCCGATCATCCCACCCAGGGAAATGCCCAAAATACCTAGACGGTCAGCTTGCAGCAATCCTCGCTGTAGCAGTTCAAAGCGCACCGTATCTAGATCAGTAACGGTTTGCTGCACCATTTCCCAAAAGGCATGGAGCATCATTTGGTCGAATGAAACGGCAGGGAGGCGCCGCTCACCGTGACCGGGCGCGTCGATCAGGACAGCACGAAAACCGGCCTGCGCGAGTGGGTAACCATAGCGCAGTTCCCAGTCCTTGCTGCCCAGAAGATCATGCTGGATGAAGACCGTAGGCAGGGCTTGGTAAAACTGCTCGGCTGCCGCAACCTGTAAAACCGGGATGTCGCCAATAGTTTCGCTTTGGCACAAAATATCTGCCGTCATCTCAACTCTGCCTATTGGGATGTGGGCTAGAAATCCTACTGCACTCGGCAACTGTCCCACCCAAGACCTTCCCCGAGGTGAGAACGCCGTCCCCATCCGGTTCGGTTATTTGGCTCTCCTGGGAGCTAGTCATATTTGAACACAGTGCCACAATAAAGAAACAGTCCTGAAGCTTTATTCAGAGTACCCATGGCCTTTAACCCGAATGATGCCAGCTTTTTCAGCGTGGATTCGGCAGATGTAGCTGCTGGTAACCCATTGCTGAAGTACCTGCAGCACCAGTCCCCGGAGGTTCTAGCAAACGTTGCCCGCTCGGTGAGCCCCGAGGTTCGGCAGATTATCTCCCAGAATATTCAAGGGCTGGTGGGGATGCTGCCGTCTGAAGCCTTTAACGTTCAAGTCACGACTGATCGGGAAAATTTAGCTGGCATGTTGGCCTCAGCCATGATGACCGGTTACTTTCTGCGCCAAATGGAACAGCGCATGCAGCTTGATCACCAGCTCGCGGGCCTGTCTGGCTTAGACAAGCCTGAATAAAACTGGCTGGGAGGGACAGGGACTGACCCTCCTAAGCTTGCCTATTCGCTGCTGAGCACTATCAGTTTCAACCCTTAGCGTTGCTCTAGAAGTGGGGCACGCTTAAAGCTTTTTCAGGAACAGGGGTATACTCCGCAACGATTTGGCGGAACTCCTCGCCATCAATAGTTTCTTGATCGATCAACAAGTCCACTAGCCGGTCAATCAGCACTCGGTGAGCGCTCAAGATGCGCCGAGCCTCGCTATGACAGTGGGTGACAATCTGCCTGACTTGCTGGTCAATTCGAGACGCAATCGACTCAGAGTATTCTGAGCGAGACATCCAATCGCGGCCCAAGAAGACCTCGCTCTGCTGGCTTTCAAGCGCAACAGGACCCAAATCTGACATTCCAAACCGGGTCACCATCTGCCGCGCGAGGCTGGTGATATGTTGCAGATCATTGGAAGCACCGGTGGTAACTTCCGCATCACCAAAGATCAGCTCCTCGGCGGTTCTGCCTCCCAGGGTCATGGTGATCTCATCGAGAATTTTGGCTCGGCTCTCTAGACCCATCTCTTCAGCTGGTTCAAACTGGGCAAAACCGCCTACACCACCCGATCGAGGAATCACCGTTACCTTGCTTAAGGGATCGGTGTGAGGTAGGAGGGTGCCCAAGAGAGCATGACCGATTTCGTGATAGGCCAGAATGCGCTTGCCTTTGGAATCTAGTAAGGGATTGAGGGTGAGGCCAATGGTGACGCGGTCAATAGCGTCATCCACCTCCAGCATCGTGATCATGTCTTTGCGCCGGCGAGCGGTCAGGATGGCAGCCTCGTTGAGCAAGTTGGCTAGCCCCGCACCCGAGAAACCGGGAGTGCGACGGGCTAGTACCTCCAGCGAAACATCATCAGCTAGCTTCTTATCGCGGGCGTGGACTTGCAGGATGCCTAAACGGCCCTTGTAGGTGGGCAGGTCCACCATCACCTGCCGGTCAAAACGACCGGGGCGCAGCAAGGCAGAGTCCAACACATCGGGCCGGTTGGTCGCCGCGATGATGATAATCCCTGTGTTCCCCTCAAACCCATCCATCTCCGTCAGCAACTGGTTGAGCGTCTGCTCTCGCTCGTCGTTGCCACCGCCAATCCCCGCTCCTCGCTGCCGTCCCACCGCATCGATCTCATCGATGAAGATGATGCAGGGCGCATTCTCCTTAGCTTTCTTGAATAGGTCTCTCACCCGAGAAGCACCGACCCCGACAAACATCTCGACGAACTCAGAGCCCGAGATGCTGAAGAAGGGCACACCAGCTTCGCCAGCAATTGCTTTAGCCAACAGAGTTTTGCCCGTCCCAGGAGGGCCGATTAGTAGCACGCCTTTGGGAATCTTGGCACCCACTGCGGTGAAGCGCTCGGGCTTCTTGAGGAAGGTGACGACTTCTTGGAGTTCTTCTTTGGCTTCTTCAATGCCAGCGACATCATCGAAGAGGACGCCGGTCTTGGCCTCCATAGCGAAGCGAGCGCGGGACTTGCCAAAGTTCATGGCTTGTCCAGGGCCGCCCATGCTGCCAGAGCGTCGGAACAGCAGTACCAGGCTGCCCAGAAGTAATCCGACCAGCAATAAGTTACCAAGGAGCCCCCAAGCGAGCCGACCAGGAGGATTGGGCCAAACGGCTAGATCCACCTCGCTCGATCTCAGCTTGCGAATCAAATCCGGGTCGTTGACCGGCAGATTTAACCGCACGGTGCGAGGGCCGCCCTTGCCGTCTTCGCTCTCTAATTCCACTTCAGCCGTTTGCGTGCTCTCGTAAAGGTCAACCTTGAGCACACGGCCCTCGTCGATATATCTGAGAAACTGGCTGTAGCTGAGCGAGGACCCATTCGGGGTGGCCGAGTTTGAATCGGTACGCAATTGGGCGCTGGCTGGAAGACCTAGCAGGGTTCCCTGCGCAATCATCAGGCTAAGCAGAGAGGTCTGGAGTTGCCAGAGAAAGCCAACTTTACGGGACGACTTCATGAGACCGATTCTTAGGGCAAGCAGTCCCTTTAGGGTAGCAAACCTGCTCTGGCTGGGCATTGATTGCGTGCGTGCCCAGGAGGCTTGCTTTAGGAGCTCGCTCTGAGGAGATCACCTCATGATTGAGTTGTTGAGTGGCGGCTTCGCCTCGGTGGTTTCATTGCCATCGGTATTGGCTGCCCCAGGATTGACTGCCCCAGGATTAGCTATTCCAGAATTGGCTGCCTCAGGGCGAGCGGCTGAGCTTGCCTCTGTCGGCGACAGGGCAGTGATTCGCTCCAGGGCTTGATCAGCTGTAATCAGACGTTTGAGCACGACCTGACCAATATTGGCATCGGGATGCCCTGACTCTGGCGTGACTTCAACCATGAGGACAGCGTCTTCAACCCGGTAAAGCCACATGCTTTCGCCTTGGTCAACGGGGTAAAGCCCCATCAGTTCAATCCGGGGCTTGCGTCGCCAGGCGGTTTCGCTCCAGAGACCGCCTGCTGCCCAAATCCGACCCACGTGCCAGCCTTGGGCTAAAAAAAAGTACTTCACGTTCGGTTTGACTCTCGCTTCATCCACTTATTCTGCGAGAAGAAGGGACGGTCCAGAACAGAAGAATTTTGTCTAGGCCAAATCTATATGTTTTAGCTTTAAGAACACAATGTTAAAAAATGATAATAAGAACAGAATCCCGACCGGCTAACCGGGGTTTGTGGCATGATACAACTGAAAACTGTGCGATTGTTTCGAGATCACAGGAATTAGCTATGGCTCTCCGATTAGGCGATGTTGTTCCCGACTTTACCCAGGATTCTACCCACGGGGAAATCCACTTTTTCGACTGGGCTGGTGATAATTGGGTGATCCTTTTCTCTCACCCCAAGGACTTTACCCCGGTTTGCACTACAGAACTAGGGGAAGTGGCAAGGCTCAAGCCCGAGTTTGACAAGCGCAATGTCAAAGCCCTAGCACTAAGCGTGGATGACGTTGACTCCCACAAAGGCTGGGTTGGTGACATTGAAGAAACGCAAGGCAGCGCCCTCAACTACCCGATCCTGGCTGACCCCGATCGCAAGGTTTCTGACCTCTACGACATGATTCACCCCAACGCTAACGACACCTTAACGGTGCGTTCAGTGTTCGTGATTGATCCCAACAGAAAGCTGCGCCTAACTCTGACCTACCCAGCCAGCACCGGACGCAATTTTGATGAATTGCTGCGGGTAATTGACTCCCTACAGCTGACCGATAACTACAGCGTTGCCACACCAGCTAACTGGAAAGATGGCGACGACTGCGTGATTGTACCTTCTCTTAAGGATCCTGAGGTCCTCAAGGAGAAGTTCCCCAAAGGTTACCGCGAAGTGAAGCCCTACCTGCGCTTAACTCCCCAACCTAATCGTTAGAGCCTGAACGCTCAATCTTCAATAGCCAGCGAGAGCTTCCGCTTTTGCTGGCTATTGTTTACGTTGCCGTTCACATGGCCTAAGAGATTTGTGAGAGATTGGTGATTAACGTCCCCCCTTGCCCCCCTCAGCAGATAGCACCCGGTTATGGATATTAAGGATGGTTTTGTCGGTACAGTAGGCAACACACCACTGATTCGCCTAAAGAGTTTTAGTGAAGAGACAGGCTGTGAAATTTTAGGCAAAGCAGAGTTCCTCAATCCTGGTGGTTCTGTCAAGGATCGAGCGGCGCTCTACATGATTAAAGACGCTGAAGAAAAAGGGTTGCTCAAACCTGGCGGTACGGTCGTAGAGGGCACTGCAGGCAATACAGGTATTGGCCTTGCCCATATTTGTAATGCTCGAGGTTACAAGTGCATTATTGTCATTCCTGAAACACAATCACAGGAAAAAATTGATGCCCTACGCATGTTGGGAGCCGAGGTGCGAACCGTGCCTGCAGTTCCTTACAAAGACCCTAATAACTATGTCAAACTGTCGGGCCGTATTGCACAGGAAACTGAAAATGCAATCTGGGCCAATCAATTTGATAACCTTGCCAATCGCCGTGCCCACTACGAGACAACAGGCCCTGAGATTTGGCAACAAACCGGGGGCAAAATTGACGGTTGGACTTGTGCCACGGGGACCGGCGGTACCTACGCAGGTGTCTCCTTGTACCTCAAAGAAAAGAACCCGGCTGTTAAAGCAGTCCTGGCTGATCCCAAAGGCAGCGCCCTCTACAGCTACGCCAAAACCGGTGAACTCAAAACTGAAGGGAGTTCAATTACTGAGGGTATTGGCAACAGTCGGGTGACCGCCAATATGGAGGGGGTTCCTATTGATGATGCCGTGGTTATTTCTGACGAAGAGTGTGTGCCAATTGTCTATCAACTGCTAGAGAAAGAAGGGCTGTTCTTGGGAGGCTCCTCGGGTATTAATGTCGGTGCAGCCGTCTGGTTAGCTCGGCAATTGGGACCAGGTCATACGATTGTGACTATTTTGTGTGACAGTGGCGCTCGTTATCAGTCACGGCTGTTCAGCAAGGAGTGGCTAGCCTCTAAAGGTCTAGTCCCTGCCTAGAGCTAAATTTTTCCTCAGTCAGAACCCCATCCGGTAGCCGGACGGGAGTTCTGTTATGGCAGCCCTTAATATAAATTAACATTTAGGGCTTCCCAGGCGCTTGCAGGTCTGGTAATGTGTCGTGCTCAAGTGCTGAAAAAGGGCTGCGTCTCATGCCTGAATTTGAATTTGAGCTACCGACAACAGAGACAGAAGCCCAGCAACGTCTTCAAGATCTCAGGGCTGACCTGTGTCATCTGCAAGATGAACTTGCTCGCCACAAACCCAGTAAGCCCAGAACTTGGAGCTTGCAAAAGGGACTGGAGATCCAGGTCTTAACCCGCCAGATCTGTGCGATCAAGGCTTGGTTAAAACAGCGGAACCGGGTCGTTGAGCAGAAGCTTGCTGATAGCGGTTTGGCAAATCTGGCCAACTTCCGCGACGGTCAAGAGCTCATGCTGCATTGTTACTGGCTGTTTGTGAGGCTGTTGAAGCAAAAACGAGCTCACTTCAACCCGGAAGATTACGCATTTCTCGATGCACTGCGCCTGTATTTGGAGCAAGTCACCCGGCAAAAGCTGGAGCAATCTATTCCAGAAAAGCCAGCCAAACAAGAGTTGAAAGCAGCTCAAAGCGTAGCAGTGGCCAACCTAAGCGCAACCACGTCAAAAGCCCAATCTACAACCAAGTCCACAACCAAGCGTAGACGCAAAGTCGAAATTGTGAGGCTACTGGCTGGACCAAGCGATCTCAACTCTGGAGATCTCAGGATCAGTAGTCCCTAAGCAAGCTCCTAGTCAGACCTCTAGGTAGGTTGAGAGGCTTGGGCGGGGTTTTGGAATAACATCCCCTGGGCTCTCGTGATCCCGCCTGTGATTTCGCCCGTTATCTCGTAAGATGGCGGCTATTATTTGCGCTGTTCGTCATGAATTCCCCGCTCAAGTCTCTTCAAGCCTCGCTCGGTGTCTATGGCAGCCTCAGCATGGGCGTCTTGCTCCTGCTGGGGTTTTCGTCAGGACTGCCGTTGCTGCTTACTGGCGGCACGCCTCTACAAGCGTGGCTCACCGAAGCAGGCTTGAGCAAAACTACCATCGGTTTATCAGCCCTGCTAGGAATTCCCTACTCCTTTAAATTTGTCTGGTCACCCCTACTAGATCGGTTCATACCCCCTTTGGCCGCACGATTGCGGGGCAGCCGACGACGTGGTTGGATGGCCCTCACACAGATACTGCTGATTCTCAGCATCGGGCTTTTGGGTTTCCAGAACCCTGCTCAGTTTCAGATCTTTTTTACTGTGGCCATGGCAGTGGCTTTCTTCAGCGCCACTCAAGATATTGCCGTCGATGCTTACCGAACCGATGTGCTCACTGAACCTGAGATGGGCGCAGGGGCAGCAATTTTCGTTACGGGCTATCGAATTGCCTTGCTGGTCAGTGGTGGCTTTGCTGTTTACCTGGCCGATTTTTTGCCTTGGTCCCAGGTTTACGCTCTCATGGCTGCCCTGATGCTGGTGGGCCTGATTGTCTCTTACTTCGCACCAGAACCAGAGGGCAGCAGTCAGGCCCCTCAGTCGCTTCAGGCAGCAGTCTTTGAGCCCTTTCGGGCTTTCTGGCAGCAACATTCGCAGGCTGGCTTGATTCTGCTGTTCATCGTGCTCTACAAGTTGGCCGATGGGTTGGCAGGACAGATGGCCACTACCTTTCTGTTAGAAACTGGCTTCAGCAAAACTGACCTGGGTCTGATCCGCAGTGTGGTCGGCCTGATAGCTACCTTGGCTGGTGCTTTTATTGGGGGTGCCCTTGTAAACCGGAGTGGGATTTTGCGCGCGCTCTGGTTCTCGGGCATCCTTCAAGGCATCAGCAATCTAAGCTTTACTGGGCTGGCCTTACTGGGTCAAAACTACCCAGGTATGGTCGGCGTTATCACCATCGAAAACTTCTGTGGGGGTATGGGCACCTCAGCCTTTCTCGCCTTCCTGATGAGCTTGTGTGACCGACAGTTTACTGCCACCCAATACGCGCTTCTCTCCAGTCTGTTCGCGGTGGGTGGAACGGTGGCTGGTTCGTTCTCGGGTTACCTAGCAGAGCAAATGGCATGGGCGCCTTTTTTTGCCTTGACGGCTGCGGGAGCTTTGCCCGGTCTGGCCATTCTGCTGTTGATTCGTCCTACGAAGCCTCCAGGTCCAAATGCGTTTGAGAACTTATAAACTCATCAACGCGGCCTGCAAACGTTGAATGCCAGTTTCAATCATGATGTCAGTCAGATTGCCATAGCCCAAGATGATGCGATTGCAATGCTGTCCTTTGCGAATGGCATGTACTTCTACTGGATAAACCCGCACTTGATGCTGGGCTATCTTTTGCAGGACTGTCTCTGAAAATTCAACATGCTGAAATTCAGCAACTAGGTGCAGACCCGTAGAACCACCCAAGATTTTCACGTCAGTTGAAAAATGTTTAAACAAGCTGGCGACGAGCAGATTTCGGTGTTGGCGGTAGAGCTTTTTCATCTTGGCAATGTGTCGCTCCAAATGCCCTGATTCGATCAAGCGGGCAAGCGTAAGCTGCTCCAAAACAGAGGTGTGTAAATCTGCCAAGCGTTTGAGCTTACGGCAGGGCTCAACTAAGCTGGGTGGCACGATTAAATAGCCCAGCCGCAGGGCTGGCGATAAAATTTTGCTGAAGGTGCCAACGTAGAGAACCTGTTCGGGTGCTAATCCTTGCAGTGAGCTTAAGGGAGCTCCTTCGTAACGAAACTCACTGTCATAGTCATCTTCCAGCAAGAAGCAGTTAGTTGTTCTGGCAAACTGAATAAGTTCGATGCGCCGTTGGATCGGCAAAATGCCTCCCAAAGGAAACTGATGTGAGGGAGTCAGAAATACAAACTTAGGATTTATATTCTCTGGCAACAAGTCTGTGCGTAGACCCTGTTGATCAACGGCAACTGGGTACAAAGTAGCACCCGTAGTTGTGAATATTTCATGCAGTTCGGAGGTAACTGGATCTTCCACAATAGCCACCTCCCCTGCCCTCAGCAATAGCTTGGTGACTAAGGCAAAAGCCTGAGCCGCGCCGGAGGTAATCACGAGATGGTCAGGGTGGCAGTGAACTCCTCTCGTTCTTGAAAGATATTGCGCCAAAACTGTTCTTAATTCAGCACATCCCTCAGCAATTCCGTAGCCTAATTGGGAGGGGGGCGCCTCTACACAAACTTGCCTGCTGAGTTGGCCCCACAGCTTACGAGGAAACTGATCCAGCGCCGGTATACCAGACCGGAAGTCAATCCAGTCAGTTAACTTTTCAGTCAGCGCTGGGCTAACTGGGTCTACACCTGAATTTCGAGGGCTAGCTACAGAATTGGCCACAGGAAGCCTCCCAGCCAGCGACGCCAAATAGGCTCCTTCAGCAACATAGGTTCCTGATCCCGGACGCCCTTCTAAACAGCCCTCAGCCAGAAGTTGTTCATAGGCGAGCAGAATGATGTTACGTGAGACTCCCAAGTTTAAGGCCAACTCGCGGGTAGCGGGTAGCTGCTGCCCTGAAGCCAATTCTCCGCGCAAAATCTGCTCGCGCAGATACTCATAAACTTGTCGAGTTAAGGGAGTAGGCGAGGATTTTTCGAGAGGAATCCAAAACATGCCTACACTTTAATGCCTGCGCTTTAAGCTCCTGAGCTAACTCCGTTCTGGCAAGGCCAAACGGATTCCTAAACTGAT
This sequence comes from Leptolyngbya sp. FACHB-261, assembly GCF_014696065.1. NCBI lineage: Bacteria > Bacillati > Cyanobacteriota > Cyanophyceae > Leptolyngbyales > Leptolyngbyaceae > Leptolyngbya > Leptolyngbya sp. FACHB-261. The sequence continues at coordinate 460,915 of NZ_JACJPL010000026.1, read as the reverse complement.
CAAGATACTGCCCGTTAGCCACTTCTGAACCTTGGCGAAATTTGAATGTTTGGGTAGCCAATCGCTGAATGAGCTGATCAAGAGAACGATGAGTAGAAACCAAACAACCGCCATGCTCACGAACAGAACCCCCAGCGTAAAAATCTGCCAACTAACGCTACCTTGATCCGGGTCAACGAATTGAGGTAGAAAGGCCAAAAAGAATAGCGCCAGCTTCGGATTGAGTGTGCTGGAGAGCACACCCTGAGAAAAATTCTTGGCTAAACTGACCCCTTGAGACGGACGAAGGGCTGTTCGATGCTCACGGTTCAAAATTGTGCATAGTCCTAGATAAACCAGGTACGTAGCGCCTACATACTTCACGAGATTGTAGGCAAGTGCTGAGGTCATCAACAGGGATGAGAGCCCAATAACTGCCGCTGAAATATGTACTAGAAGCCCTGTACAAATCCCCAGAGCAGAAACAAGACCAGCCATTTTTCCCTGGCCTAAAGTGCGAGCCAGAACATAGAGCGTATCGGGACCAGGGGTCATTATCAGCACAATTGCAGCGGCAACAAACAGGAGCAGATTTGAAAAATGGGGCATTACTTTTACTCAGCGTTGTACTGAGTGTCGGTTTGGATTAGCTGCAGAGTCTAATTGCTGTTTTGTGCCAATGCCAGCCGTAGCCCTAAAGCGATCAGCATAATGCCCATCCCTCGCTCAAGCCGATGGCTAACTGCTTGAAATTGCTGCTTGACGGCTTTCTGTGAAACCAACAGCGAGACCAAAGCAAACCAGGTGAATTCAAGAGCCACAATCGTCAGACCGTAGATTACTTGAACCCATAAAGGAGTTTCAGGCTGAATGATTTGGGTAAACAGAGCCAGAAAAAATAAGGTCACTTTGGGATTGAGCAGATTGGTCAAGAAGCCCATCTGAACAGCTGTTATTCGACTAATAGCCTGTGTACTCCTAGCAGAAGTGATAGCCGCTGATTTTTGAGAGCGCAGGGCCTGGCAGCCAACATAAATGAGGTAAGCAGCCCCCGCCCACTTCAAAGCGCTAAACAACAAAATAGATTGAGAAATCACCAGCCCGATACCTAACAGACAGTAAGTGGTATGGACGAGATTACCGGCGGCTAAACCTAGCGCGGTATAAATGCCAGATTGTCGGGAGTAGGCCAAGCTATTGCGAAGCGTAATGGCGAGATTGGGACCGGGGCTAGTGACCGCGAGACAGCCAACACTGAAGACAACAAGCCAATCAGTAAGAAACTGCATGAGAGGCCTCACTGAGTTGAGTATTCGGTTGAGAAAATGGTTTTTTGAAGGAGAACGCGTAAGGTGTGGGACCGTGAACGCGTAAATGATCCAAACGCGCTTTGGCTTCACTCACTGTTGGAATCTGCCCCCTAGGCAACCACCACAGCACGAGAATTGGCTCCTGAGACTTTTCAAACCAATGGCGACGGTCACGCATCACTGCTGCATGTTGGCTGCGGTAAACGTATTGGGTGAGAGCTTCTAGCGAACACCAAACCGAAAGATTGAAGATAATACGCTCGTCATCATAAGCACGAATCTCGGTGGCATCGCCTGCTTCTGTTTGTAAGCGCCACACAAAGCCTGGGCTGCTATCTGCTAAAGCATTAATTGCTTCCAATTGGGCAACAAAACCAGCCATCACAGGCTCACTCAAGGCTGCTCGTGTGTAGGCAATATTGGCTTGTGCTAAATCGTATTGCTCAAGCTCAGGAGGAGAACAGGTCACGGGTTGCATTGATGCAATTTGAAAGGTGCAACCACAAGTTATCGAACTCAAGTGGTTTTCGGTAGTACCACTTCTAGTTCGTTCTCATAGAGCCAATTCTGCCGACTGACCAATTCAGCTAGAAACACCTTTTTAAAAGAGGTCAGCGGAGGTTAAAAGCCCATGAGTTGAGAAGCACCTCAGAAGCACAAATTAAGGGTGCGGCGACCGCACCCCTACAGGTTGAGCTTGGCGAGTTGAGCTTAGGGCTCAGGGCAATGAATTCTGAGCTTGGGGACCGATGTTGCTTTGTGTCTGAGAGGTAGGGGCAAGCAGCAGTTCATTACGGTCTTGCACATCTTTCCAGGAAGCTGGGGCAAAGCCCTCCGGAGCCACGGGAACTGCCCCCCACTGGACCGCTAAGCTTTGTAGCAACTGGTCTTGTAGACCGCGCAGGCCGTCTAACTGAGTTCCCCGATTGATAAAGGTGAACCAAACAGGACCCCAGCGTTGGGTTGGCAACACGCCCGCCAAGGCACTCACATCCGATAGGGTTCCAGTTTTGATCACGGTGGCCATCGGCAGGCGACGATATCGAACCGTTCCTTGCAGGTCATAGCCCGCCACAGGGAACAGATCGGAGACACTCATGCCGCTCGGCTGAGCCCGCTGTTGAATCGCCATGAACATGGCAGCAACCGCACGGGGCGACAGACGGTTCTCTTGCCCTAGCCCAGAGCCATTCGACAACTGGAACTCTCGCCGTGGTAGTTGTGTGATTTGAGCTGCCCGCCGTGCCAGTGCAGGGCCACCGCCTAGATTCGCCGCTAAAATCTCAGACATCGCGTTGTTGCTGTAGATATTCATGCGCTTGAGCAGGTGCCATAGGGGCACCGAGCGATGGCGGATTAAAGGCAGGTCACTGGACGTAGAGGCAGCAACGCCTGCTGTTCTGACTGTTCCGGCGATTACGACATCGGGACGCGGTGTACCAGGAGGCAAGGTTTGGTACTGCTGTTGCGCCTCCCGATTCCAGGTAGAGCTATTGAACGCTTGTTTGAGCAATGCTCCGGCTCTAAGCGGGTCAGATTCGAAATTCATGTAGAAAGGGCCTGTGACAACCAGGTTGCCGTTCACCCGGTTGATGCCCGCACGCTTGAGGGCATTGCCCACCGCAATGGCCTCTTCCCAAACAAAGAAGGGGTCACCGCTGCCTTGAACCCAGAGATCACCCTGGAGCACGCCGTTTTGAATCCGACCTCTAGCGCTCAGCAGGGTCACAAACGAATGGTCCGCGCCCCAAGTATCCAGCGCAACTAGGCTGGTTGCCACTTTGGTTAGAGAGGCAGCACTCAAGGGCGTCGTTCCCTGCTGACTCGACAAAACTAGAGGACCCGCCTGGATCCAAACGCCCTGCATCTGGCGAGAAAAACCCCGGCTGGTAATACTGCTCAGGTAGCGTTCTACGGCACTGTTGGCTCCCGCATCAGACACCTGAAGCGAGGAGTCCATTGAGGCCAACAAGGTTAGGGGATTGAATAGAGTTGGTACGTCTACACCAGCAGACTTCAACCACAGCGATAAAAAACCAGCGCCCAGCAGTTCCAGCACAAGGTGACCCTCACCAGTTTCGATTTAATCTATCGCAAGATAGACCGCTCTAGTATAAACAGGCATTACCAGAGGTCAGCGTCAGGACAAATTGCAGAAGTGGGTATTCTTACTCCTGATTGATTTACCTCTGATTGAGTACAGACTGCTCGCGGCTCGTATCCTCACCCATCCCTTACCCCTAACCTCACACATAAACGGAGCAGTATGCTGCTAACTCTCCTATCGCTCCTGGGCTGTGTGCTGACTCTGATGGGCTTCTGGGGTCAGGCCCATTGGCTGCTCGATCTCGCTAGCCATTTCCGGCTGCAATATCTGTTTTGGTTGGTGGCCTGTTCGCTGCTGCTAACCCTCCAGCAACGACGGCGCTTGGCTGTAGGACTACTACCGTTTGTGGTCATCAACTTGATTTTGGTCTTGCAGACCTACTGGCTGTGGCCAGTCAGCTTGATCATGAACCCGGAAATTAGCCAAGAAATTAGCCAAGAAATCAGCCAGCCACCGTTACGAGCGGTGTCTTTGAATCTGCTATTTACCAACCGCAACCACCAGCCTGTTGCCCAGTTCCTGCAAAAGGTTCAGCCGGATGTCTTGCTCCTGGTGGAACTGACGCCTAAGTGGACCGAAGATCTGCAGCCAGTTCTGGAAGCGTATCCCTACCAACTCAGCCTGCCGCGCCGAGATGCCACTGGCATCGGTCTCTACAGCCGCCTGCCTCTGCTCGAGCCCGAGATTCTGAGCTTGGGCGACCAGAGTACACCTTCTCTCAAAGCCCGCTTGCCCCTGGGTGAGCGTGATCTATTGCTGTTGGGGAGCCATCCCAAAGCTCCTACCAGCGCCGCCGCCTCGGCTCGACGCAATGACCAGTTAAAGGCGACTGGAACCTATCTAGCCCAACAAGCCAATCCAGTGCTGATGCTGGGCGACCTGAACATTACAGCTTGGTCTCCCTACTTCCGAGCCTTGTTACGTCAGACCAAATTGCACGACAGTCGTCAGGGATTCGGGCTACAGACCAGTTGGCCGAGCTCATTGCCAGCCCTGTTGCGCATCCCCATCGATCATGCCCTAGTTGCTCCGGAGCTAGAGGTGATCAAGCGCCAGGTAGGGCCAGATGTTGGCTCTGATCACTTGCCGATTCTGCTGGAGCTTGCCTGGCGGCCTTAATTGGTTTCGATCTAGAGTTTCAATCTAGGGTTTCTAATCTAGGGCTTAAAATTTCTTACAATTTAAAGTAAGTTTGCGCTAGATTGACGCCCGTGGATACTACCTTGCTCGCCTCCTGGATTCTCAGCCCGCTTCTGGGACTGTTCATTCTGCTGTTTATCTTCCGCATCGTGCTGAGCTGGTATCCCCAGTTTGACCTCAACAAGTTTCCAGTTAGCCTGGTTAGCTGGCCCACTGAGCCCTTCTTAAGGGTGACACGCAAGCTGGTGGCGCCCATTGGTGGTGTGGATATCACCCCAATCATCTGGGTCGGAATTATTAGTCTGTTGCGCGAAATTCTCTTAGGTCAGCAAGGATTGCTGACTTTGTGGTCGCAAATGTCGTAGGCATAGACAGAAAGTCTAGGCATTAAACCGCGGCTACACAAACCGCTACGCAAACCAAAGTTCATTGGAGCAAAGCTTGCCCAGGCTTGGTTAGAGTTTGGTATAGCCGCGATTTAAGCTTTCTCTTCTCGCTGATTGGGGCTATTTTGTCCCTGCTTGTTTCGTTCTCGTTGCAGTTTTGCGCACAGGCCGCTTACGCTCGCTCTTGCGCACACCGCCGGCTTGCTGGTATTCATAGCTGTCTTTGCCGTACTTTGAAGCCACACCGAGCAGCATTCGGCTGTTTAACTCTTGCAGCGCTTTCTCTAGGGCAACCACTTCGCACTGAGCACCATCCACGGTTGAAAGCAGCATATTGTAGGTGTTTAGCTTAGCGCGTAGTTCGGCGATGGCGGTTGTGAACGCCTCAAGGGTTAAAGAGTATCCTAGGTCGAGGTTTGGACTAATAACCTTTAAACCGACGGCTCGAAGTTCGGCTTTTTTGAGGATTTCAGAACCACGTTTTACGCGAGCCATGCTGCATTTCTCCATGCTTAAGTTGGTAAGGCCAGCCTAAACAATGCATGGAGCCACAGACCCCAGGGTAATCCACGAATAATTATCCCTGCTGAGGCAAACTACTCAATAATTACCCGTAGATCTGCTGAAATCATTGCCTTGATTAGTCTTAGACTTGGCTTCTTTGCTGCAAAGGAGAGCATCCAAGCAACAAAGAATGGGGCCTTGGCTAGCAGTATCTGTCTTGTCGCTTCAAGCAACAGCCTCTGGTTCTGTGAGGACATCAGCCTTGTAACTAAGAACCGCTTCATGCTCAGGTGGGACATCTGCCCGGTAACCAGGAACCGCCCTTGAGCAATGGGGGCTTGGCTCTAAGTGAATGGATACAGAGCCTAAATTAATAACGTTGGGTCAGCGCTGTAAAAGGAGAGATATTCTAGTCACAATGATGGCTACCCCTCGTTGGCCGTGCTCTTTGCAGCCACCAGCAGTTGAAGATTGGGCTGAACTGGTCTTCAACTGCTGGCCCCAGCCTGAACGATGGACGCCTTGTATACAGAGTGACCTTCAAACTTCTTGACACCCGCAAATTGGAAGCTGAACTGCTGTCCATTCAGGTTAAAACCTGAGAGCCCCGTTGAAGCCTGGCAAGTGGTTTCTCGATAGCAAATATAAGTGAACTGTTGTTGCTTCTGTTGAACTAGAGCCTTACCTAATTCGGCCAGCGCTGCCTCATCTTCGGTTAGGAAAAAGGCATTTGAGATTAGAACTGGCATGAGCATCTGGTTCAAATACTGGTGTGTGACTGCGATTACCGGGCTGGAGTCCTGACGCAGGGACTGAGTGAGTGGTGCTGTCTTAAAGTTTTGAGCGAAATAAGCTGCACCTTGGATGGTATTGGTTTGAATGCCAACGGCCACCAGCATCGAGAAAAGGCCGATACTAAAATAGCGCAGGCTGCTAGGACGCCATTGCAGAATCGACTGCAAAATTGAGACAGAGACCAACGTAGAGATTGGCACGAGGATCAGCAAAAACCTAGGCCCCCACTGCTTGCCCCCATCGCTAGGAAGCAGCATCGGAATCAGGCAAGCTGTCAATATACAGAATAAAGCGATTAACTTAACGTTTGGCGCAAGTCTAACTTCCCGCTCAAATAAAGACAGTAGAACACAAATGAGTGGAAAGAAGATTACGGGAAAGTAAGCCATTAACTCAGAATTCATGCTGCCGAAGAACCTGTAGGCCTCAAGCAAACGAGTGCGCACTGAGAAGCCTTCCACCACCTGAATGGCATGAATTCCAAGCGGATGGTGATAGATAAGAGTATTTAGGCCAAAAAAGACAGCGATAGTTATGACTAAACTAGCAACTAAAAACTTTTTTCTAGGCAAGGAGAATTCAGTTTTGGGGAGAGCTTGAAATAGCAAACAAGATAAACCAGCAAAACCAATTGCCCCATCTTTTAGCCAAATCGATAAGCCGAGTAGACCCCCTCCCACCAGATAGCTGAGATTTAGTAAAAAGCTAAATCTTGAGCAGGCAAGCGCTAGAGCTAGTAGAACACCAGCCACACATAAAAGCTCTGGCCGAAACCAAGCGGATAAGCCGATTAGGATGCCACTGAGCAGAGCTGAGCACTTCGACAATCCTTGGTTGGTAGGCACGAGGAGCAGCGAGAGCCCATGAAAAGCTAGAGCCACAGCCAAAGTATGCTCCCAGTAAGTCGCGCCGTAGAGAGATAAAGGCGATGCAAAAATTAGGACGAGGACTGCGATTGAGCTACTAATATTGCCGAGTCTTAGGCGCTGGCAGGTCCAATAAAAGCTAAGCCAGATCGACCACAGAGAAACCAGAGGCACAATGTAAAGACCCCTAAAGCCAAAGAGAGCATGAAAGGGTGCAGTTAACAGGGGGAACGTAAACGGAAAAGTAATGTAGTAGTGGTTAGCTTCGTGGTAGACAAATGGCGGTTTGAAGGGGTATAAACCCTTAGACCAAAGCTGCTGCACCCAGGTCTCCGCTGGCAAAATCAGGTCGAGTCGTAAATTACCGGAGCTGAGTTGTTTAGCCAGTAGAGCTTTTAAACCACCGTCGCCACTGAAATAGATTTCCTCTTGAATTAAAGAAAACAAGTAGAGAGAAAATAAAATCCCGCCGAAGATAACGACAAATGGGAGAAGCTTAAAACTATCTATTTTTAACTTTGTCTCATCAGGCAAAGGCAAAAATTTGACATTGTCTACCTTCATGTCTCCCTCCATTTTTGATGATTTTAATAAAAGTCTCTCAATTCGCAAGGCACCAGAAACTGATGCCTTCGGCTTAGGCTTTAGAAGCTAAAACGCTTCGCAGCGAGGAGAACATCAAAACAATCAAAAGTACAACGGGAGGAACAATCCAATACCAGGCAACCCCCGCAAAAATCAGATTGTTAGGCCAAAAGTTGACCGTAAAACTACCGTATTCCTTGAGACCAGAGTTTAAGAACCAAAGATTTTGATTCTGAACTGAGGGCGAGTGCATGACTAACTTAAAAACAGTGATCAAATTCTTGAGCACGCCAGTCAGCATATCCACAGGTTGGCTATGACGCAGACTCCAGACGAAAAACTCATCGCTTAAGGTCTTGCCATCAGCAAGCACCATTCTGAAGTGCCAATCGGAAATCATCGAAGCGAGAGCAAGCACAAAGCCAAGGCTGCCTAGAAGTAGCGCTAACACTTTTAAGTAGGCTTTTCGTAATACTAATTCAATGTTGGCTGCAAACGGAATAAACAGAATGGGCAAGATAGTGATGAAGTGACGAGGCCCCCAGCCCCAGGAACCGTACCAGCTTCTGAGCCTCGCATGCAGGAGCAACCAGGCCAAACTGAGTACCAGAATGTAAAGGGCTTCCTTAGGATGATTCTTCCAAAACTTCCGGAACAGAAGTACAGAGAGAATCAGCAAAGGCGCGTAGATGAAAATACTTTTGCCAGGGCTGGCCAGGATACCTTGAAGTCCCACTAGAAGATTGCCATCCAGGGCATTGGCAAATCGATACTTGGCATCTGTTTGCACAGGCGAAAGATAAAAAATGCCAGTTCTCAGTTGGTTATACCAAGATTGCCAGACGACGAAGGGTACAAGCGTCAACAGTGCCAGCCCGAGGTTTCTAACTAGAGTTTGGGCATAAGGCCTACTGATGCTCACTAAGTAGCCGATAGAAACTACGATCGCCAGCACCATCGAGATTCTGGTAATAAAACCAAATCCCAAGCTTGCAAAAGCGATAATCAGGTCAAGCCGACTTTTTTGTTGCTTGAATCGCAACAGAAATAGAAAAGATATTGTCAACAAGGTTGAGCATAAAACGCCATCGAATGACTCTCGAGTGTGGGTCCAGAAAAAGGTTGTGAGTGCTAGACCTGAAGTTGCCAGCAGAGCAGGAATTCGTTTTTGAGCAAAGCCAAGCCGCAAGATCCCAAAGAAAGCAGCCAGGGTGATTGCCGAGTAAAAACTAGGCTGAAACGAACGGACAAACTCTTTGGCAATTTCCAGTTGCTCCGAGCTTAGAGAGCCAAACCACAGCTTTTGCAGCGTGAGGTTCAGCCAGGCGATTGGCAGAAAGAAAAGCGTATTGCCAATTTCATGGGAGGCGTAAGTTCTCCCGTTAGGAGCAACCGTAAAAATACCGGGCTGCGAAGTTTCGAAGCCTAGCTGTCCAGTTTCAATAATGTGTTCTGCAACTTGATAGTGAAAACCACCCTCCGAATTGTCGAAGCCACTATTGGTTAGGGCAAACAACGACCAGAAAAATATAAATACCTTGAGATAGGTGCTGACCTCAGACAGCTTGATCGATTCCAGAAAGCTTTTCGGATAAGCCTCCATTCGAGGTTTCAAGTTATTCATGGTCAAAGAATAATGAACAGCGTGAACCCAGATTATTAGCGAACTGATTTAATTCTCAGGAGCATCGGGCATCGAATCACTGGTACAAGATTGCTGCCAGGTGCGCTTTCTCTCAACGTTCTGTGTTTGTCCTGGTGCAACAGTACGCTCGCTCATAAAGTATATTTCCAGGTTTGCAACTTCCTGCTTGCCTCGATGCTGGCTGTTCCAATTGCGACAGAGATATTGAGCATAGTAAGGATAAAGTTTCTCACCGATTGACCGATTGAGATTGATCAAGTAAGTGCGCCATTGCATGTTCTGGTAGATTTCGCTGCGAAGTTGAGAATTTGGTTTGTCCCAACTCGCAGAATTCTTAGTCAGCAAATCAACCTCAGTTCCATCCTTCAGTTTTGCAGGCATCACATACCAGCCGTCATCTTTGGGTGGGCTAGGAGCAAAAATGCTCCAATTTTGATCCAATCTCAGGAGACGACCAATCCAATCCACAGAGTTGAGAGCTTTGCGGTTGAAAGTTGAGGGGGAAAGGCTGCGGAGATTCCAAACAAACAGATAGGCCAGCAGCAACAAGGCAGCTAGATTAGCCGGCTTTGAAGGACGAACTTCAAGTGAGCGAAATTGGAGGGGTGCTGTGAATCTACCGGCTGCTTTGCGATTCACAGCAATCGTTTCGTAAAACCTGGTACCGGCAGCCATCGCAGGCTTCCAGCGCAATAGGTGAGCGAGAGGAGCGAACAGAGGCGACAGAGAACAAATATAAGCAATAGCTTCGAATTTGAAGTGCCTGTGATTTTGCCAATCCACCACCACCCAGGAGTTGTAGGCTTGCATATCCGCCTCAATACTGGGGTCTGACTGAGCAATTTCGAGTGGGGTTTCAGGCAAGATCAGGAACGTGCGTAGCAGGTGAACTACTTTCTTGCAGAATCCACAATCACCGTCATAGTAAATCTTCAGCCCTATACGCTCTGGCGTATAGAGTCTCTTAGAGAGGCGATCCCAAACGCTGCTCGGAATAAAGGCGAGCCAGCTAAACACGCTAAGCATCGGAAAAATGCCCAGGTTTAGAGTTAGGCCAAAGCCAATGTGCAAGAGAATAAACGTGACGACAGCGCAACTGCGAAAGAAGTCCGTGCGCACGGGCATGAATAAGAGAAACGGCCCCACCCATTCCAAAGCAAACGTAGTTAGGGTAGAGAAACTCAGCAGCAGTGGAAAACCCAAGAGGATCTGACCTAGCCCGGTCACATACTGGTCGTAACTGAGCGCGTAATAAACAGCGCTGCCATCCAACCAAACGGGGCTCTCAGATTTGAAAGCTGCCGAGAACCAGTAAATAAAACACTGCTGAAAGATCAGCGCTACAGTGGCACCCGATAACCAACGATTGAGCTGTCTCTGATTTGCGGTATTGAGCGCACTGTCAATCGAATAACGTGCCCCTAATGGCAGAAACATCGCCCAAAACAGCAGAGCTCGCAGCACATCATCAGCTGCAAAGATCAGGGCTGGGTTGCGGTTGTGTAATGATACGACGAGAGCCCAGGAGGCAATAGTGGCCAGCCGGGTTTGATAACCCACCAACAAAGCCAGGGCAATTAAGCCCGCTACCCCGAACAATAGGGCCTGAACCAGGGGTTGACCACTGATTAGATGAATAGACCAGTACCAGGGTTTTAGCACCTCCCCAATTAGGGCTGTCCGTGGCAACACTCCCACATCAGAATAGTGGGCCGTCAAACTTCTAGCCCGAAACCCTAAATCAGCAAGAATAACTAGGGCTAAGCCCATCCGAAACAGAGCTAGCGAACGCAAATCTAAACTAAATATTTCTCCGAGCTTCGAAGCAAAAAGATTTTTCTTAGGTGAATGAACCGTCATACTCATTATTAATAATCTCCAGAGGAACAGACAATTGCGATTAGAGCTTAGTTCGCAATGGCGTATCTGATAATGAATACTGCTGTCGTTTAGATGTGGTTCGTTTTAACTGACAGCGCCAACCACTGATTAACTTGAGCCACCAACGAATGAGCCACTGCCACAGCACTTGGCGACGATGGCGGAATGTAGGCAGCCGCTGAAGATAGACGGAGCGCCGAGTCAGGCAAGCTAGATCCCCCCCCACAGTCAAGCCAAAGCTGGAAACAACCGCTGCGTCAGTTCCCAGGGTTAGCATTTCACCCAGATGTAGATATTGAAAGCGGCGCTGACGTTTGCCGTTGAGCATAGCCTGTAAATTACGAGCTGCACACTTAGCCTGTTGAACGGCAGCTTGAGCCGTTGAGGGAACTGGCTTACCTTCATCCCGGATCTCGGCCAAGTCTCCAAGCGCCAAGACCTCGGGATAGTCCCACAATTGCAAGGTTGGCGTGGTGAGCAACTGGCCCCTCGGGCTATGTTGGCAATCCAATTGATCCACCCAAGCGGGGAGCCGGTTCCCCACAGTCCACAGCACTAAATCTACCGGTCGCCATTCCACCTGTCCCTGAAGTTCTAACGAGATCTGGTCAGCATCCAGGGCCAGAACTCGGGCCTTGGTCAAAATCTGCACCTGCCGACTGCTTAAAGCGCGGCGAGCCATGGCACGGCTGGCAGGGGTAAAGCCGTTGAGAATTTGCTCCCCCTGCTCAACCAGATCGATCCGGCCACGGGCTTTCAGGCGATCAGCCAGTTTTCCAGCCAGTTCAACCCCACTAGGCCCACCGCCCACAATGGCAATTTGGATCAAGCGGCGGTCAGACTGTTCTAGGTGATGTAAGCGTTCTTTTAACCGGTCTACATCGGCAAGTGTTCGGAAGGGATAAGCATGGTCGTCTACGCCTGGACAGCCAACTAGATTGGTTTGACCACCCCCGGCTAATACTAAATAGTCATAAGAGAGAAAGGCCCCACTTAGCAGCTGGATCTGACGTTGTTTAAGATTGACTGCCTCCACAGTTGCGCGACAAAACTGAATGCTAGTTTGAGCCAACAGTTGCTGATAGGAGGGTGCGATTTCCCAGGTTTGCAATTCGTTTGTGACCAGCTCATAAAGTAGAGGAGTGAACAGAAAATGATCGCGCTGCTCAATCAGAATAATCTGGCAAGACTGAAGCTTTGAATTTTTAACCTGATGGCTGGAGCGATACCGTTTATAAAAATCAAGAGCTGTAAACAAACCAGCAAAACCACCACCAAGAATACAAATCCTGGTAGCAGAAGGATCAGTCTCAGGAAAACCTAGACCAAAGTTACTCAATCCTTGGAGCTTTTCATCGCTTAGCTTGTTGTACATCTTTTCATTGTTGAAAGGTTAGCGATGTCCGAAATGGCTTATAACAGGTCATTGCACATCATTCGCTAGAGACTGCGGGTACAGCCAGCCAAGAAGGAATTGAGAGAGCTTTGAGACTGACAACCAGCAACTTTTGCAGACTTCAGTTGATTCTCCAGCAAGGGCTTCAGTTGCTGTACTAATTCCTGTGAGCGCTGCTGTCTCGCTTGAGCATTGAGATGGTAGTGAGTATCACCAAACAGGCTGGAATCAGCCTTAAGGTTCAACGAAACTGGATCGTAAAGGAGAGGGGCAATTTCAGCCAGAGCATCTGCTGTTTTGCGAATGTTATCCAGAGTTTCCTCGTCTGGACTGGCATACACCCACGGCAAACCTAAAACTAAACTTGCTTCCTTACCTTTTACCTCATTTTGAAAGCTAGCAATCCGCTGCACGGCATGCTTAGAGATTGGTTTTTGGATGCGCATCTGCCACCAGTCAGCGTCGCCCCTTTGCTTGAGCACAGTTGGACCACCATGAGTATCAATAGGGTCAGAATAGTAACCAGTGAGTTTGCCTTTTTCTAAAACATCTAGTGTGGATTTGCTTAGCGCCCTTAAACTGGGTACCCCTAGCAACATAGTTTCTTGGGCAAGCTGCTTCGTTGGGATATCACCTAGCCCAGGACGACCAATCGCCACACCAAAAGAAGCCGAACGTTCGCGTAAGCCATCCTCATCCATCAGAATCAGATATTCCGGGATTAGAAGCACAATGTCACCAGGACGAATTTCGGCTAAAGTCGTCGCCAAAATAACATCTAAACCCACAGGGCCATCCAGACCTAAATTAAAAACTGGGAAGCTAAGTTTTTGCTCCATCAATTTTGCATCGACGGTGAAGTGTGCGCCAGAACCACCCAAGATTAATAATCGTCTTGGTGCTTGAATCTGGCGAACCAACTCAACTTTTTGCTGATACATCGAACGCACCCAACTCAGTTCTCCACCGTAGTACACGTTGTAGATGTAACCAGCAGACCAGGCAATACCTGCAACGGCAAACCAACTAGCAAGCTTTATAGGGCCGGAGATTAGACTGGACATTAGAACTGAAAATAGATGAATTTGGAGGGAATATTGGCGGCGAACAGAATGGTCAAGCCAAATAGGGCCCGAGCCATTAATGGAGAGCGCAAGATCGCATATTCACAATCCCGTTTCTGCCAAACAGCCATATGCTCGAGCAGAAGCACGGTTGTTGCCAGAGTTAAGGTCAGCGCTAGAGCAAACAACTCATTAGCACTGAAAGAACTCAAAGCTTGAGAAACATTGGAAAGAGAGTAAGCCAAGGGATTGAGCAAGGTCTGCATCTTGAGACCCAAACGCCCAATATCGCTCTCCATGAAGAACAGACAGCCTAAAATTACAGATCCAAAGGTTAATGCCCAAGATAGGAATTGAGGCATGAACAAATGCTGACCAACAAAGCGGTGAAAGGGACGACCTGCATAACGCAAAACCAGGAGTAGCAAGCCGTGGTAAGCACCCCACAACACAAAATTCCAGGCTGCCCCATGCCAGAAACCAGAGAGCGTAAAGGTGACCAAGAGGAAGAAGGGGGCCCATTGCTTTTTGGAACCCATCAAGGGCAGAAAAACATAGTCGCGGAACCAGGTGCTCAAGGTTACGTGCCAGCGCCGCCAAAACTCCTGAATGCTCTGTGCCGTATAGGGAGCCAGAAAGTTGACAGTTAGACGAATGCCAAGAATTTGAGCTAAGCCAAGGGCAATGAAACTGTAGCCAGCAAAATCAAAATAGATGCGCAAGGTGAACAAGTAGGCGAAGAACCAAAGGAGCCAGGCATTAGCGCTTTCCTCCAACTGAATGTAAGGGGCCAAATTGTCCGCTAGCACGAGTTTCATGAACAGGCCCAGTGATAGCCAGCAAAAACCTGCTTCCAGATTGGACCATGAGAATTTAAATCGAAAGGCCTCAATCTGTGGAAAGAAATCCGATCGGCGCTCAATAGGCCCAGCAACAACTTGAGGAAAAAACGACACAAAGTTGACGTAATCGACAAAGCCGATCGCTTTTTTATCTCTAGACCTAAAGGAATCTACGACGAAGGCGACCATTTGAAAGCTGTAGAAAGAAAGGCCCGGAGGAATTGAGTACATCCCAGGCAAATTGAGCTTGGTTGGGGCTGCATAACCGAGGCTACCCAGCATTAGACTCAACACATCTTCAACAAAGAAATTTAAATACTTGAAGTAAGCAAGAATGGCAATGTCAACCGCGATGACCGCTGTGGCAATTGCCACAGCTGCCTGCCCCTTACGGCGGAGCATCAGCTCCACCATCGCGTAATTGAAAATGAGCTCGAAAATAAAAATCGCGAAGCTAGAGCGAGAAGCGTTGACGAATAGAATTAGCGACATTGCCATTAGGCCAATGCCATCTAAAATGGGCCACCACAAATTCATCGACTTGCCCAGGGAGCGAATCGTGAAAAATGGAATGCTGAACAGCAGCAGTACCCACCAGAAAGAAAAGTCAGAGAAATTCAATGCTTATTCCCCTCACCAGTCTTGAGATTGGCGATTAGCTTTACCCAATCAAAGAAACTTCTCGAATTGGGTAAAGGACAGAACTAAACTCGTTAATCCGAACAGACAGTGATGCTAGCCTGGACAACCTGCTAGCCCTCGCGCGTCTCAACTAGCTGCCGCTAATTTGACGCCAGAGATTGCCCCATCCTTGAGTTTTAGCAGGCGCATCTGGCGCATCGCTTTGCTCAGAATTTGACTCCGAACCCGGCGCCAAAGCAGCAGAGATATCAAAGTCCTTGACTAGATACTGAGATGCTTTCTCAATGGTTGGATAATCCCATAGCAGAGTCGACGGTAACTCAAGGCCAAGCCAGTCTTCTAAATCCCCGACCAAGGTTACTGCATCGATGGAGTCGAGACCATAACGCGTCAATGGCTCATGGACACTTAAGGTTTTCACATCCAATCTCAGCTGTTTCGCAAGCTTAGTGGCCAGCCAGGCCTCAATCGCTTTGACGGATGTAGCAGTATCAGCTGGCTGCAATTCAGGATTAGGCTTGGAGCTGGAGTTCTGTAGTTGCATGAATTTCATCCTCTACGGGTCGAGACTGAGCAAGTTGAAATGGAGCGATTGAGAAGAGCTGATCTGCCGTATACAACTTGAGCAATTGCTGAGTAACTGGCTCATAGTAGGCTTGTGGCACTGATTGCTGAACTGGATGAATGGTTTTCAGAAGCCGATGGAGGCTTAAGACTAACCACTCGCCCCTGGCAAAAAACTCTCCCAGTTCAGTTCGGTTGTGAAGCCAAAGTTGAATACAGGCTGCGGCTGCATGGAGAGTGCAGTAGCGCTTAGCAAGATCAAATAGTTCAGGCGATTGCTCATGCCCATGCTCAAAAGACGACTGAAGCAGCGCCTCATCCTGGGCATTGAGCAACGCTAGCAGGGTTTCAGCCAGAGCCGTGATTTGGCCAACAACTAAATTGATACTCGCATCATCCTGTAAGCCGTGGAGGTGGGCCAGAGCGAGTTCCAAACCTTGCAGAATATCGTCGTTGCCACGGCTGAATAGCTCAAGCTTGTCGGGCTGGAATTTGGGTAGGGGCTGAGTTAGAGAACAGATAACCGACAGCCGTGAGTTTAAGGCCATCATCTGCTGCTCCCGTCTTCTGGCCCGTGACTTAGCAAGTTGACGCAATTGCAGAATCAGGGCGTGCAAATTGACGACTGTGCTGCCATCAAAGACGCTGATGATTGCATTATCCCTGACGACCTTTTGAAAGATGCCCCAATCGTGAGCTTCTCGTAAATAGAAGCGTGCGCCCATCACGACTGACAAGTTCTGAACCAGCGTTTCAGCCGTCGTGGGCACAAAATATTTGACAACAGCTGACCAAACGCTGAATTGCTCCGGCACAACATGGAAACCCCGAGCTGCAGCAATCGTGACACAGTCGCAGATCAAGAGATCCAAAAAAGCATCAGTTAGCGTTCTTTGAGGCTGAGGCAGATCGAAAACAGTCTTGCCATAAAGTTGACGATTTAGAGCAAACTTCAGTGTAGTTCGCAGGGCAGTATCGGCTGCGCCTAGAGAGAAGGCAGAACATAGAGTACGAGTGACCTGAAAGCCTTTGAGCCCAAGTTCTAAACCAGCGCCTTCTGGCCCTAAGCGGCTTTCTTCACTGACAAAACAATGATCAAAGCGAATGCCACTCATGTCCGAGCCACGGATACCGTGGGTTTTGATCTTAGGCAGGTTTGAATAATTATCAGGATTCAGCTCACTTTTCCGCACCATAAACAGAGACAGACTACGAGCCCCTGCAGCCTCATCCGTTTGCGCCAGAACAAATGTGATGCCCGAAATTGTTGCCCGGTTGATCGGCCACTTCTCACCGGAAAGTAGATAGCCCCCTAGCACTTTGACGGCTCGAACTTCACTGGCCAACAAGTCGCTGCCATGAGCCTTTTCTGAGTAAGCCAAGCACATAGCTCCATCCTGATCTCGGATGAACTGAGATAGGCTTTGCTTCTGGGCATCTGTTCCGGCCATCCAGACTAAGCCCGACCAGAACAGAGTGGTAAAGGTAATCGACGTGGTTAGATCCCGCCGAGAAAGCACTCGAACTTGGGCAACAAATTCCTCATAGGATTGAAATTTGCCTCCCAGCTCCACTGGCACGTGGTAGTCCTGCAATTGCCAACGGTAGAGTGATGCTACCTCAGCGGCTGGAAATTCTTCCCGCTCATCCAGCTCAATCAAATGCTGAAATGATAGAAGATTGCGAGTGTCACAGGGATCGCCCAGATATTGCTCAAGCGCTTCAGCCGATTGATACTGCGCTAGCTGATGCATCTACATTCTCCACTCCCTTCTTAAGGGGTTAAACCCCATCGCCCGTCATATTCAACCAGCAACCTGAGAGCACCCTAAATAATCTCAAGCCAAAATTGCCGTGGCGTATTTGGAGTCTTCGCTCCATTCACCTATCGCATTCAGGCTTCCAGCTAAGAAATTATCTCGACAAGCACGGCGTTGAATTTTGCCGCTTGACGTTTTCAAGATGGTACCAGGTTTAGCAAGAATGACTGCATAAACTTGAATCTCGTGCTGTTCAGCGATTGTTTGTCGAATTGCAGCAATGACTTGATCAATGTCTAGATTCTGCTGTTGTCGTTCAACTTCTTGAACCACAACTAACCGTTCTTCACCAGCAGCCTCAATCGAGAAAGCTGCACCATAATCAGGGCGCAAAGCTGGATGTAGTTGCTGCACACTCCATTCGATATCTTGAGGATAGTGATTCGCTCCTCGAATGATAATTAGATCTTTAATGCGTCCCGTGACAAATAATTCACCATCCTTCAAGAAGCCTAAATCGCCAGTTCGGAGAAAGGGGCCTTCACCTGTATCAGCGAGATAGGCTCGAAAGGTGCGTTCTGTTTCTTCTGAGCGCTGCCAATATCCCTGAGCGACACTGCGATCTGCAACCCAAATCTCGCCTACTTGATCATTTTTGCAACGGGTTAAGTGCTCTGGATGTGCAATCACAACTTGGGTTTCACAAACTAGACGACCGCAACCGGCAATCGCACGTCCTCTTTGTGATTCAGAAAGTTCAAGAACCTGACCCTGTTCCAGGGCGTGAGCTTGAACCGTACAGACCACCGGCTCTGCCGTAACTGGACTTGAGGAAACTAATAAAGTTGCTTCTGCCAGTCCATACGCAGGACAAAAGCTTTGCCAGCGAAAGCCAGAGGACGCAAAAGTTTCAAAAAAACCTTGCATCACTTCTGGATTGATCGGTTCTGCGGCATTGCCCGCCGCCCGCCAGCTACTTAAATCCAAAGTAGAACGCTGCTCTGGTGTAATGCGGCGAACACATAAATCGTAAGCAAAATTAGGCCCTTGGCTATGGGTAGCCCGATAACGGGAAATGGCTTGCAACCAGTGAAACGGCCGTTTGACAAAAGCAAACGGGGACATCACAACGCAAGGGATACCAGAATACAGGGGTTGGATCAGCCCCTCAACCAAACCGTAGTCATGGAAGTAGGGCATCCAGGTAACTGTAAGGCTGTCTGCTGTGTAGCTACAAGCTCGTTGAAGATTAGCCGAATGCCCCATCAGATTGGCATGGCTAAGCATGACCCCCTTCGGTGTTGAAGTAGAGCCGGAAGTGTACTGCAAATAAGCCAACGTATCGCTGTCAACCACTGGCTCTTGCCACTGCTCCGCTTGTTGCAAATCAGTAGCACCCGTATCTAACCAGTGCATGGCTTGAAATTCGGGGATCTCAAGCCGTGAATCTTGGAGGACCTCCAAAATTTGAGCGGTAGTTAGCACCAATGAAGCTTGCGCATCCTTCACGATCGCTCGCAAGCGGGGCAAAGTCCGCTTTAGACGCCCTGCATCAGGAGGAGGGACCGGAATCGCAATAACGCCTGCGTACAAACAGCCACAAAAAGCAGCAATAACGTCTAAGCCTTGGGGGTACAACAGTAGCGCTCGTTCCCCCTGAGCCTGATGCGCTTGAAGTAGTGCCGCAATCGCCCTAGCTCGCTGGTCCAACTCGGCATAAGTCAAGGTTGGGCCTTCTGTCTTGCCATCAACCAGGAAGGTATAAGCGCGTTGATTGGGTTGTTGGATAGCTCGCCAGCGTAGTAGCTCAACCAGAGTCGAAGAATTTTGCACAGCAAAAGACTCCGGAGCTACAGAATCGGTAGTTCTCATCATGCTTCGTTGTAATAACCTGAACAGCGTCGTCGAATTTTGGCGATAGCGCTGAGAAGAAAAAATGAGGTAGCTAGAGGCAAACCATGACTTCAGATTATCTCCTTCCCCTTCTCATAGCCTTAGGGGTAAATAGCTTGAGTCATCACTGGGGTAGCTAGTTTTAGAACGTTTAAATCACTTCTGGGAGTGATTCTTGTTTGTATCGAGTTGCCTTTGTTTATATCTGCCTGCTCTAGTTCTTTTAACGCTCTTTACCAAAACAATATACTTTCTGGTTTTTGCTCTAAATCTTGAGAAAGGTTAGTCAGTAAAGCTTTGATTGCTACCAGCTTCTACAGCCTTTGTCGGAGCTTTATGAAGTTGTGGTGAAGGTCTAGAAAAGGCAACCACAACAAAACTAGTCTGCCGTGTGATTAAAGCTACAAGAGCTTGTGATTTAATTCTTTATCGCTTGCTTTTTTATAAGCAGCAATAGAACCTATCTACACGACAAGACAGAGTAATTAAAAATACACCTACTTGTATTATAAAACACTCATCTCTACAGGAGCTACTGCATCAACAAGTGGGGTCAGAGGCCCAAATTGTTCTTGGCCACTAGTGGATAAATCACTGTGGCATAGATAAACTCGCTCGGTCGTACGACCGAGTAAATCCTGAAGGGTGCGTTGCAACCGAGCCTGCTCAGCCTGTTCCGTATCGGCTGGAGTCCAAGGTTGCCCGTCCCAATGCTTTTGAAATAAACCGTAGCCAAATAGCACAGCAGCCCCGCCATCACCCCAATACTGCGAGCCGCAATCTAGCCAGAACTGCCAGCGATGTAAGGGTTGAGCTGCTCGATACTGAAAGACTGCGGCTAGAGTAACGGCTCCCTCAGCCTGAGCTTGTAAAGGCTGCACCGGAAAGGGAGTTGCAGTAATGGCTCCACTGCGGATGAGTTGAATAAAGTCTTCCAGGGGCTTATGAGTAGCTTGAGCTTCTGGTTCCACCTGGCTCAAACGCGCTTCGACTTGCCAATAGTGGCTTGACGTTTCCATAAATTTGCGCAGCAGCGTTCTATATTCTAGGGGCAAACGAGTTGGCTCTAGAAAGCGTTGAATCGCCCGGTCCAGCAGAACCGGCGGATTACCTAACAAATGCTCCTGTTGTTGTTGCCGCTGGCTGTCTAACCACTGCACGAGGGGATCGTAGAAGTCGCAAACCTGGTAGCCCAAACGATCCCAGCGTTCGTAAGCTTGGCTGAGCAGTAGATGAGGCTGCGCTGGCTGCGGATCAAAACAGTGATCGGCCAGTAAACCAGCACGCACCGGATCAATCACAGGTTCGAGCGAGAGCAGATGCGGCTGTTTGGGCTGTTGGCTTAAGGCCACTAACATCTGAGCGACATCATCGCGATCAACCAGATGAGCCAGGCCAGGGTAAACCAAAGCACACAGCGTTAATAGTGCCCGCACAGGAGCAAAGTGGCTGAGCGGTCGGTGGTCATGCAGAACTTCTACTGAAATACCCGCCCGGGTCAAAATTTCAGTGAGAACGTATCGGCCAATGGCATCAATACCGGGGCCGAGAATGGCGATCTCTCGCGGCTGCACTACACCTGCTTGTACAGCTTGCACGATACATTCCGCTGTCTGGCGCAGCATCGTCGAGCGTGAGAGGGTTTGAATAGTTTGAAACTGGGCCGGTAATAAAGACAGAGGTGCAGTGGGATCACTCACCATCAAATCGACGGTTGGCCCGAAGTCCACCGACAGAGAGAGGTCTGGCGAGGCGCCTAAACGCTCAACATTACAACGGCTTGCCAGGTCACTCAAATACTCTGGATCTGCGCCTAAGCCCAAGCGCACTGCACCATGGACATTAAAGCTGAAGGCCGCACGGCTCCGCCCCTCCAGCATGATCTCAAATAGCTGGCGAGCCACAGCCGGGTAGTTGTCGACGTCGTCGGCTAGAACCACAGGGTAGCGGCGAAGCAGTTGCTGCTGGTAACTAGCGTCAGGCAACAAATATTGCCAATACAATTCAGTGGCAATGCCGTTGGTGAGCAGGCCACGAGCTAAGCACCAGTCCCGCCACTGACCGAGCGCCCGAGCTACCCGCTCCCATAGTTCTGGTGACAAGTCCGCTTGCCCTGCGGTGCCAGTTGCCAGAATCGACGCGCTGTCGGCCAAGGGCACTGCCGCAAAGGCCGACAGTTGCAGCAGGCTTAATAGGCGTTCAACACAACGCTCTACACTCAGGTTTGGCAAACGCAAGGGTCCTTGCGCTACCAAGCCTTTGGCCCAAACTCTAGTTGCCAGCTCTTGCTCATTTTCAGGATGCAGGGGGAGCGGAAACTGGGCCTTGAGATCTAGCTTTTGCACCAGCAGAGGCCAAAACAGAACCACCTCAGCCTGAAAGAAACCAACAGGCGTATGGTCGGCAACCGTGACTTGTCCGTCAGTAGCAGTTGTCAACCGTTCTGCTAGGTTGAGCCGACTTTCTCGATGAGCCGCGAGGGCCAAGATGCTCTGGCGCGCGGTTAACGAGAGCCGCTGGTCCTGAAAAAACTGAACCAATCGGTCTGTCTTGCCGCTGCGGCTGGGGCCAGTGATCCACAGAGGGCGTTGCATATCTCTAGTTTAGAAAAACTGGCCGCAAAAAGGACGAGGTGAGCCATACCTCACCTCGGTCGATACCTTGCCGCTCACTAAAGAGCCTTTTCAGGGAGAGTACGAAAATGGCAGGCGGGAGCCAAGGTCAGCCATCTCTGCAAGCCCACCGCATCAGATGACACTGGAACGGCAGCAGAATATCTGCCTCTCAAATAGATTTGAGAAAATCATGTTTTTAAAATCCGGATGAAGATACAAATTTCTATTTGTTTTAAGTTTGTAATTTTATACGTATGGTGGCATCGAGAGTTGATCCTTATTATCCGTACTTACAGAGTGTCGCTTGTCGTTGTTTGGTTGAAAACACTGAAGATTCTAGCTCCTAAAGCGCCCAATATAGCAGCAGATGAATGAGCACTCAGTGTTATGTCTTCAGCAACTGTAATTCAAGTAGAGCACATCGGCAGTATTGATGTTGTGGTTGTTCCGTTGCCTACTTGTATAGATGGCTCTACTGGTTTAGAGATTTGCCAAACATTGCTGCGTAGAATTGACTGGGGCTACAGCCACCTACTTCTAGACTGTAGCCGGGTTCATTCAGTTGACGGTTCTGTCCTGAGGGCACTTGCCTCTGTGTTTCAAAAATACTGTCTCCAAGCTGGGAGCTTAACTCTATTTGGAGCTAGTACTGAGGTGCAGTTAGCGCTTCATCTAGATGGACTCAGCGAGGTAATTCCTCATTTCACTGATCAGCAGACTGCTATCGCAAATCTTAAAAGTCGCTGGTTTTAGAAGCTAAGTGGCTGCTTTCGGAACGACTAAAATAGTTGTCAATGTGACGAATCAGGGTGACTGAGGAGCGCTTCAGCAGCGGCTTCAGCCTATCAGCTAGAACTGCAAGAGCAAGGGTTACCAGCACCATTACAGGTAGCAGTTGGTAGTACAGTTCCAGTTCACCACGGACAACTAGGTTCAGCGTACGGTCTACTACAAAGTTGTGGATTAAGAAATAACTATAGCTGTGTCCCCCTAGCCAACGCATGAAGTGTTGTAGAGGGGACCATTTACATAACAGGCGGGTGACCACCATACACAACAAAGTTAGACCGAGGGGTAGTAATAACTCGGCAACGACCCAACCTAGCCGAGAAAACTGACCGACAAAGCCCAAACTATATAGCACCAACCCGACGACAAAAGCCTGAGGTTGGCTCCAGAAGAGTGGTCCCTTACCCTGGCAGTAGCGATGGGCAACTGTCATGCTCAAGACAAAGGTGCTGAGTTTAGCGAGAAAGAGTTGAAAAGGTTGTTCAGCAGCAGGCGTGTCTATGAGTACGTAAGTAGGGTGCCCACCCAAGCAGTAAACTGCTAGCAACCGATAGGCCAGAGTGAGTAGTGTGCTGGCCAGTAGCAAGTTATAGAGTCCCCAACGGTGTAGCAACTTCCAGAGCCAGGGAAACAAGAGGGTAAAGCTAAAGATTAGAGGCATAAACCACCAAGAGCCACTAGTTGGCAGCAGCAAGCTACCCCGATAATCTGTGCTCAATGGAAAAGTAATGCCTGCAAAGCTGTGCCAGGCATCTGGGCTATAGCTATTGGTGAGAGTGCCAATCAGCCACAGAATTGGATAGGCAAGCCAAGCCACGGTCCAGAACGGCCGGAGCAAACGCATAAGGCGTTGCTTGAGAAAGGCAATGGGCGGCAGGGGCTTCGTCTGGAGCGAAAGCGCGAGGCTGAAACCACTGATCAACACAAAAACATCAACAAACTGAAAACCGAACCAGCCTGGAATACTCAGCCAAGCGTGGAAACCTGCTCCTAAATAATCTGAGGCCATGCGCAGCTGCTCTAGGTTGTCAGATAGACCTGTCGGTTTGGGCGTGAAGGCATAGTCTGTGAACAGCAGTTGAGAGTGATACAGCAGGATCAAGATGACCGCGAAGCCGCGAATGCCTTCTAGCCAAGCTAAGCGGACGGATTTTAGGATTCGAGGAGCGGCTGTCATAATCCTGTAGCACTTTCCCCATTGAGTACGATGACGAATACGATGACTAACATGGCCGATTTTTAGTCGACTTACAAAGTTGAAGCTGCCTTGCAGCGGCTGGAGTGGAGAGTGCGGTAGGAGTGACCCAGTGCAAGTTGTGCATTTTGATGACGTCAGTCAATTTTGTGCAGTGACGAAGGACTATTTACTGCAAGACGAAGCACATCACAACCTGATTCTTGGTCTTACAGGCCTCCTGATACAGCAGCCTGAACGTTTTACAGAATTACCCTATTTAGCCCTGGTTGAAGCCCAAGGGCAAATTTTAGCTGTTGCGTTACGTACACCGCCCAACAAGCTAGTGGTTTCGCGAGCACTTAACGCTGAAGCCTTGTCACTGATTGCTCAAGATTTGCTCAAGCGATTCGTACAACTTCCTGCAGTCCATGGTCCCAATCAGGAAGCACAGACCTTTGCTTCTGCCTGGCAAAGCCTTACAGGACAGATCCCTGAACAAGGCGAGCGATTGCGCATTTATCAACTAGATCAAGTCCAGCCAATCACCAAAGTTCCAGGCTATTTGCGTTGCGCGACCGAAGCTGATCGGGATCTATTGCTCAATTGGTGCAAAACCCTTTTTGAGGTGCTAAATGAGCCGATTTCGCCACAAATTAAACAGCTTGTCGATAGAGGCTTGAAGAACCAATCAATTTGGCTCTGGCAGAATGAAGTGCCCGTTTCAATGGCGAGCAAGGGTTTCACAACCCCTAATGGAGCAACAATTAATTTGGTCTACACTCCACCTGAGCACCGACGCCAAGGTTACGCGAGCTCCTGTGTTGCTGCTCTAAGTCAATTCTTACTAGATTCAGGTCGGCGTCACTGTTTCTTATTTGCTGATTTAGCAAATCCAACTTCGAATCACATCTATCAAACTATTGGCTATCAACCCGTTTGTGATGTTATAGACTATTGGTTCCAGCGGTGATTTCAAGGCCAAGCGCAGCAAAGATTTCAACGAGCTTTGGGTCTGTGAAATCTGGAATGACCTGCATTGCTCCAGCCTTTTGCAAGACCTGAGGCTCATGAGTTGAGGCAATGCCAACAGTTGCAATATCAGCAGCCACTGCTGCACGAATCCCAGCTTGAGAATCTTCAAAAGCCAAAGCCTGCCCTGGCATTATACCCAAGCGACTAAGGGCAAGCTGATAGGGCGCAGGGTCTGGTTTGCCAGCTGTTGCCTCCTCTGCCAAAACAACAGTTGTGAAGGCATACTCCAAGCCTAAAACCCCAAGCATGAAATGAGCATTCTCACGCGGAGCATTAGTAACTAGAGCACGAGATAGTTGGTGCTGGCTCGCCCAGTCCAGCAGTTCCAGGAGACCAGGCAGCGGCTGTAATTCAGTTCCCAACTCACGGAAGCGAGCTTCTTTCCGATCGGCCAAGCGCAAACCTTCTTCTAACGAAAGTTGGGGCAACAGATCCCGCACAATATCCGGATTCAAGCGCCCGCTGATATGTTTTTTGTAAAATACAGCATCGACTGTGATGCCGTATTGTCCCAGAATTTCCTGCCAGGTCCTAAGGTGTAAGGGGTCTGTGTTGGCTAGGGTTCCATCTAAATCGAAAAGGAGGGCTGTTAGCAAGGGGCTTTCCGGTTGTTACTACCAAGGATTTGAGCACTTGCGCACCCAAATCCCCTTAACTACTCTACAACCGGAACTATTTTAGGCAGTGGCTTGTAATACGCTCGTTTGGATCCAGCCCAAGAGTTCCTGGTTAACCCGCTCTGGGCACTCGTCGTGCGCACAGTGACCAGCATTTTCTAGCTCAACTAGCTGCAAGGCTGGGTTGTAGACTACAAATCGTTGAGCTAGCGCCTTGGGAATCATGCGATCCTGTTGGCCCCATAGCAATAGAGATGGAACCCGAAGCTTGCTCAAAATGGATTGAATACAGGGTCCGAATTGGGGACTCACCATAGCTTTGAGGATGGCGCAGAAAGCTCTAGCGGCGCCCTTCTCCCGAGCGGGAGCAGTAAGAATTTCTAGCAGTTCGTCGGTGACTGCTTCTTGGCAGGCATAGGCTAGCCCAGCCCATCGACGAACCATCCAGGGTTGTCGCAGCAAGTGAAACAATGGTTGTAGCAGGAGCGGTGACAGTAAGCAGAACTGAAGACCCTGCAGCAACGGACGCAGAATAGCTGGCACTGTCTCTCTGTGACTGGTTGTGTCTGGCAAACTAATCATGGCTACACCACAGGCAGTCTCTGGATGGACGGCAGCTTCGCTCAAGCTAACCAGCGAACCAATAGAGTTGCCAACCAGAACGGCCGGTACTTGTACGAAGGTTTGCCAGAAGGCGTGAACTTGTTCAACCCAAAGTTGCACACTATAGGGAGTGTCGGGCTTATCCGAAGCACCAAAGCCCAGTAGGTCTAAAGCATAAACACTGTGATGTTTAGATAGAGCCACAATGTTTTGTCGCCAGTGACCAATGGAGCCACCAAAACCATGCAACAAAATAACAGGTACTTGGCTATGAGGATTATGAATGAATGTATAGCGTATTTTCCAGCCGCGCCAGTGCCAGTCTCCCTGATGACCACAGCGCTTTGCCAAACCAATTTTTGCTAAATCAGCCAATCTTTCAGGTACCGGCAGAGTTGGAGGTACAAGGCTCTCTGCCCAGCCCACAGCCAGTAATGGCAAACTAGCAACTATACAGGCAATGAAAATCCAGAGGTAAAAGCTGTAGATGTCCTTCTGATCTAACGCAACATTGATCTGAATCATGGCGAACGGCAGCGTCGCTAGCAACAGGGCAAAGCAAGAATAAATCCTAGCTTTAGGATCACTTTCTCCTATCTCATGATTGCCCTTAACTACTCGTTCAATTGCTAAATCGAGCTGCGGGATGAGGAATGATGAGTCGAGCGTAGTCATTAGCTCAGCACTCCTTCAATATCCACTTCCTGTAGCAGAACCGTGGTTTCATCGCCGATTCTGCCAATTTCAGGCTCCGGTCCCAAATCCATCTCAACCAGATAGCTCCAACTACCAGATTCTGGTTGGCAGGCCCTAACTGTACCACTTCCACCAAGAAAGCATACCGTTTGTGCTTGTCTAAATTTAGGCGGTTTCTCAATACTATCTGTTATTTGCCAAGACCCTTTTGATAAAGGTTTAAGGACCGCGCTCATTTGAGTTACAGTTAGAGTGCCATGCATAGGTGCCTCTATCTTGTTTTCGAAGTATTGCAAGGCGTTTAACAATAGTCTGACTAACTAAAGGCCACTTAAGTTAGGCTAACTAGCTAAACGATTTAAAAAAGGGAGCCGCTATCATTATCACATTAAACTAGATAGCCACTCAATATGGGTGTTTTTGCTCGAGCAATTGAAGAACGGACTACGACTAGTTTAGCGAGAGAACGCTGCCTCTAAGGTCTTCTGGCCCTGTTGTTCAGCAGGACTAGATAGCAAGGTCCATTGCGCTCGCATGAGCTTTTGATAGGTTGCCCAACCTTTAGACCCGTTAGGCGTACTATAGTCGGGTACAGCGAATTGCGGACAGCTTCTATAGGGTTTCCAAGGCTCAGATGGATTAGTTCGCAAATGCAAAATCTTCTCACCATCTCGCCCCATTACAGGTAGCCAGCACATTTGACCAGCCATAGAAAACTCCCTTGGGTTACTCAAAGTTTGTTTGAAAATGTGAGTCTAGAAGTGCAATGCTTGCGATGCCCCCTCAGCACAGCTTTAATAGGAATGTAATTACGGTTATAAACAAATTAAAGCCTCGTTATATCTGCCCTGGGTTTTGGCTTAGGCTCAAAGTCATCAACCTAAAGGGATAGAACTGTCTCAATTAACCTGTATTAACAAAAACAAACAACGCTTATTAAGCGTTATTACTCATATTCCCAAAAAATCTTAGTAGCTATTAAGGAATGTTGCTAAAAAGAAAAGTTCCTCAACAGGTTTTAGTACGATTTGACGGCTGCTTAGGGTTCAACCACTGGCTCCGAGGCAGGTTGGGGCCAGAGGTAAATGGCACCAGAGACGAGGGTCAAGATGACTGCTAACCAGAACGCCTCTAACCCCCCTGGCGATTGCACAATCAACAATGCAATTGCCAGGATTTGAGTGACAGTCTTAAGTTTGCCCCACAAGTTTGCCCCAGAAATGGCTTTGCTACCAGAGACACG
This sequence comes from Leptolyngbya sp. FACHB-261, assembly GCF_014696065.1. NCBI lineage: Bacteria > Bacillati > Cyanobacteriota > Cyanophyceae > Leptolyngbyales > Leptolyngbyaceae > Leptolyngbya > Leptolyngbya sp. FACHB-261. The sequence goes on along the minus strand of NZ_JACJPL010000026.1, from coordinate 432,784 downwards.
CCAACCCGCTACTGTGAGTTCCCGGGCCAGAATCAAGAATACGGCCCAAGCAGGGATCTGTCCCAGTTCGATCAACACCAACAACGGGGCAAAAACTAACAGCTTGTCTACTAAAGGGTCTAAAAACTTCCCTAGCTCAGTGACCTGGTTGAGGCGACGGGCAAGGTAACCATCAAGCCAGTCTGTGCCAGCTGCCACCAAAAAAACAGCAGTGCTAAGCCAACGGCCTTCCTCAGTACCTAGGCTCAAAGCCCAAAGAATGACGGGTACCCCCAGTAGTCGCGATAGGGTGATCCAGGTTGGCAGAGTCATAAGTCGAGCAGGCACCGGCAGGCTGAGCACCGGTAAGCTAGAAAACTGAACTTCCCAATTGTAAGGTTAGGGCGGGACGGGATGCTCTTGTCCTCAGTCTTTGAAGATCGCCCAGATTCAAATAGCCGAGCTCAATTGCTATCCAATTGCTAAAACAAATGACCAATCCAGACAAATACGAAGATACTTCCAGAGCCTAGAGTGAGCTTTCTTGCTCAATAGATTAGGGCAGACAATCTTGATAATACTCACATTTAAGTTTCGCATTCAAGTTGGTGTTTCTACTTCAAAGCTAAGCATCTCCCTACAACTGAGAGAGATGCATGAACACAATGGACTTAGAAACACCAACTAACCTGTGGTTTTCACGCTCTGTCAACGCTTTTCTTGCAGGCTTTCTACAGCTGTATTTTTGACTTGGCAATAGTAGAATACTGCAGTTGGGAAAGCTACACGAGCTGCTTGATGGGCTGACTCAAGCGTAGGCCCTAGGAAGCATTTGCCGCTCTCAGGTTCAATAGCCACATGCCAGCCCCTATAATCTTTCTCAATTTGAGGGCTAATCAGATTCTTATAGATCCAATCAACTGAGGGCTGACCTAGAAATTGAGGAATCAATTCTACAGGATAGGGATGCTGATCTAGGCTAGCCAAACGTGCTGTAATTGCACTTAACAGCTCAGCTCTAGTAAATGGCTTCGTTAGGTAGTTGTCAGCTCCCAATTCGATGCCTTCACGAATGTCCGTTTTGGCTGCTTTAGCTGTCAGAAAAATGAAAGGGATTGTGGCAGTTTTTTGATCTTGCTGCAATGTACTTAGTACGCCGTAGCCATCCAGCTCAGGCATCATCACATCACAAAGGATGAGATCCGGGTTGTATTGTCGAGCTCGTTCCACACCAATGGAACCATCTTCTGCACCAATTGCCTCGTAGTCTTCAGCTTCCAAAAGTTCTAGAATACTTAATCGAACTAGGGGCTCGTCTTCAATGACAAGAATTCTTTGCATTTTCTGCTCCTATTATTTCAATGGGATCATGACAGTGAACTTAGTGCCAACTCCAACCTTGCTGTTGAATGTTATTTGTCCTCCATGCAAGTCTACGGACCGCTTGACAATTGCGAGCCCCAGGCCGGTACCAGAAATGGTGCCGACATTGGATGCTCGATGGAAGGATTCAAACAGACGTTTTTGATCCACCAAAGGAATGCCAATACCGGAGTCTCGAATCTCGAAAACTGCGCTGCTATTGTCATAAGTCAGTTCAAGTTTAACTTCACTACCTTCAGCAGAATATTTAACTGAATTGGAGAGTAGATTGCTGAGGATATGCCTCAGCAATTTTTCATCGACCAAGGCCTTCATCGTTTGAATCTGGCTTGTAAAGGTGAGCTTATGCTTGATGGCGATACTTAGCTGAACTTCCTCAACTAGGCTACGACAGAACTTCACTAGATCTATTGAAACCGGCTTAAACTCCAGCTTGCCCGCCTCCGCCTGACCGATAACCAGTACACCGTCTAGAAGCTGAGTGATATACTTAACAACTGCTTGAATACGATGAAAATGCTCTAATTTTCTCTGCTCAGTCCATTTGTGGCTGTAGTGCTCTAGCAACTCGGCTGAGCACAAAATGATGCTCAGTGGAGTACGAAACTCATGAGAGGTCATTGTCACAAAATCAGATTTAAGTTTGCTAAGCTCCCTCTCCTTTTCCAAGGTTTTAACGAGTTTATTCTCCGCACGCTTGCGTTCGGTGATATCTCGCACAATGGCGATGACTTCATCCTCTGCACTAACCACAATTCGAGCTTCGTACTCACGTAGCCCCTTATTTACAAGCCTGTACTCAAAGATTTGAATTTCCTGAGTCAGTAAGGCCTGTTCGATACACTGCATCGCTGGCTTCCCAACAGCTACAGGAAAAACCTCACAGATGTGCTTACCTAAAAACTCGCAAGGAGGTAACGGAAATTCACTATCCTTAGCAGCCTTAAAATTTACAAACACACCGTCTTTACTGATGCGGAACATAGAGTCTGGCATAGCATCAAGCAAGGCTCGATTAGTTGCCATGCTTTTGCGCAATGCTTCTTCAGCTTGTTTGCGTTCCGTAATATCCTCCATGGTGCATAATATACCGACCACTGCACCAGAAGAATCATGAATAGGAACTCTGCTAACGTCATGCCAGTCCTGCTTTCCGTCAGCCTTGGTTTTTTGCTCAATTACATGCAATTCAGCTGTATCTGTATCAATGACACGCCAATCTTGCTTGTAACTAGATTCATTTGGTTTTAATACGTGAGATAGTTCAAAGTCTGTTTTGCCGATTACCTCTTCTACACTACCGATTCCTACCGCCTGTGCCCAGGTTTTATTGCAACCTAAATAGACTGAGTTAGTATCTTTCCAAAAGATCTGCTGAGGAATGTTGTCTAGCACTAAACGTAGAAGTTCTTGCTTTTCTCTCAAAGCCCTCTCAACTTGCTGCCGTTCTAGAATCTCGCCTTCCAATCTCCCATTGATTTGCAACAATTCAGCAGTACGCTCAGCAACTAAAGTCTCTAAATTCGTATTGACTTTACCTAATTTTAAATTTGCCTCAGCTAATTGACTCCGGGTTTGCGCTAATATTAATGGCCCATCGATCAAAAGAGAATAATGCCGACGTAGGGTGAGATAAGTAATGCCAACCATTGCAGTTACAATATCAATACCAACTTGTAGTTTAAGCAGAGTTGATGGGGCTTGATGACCAGCTTCTGCACTCATCAAGACATGACCGGTGTGACCAAAACCACAGGTCAAGAAGATCGCTGATGTCGCTAGCACCAGTGGATTATTCAAGAGATGTTGGTGCCCGCGAATGAGGCCTCGAAAAATCAGAAATGCGATTATAAAATAAGAAGTCGCAATGAAGATGTTAGCAGCGAGAAGAAGAATGTGTAGCATTTTCAAAAAATATACTGTTCGTGCAATCGGCTAAGCGCTTAGTTCTTGAAAATTGGATCGAGGAGCTTAGGGGGTTGGCTCATGGGACCTGTCTTTTCTAGGATGGGCCGTTTCAAGCTCAAATCAACAGGTTAATGCATGTTCATTTTTTGCTCATTTTTATGTGCTTATTCATACCAAGAACATGGCAACCGAGTAATTCTCTAAAAGAAAAAAACTCTGTAGAGCAAAGATCTGTAAAATTACGGAATTCTCTTACTATAGAAATAGTTTAAGGGGTCAAGTTTTTAAGTGGGGTCAGGCAAAGACAGCCGCGAATAATCACCATATTTCTTGCATCGTGCTGTTTCAATCTCGTTTTTTGTTGACTTTTTTGTTGAAATCTAAACAGCCACTGCACCTAAAATTTACTTTCTTTGTCTTTCCAATTAGGGATTGGTTAAGACATTGAGGGGTAGAGAACCATCACAGCAGGTAGGCGTGATAGGGTGATGCGCACTGACACCTGTGTTAGGCGCCAGATCTAGTGTTAGTCCAGAGGCCATGCAAACTTTGAGTCGAGAAGTTCTAGACTGACTCAGCCCTGCCAAATGATCAGCTTCACGTTTTCTTGAGTGGAGGAGATTCAGGTTTATGCATTCACTCCAACGCGTTCTGAGTAGCCTGAAGGCTTACTGGCTAATTGTGTTCGGTGCAGCTCTAAGTTTGCTGCTGTTGACAGCAGCGAACGCGATTACGCCCCAGCTTTTTCGTTGGGGGATTGACCAAGGTATTGCTCGGCAGGATCTACAAATCGTTCTCTACTGCTCCGCCGCGATGGTTCTGGTCGCTCTAGGAAGAGGACTATTCAATTTTGGCCAAAGTTTTTGGGCAGAGCAAGCGTCCCAGAGTGTTGCTTACGATCTGCGCAACGGCATTTTCAAAAAAATTCAAAATCTCAGCTTCAGTTATCACGATCAGGCTCAAACCTCACAACTTCTCACCCGAATTACCAGTGACGTTGAGCTGATTCGCACCTTCATTGGCACCAGCTTGATTCAAGTTGTCGGCTCTGTGGTTACTTTGGTGAGCACTGCGGTTATTCTGCTGGTGATGAACTGGCAGTTGGCCCTAATCACGTTGGTGATGGTACCCCTAGCAGCGGTCATTCTAGTTCGATTTCTCAGTCAGAATCAAACCATTTTCGGACTCGCTCAAGAGCGCTTGGGTGATCTCAACGCAGTCTTGCAAGAAAACTTGGTCGGTGTGCGCGTTGTTAAGGCATTTGCTCGCGAAGCGACTGAAACGGTACGCTACAGCCAACTCAATAATGAGTTGATCAGGGTAAACATGCAGGCCATTAGCGCGATTCGCAACACGTTTCCACTGATTTTTCTGCTTAGCAATCTCATTACCCTGGCAGTCGTAGGCTATGGGGGAGCCGAGGTAATTAGGGGCCGATTTACAATTGGCGAGCTAGTTGCCTTCAATTCCTATTTATTACTGATTTTACAGCCAATTCTATTAGTAGGATTTGCCGCTCCTGTAATTGCTCAAGCAGCCGCTTCTGCCGATCGTGTCTACGAAGTTGTTGATGCCACAATTGAGATTGGTAATCGACCCGATGCAGTTCCTTTCGAACATTGTGCAGGTCGTATTACCTTCGAGAATGTGCATTTTCGCTATCCCGGTTCAACTACTGAAGCACTCAAAGGCATCTCATTTGAGACCAAATCCAAAGAGCTGATTGCCATCCTGGGCATGACAGGCTCAGGCAAAAGTACGATCATGAACCTGATTCCCCGCTTCTACGATGTCACAGCGGGAGCCGTACGTATTGACGGTCGGGATGTACGTGATTTGACTTTGGAAAGCCTGCGCGCTCACATCGGCATTGTGTTTCAAGAGACGACTCTCTTCTCTGGTAGCCTGCGCGACAACATTGCCTATGCTAAATCACAGGCTAGTCTGGAAGAGGTTATTGAAGCTGCTAAAACTGCGCAAATTCATGAATTCATTACCAGTTTGCCAGAAGGCTACGAGACACTGGTAGGTGAGCGAGGAGTCGGTCTTTCCGGTGGACAAAAGCAGCGCATTGCTATCGCCCGCACGTTGCTGACTGACTACCGCATCTTAATTTTGGACGATAGTACTTCTGCAGTTGATGCCCAAACTGCCGCTCAGATTCAAACAGCCCTTGACAATTTGATGCGTCACAAAACCTGTACTGCCCTTGTGATTGCTCAACGCATTAGCACGGTGCGGCATGCCGATCGAATTTTGCTGATGGACCAAGGTCGGTTAGTAGCGCAAGGAACCCATGATGAATTGATGCGAACTAGCCCACTCTACGGCTTGATTCTGGAATCCCAGGTCAAGCAACCAGCCACTGCTTGAGGAGCATTGCCATGAGGAGCCCCGGACCTATTCTTGCCGCGGATCAAAAGGCTACACAGCAAATTTCAACCTTACTACGCCTGTTGCAATACCTCCGTCCCTATCGCTCACAGGTCGTGACAGCACTGCTTCTGGTTGCGACCGGTGCCTCTACTCAAGCAATTGGACCATTTCTAGTGGGTTGGTCTGTAGATAATCTGATCAGCGCCGGTAACTTGCCAGGGCTGCTGGCTATGTTGGTGCTACTGACCGCAATTTACGTTGGGGGAGTTGTCGCAATCCGGGCACAGATTTATCGAGTGGGCTGGATTGTGCAGCATATGCTAGCCCAATTGCGTCAGGATATTTTTGCCAAAGTCCAGAGTTTACCCCTCAGCTTCTTTGACCGCAGCGAAGCGGGTGATTTAATGAGCCGCTTGATCAATGACGTGAGCGTCATTAACCAAGCCTTTGGTCAAACTATTGCTCAAATGCTGGGTAACTTCTTCAGTCTGATTGGTATTGTCCTGGCAATGCTGTTGATCAACTTACGTTTGGGTTTGGTCAGCAACTTGATCGTTCCCTTGATGATTGGCACGACCGGTCTATTTGCCCGTTGGGCGAGAGCTAGATTTCGGGTCACTCGTAAGACCATTGGCAATCTGTCTACCAAGCTGGAAGAAGACATTGGCAGCGTGCGCGAAGCTCAAGCCTTTAACCGGGTACAACTCAATATTCAGGAATTCAGTACCCTCAATGCGGCTAATCGCGATGCCAATGTGCAAGCGGTCGCGATTACCGCAGCTTTCTTACCTTCGATTGACTTTCTCAATACCCTGGCAACAGCTGCTGTACTAGCCTATGGCGGCTATCTAACGGTGAGCGGCGATGCAACTGTTGGCACCGTCACGGCTTTTCTACTCTACGTTCAGCAGTTTTTTCGCCCAATCCAGATTTTGAGTCAGTTCTATACCCAAGCCCAATCAGCTTTGGCAGGCGCTGAGCGCATTTTCAAACTACTGGATGAACCATCTCAATTAAGAGATGCAGCGGACGCTTTTGAGATGCCACCGATTCAAGGAGAGGTTCGCTTTAACCAAGTTGATTTCAGCTACAGTTCAGAGCAGTTCGTGCTTCAAGATATCAACCTGCATGCCAAGCCGGGTCAGATGATCGCCTTAGTCGGTCCTACAGGCGCAGGCAAAAGCACCCTGATTAACTTAATTCTGCGCTTCTACGATGTGTCGGCTGGTTCGCTCACCATCGACGGGGTTGACGTGCGCAAGGTGACTCAAACCAGTCTGCGCCGTCAAATGGGACTGGTGCTCCAAGACAATCTGCTGTTCAGCGGCAGTGTGGCTGAGAATATTGCCTTTGGCCGTCCTGAAATCAGCCAGGCTGAAATTGAAGCTGCGGCTCAAGTCGCCAACGTCCACGAGTTCATCACGCAGTTACCTCAAGGCTATGCCACACGCTTGGGAGAGCGAGGTGCAAACCTCAGCCAGGGCCAACGCCAACTGATTAGCATCGCCCGTGCCGTGCTGGTTGATCCACGCATTCTCATCCTGGATGAGGCGACCAGCAGCATCGATACTCGAACCGAAGCCTTGGTTCAGGCTGCCCTTAGCCGCTTGCTAGCTGGTCGGACCAGCTTCGTAATTGCCCATCGCTTGAGCACCGTTACTCAGGCTGACCAGGTACTGGTGATTCAACAGGGCCAGATTGTCGAGCGAGGAACTCACGCCGAGTTAATTGTCCAGCAGGGCATCTACGCTAACCTCTACGCCTTGCAACTTAACGCAGGCCCTGTGGCCGTTGCTGAGCCGAACCCGAGTAGGGGGTAATCTCACCCTCGCGACAGGGGATGGGGACTAGCTAACCTGCCTAGACTGAGGATAGTATTAACTCATAGTCATTCCGACTTTGAGGTCTTGGTTCAGCTTCAAACTCAGATTCAATTTTTATAGACGAGGCATATAGAAAGGAGACGGTACCATGGAAGTAATTTCGCTGTCGGCATTGGCTTTTGTTGTTGTGGGCTCTGCGTTAAAACTTCGCACTCAAACGCAACACAATTCGCAGCAGTCCATTTCTCACTATCCCGCTTGCAACCTGCCTCAGCGTGCATCAGCACCGTTGCGTGGCAGAGCTGCCCAGTTTATGGCAAAAGGCTTCTAAAGGTTCTTCATTTAACATGGCGTCTGCAAGTTCTTTTCAGGTTGGCTCCCTCCTTGGCATTCCCCTTAGGGTTGACTACTCCTGGTTTGCCATCCTGGGCTTGCTGACATTCTCCTATGGCATCGAATTTTCCGGTCGCTACCCAGGCTGGGGTCCTGCCCTGGCTTGGGGCACTGGTTTGGTTGCTGCTTTGATGCTGTTTGCCTCGGTGCTACTGCACGAGCTGGGCCATAGTTTGGTCGCCCGCTCTCAGGGATTAGGCGTCGACTCGATCACCCTGTTTTTGTTTGGCGGCATCGCTTCAATTGACAAAGAATCGCCCAATCCCGCAGCTGCTTTTTGGGTAGCGGCAGCAGGTCCTTGCGTGAGTATTGGCTTAGGCTTGTTCGGTTGGGTTCTCGGTCAACAACTGCCAACGGGCACTCCGGCCTGGGAAGTTATTGATAATCTCTGGCATATCAATCTAGTCTTAGCTCTGTTTAATCTGATTCCAGGTTTGCCCTTAGATGGGGGGCAGATTCTCAAAGCTGCTGTTTGGCAACTCACAGGCAATCGCTTCACTGGCATTCGTTGGGCAGCTCGAACTGGCAAATTATTAGGCCTAGCTGCCATTGCTCTAGGTGTTGCTGGCAGCTTATTTGGTTCTCTCAGTGGTGGGCTGTGGATTGCCTTCATTGGCTGGTTTATCTTCAACAACGCCAGTGCCTATAGTCGGCTCAGTGAAGTTCAGCAGAGTCTGAGCCAAATCACAGCTTCAGAGAGCATGAGCCGCGAGTTTCGCGTTCTCGACGCAAATCTGAGTCTGCGCCGCTTTGCTGACGAGTATCTGCTCGGCAATCGGCCAATGCCTATCTATTTCATCACTGCAGACGGGCGCTACAAAGGCTTTGTGACTGCCAATGATCTGCAACCGGTTGAGCGGAGTCTGTGGGACAGCGAAACCTTAAGGTACATTCTGCACCCGATGAGCGAGCTGATAACGATTGCTCCTATAGCACCACTCTGTGCAGTGATCGACACACTTGAAACCCAAGGCTTACCCTATCTGGTTGTGCTTGCCCCCACCGGGGCCGTTGAGGGGCTGATCGATCGGGGCGATGTTGTTAGAATTCTGTCGCAGAAGCTTAATTGGTCTTTCTCTGAAGCTGATATTCACCGCATTAAAGAAGAGGGTAGCTTTCCTGCAAATCTGAGGCTCCAAGAGCTGAGTAAGGGCCTCTAAGACGCTTCTGGAAACAGACAAAATTGGCTTGCTAAATTCACTCTTACGAATGCAGCCCTGAACTGATGAAGTTCAGGGCTGCATTTGTGCTAGAGGATATGTTCAGCTCAATATTTTCTAGCTGGACTATCAGGAGACTTATGGAGTTGAGTAGCGGCTGAATCAGTCACCTGCCGCTCTGGTGTCACTGCGTTCATCTGCACTTGAGCTTGCCAAGCAACCGCCAGCGCAACTAGCCCAACCACAACTAGCTTAAACATCCCCACGGCAACCCCCGGTGGGGTTTCCAATCGCTCCCGATACTGTTGTTGCTCGTAGTAACGCCGCCGGACAGCAGTGACGACCTGATGCCGCCGCATGAGTTCACTCGCTACGGCTAGGGGACTTGGAGCATGGTTAATAGAGATTTCTTTGCCTTCACTATCCCAAATTCTCAGGAGTCCCTCAGAATCCCGTTCACAGAGATAGACCTTACGGTCTTCAGGAGTCTCAATAATGCAATACATGGATGGAATCTGTATCTTATATAACCAATCTAGAACTAATCTAGAGGTCTGGTTAATGTCCCTCTGTTTAAATTGTCAAAGAAGGCTAACCCGGCGGTAAGCACCGCGGGATAGAGTTCAGGGTTTCTTAAGCTCTTAAATAACGCTCTGGCTAGGGTTTGGCGAATCAGGCGCTACGCTGTTTCTCATGGCAACAATTGCAGAAATTAACGAAAAAATTCAACAGCGCAAGGCCCGAGTGCTGACGGTCGAAGAACTGAAAGCACGGGTGGCGGAGGTGGGAACTGCGCAGACCGCGCGTGAAGTCGATGTAATCACCACAGGCACCTTCGAGCCGATGGAGTCCTCCGGCGCTATTCTGAACCTCGGCCAAACGGACCCCCCGATCAAAATCCGTAGTTGTTGGCTGGATGGCGTTTTAGCCTACACAGGCTTCGGGGCAGTGGATTTGTACTTAGGGGCCGCTCAGGAAGCCGAGGCGGAGGAAGGCAGCCCCCGTCGCGGCGGTGGACATGTCATTGCGGACTTGATTGCAGGTAAATCGGTTAACCTACGCGCCATTGCTCAGCCCACAGATTGCTATCCCCGTGGCAGTTTTGAGACCACCATCAACCGCGACACGATCAACCAGTTTTATCTGTTTAACCCACGCAATCTGTACCAAAACTTTATTGTGGGCGTGAATGGAGGTGATCGCCCGCTCTACACCTATCTGGGGCCACTGCAACCTCGTTTAGGCAATGCTGTCTACGCCAATCCTGGTGCTTTGTCGCCGCTGCTCAATGATCCAGATCTGCGTGCAGTGGGTGTAGGCAGTCGCATCTTTTTAGGAGGTGGCATCGGCTACATCGCCTGGGAAGGAACTCAACATTTCCCGCTCCAGAAGCGGTTGCCTAACCGCACACCAATCGGGCCTGCTGCAACTGTGGCGCTAATTGGTGACGCGCGCCAAATGAGTAGCGAGTGGGTTCGGGGTTGCTATTTTCGAGGCTATGGCCCTTCGCTGATGCTAGGCGTAGGACTACCGTTGCCCGTGCTCGATGAAACGGTCGTTGCTCAAGCAGCGGTCCAGGATCAAGACCTGGTTGCTCCCGTAATGGACTTCTCAATTCCCAGACGAGTTCGGCCTACCTTCGGCCTGGTTAGCTATGCTCAACTCAAGTCTGGAAGAATTACGATTGATGGTCGCGCCGTACGCACCGCTCCCCTGGCTAGCATCCCACTCTCCCGAGCTGTAGCTGAAACGCTCAAAAGCTGGATCGAAGCTGGGGAATTTCTACTGAGCGAACCCATCGCACCCTTACCCACAGATCGAGTCTTCATTCCACAAGACTCACGGGGAGCTGATCTGCGTTTGGAGTAGTGGATTGAAGTCATTGGATACCAATACTTCAGTCAGCGCTTCTAGTTAAGGTCTCGGTCAAAGCTTTAGCCAAATCCGTTGCTCAGATTTGAGCCGAACGGGGCTGCTCTAGACTAGCTTTAGCTGGCGATTTGCTCGGAGTAGGTCACTGTCACTTCGCCGCATTCAAGAGCGTCCATCAGACGGTTCAGAGCATTGAGATCAGCGGGTGTGTGCTGACGATTGCTCAGTAATTGGCTAATCCGCCATTCAGCCAAGCTAGAGAGCTGGCGAGCGGATAGGGCCTGCATGACAAGCTGCTGAATACTCATGGAGCCTCCTAATAACGTCGTTAAAACCTGTTTCTTCTAGTCAGTATGCAGGGCGAACGGCGTTGGCCTGGTGACAGCTGTCACGGCGAAGTTGTCATCTCGATCACAGGCCATCGCGCTTAGACTCCTAAGCGGTGTAGCTGATCCCTGCTGTCTCAGAGGGCCGATTCCACCCACAGGCACAGCCGCCAGACCTAGGGATTTCGGCTAAGCTTCTATAACGTCAGCCTGGTCATCATGAAATCTTCCCTGCGCAACCGCTTCCGTGGCGCCTTTTGCGGAGCTTTGGTTGGCGAAGCCTATGGGGTTCTGGCCGAATATCAGCAACCTTTGAGCCCGAGACGTACTGTCTCTAGCTCGCAGCGGGAGATCGTGCTGCAAAGTCAGCAACTGGCGCAGATTTACGCTGCGAGTTTGATCCGCAAGGGCGACGTAGATCCACAAGATTTAGGTGAGCAACTGGTGCATTGGCGTCAAAGTGCGCCGAGTCTGAGTGGAAATGTACCCCGCCCTGGGGAACCAGCGATTGCCGAGACCTTGCTGGATGAAGCGACCACAGCAGCGATTAGCCGTTTGAGGGCGGGGATTCCCTGGCATCAGGCTAGTGGGACAGGTACCACGGCTCGCGCCCTACCAGGGCTGGCGCGGATCGTGCCGGTCGCCCTGTTTTTTCACGAAAACCTGGCTGTGCTGCGCGAGAAGGTCTACCAGACAGTTGTGCTGACTCACAACACGCTGGATGCTTGGTATGGCGCTTTGGCCATTGCCCACGCAATTGCGATTGCGCTTCGCAACGAGCTAGAACCCGAACGGTTGCTGCCTCGGACGCTGGAGTATCTGCAAGACGAGGCGGCCCCACTGAGTGCACGCTTACAAGATGCTCAAGCTCTACTGGAAGCGGGCGCAGATCTAGAAACGGCTCGTTTGCGGCTTCCCCTGCATCAGGATCCGGCAGCGATCATTGCCCTGGCCTTCTACTGCTTCTTGAGCACGCCAGACGATTTCTCTCTATCAATCCGACGAGCTGTGCGCTGCGGCAATCCGGCGTCAATTCTGGCTAGCCTGTGCGGTGGCCTTTCTGGTGCCTATAACGGTTGGACCGATGTGCCTGTGTCTTGGCGGCTGCGCTACGCTACTGAGCCGGTGGCCTTGGCGGACCAGTTACTAGCGACTTGGGCAGGCGCTTATACCGTTCTCCCTGTGCAGGAGGCTGTGCCCTTGCCGATGGCTCCCGTAGCAGCTCCGGGTATCCTGCGTCCCCGTTTCAAGGCGACCTGATGCGCTGGCTGTTGACTCTTCTGCTTTGCAGTGGCTTGTGGCTCCCCAGCTTGGTAGCGATGGCTGAGCCTTTGAGGTTGCCCGAGCGACAGGGCCAGAGTGCTGAGCAAGTGATCACAGATCTGGCTAAGGCCCAAGTGGTTTATCTGGGTGAAACCCATGACAGCGTCGAAGACCACCGGGCGCAGCTAGAAATTCTGGAGCAACTGTACCAGCGTCAGCCTCGGTTGGCGATTGGCCTAGAGATGTTTCAGCGTCCGTTTCAGCCGCAGCTTGATCGCTACCGACGGGGAGAAATCACGCTAGAGCAACTGCGGCAGCTGAGCGAATACGACCAGCGCTGGGGCTTCGATTGGCAGCTGATTGTGCCGATTCTGGAGTTTGCACGTCAGCATAACCTGCCCCTGATTGCGCTCAACGCGCCTATAGAACTGACCCGGATGGTAGCTCGACAGGGCTTGGCAGCAGTTTCTCCCGAGTTGCGGGGTCAGCTACCGCGTGAAATCCAGGTGGACAGGGATGGCCCCTATCGAGCCTGGCTGCAAAGGAGCTTTGAGGCGCACGCACCCAATACCCGTCGGAGTGCAGCGTTCACCAACTTTCTCACAGCTCAAATTTTGTGGGATGAGACGATGGCTGAGACAGTTGCAGACACCGTGCGGGCACAGCCCCAAGGTCTGGTAGTGGTGCTGGCTGGTAGCAGCCACATTGCCTATGGGTTTGGCATTCCCTCACGGGTGGCTCGGCGTCTGCCTGATGTGCGGCAGCGTAGCGTTTTGCTCAGTGTTGGGGCGGTACCGGATTTGCCCCAGCCTGTGTCTCAATCGGTGGCTGATTATCTCTGGCGACCTTGAACGATGTGCAAGGCAACGTGTTAACCTGATTAAGGCTTGAGAGCTTTGCTCTCTGGCAAACGAGGGTCGCTAACTCAACGGTAGAGTACTCGGCTTTTAACCGATTTGTTCCGGGTTCGAATCCCGGGCGACCCATCTAAAAGCATCAATACAGCAGGCGTTAGCCGAAGGAGACGATCAGGTGTCCTTCGTGGAATTTGGCGCCTGTAGCCTTTCTACCACTCAGTTCGGGAGGCAGAAACAGGTTGCGGCGCTGATCGCCTGCATCAATCGTGACTTCTGGCCCAGACTGGGTGAGCTTGACTTGCTTTTTGTCGAAGCCTGGCAGAAAGAGGCTAACGGTTTTTTGGGCCAGGTTGATTGTGACCGGCTTGGGGGCACTGGCGGTTTGGGTCAGGTCGGGCAGGGCATCAACCAGGGGTTGCCAGTTGCCGGGTTCGATGTTGGGCAGGGCGTAAGCCGTGAGCGGATTGAAGGCATCGCCCAGGCTGCCGCTGTCCTCAGATCGATTGAGTAGGGTACCACCCACGGTTAGGCCGATTTGTTGAGCGCTGCCCCAGAGGTACTGGGCGGTGGCGATGCTGGCGGCGTCGGTGCTGGTGACCAAGTAAGCGGCCATGCGACTGGGGTCTGAAACGGCCTGTCGTCCGTTCTCCAGCATGTTGTTGACTTGGTTGGTCTGCTTGTCGATGCCGTCGCCGGGCCAGTTGACGTTGAGCACGGTGGTGCTGGCGAGTTGGATCACCGGCATCAGGTTGCGGCCAAAGTCGGAGTCGGTGAATAGCTTGCGGAAGCGACGGATATACCAGCTCAGAATCTCTGGAGTTCCCAGCATGCGCAGGCTGACGTTGTCACCAGGGCCGTCATAGAGAATGACATCGTACTGGCCGGTGGCGTCGTATTCGCGCAGAGCATTGAGCGCCAGGGCGCTGTCCATGCCAGGCAGGATGCCCAGTTCCTGCCCGTAGACTTCTTTGAAGAAAGGCGTGCGCAGGTACTGGGCTTCGAGTTTTTTGACTTCTTCCCAGCTCTGCTCTAACAGGACGGTGCCCTGGAGCTGGATCGCTTTGAAGTTGGGGCTGATTTCTTGGATTTGAGCGCTGACTGGCTGCCCTAAAAGCAAGCTGAGCCCTGGACCGGCTTGTTGATGGGCCAGTAGTACGCGTTTGCCCTGCGCACTGAGCGCTTTAGCAGCAGCAATCGCGATGGTGGTGCGGCCAACGCCGCCTTTTCCCAAAAAGGTCAGTATCAGGCTCATAGGGGATCAGAAGGCAGGGGTTGAGGATTGGAGGATTGGAGTCGTTGACAGAGCGTGGGTCCGGGGACAAACGCAGGGACGTAAGCACCTGGAATGGTCAGGGGCTCACGGGTCCGAGGATGAATGCCGGAACGGGGCCGTCGGTAGCGCACCCTAAAAGTGCCAAAGCCGCTTAAGGTTACGCTTTTGTGCTGGCTGAGGGCATCTGTCAGAGTGGTGATCAGGGCATCGAGGCTAGCTGAGGCAAGGGAGTGGCTCAGCCCATCAACCTGATCAACCATGTTACGAACCAGATCTTGGCGGTTGAGGTCTGCCATACCTGTGCCATGTTGCGGGGTTAGGGTTGGGTGGCCTTTGGCCGCTTCATAGTCTACCAGGGTGGTTCTAGTGACAGGTTGATGAGATGAGCCGGGCGATTGAAATCACCGGGGATCCTCGTGCGAGAGGCTTCAACCCTTGTAAATGAGGTCCTGACACTCATTAATGAGGCTTTGATCCTCGTGAATGAGGCTTTGAGGTTCACTAGAGAGGTTCTGAGGCTCATTAATGAAGCTTCAAGTCTCTTTAATGAGGTTCTGATCCTCGTGAATGAAGCTCAGAGGTTCATTAATAAGGTTTTAAGGTTCGTGAATGAAGCTCGGAGGCTCTTTACTGAGGTTCTAAGGTTCCTGAATGAAGCTCGGAGGCTCATTAATGAGGAATTTAGGCTTAATGACGAGCAGTTGAGGCTTCTCGGGTGCGGAGATCGCACCCCTACCAGACAAATCGGGCTGTAGGGGCACGGTCTCCGTGCCCTGAGTGAGGGTCACATCAACAATGGCGGGCAGTTGAGGTTTCTCGGGTGCAAAGACCGCACCCCTACCGGGCAGATCGAATTGTATTTGCTGAAGGCATTGGCACTCTTTGCTGTATTTGATAACGAATACAGGGTAAGAATTACGCTTCAAAAGCTCACCCACCTCTACCAAACAACCCAGAACGAAAGCCTTTTAGAAGCAGTGGAACAGGGGCAGAAGTTATTTGAAACCGCAGCGTAGATTTCCAGATTCAAGCTCGATTCAACAGACCCTAAGCAACCCTAGTTACCAAACCAACGAAAACCGCTTGCGCAAAACTTTAAGTAGGTGCAATGTCTTGAATCAGCTCGGTCGATGAAGCACCGCTTGGGAGCTACTGGACAACTCCCAGGCGGCTAACCCCTAAGCTGAACGAACCAGCCCAGAGGCTCACGGTAGTTTACACTGCAACGCCTCTCCATCTCTGATGGCTCGGGCAGCTGAAAAGGCGCGGATTCTAAAGAGTCGGGGGCGGTTTTCTAAGCTGCCCTCTTCAAAAAAACTTGCCATCTTTTAGCAGAGTTCGCCATGCACCTGACGCATGTTCTTCAGCCGCAGCTCAACATTTCGCTTGCGCAAATTGTCCGCTTTCTAAACATTCCCGAATACCAGATCTGCCGCATCGAACACTGGCCCCACTAACTCTTCATCCACCGCAAAGATCGCGGTGGCCAATCCATCAGCTATCGCGCCTTCGCCCAATAGAGCGAGCGCATCAGCCAAACCATCCAAGCCTGCGCCGACCTACGCGTCTTGCCCTGGTTC
The DNA here is from genome assembly GCF_014696065.1 of Leptolyngbya sp. FACHB-261. Taxonomy (NCBI): domain Bacteria; kingdom Bacillati; phylum Cyanobacteriota; class Cyanophyceae; order Leptolyngbyales; family Leptolyngbyaceae; genus Leptolyngbya; species Leptolyngbya sp. FACHB-261. Next base: position 416,591 of record NZ_JACJPL010000026.1, on the reverse strand, counting down.
GCCCAAGTCCTCAAAGCGGAACTCCAACGCTTCATCTATCCCGAACCTATCCTCAACCACTGGCGACACCTCTGGCGCAGTTGCCATTGGCAGCTGTGCCATTGGCAACTGCGCCAAGAGACTCAACCCACACCGTAAGGGCGCATAACTGCGCAACCTGCCCCAAGCCCCATCAAACCACTATCCAAAACAAACCCATGTCTTCCCGCATCCGTGTCCAGCTCTGGGACCACATCACCCGTGAGCTAAATCTCTCGTCCCAAACCAAACTGCTCCTGCTGGTGATCGCCAACTACACCGATGCCCGCAGCCTCAAAGCCCACGCCCCCCTGTCCCTGCTCATCCTCAGAACCGGCCTGCGCGAACCTGAAGCCACCCATCTGCTCGACATCCTGGCCGCCAGCGAATACGTCCGGCGCAGCCAACCCCCGGTCACCAACTCCCTGCCCATCCCTCTCTATGACCTACGCGAACGACTAGTCCGAGACGCCCTGCGCAATCCCTAGCCAGAGGCCATACCAGACCCGCCCTCAGCCCTAGCCCCCTCAGCTAGAACCATTGAGAACATTCCAGGACCACAGACCCGTGGGAGGATGAAAGGAGTGCAGTAGGAGCTCGCTATGCCTATCAACATCCACCATTTCGAGCGCTGCAAGCAGCAAGGGAAACCGATCGTTGCCCTCACCGCTTGGGAGTTCTCCTCTGCTCAAGTGCTCGACCAGTGTGGCGTCGATTTGCTGCTGGTTGGCGACAGTCTGGCAATGGTCGCCCTCGGCTACACCTCAACCCTGCCGATCACCTTGGATGAGATCCTCCACCATGCCAAAGCCGTACGTCGGGCCGTAACTCAAGCCTTCCTGGTCGTCGATCTCCCCTTCCTCAGTTACCAGGAAAGCCCCCAACAGGCCATGCACTCCGCCGGACGTGCTCTCAAAGAAGCCGAAGCACAAGCCGTCAAGCTAGAAGGCGGACACACCGAGATCGTGCAAACCGTTCGCTACTTGGTGCAAATGGGCGTCCCGGTCATGGGCCACATCGGGCTTACACCTCAGTCCGTAAATCAGGTCGGCGGCTATCGCAAACAGGGCACCGATGCCGAGTCGCAATCGCGCCTGCTCAATGAAGCCAAAGCCCTAGAGGAAGCTGGTGCCTTTTCTATTGTCCTGGAACACATGCCCCCAGAACTGGCCCAGCAGATCTCGCGGACCCTCGCCATTCCCACCATCGGCATCGGTGCCGGTCCTCACTGCGATGGCCAGGTATTAGTCACCCACGACCTGCTGGGCCTATCGGAGTGGCGTCCCCCCTTCGCCAGGGCTTACGCCAACCTGCGCGAAACCATGACCGACGCCGTTAAGCGCTTTAGCGATGATGTTCGCGAACGCCGCTTTCCTGGCTAGGACAGTTTTCCTGGGCAAGACAGTTTTCCCGGCTCAGACCGTTTGGCTCAGCCCCAACTAGCCGGCAGCCGTTGCATCAGCTGGTCGAGTTCATCGACTGTGTCTAGTTCACCCTCGGCGCGGTAAAGTTCTCTGGCCTTCTTAAGAGCAGCCAAGGCTTCAGGCTTTTGGCCCTGCTGGTTCAAGACCGTGCCGAGCTTCCAGTAGATCTCCGCGCTATCCGGCTTAATATGAACCGCTCGGTTAAGCGCAGCCGTGGCCTCAGTCGGATTGCCCTGCTTGTTCAGAGCCACGCCCAACTGAGCATAAGCTTCTGCATCCAACGGGTTCAGTTGAACCACTTTGTTGAGGGTGGCAATCGCCTGAGTCAGATTGCCCTGGTTATAGAATGCTAATGCCAGGTTGTAGTACACCTCAGCATCATCTGGGCTGAGTTGGAGCGCCTTATTAAAGGTGGTAATTGCTCTAGAAAAGTTGCCCTGAGTCTCTAAAGCAATGCCTAAATTGTTGTAAGCATCGATGTTGTTGGGGTCGAGTTGAATCGCCCGTTCGTACACCGCAATCGCCTCAACTAATTCACCCTGATCTTCTAAGGCAACGCCCAGATTCAGATAGGATTCGGCATCGTTGGGGTTGAGCTGAACTGCTGCTTTAAAGGCTTTCACTGCCTTGGCCATGCTACCCAGTTCGATGAGTGCGGTTCCCATACCCACAAAGGCATCAACCTGCTTGGCATCGATTTTGGTCGCTCGTTTATAGGCTTCCACCGCAGCAGTCAAGTTGCCTTGCTTGCGCAGTGCGTGACCTAAAACAGTCAGGGCAATCACATCATTGGGTTTGCACTTAATGGCTCTCTTGTAAGCCTTAACTGCATCCGCCAGGTTGCCCTGCTCTTCTAGAACATTGCCTAGCTTTATGTGAGCTTCGCCTAGCTTCGGATTGAGTTGCAGGGCTCGATTGTACGCTCGGATCGCTTCGCCCAGATTGCCCTGAATTTCCAGGGAATTGCCTAAGCGCAAATAAGCTTCAACAGAATTGGGATTGGACTGAGCAACCTTTTTGTAGGTTGCAATCGCTTCGGTTAGTTTGCCTCGGTTCGTCATAAGTGCTCTGGATTCGGAGTGACACTCTGCCCAGTGCCGCCCCTGTTGCGCATCAGAAAAGCTGATTTATCCTAGCATTGTTCCGGTTATCCCCGTTGAGACCAGTAGTGAAATCAGCGCTTTTGCCTAAATTCAGTAACCTGGAAGTGAACTCCTAGTGAACTCTAGAGGGCAGCGCATGATCGATCTTTATACCTTCACCACGCCAAACGGACGCAAAGCCTCAATCATGTTGGAAGAGGTGGGGTTGCCTTATACCGCCCACCGCATTGACATCACTAAGGGTGATCAATCTAAGCCTGAGTTTGTTGCCATTAATCCCAATAGCAAGATTCCAGCCATCGTGGACCGAGACACAGACATCACCGTATTTGAGTCCGGTGCAATTCTGATCTATCTCGCAGAGACAACCGGGCAGTTATTACCGACCGAACCTAAGGCCCGCTACACCGTTGTGCAATGGCTGATGTTTCAGATGGGCGGCGTAGGACCTATGTTTGGCCAACTCAATCACTTTAAGCGCTTTGCGCCAGAGCAAATTCCCTACGCGATTGAGCGCTATACCAAAGAAACCCTACGTCTTTACGGAGTGCTCGACCGCCAGCTCAAAGACCACGAATTCATCTGTGGCGATTATTCAATCGCCGATGTTGCAACTTACCCCTGGGTAGCAATCTATGAGTCTCAGGGTTTGACCCTCGACGAGCATCCCAATCTCAAACGCTGGGTCGAGGCTGTGCAACAACGGCCAGCCGTGCAAAAGGGAATGGCAGTTCCCTGAAGAACCTCTAGTTCAGCAAGCTAGGATTCTGGTTTTGAGCCTGGTCTTGGACGGTGAGGCTATTGTCAAGCTGAAAGCCTTCAACCTGAACGCTAATGTAAGAGAGCAGCGTATAGATGAATGCAACAATGCCTAGCATCTCCAAGCACTCTTCGAGGGTCGTGATCATGGCATAAGCGATATTCTCTTCGCCGTGGAGTTCTGAGTAGTAGCCCCCCACCAACTCCATACCAAGCGCGCCAGCCAAATAGATCGCCCCTGAGATCAAGAACAAGCGCAAAGTCTTGGGGGGCAAAGCGGCAAGAAATTTCAGATACACCAACAACACCAGCAGCACAAAAGCGATACCAGGAATAACCCACGCCTGGTAAAGCAAACCACTGGTATTGAGCGCAGAACGTAGGGGTCTGATCGCCTTTTCGTGAATGCTCAAAGCCTCATCGCAAGACAAATACAAAAAGATAAAGGACAGAATTCCCCAGTGCAACACAAAGCGGTCATTTATCTGTTTTCTGATCAGGGTAATGAGGGCCAAAAGAAGGGCACAAAACAGCAATGCCACGGAAGAATACCAGGTAGGAATACTGGCTTCAATATCAGTATCAAACAATGGCACCAGACCAAACAAATAGGGACGGCCCAAAAAGTATTTGCAAAATTGTGCAGCGATATTGGCGAAGGTTAAACCTGCCACTACATAGACTAGAAATTGAGTGATTTTTCTAGGGGAAACAGAGATCATGGAGATAACAACGAACCCTTGTTAAAGACGGCTATCCGGCGCTCGATTTAAAAATAGGTTAAGACGCACTTGATTAAGTTCAAATTAAGATAGGATAAGGCCAGATTAAGATTAGGTAAAATTAGTCTTTAGGACCAACGTAGAGCACGATCAAAAAACAAACGGGTACCAGTCGGTACCCGTTTATTAATTAAAAGTGGGTTGGATCTAGCGCACCGACACGTACTAGCGCTTCACCAACTTCTTCGACAGCTTGCGGAGACGGACTGACTTCGGCGTCACTTCTACCAGTTCGTCAGCGCTGATGTACTCTAGGGCTCGCTCCAGGTTCATATCGATCGGAGTCTGCAATTGCACTAGTTCTTCGCCACCAGAAGCACGGTGGTTGGTCAATTGCTTGGTCTTGCAGACGTTGAGTTCCAGATCCTGGGGCCGGTTGTGCTCGCCTAAAATCATGCCCTTGTAGACGCGAGTCCCAGGGCTAATGAAGAAGGCCCCCCGGTCCTCAGCGTTCTTCATGGCGTAGAAGGTAGAAGTGCCCTCTTCGAAGGAGATCAACACACCATTCCGGCGAGTCTCGACTTCACCTGCCAGGGGCCGGTAGTCCAGGAAGCTGTGGTTCATGATGCCTTCCCCACGGGTTAGGCGCATGAACTCCCCTCGGAAACCCACTAGACCCCGAGCTGGAATTACGAACTCCAACTGAGTGCGGTTGTTGCCACCTGGCATCATGTCTTGCATCTCAGATTTGCGCTGGCCCAGCTTCTCGATACAAGCTCCCGCCGTATCAGTTGGCACGTCCATCACCAGGCACTCGTAAGGCTCACAAGGCTGTCCATTCACTTCCCGGTAGATTACCTGCGGCTGTGATACCTGGAACTCGTAGCCTTCACGTCGCATGGTTTCGATCAGGATGCCCAAGTGCAGTTCACCCCGTCCAGCCACTGCGAAGCGGTCGGGCGAATCGGTTTCATCCACACGCAAAGCAACGTTAGTCTCCAGTTCGCGGAATAGGCGGTCACGCAACTGACGTGAGGTGACGTAGGTGCCCTCTTGGCCGGCGAAGGGGGAGTCATTGACCGAGAAGGTCATCTGCAGGGTCGGCTCATCAACGTGGATCAGGGGCAGAGCCTGGGGATTGTCGGGGGAAGTAATGGTTTCGCCGATGTTGGCATCTGCAAAACCGGCGACTGCCACAATGTTGCCTGCAGTGGCCTCTTCCAAATCGATCCGCTTGAGGCCATCAAAACCCTGAAGCTTAGCAACTTTGGCCTTGATGATGTTGCCATCATCTTTGACTAGGGCTGCTTGCTGACCTGCCTTAATCCGTCCATTGTGAATTTTACCGATCACAATCCGACCTAAGTATTCGGAGTAGTCCAGGGTAGTGACTTGCAGTTGCAGAGGCTTCTCTGGATCGCCAACTGGCGGTGGTACATGCCGCAGGAAAGCATCGAAGAGCGGCTTCATGTCTGCGCCTTCTTCTTCGAGGGTTTCCTTGGCGTAACCCTGGAGGCCAGAGGCAAATAGGTAGGGGAACTCGCACTGATCGTCATCTGCACCCAATTCCAGGAACAGATCCAGCACCTTGTCAATCGCACGGTGGGGGTCAGCTTGAGGACGATCAATCTTGTTGACGAGAACAATGGGTCGCAGCCCCTTCTCCAGTGCCTTCTTAAGCACGAAGCGAGTTTGGGGCATAGGACCTTCGTTGGCATCAACGATCAGGAGACAACCTTCAACCATCCCCAGAACTCGTTCGACTTCACCACCGAAGTCAGCGTGTCCTGGCGTGTCGACGATATTGATCAGGGTCTCTTTGTAGCGAACGGCAGTGTTCTTAGACAAGATTGTGATGCCGCGTTCCCGCTCGATATCGTTGGAGTCCATGACACAGTCTGGGACTTCTTCGCCTTCCCGAAACGTGCCAGACTGCCTGAGTAGGGCATCGACCAGGGTGGTCTTGCCGTGGTCAACGTGAGCAATGATCGCGACGTTGCGAATCGGGAGGGTCATAGAAGCCAGGGATAGGAAAAAATAGGGCTACCAGTGTCAAGCCTGGTAACGAAGCTTTAACAATTCTATCTCACGCTTGCTCAAGCTAGCCAAGGGTTATTGTCCTCCTCGGAGCTGCTGAGATATTGCACTCAGACCAGTTTCAATACGGGCCAGCTGCTCAACAATGGCTTGAGTCCGTAGTTCATCTTGGCTGGGACGCTGAGGCTCTACCGTAAGACTGCCGCTGGTCTCCAAAATAGCAACTTTAATCTCCGACAAATCTTCGAAACCCTGACGTCGTAGGCTTGCTCTGAGTTCGGCTTGTGTAATCACCTCGGCTGTCAAGTGCTCTAGGATGACCTGACCATTGCTGACTAAGGTCGTGAGAGTACCTTCTACCTATCGGCTCACCACCGGATAACGGTAGGCAATCTGTACCACTAAATAATTGCAGACCAGAAGGGTTGCGGCACCAATTGCGCCTCCTGATACAGAGTTGTCGTCACCGATGATGGCGTTCTGCACTGTGTTTGAAAGCATCAGCAGCACGACCAGGTCAAACCCTGTGATTTGTCCTAGTTCTCGTTTGCCAGCTAAGCGCAGAGCAACCAGCAGAAAAAAGTAAACCAAGATAGTTCGTCCTATCTTTTCTAGCAGGGAGACGCCAGGAATCAGAAGGTCGGTGAGAAGCTCCATGACAGCTATTGAGGGATAAGTGAGTGTGGTCTGCTTTACCACACTCACTGCACAACTGTATGCACTCAACCCCGTCAATAGTCAAAGCAGTAGCCAAAGCATTTCCGAGCTTTTGGCAACAAGACTGACAAAACTTAAAAATCCACTTGAGAATCTAAAGCTTGAGAAGCCAAAAATAGACCCAGATTTTTAATAGCCTGAGCCCTTGTAAACCTGCTCAGCGAGCTAGCGAAAAATTAAGGATTAAGTGGCAAATCTAAGCCAGCATCAATGCCTTGGCTGAGCCCTGATTGCTGCTGATCGGCCATCAAATCACTGAGTTCGTCAATCTGTATCCCCATGTCCTGGCAAGCTTGCTTCAGCTCCTGGCTGAATGTTGTCAGGTCCTGACCGTAACCGCAAAGATTAGCAGCAACCTCGATTCCCTCTCGCGCATTTGCCCTCGCACAATCAACTAGGTCTGTGCCGTGGAGAGGTGATGAAGCTGCCATAAACTCAACCAAAAATTGCAATTCGGATCGATCGCAATCCTAGTAATAAGCTTGCTTCTTACCACTCTGTCTGGGGGTGGAAAGTCGATTGGGTCCGACTAACGGAGCTGCTTAACTGATTTTGATTAGCTGGGGCTGATGAATCGGCAAGGCTTAATATGCAAGGTCACTGATGCCTGAATTTTCGCATGATGGTAGCAAGAGGCTAGGGGGTATCATAGGAGGGTTGATATTTGTTAAGAATTATCAATGCTCGTTTTCCCTTCCAGTCCCGCTAAGTTCAAATCGTTCCTGACTCAAAAAGTTTTCTTGGGTCATGAACCCACACCTGAACTGGTTGCCATTCTGCTGGTCTACTTTGTACAGGGTGTTCTGGGCTTGGCTCGTCTGGCCGTTAGCTTCTTTCTCAAAGATGAACTGGGCTTAGGTCCAGCTCAGGTTTCTGCCCTAATGGGAATCGCTGCTCTGCCCTGGGTGATCAAGCCAGTATTCGGCTTTCTTTCCGATGGCTTGCCAGTGCTGGGCTATCGGCGGCGTCCCTATCTGGTGTTATCCGGTGTGCTGGGAGCCCTGGCTTGGCTATGCCTAGCAACCGTCGTGCACACTGCTTGGGCAGCAACACTGGTCATTGGTCTCAGTTCGTTTTCGATCGCTATGGCCGATGTGATCGTGGACTCACTGGTAGTAGAACGAGCTCGGATTGAGTCGAGCCGAGAGGCAGGCGCACTTCAGTCCTTGTGCTGGGGCGCTTCCGCCGTGGGTGGAATTCTCACGGCTTACTTCAGTGGCTCGCTGTTGCAGCACTTCAGCACCCATACCGTGTTTGCGATTACGGCGGCGTTTCCGCTGATTGTCTCAGCAGTGGCTGGCTTGATTTCCGAATCACGAGTCACAGAGGCGCCTAGCTGGGCAGCAGCCTTTACTCAGGTGAAGCAGTTGCGTCAGGCCATGACCCAGAAAGCGATTTGGCTACCGACAGCCTTCGTATTTCTGTGGCTAGCAACGCCAACTGCTGATTCAGCGTTTTTCTTTTTCACAACCAACGACTTGGGATTCCAGCCCGAGTTTCTGGGGCGGGTGCGCTTGGTTACCAGCGTGGCTTCCCTGACCGGAGTTTGGATCTTTCAGCGATTCCTAAGACCTGTACCGGTTCGGGTGATCTTTTTCTGGTCAACGCTGCTGTCTGCGGTTCTGGGCATGACCATGCTTCTGCTGGTCACCCATACCAACCGAATGTTGGGCATCGACGATCATTGGTTCAGCATCGGCGACAGCTTGGTTCTGACCGTCATGGGACAGGTCGCTTACATGCCGGTCATGGTTCTAGCCGCTCGGCTGTGCCCACCGGGCATTGAGGCAACACTCTTCGCGCTGCTGATGTCGGTGACCAATTTGGCAGGACTGCTCTCCTACGAGTCCGGTGCCCTACTGATGAACTGGTTAGGGATCAGTGAGAGCAACTTTGATCGGCTCTGGCTGCTGGTTGTGATTACCAATCTCAGCACGTTGTTGCCCTTACCCTTTCTGACTTGGTTACCCAAGGATGAAGCTCAAAGCCAAGCCGAGGTTCCAGCTCTAGCCGCAGCAGCAGAAGCTGGACTGCCACCAGCGGCTCACTTGGAGCAGAGCAGTTTGGGCGATCTCATGCTGGAGCCTTTATTCCCCGAAGCACCAGAGCCAACAGTCGAGCGTCGATCGGGTTCTGGCAAAGCCTAGGCCGTTAAGTCTAGCTGCATGGAGATTGCGCATTGGGTAAGGGTCTTCCATACTCTTGAGGGATATTGCCCCTCAAGAGTATGAACGTTCCAGCCCAAACAACTACTGTCCGCAAAGCATCGCGCGGGGGCAAGTGGTTTGAAAAGTGTATGGCTCTGATTGCTCTAATCGATCTGGGCTGGGTCGCATTTGACCTGAGTTATATTCCCTGGCGAGATGTCTATCTACACAATCTACCTGCTCTGACGCAGCGCTATGACCCCCTAAAGGGCATCGAACCGCATCGAGACACGCAGAGATATCTGGCAACGGTAGCTCAGCTAGAGCGTGAGTTAGCACAAGCAGGTCCACAGGCTCCCCAAGTTGAGAGTTTGCTTGCTAATCTGCGTGAGCAAAGTGCGACCATGATCCAAGAAAATCCGTTTGAAGTGGCCAACAAAACAGGTACTCTCGAAAAGATTAAGCGGCGAGTTCGGGAGCATATCGGCAATGACTCCTCGACTCAATCGTTCAATATCTTCTGGAGCCAAGAACACCTAACTCGCGATCGCTGGCCGCAAGAAATAGCCTTCTTTAACGATCGGATTCGGCCCTTAGTTCAGACTAATTATTGGCGTGCTACAGGCGAGAACGGTGAGCCTGTAGACCAGTTTTGGCGCATTGATTTAATTTTTATTGGCATCTTCGGTCTGGAGTTTTTGGTTCGAACCTTCTATCTCAGCCGTCGCCACCGCCATTTATCCTGGTTTCAGGCCGTGCTTTGGCGTTGGTATGACCTGCCTTTGTTGTTACCTGTATTTCGCTGGCTGCGCGTGCTTCCGGTGACAATTCGGTTGCACCAGGCTAGACTTCTCAATCTAGATCCAGTTTGGATGCAAATCAGTCATAGCTTAGCGACTGGCATGGCTACAGAGATCACCGAGTTGGTGGTCGTACAAATCATCAGCCAGACCCAAACTGCAATTAAGCGAGGGGAGGTTTCTCGTTGGTTACTGCAACCCAGTGAGCATCAATACATCGACATCGACGGAGTTGATAATCTCGCAGTCATTACTACTCATATAGTCGAGACTCTAGTAAATCAGGTACTGCCTAAAATTCAACCTGAGTTAGAAGCTTTACTACGCTATAACCTTGAAGCTGTCTTGCAGCAATTGCCACTTTATCAAGGCCTACAAAACTTACCTGGTTTCCGCGAAGTCCCGGCACAGGTTGCAGGACAAATTGTGGCTAGCCTATCCCAGACAACCCAAGCTACCTTGGCCTCTGCCTTAAAAGACTCCACCGGTGCAGAGCTCTTAAACCAACTGGGACAGCGAACAGCTAGTGTTTTGCGCTCAGAACTACAGGGAAGTCGTACGCTACGACAGATTGAGTCTCTGCTCACAGACCTACTTGAAGAAGTCAAACTTAGCTATTTTGAGCGCTCTCCTGATGACAATCCCAGCTCTAACCTAGAGCAGATTGAAGAATTGCGGGACCACCTACGCGAACAAAGGCAACTACGGCCAGGTTAAGCTCCTAGCCAAAGCCTCTCCGTTGTTTAGGGGTCAAATATAGCCCGCCATGAACAATGGTTAAGAAAAGGTGAATATCCTTGCGGCGAATGTAGCATATGTTACATAGCTCTGTGTAGGCCGCGAGTGTTTAAGTCCTCAAAGTCTTGCACGGCTGTGAGCTGTGATCTCTTTGGCTAGAAGGATTACCCAGCCGAGAGTTCACCCTTTAACTAACGCAGTTCCCTCCCAACAGGTTGATGGCGATGATGAGACTGAAGCCCGAGGCGGCCAGCTGGACCAGTCCAGCTGACGCCGTTCAAGCCTTGATAGAGCGCAAGCAAATTGAGCAGCAGCTCAAGCTTCAAGCTCAGCGGCAAAGTCTGATGTACCACATTGTTCGTCGCATCCGTGCCAGCCTAAATGTGCAGGAAACCCTGGATACCGCTGTGGGTGAGCTGCAGCGCTCAATGAGTAGTGACCGGGTTTTGGTGTATCAGTTTTTACCGGACGGCAGTGGGCTGTGTGTAGCTGAGGCTGTGGTGTCGTCATTCAAGGCGCTGCGCGGGCTGCATCTTGGAGCAGAGCATATCCCTGAGCACTACCGGCAACTCTATGCTCAGGGGCGGATCAGCATAACTCCCTCCGTTGATGCAGCTCTGTTGAGTGAGTGCCATATTCTGTTTTTGCGGACGCTCTCCGTCCAAGCGAAGCTGATCGTGCCGATCCTGCAACAAGACCATCTGTGGGGATTGCTGATCTTTCATCAGTGTACGGGCTCCCGTATTTGGCTTGAGGAGGAGGTGGAGTTCGCTCAAGTTATTGCTGACCAACTAGCGGTTGCGCTGCGGCAGGCTGAACTCTATGAACAGGGCTGTGAGCGCCAAAGATATCTGGAGAGCCAAGTTGCAGAACATACCCAACAGCTGCGGCAGCAAAATGAAGAACTGCATGAGGCTAGTTTACTCAAAGACGCCTTTATCAGTACGGTCAGCCACGAATTGCGGACTCCTCTAGCCAGCATTGACTTAGCAGTCCGAATGCTGAAAGTCACACTTGAACCGCTGCTATCAGATCAGCTTGCCACCAGTTCTAAAATCAGAGCTTATCTCGATATTTTGGAGCAGCAATGTCACCAGGAAATTGAACTGGTCAACGATTTGCTAGACATTCAACGACTAGAGTCTGAGATGCAGATTCTTGAGCAAGAACCTGTTGACCTACAGCAACTGATCCTGTCACGGGCAGAGCTTTGGCGGCCAGGTTTGGAGCAGAAGAGCCTTGAGCTAACCCTTCACTTTGAGCCCCCGCTGTTACTGATTCAGGGGGATCGTATGAGTCTGACACGAATCCTCAGCGAGTTGCTCAATAACGCCTATAAATACACGCCGGCTAACGGCTGGATTCGTATTCAAGTGATACAGGAGCGATTAGCAACCCGGGTACAGTTTATCAATGTGGTCCTGGAATTGGAGCCCATGAGATAGACGCAATTTTCGATAAGTTCTACCGTTCCAAGCAGGCAGTCCACCAAGGAATTCAGGGCACTGGCCTGGGGCTAGCTCTGGTTCAACAACTGCTAAACCTGATGGGCGGTCAGATTACAGCCAGCAGCAACGATGGCGAGACTCACTTCGAAATTTGGCTACCTAATGAGGGACTCAAGCAGTAGGCTTTGGTGAAATCAGTCTTCTTAATCAGTTGCGCTGATTTAAAGCTTCAAAACTCACTTGGCATACTTCTATAAAAAACCCTACCCCACTTGTCCATTGACAGTTGGGGTAGGGTTCATATTAATTGAACAACATCAAATCAGAAGATCAGATCTGCTTAGACCTTGGCTGCTTCCTCGCGGACTAGCTTGTCCCAACCCAAATCTTTGAGGCTGTTATTGCGACGCAGTGGGCGAGTCACCAATTCCAAAATGTCACGGGCGTTGGTGAAACCGTGAATTTGAGCAAAGGTGAATTCCACAGACCACTTAGTGTTGATGCCCCGCGCTTCCAAGGGGTTAGCATGGGCCATGCCAGTAATCACCAGATCCGGCTTCAGGTTATTAATCCGCTGAATCTGGTTGTAGTTGTCAGGCTTCTCCACAATCGTGGGCAGGGGAACTCCCATTTCCTGACAGGTCTTCTCCAACAGAGCCAGTTCAGCCGCTTGGTAACGCTTGTCCATATAGGGAATGCCGATTTCATGGACGCGCATACCGCAGCGGACTAAGAAACGAGCCAGCGAGACCTCAAGCAGGTTGTCTCCCATAAAGAAGACTGACTTGCCCCGAATCAGCTTAAGGTAGTCTTCCATCGATTGCCAAATCTGGGCTTCACGCTCGTCTAGGCCCTTAGGTGTCACGCCCATTACCGAGCAAATCTTTTCAACCCAGGCTCGGGTGCCATCGGGCCCAATTGGGAATGGGGCACCGATCAGCTTGCACTTTCGGCGACGCATCAGGGCCGCAGCCGTGCGGCTGAGGAAGGGGTTCACCCCAGCTACGTAATAGCCCTCTTCAACCACAGGCAATTCCGTGAACCGCTTAGCAGGCAACCAGCCAGACACTTTAATGCCCTGCTTCTTGAGCTCCAGCGTGAGCTGAGTGACAACAGGATCGGGTAAGGAACCAAACAGCACTAGGGGTGGGTGCTTAACGTAGTCGGCTTCATCGGCAGCCACGTCTTCTTTTTTGCGGCCAAAGTTGAGAAGCGCACCAATCGGGTTACGTTCTTTTTTCTCGGCGTCTACCATTGGCGACTGGCTGGGACAGCGCATAGCCATCGCTGCCAGAACCGTGTCTTCACCCTGAGTGAAGGCATAGTCTAGGCCATTAGCCCGCGCGACAACGATGGGGATACTGAGCTCAGCTTCTAGTTTGGGGGCTAAGCCCTCCAAGTCCATCTTGATGATTTCAGTTGTGCAGGTGCCGATCCAGACGATCACGCTGGGATTACGGTCCCGTTTAATTTGCAAGCACAGGCGCTTGAGTTCTTCGTAGTCATTGAGCTGTGCTGAAATATCGCCTTCTTCCAGTTCCGCCATCGCGTAGCGAGGCTCGGCGAAGATCATCACGCCCATCGCATTTTGTAGGAAGTAGCCACAGGTCTTGGTGCCAATGACTAGGAAAAAGCTATCTTCAATTTTTTGGTAGAGCCAGGCGACGCAGCTAATCGGACAGAAGGTGTGGTAGTTACCGGTTTCGCACTCAAAGTTCAGTGCCTGCGGCTCTTGAGCAAGGGTCATAAAAAACTCCCAACAGAAAAATGCACAGAAAAATGCAGCGAACGCAATGAATGAACTGAGTGGAGTCGAAGCCAGCAGATGGAAGAAGAACTAAGCAGAGCCTCGAGTTACCCCTCGGCAGGCTTCATCTGCTCGAGGACTGGCACTGTGGGGAACCGCGTCTCGGTCACCGGCGGGTAACTCCTTAAGAGTTTGGCCTTCAACTCGGCTACCTTCTGCTCCAAGGCTGGGCAATAGCCTTGCTTCTCCTGTTCTCGTTCCGTTCTGCCGAACCTTCGCTAATCGTTGAAGCTCAACGTCAGGATTAAAGTTGAGGCCAAGGGCCGACACAATTCGGTCAGGGTTGTTGCTGAACTGGACCACAATTGGCAGCGATTGTGCTAAGTGGGGCTCTAGTGATCCAACGACTGCAAGAATGAACCCTGAGGAGGGGCGCCGTTGGCCGTCATAAGTTGACCAGATTTGTAGCTTGGTGATCCAGCTACGGTTGTCTTGGTAGTAAGCCAACCATTTGGCTTTTACATCCTGACAGAGCTTCTCTGCGTTCACCCTAAGACCTCGGTAAGAACAACGATTGCCAATGCGCTTTATGCTTGCGCAAGATCAGTGTCCTACCATGTCTCGGTGGTAACAGGCTAGACCATCATCAGGTCGAGTTCTTCGTCTTCTGACCTCTTGGCAGGAACGACAGGATTTAGATAGAAGTCTGACAGCAGTGAAAATAGCTCGCGATCTGGGGTGTCGTTAGGAACGACGCCTTCTGGCAACGCTAGGATTTGGTCGGCAATATTCAGATAGTAATCGCAGACATAGCTGAGAGACGGATCGGTTTCTGCCATCTCAAACAGAGTCTTGCCCTTAACGCGAGAAACGCGGATGTCCTCGATCAGGGGCAGGATTTCCAGCACCGGCATGGGCACGGTTTCGATGTACTTGTCGATCAAGTCGCGCTTAGAAGTGCGGTTGCCAATCAGACCCGCCAGCCGTAGGGGGTGGGTCCGCGCCTTTTCTCGCACTGAGGCAGCAATGCGGTTGGCAGCAAACAGAGCGTCAAAGCCATTGTCCGTGACGATCATGCAGTAGTCAGCGTAGTTGAGGGGAGCCGCGAAACCACCGCAAACTACGTCACCCAACACATCGAACAGAATGACGTCGTATTCGTCAAAAGCGTTGAGTTCTTTGAGCAACTTGACCGTTTCACCCACGACGTAGCCGCCGCAGCCAGCGCCGGCAGGGGGTCCGCCGGCTTCCACGCAGTCCACGCCGCCATAGCCTGGGTGGATGACATCCTCAGGCCAAACGTTTTCGTAGTGATAATCCTTTTCAGCCAGGGTATCGATAATCGTTGGGATCAAATAACCCGTTAGCGTAAACGTGCTGTCGTGCTTGGGGTCGCAGCCAATCTGAAGGACCTTTTTACCCCGACGGGCCAGCGCCACCGAGATGTTACAGCTCGTGGTGGACTTGCCAATGCCGCCTTTGCCGTAAACCGCTAATTTCACGTTTGTTCTCCCTTAGGTGCTGATCGAGGATCGCTGTTGGGGTCAAAGACCTGGGGCTAAAGCCCACCCAGTACCCCGCTTTGTCAATGCAGCCATTATCAACTAGGTCCCTGCTCTGGAAAAGAACTTTTCACAATAGATACAGGTGCTAGAAGCTTTCAGGCTTAGCTTGAGCCTATTGAATATAGCTCTAGCTCTCTGCTCCGACTTTTAACTCTTATAAAGCTACCCATAAACTTTTACGTTTCTTATTGGCTTTAAAGGGATCAAAAGACAAAAAGGTCAAATCCAAGCTGGCTGGACATTCGGAGTTTCTGAAGCCTTGAGTAGCAGGCCATTGGGGCAGTTTAGGCTCTGTCAACTTTGTCCCTCTAGGCTTCCGAGACCTCCTATTGGCAGAGGCGGGGATTTTATTTAAGAGTTATTTCAGTTAGGTCATTGAGTGGCTTTAAAGGCAAAGCCCTCTCCAAATGGAGGGGGCTCGTAAAGTTTCTCTCAGCTTGAGAGGTCGAATGGCTTCTGGCGCCAACTCACATTACCTGTTCGACTTCAGCAATTTCAGGAATTGACTCGCGCAACTTGCGCTCAATGCCCATCTTGAGGGTGTAGGTAGAGCTGGGGCAAGAGCCGCAAGCTCCCTGAAGGCGTAACTTGACGATGGGACCTTCAATTTCGACCAGTTCAACATTGCCACCATCGGCCATCAGGTATGGGCGCAGGGTGTCCAAAACCTGCTCGACGTTAACAGGACTCAGTTCTAGTGTTTGACTCATAGGGCTACATCAAGGGCTTCTGCTCTCAGTTTACCTGTCCGTCGCAGAGACGTGGCCTTCAGCAGAGGGAGCTGGATGTGAAAAGTGCTGCCCTGGCCCATTTGAGTCTCAACAATGATCCGACCTCCGTGGTGATGCACGATCTGACGGCAGAGATACAAACCCAAGCCAATGCCCTGAGGCCGTTCGCTATTGGGTTGTCGGACCTGGCTGAACAGCTCGAAGATTGCTTCCCGATGCTCTGAGGCAATGCCAGGTCCCTGGTCACGCACCGAGATTAGAGCTTGCTTGCCCTCCTGTCTGAGTTCTAGACAGACCGAGCTGTGGGCTGCACTAAACTTGGCTGCGTTATCGAGCAGATTGATCACGACCTGAACCAGCCGGTCAGCATCGCCCCAAACCTCCAAATCGAGCTCTGGAATAGAACTGAACAGTTGCAGCTCTCGGCTCTCATAGAGAGCACAGGTGGACTGCATGGCTTGAGCCAGGACAGCGCTCAAGCGAACCGGTTCTTCGCGCCAGCGGTAAGTGCCAGAGTCAAGCTTCGAGAAGTCCAGCAGATCATTGACCAGACGAACCAAACGGCGGGACTCGCTATTAGAGAGGTCCAGCATGTCACGGGCATTGGGTGGCAGTTCTGGTGCCAGCGCTGCCAGTGCTGCAACTGCGGTACAGACCGTCGCAATTGGCATGCGAATTTCGTGGCTGACTGCAGCAACCATCTCGGACTTGAGCTTTTCCAAGCGCTTGAGATTAGCGTTGGCTTGCTGCAAAGAGCGATTGGCCCGTGCCAATGCTTCTGATCGTTTGCGCTCGGTAATGTCACGCTGGGTCGCTAACCAGTGGGTGTACCAACCCCGCTCGTCGGCCATCGGCACAATGTTCAGCTCGACCCAGAACTCGCTGCCATCCTTGCGGTAGTTAATCAACTCGGAAGTGATCGGCTGCCAAGTGCGCAGAGCCTTGCGGATGCGAGCGACCTCCTGGGGGTCGGTATTAGGGCCTTGCAGAAAGCGGGGGCTTCTACCTAGGGTTTCCTCCAGGGTGTAACCCGTCATAGTCGTGAAGGCTGGGTTGGCGAACAGAATGCGAGGCCCTGGCTCCTGCATTGGCTCTGCTTCAATAATCAGGACCGCATCACAGCTTTGCTCAACCGCACTTTGCAGCAGACGCATCCTTTCTTCGATTTGTCTACGTTCGGTTGTGTCACGCCAAGCCAGGGCGAGCCCATCGCCCAATTTGGTAGCGTTCGTATCAAAAGCTTTGGCAAGGCGACGGCTGCCCGAGGAATCTCGATAAATCAGCACATCTTTCACCAGTGGCTGTCCTGTATCTACCACCTGGCAGTAGGCATCGAAGAGGCCGATTTCTTGGTGAATCGGAAACAACTCGAGCAGTCCTTTGCCGAGTTGTTGCTCCTTGGCCATCTGGTTGTTCTCGCAAGCCGCCGCATTGACATATTCAACGCAAAAATCAACGATGCGACCTGTTTCATCCCGAATAGCCGAGTAGATGCCAAAACAGTCGAGTAGACTCTCCACAGAAATGCGGAAGCGTTCTTCGCTGCGCCTGCGCTCCTCTTCTGCTTGTTTATATTCAGTAATATCGCGCCCGACTGATTGAATCTCAACGACCTGGTCTTGATGATCAAAAATGGCTCGCTCGGTCCACTGCTGCCAGCGCCTGCTGCCGTCGCCTAAAACGACACAATGCTCATAAATTGCAGTTGGATTGGTTGGTGAGAAGGCAGTCAAATGACGTTTGGGCGTTTTTTGATCTTCTTCGGCAATCAGCGAGAAAAAGCTTTGTCCAATCAGTTCCTGAGGCTGCTTGTTGAAGTAACGGCAAAAGGCATTATTGACGAACGTGAGAGTACCATCCTGCAAGGACCGACAAATGAGTTCGGTCTGGTCTTCAACGATGGCGCGATAATGAGCCTCACTCTCGCGAAGTGCCTGCTCAATGCGGCTGCGCTCGGCAATCTCTTGCTCTAGCTCTCGATTAGCCGCTTCTGCTCCCCTAGCCCGCAGCAATGCTGCCTCAGTCTGTTTGCGTTCAGTGATGTCACGAACGATCACGAGCACTTCATCTTCACCGCTGACGACAATGCGGGCTTCTTCACAGGTGATACAGCCATCTATATCCAATTCATATTCATAGACCTGATTACTGCCGGTTGCCAGCGCCTGCTCTACATACTGCATCCGTTGCTGGGCGATCAGCGGTGGCATAATCTCCCAGATGTTTTTGCCTATTAGGCCACCGCTTGGCATAATCGTTTTGAAATCTTTGGCAGGGATGAAGTCCAGATAAGTACCATCTCGGGTCATCCGGATCATCAGGTCTGGAATGGCATTGAGAAGCGCCCATTGTCTGGCCTCACTGGCCTGTAATGCTTTCTCTGCTTGCTTGCGTTTGGTGACGTCCTTAACTGAAGTCACCCTTGCTGGTCTGTCTGCAAAGACAATGGCATGAGAGGATACTTCGACATTGATCAGGGTGCCGTCTTTTTTCCGGTGTCGGAAATCACAGGTGGATCGGTCCCCGTCTCTACCGTCTTTCAATAAAGACAGCAAAGCTGGGACTTCCTCAGGCGGACGAATATCCAGAACGGTCATGGACAGAAATTCTGCCTCAGAGTAACCGTAGTGGCGAACTGCAGCAGTATTGATGGCCAGAAAAGCGAGGGTTTCCGTGTCGTAAACCCAGGTCGGGCAGGGGTTGTTTTCGAATAGCAGCCGGTACTGGTCTTCCTGCAGCTTCAGGGTTACCTCAGTTGCTTGACGGCTTAACCGAACCTGGGTGAAAACAACTCCAGTCAGTTCAGCCAACTGCTGTAACAAAGTGAGCTGGCTAGGGGCGTATTGCAGCGGCTCGCTGTGGCAAAACCCTAATAGCCCGACTAGCTCCCCTTGAGCGAAAACAGGAAGTCCAAAAAAATTTTGTCCAGCAAGTACATCAGGCAGTACCCACGCCCTGCTTTGAGCGCTGCGCCCGTTGCGCCCATTCAACACCTGATTTTGCTGGAGCCGTTGCCAAGCATCAGGCCAATCGCCCCTGGCAATTGTTTGGCCAAGCCAGGACTCTAAACCCTCAGCTGAGCGGGCTTCCCAGTGCAAAACTAAGCCTTCGGCTTGCAAGGTCCAGAGCAAACATCGATCGACCTGTAGAACTTGCCTCAACTCTTCAACAACAACCTGAAAAAGGGTCGCGGGTTGTTTAGTACGGTTGAGAGCTGTGCTAAGGCGGCCTAGGCAGGTCTTCAGGCTCATGGACGGATCTCACATCAGACGGTGCTGATAGGCAAATTGCACAATCGCTTCACGACGCGGTAGATGCAGTTTGGCGCGGATATTTGCCACATGCCCCTGCACCGTGCGCACTGATAGATGCATTTGATCAGCGACCTCGCGGTTGGTCAAACCCCGAGCAACCCACTGAAACACCTCTCGCTCAGTTGCAGTCAGACTGGCAATCGGTGAATCCTTCGGCAGGGTAGTCAGAAGTGGTTCTGCACTCGCAGTGCTTGCTTCCGGTTCTGAGGGTTGCCGACTAACCGCTCGAACAATCTCTGAGTGCATGCGTCGCACCCGCTCCAGCAAGTTTTCGACTCGAACAATTAACTCTTCTGGGTCAAACGGCTTGATCAGGTAATCATCGGCACCAATCCGCAGACCTGCGACTCGATCTTGGGGCTGGGTGCGAGCTGAGAGGAAAATAAAGGGGAGAAACTCGAATTCGGGGTGGTAGCGTACCCGACGGCAAAGCTCTAAGCCGTCGCACCAGGGCATAGCAACATCTGCTACCACAACATCTGGGATTTGAGCTTGTGGAGCAGTCAGGATATCTAGAGCCTCTAGCCCATTGCGAGCTGTTTGCACTCGGTAGCCTCTAGCTTGAAGTAAGGCTGCCAAAGCTGCAACAAAAGGAGGGTCATCGTCAACAACAAGGATTTGCTTCATAGTGCTGCCTGCTGTGCTAGCGAGGACAGCAGGAGTTCCTACCTTCAACGCTAGAAAGCGGTCTGTCAAGCTCCACCATCCACTTCAATTTTCATAGAGCTCACGACAACAGCTGTTGCCTTGGGTCCAAACGCTGCTGAGGCACCCTCAGTCAATCATCGAGGAGAGCAGCAGATTTGCACGAAGGCCAGTAGCTTCCCTGTATAGCCAGAATGTCGAGCTGTCAAGAACGATCCCCGCGCACCACTGAGACAAAGTCAACCTTTGCAACAGTGAATATACCAGTTTTTCTGGGGTTTTGGAAAGGTTTTGAGTACTAACCCGTAAATCCACCGTTCCCCGTACGCATAAAGTCAAGTATACAAGCCATCCCTGAGAGCAGAGCCAGCCACCTAAACTTAGAGTCAGGGATAAGGTTCTTAACACGCTGGTTTCTAGACCTATTGCCGGTTTAAGCATCTTCAGTTTCAGGTCCTAGGGTCAAGTCTTAGGAAGCGATCATTCTAGTCATCCTGGCGCAGCTGCCTTCACTGAAACTTAAACTGAAGCGACTCGAACTCGGCTTAAGCGCATCTACCGAATTAACAGTCCTGACTTTCTTGACACTTTTCTTGGTGCTGATCGGGCTTTCGAAGCTAGTTGACAGCTCAATCATTCGAAAGCAGGGAATAGCCTGAGTCAGTTCGGATGTTAGTCCTCCGTGATGTTCGCTCTAATGTTTCCTGGAGAACGGCATGCTGTGTGAGGTAAGTTGCCTGAGGGGCGAAGTAGCGCGCCAGCACTACGAGATCATTGTTCTCAGCCCACGGGGCAAAATGTGCTCATTAGAAGCGGTCTACTTCGGGCGAGAGCTTCAGGAAGCCGGCAAAGGTCGCTATCCGCATCTCTTGGTTGATATGTCTAGGGTGACTTCAATCGATAGCTGCGGTGTGGGAGCCCTAGTCGCTAGCCAAAGAATCGCCAAAGCCCACCGCGTGAGGTTAGCCCTAGCCTCCTTACAACGGGACGTCCAACCCGTGATGAAACTGATGGACATCAACAAGCTGATTGAGATCTACGACGCCCCAGACCAATTTGTAAAGGTTGTGCAGTCATCTCTGCAAACACATCCGTCGCCAACCCATCCATTCGGCAGCGACTTGGGCGTCAACGGCTTAACAGTTAACGGAACTCAGCCGTCCCTCAACCGCAAACGCCTCACTCTAGAGCCTACGGATCACTTAGACCTAGACTCCGGCAAGACAGCTTCTGCCCAGACGCGAATAGACCCTCATAAGGCTCCTTTGCATCTAGACAATCAGCGTCTGAGCGCTCATTCCCTAGACCAGTGGCAGTTTGAGCCTTTCTCACTTGAGCAATCAGTGCCTCAGCGCCCAGTCTAGTGTCCTTAACCCTGCTTAATTCCTAGTCTTTGCTTCCGACAACATGCTCAGTATGAGACTCTCTTCCAATGCGGGGTATATCCCCAATCCATCAGAGAAGACCGTCGAGCAACTGGCGGATCAGATTATTAAATCTGGCAAAATCACGCGCGCCGACCAGCGACGGTTTGTCACCACTCTCCTATCCTCAGGTAGCGGGATCAGCGAAGCTCAACGGTTGCAGATCAACCGAGTCTTCGAACACCTGCAAGCTGGCAAACTGCGAGTCGTTGACTAAACGTAGAAACCTAGAGACAGACGCACAAACTAGCTCCAGAGACAGGCGCCACAGGCCTGCCCTACTAGCTGTGCCTTAATGATTGGGCCTCAATGATCGGGCTTCAATGGCTGTGTCGGTAGCGGGTGAACTCTGGACCGTAGGCAACCATCAAATTTTCGGGGGATAGGGCCACCTCTGGTGGTCCCTGGCAAACGAGAGTTCGGTTCAGGCAAATAACCCGATCGCAGTGGCGGCTCACCATCTCCAGATCGTGGGAGACCTGCAAAATAGTCCAGTGATGCTCGGTCTTGAGCTGGTTTAGTAATTGGTAGAACTCTGACTCCCCACGCGAGTCCAAGCCAGCGGGAGCTTCATCCAGAACCAGCAAGCGACGCGGGCAAACCAGGCAGCAGGCCAACAGCACTCGTTTGGTTTCGCCCCCAGACAAACCGCTAATCGACTGGTGCAGCAGGTGGCTAGCATTCACTTGCGTCAGAGCCTGTTGGACCGCTTGCTGACGCTGGCGATGTCCCAGCCCGGGCAAGCTGGGACCCAACTGGCCCCAGCCCAACCCCACCAGCTCTGACACAGTCATCGGAATGCCCCGATCGAACAGAAAGCTTTGAGGTAAGTAGGCTAAATGCTTGCGGACACGCGTGGGGAAATGCCCAGAGCGGTTCATTAACTGGCCCAGCAGCGAAACTTCACCGCTCTGCCAGGGCAAAATGCCCAGAATGGCCTGAACCAAGGTGCTCTTACCGGCACCATTGGGACCAATGATCGCTGTATCCGTGCCCGCCTCTAGGCGAAAAGAGACATCCTGAACTGCGGCATAACGACCGCGAAGGACGGTCAATTGCTCAACTTCTAAAATAGTTTCCATGCAGTTTGGACTCCTAACCTAATCGCTCAGCCCCTAATCGCTCAGGTCTATGGACTGGGCAGCAAAACTGCATAGGCTCGACTGGGCGACCAGACCGGCAGTTGGGCTGAGCCACTGCCAAAGGCAGCCCGCAGATTCTTGAGGTTCTGCCGCATCACTGTGAAGTAGTAATCTGGCTGCACGCCCTCGGGTCCACTGGTCTCCATGGGGTCAAAATAACTAACTTGAACCTTGAGGTCGTTTGCCAAAGCTGAAAATGGACTGCCTGTTGCCTGCGGTTCGCTCAGTAGCGTTTTGAGTTCCGATTGTTGAACGGCATTGAGCACCCGTCTAACATCGCCAGGAGCCGGATTCTCCTCAGGAACGCCCACCAAAAACTCGGTTTTGAGCTTGTAGCGCTGGGCAAAGTAGGGCGCAAAATCGTGATAGGTGACAAATTCTTTGCCAGTGTAAGGCTTGAGGGCAGCAGCAAATTCGGCATCCAGAGCTTTTAGTCGCTCGATGTATGCTGCAGCATTAGCGGTATAGATTGCGCGACCTTGGGGATCAGCGGCAATGAGCCCATCGCGGATATTTTCAACTTGTTGGATTGCCCGAGCAGGGTCTAGCCAGACATGAGGGTTAAATTCCCCTTCATGCTCGTGCTCGTCAGTTGCAGTAGCCTCACCCGTACCACCGACGTGAGCCGGTGCTTCTGCATCAGCACCGAGCGTTGACACACCTTGACTAGCATCAACGATCTTGAGCCCTGGATGATTGGCGTTGGCGATCATGTTATCCAGGTATTCTTCTATACCTAGACCGTTCTTCACCAACACATCCGCCTCTGCTAGGGTGCGGGCGTCTTCAGGCCTGGCCTGATAATCGTGGGGACCAACATTGGTGGGAATAAGGTAGCGAACCTCTGCCCGCTCCCCGGCGACCGCTTTCGTAAAACCAGTTACTGGCAGGATGGTAGTGACGATCTTTAAGGTCTTTATTGCTGGTGTTGCAGAACCAGTGGCTTGAGCTTGAGGAGAGGCCGAACCTCTTAATTCAGGAGTGGCTGGCGTACAAGCGCTCAGGTTGGCAACTGCAAGCGACAGAACCAAAGCCCAGGATCCTCGACGAGCCCGACTGCAAAATCGCCCAGATTGCTTTGACCTGCCCACGGCACACTCCTGCTCAATTGGGTCTGGATGACTACCCTCAGCTGTTCCCACTGCTCATGCTGTAGCAGTGGGAACAGCTGAGGGTCTGTTGCTCTAGCATCAGCTTTAGAGGTCCAGACCAAAATGATAATGGTTCTCATTCCAAAAAACAACCAGCGGCTTTCCCAGCTCAGTTCGAGCCAACCTCAAGCGGGACTGATCTCAATCAAGGCCAAGCATCATTAATCTGCCGCTTGGCTGGGGATAACTTTTACTAAAAAAAACACAAAAAAGCCTGCCTGATCAAAAGGACACAGGCAGGCGATTGAGGCTAGAGGCTAGATCAGATCAATCAGGCAACAACACCAGGCTCAGTTGTTCTCTTAGCCATTTGAGAAGCAGAGCGCCGAGAGACCACCTTGGCAGGTACGCCGACCGCAACAGAACCAGGCGGAATATCTCGGGTCACAACAGCGCCTGCACCGATCACACTGCCCCGTCCAATCGTTACCCCATCCAGGACTTTGACACCCGTACCCAGCCAGCAATCGTCTTCAATCACGATGCCTTTGTAGGTGCTGTCCTGTTTTTTGATGGGCAAAGTGGGATCATCAAACGAGTGGTTATTGGCGTAAATGCCTGAGTGCGAAGCAATTAGACAATCTTTGCCGATATCAATATTGGGACCGGATAGGCAAGTGTAGGGACCGATATAAGAGCCTCGGCCTACTTGAATATGACCATTTTTGTGGGCCCTGATATTGACACCCTGATCTAGAGTGACGCTGTCCCCAATGTAGATGTGGCTACTCGGTCCCCAGCCGTTGACAAACACATTCTGTTCGAGCACGGCACGATTGCCAATTTGAATGGAAGTCGCACAGCGAAACTCGACATTGGCGTGAATAAAGGCGAAGGAGCCGATACGCGCAAAGATGGGTCGGTAGAACCAGTTGCGCAGGACGATACCAGGCAAGCCAGGAAAGCGGCTCAGTAGTCCCAGGAGGAGGGCTTCCTTGAGATAAGCCCAGTGTGAAACAGGCTCACAGCGAAGATAGTGACGATAGCGATCTGACCTCTTAATACCCATATGTCAAGTGTTCGCCTACTGGCGCTAACTCTAGATAGCTGTGGTTGGATGACCAAGGTGTGATTTTCGATGTCTGTATCGAAAACCTGCCTAGGCCTGTAAGTTGGCAAATACAAAAGCTCTGCTAGGCCCTAGCGTCGGGGTTAAACCTTCCTGGTTACCGGCCCAACGCTCAGCTCAGACCCCTTTCAAATTCAGCCTGCCAAGTCCACTCTTCTTATAGGGAGCAATGGGCGCTGAAATGCAGAGGCCTTGCAGCAATAAAGTTAAAGTCTACGGTGGAGTCAGGCCACCGGGAATTCGCACAGCCGCAACCCAACGAGCTGCTAGCTCGGCACCAAGAAACACTGCACGCCCCATCAGAGGTTGCTGGCTCTGGGCAAGGAAGACAGACCTGATCGAGTCTGGGTTAAACATAGGGGGCTTGCCAGACAAGAAACCACTCAGTAGCCCTGAAGTTTGAGACTTCACCCAACTTAGTTGAACCGATGTAACAATCGGCAGCCGTCCACTAGTATATGTACTTTGTTGACCCCCCGCTACCTCTATAGATACAAGTTGGCGGCGGGTCTGATCGAATGTGAACGACCCCTATGCATAACCTCTAAGTATGCAAATAAGCATGCGAATACAGATCTCTAATCCCAAGCTTGCGATTGCAGCTACACAGCTACAGCCGCACAATCACAGGGGTACCAATTCGGACCTCACGATACATTGCTGAGATGTCCTCATTGCGCATTCTGAGGCAGCCGTGGGAAACAGCATGACCAATTGAATCAGGTTGATTAGTACCATGAAAACCAATCCACAAAGGCCCATCCGTTTTGAAGCCAATCCAGTAAAGCCCTAACGGATTTTCTGGGCTACCGGGAGGCACAATCGTTTGGGTAAAAGGATGTCGCCAGCCGGGATTCTGCGTCATTTGGGTAATTTTGAACTCCCCAGCCGGGGTCTCCCATCCCTCCATACCCACTGCTACTGCATAGGTTGCAACAACCCGGTCTCCCTCGAGCAGTTGAACTTGGCGCTGGCTCAGATTTACCTCCAAACGACGTTTCGGCGCAGGCCAAAGACTTGAGAAAGGCCATTGGAAACTAGAGGCCGGCTCGGTTGTGGTGATCAACTGAGTCTGAGTTTTAACATTCTGCAATGGAGCCCTCTGGTCAACCTTGATCCTTGGCTGAAGGTTGACCAAGGCAATCAGCAGCAGGGCTCCACTAGACAAGACAG
Source organism: Leptolyngbya sp. FACHB-261 (assembly GCF_014696065.1). Lineage (NCBI taxonomy): Bacteria > Bacillati > Cyanobacteriota > Cyanophyceae > Leptolyngbyales > Leptolyngbyaceae > Leptolyngbya > Leptolyngbya sp. FACHB-261. The sequence continues at coordinate 390,717 of NZ_JACJPL010000026.1, read as the reverse complement.
TCCAGCAACGGGTTAGCGAATCAGAGCTACTCGACATCTGACGGGACATCTTCACTTCATCCGGTTCGATGCTTTTTGCGACCAGTTACCAACCAGCAGGAGGGGCAGCAGAGGTGCCAGCCGCTGAGGTACCGCTTCCCGACTCTAGGCTTCGGCCTGAAGCTGTATTGGGACCTGAAGTCGTGTTGCGGCCTGAAGCTGTATTAGAACCTGAGGCTGTATTGCGGCCTGAAGCCGTATTGGGCGCTGAGACGGCAACTCCCGGTGTCTGAGCGTTTGGAACTGAGCGCGGTGCTTGGCTAGCCCTTGGGGTTTGCCCATTGGGATTCTGAGCGGTCAAGCGCAACGCACCACCCGCAGCAAAGCTCAGAAGAAATAGCAGCGGAAACAGCAGAATTCTCAACAGCCAGCCCATACAAAGTCAACTCCTCACGGCAATTTCTACAGAACGATCTCTGGTAATTTCTTAAGGAAACCCGATTAAGGGCCCTGATTCACAGTCTCTGGTGGAATAGAACGGTTATTCCGATTCTGAAAGGGGTTCGCCAGAAAGCCCAGCAGTAAACCAACCGCCAGCACTATGAAGGTAATAAAGATTTGCTGGCTTTGTCGGGCGCTTGCAGCTTCGTAGCGCGGATCCCGTTGCTCTGAGTCGGGTAAGACTGTAGCGGCTGGTCTCCCTGGTATCACTGGTGGAGGCTGCTTCACCTGCATGGTCTGTACAGTTGGAGGCGGAGCAGGAGGTTGCAACGGCGCAGGTCCTAGTCCATTGCTTATTTGTCCGTTCAATGGGCCGGAGGGCTGCCCTTCTACTTCCATCCGATGGAAATTAGGATTCTCGTTGCTCCAGACAACTCCAGTTCCATTAGCAGAAGCAGGCGGCAGGTCTGGTCCTTGGTCCTCCACCCTTTCAGCGGGAATGGGGACGATCCGAGCAGGGGGCGTGTCTGAGTCTGAGGGAGCGGGTCGGACTGAATCGACAGCTTCTAATTCTGGTGAGGTTTCTGGCGCTTCTGGCGCTTCTGGGGCTGGAGCGGGTACTGATGCCTGGGCTTCAGATTGCAATTCAGGTTGCAACAGGGTGGGCTGACCCGACTGGATCACGGTATTGCCACCGCTTTGCACCTGAGCTGGTTCTACAGGCGTGACCTCTGGATCTGGTAGTGGTGCTGATGGTGTGACTGCTTGCTCTTGCTCCTGAACAGGTTCTACAGGGATGGCTGCCTGCTCTTGAATGGGTTCTACAGGGACAGCTGCTGGCGTTGCAGTGTCTACCGATTGAATCGTAGGCTCCGGAGTGGGCAGGGACTGAGCTTCGGGCTGCAACCCAATGGGTTGAGCTGCTGATGCTGCATCCGGGCTAAGCGTTGGCGCAGGTTGACTGGGACTGACCTCTTTTTCTGAGTCGATTGGTAGCGGATCTGGGGCCGGAGCTATCGATTCAGAAAAATTAGAACCTAGTGGAACTACACCTGGTGAAGCCGCATCTGGTGAAACTTCAGCTGATGAAACCTCAGCTTGTGAAGCTGCCGCAATCACAGAGGGACTAGTGGCTGGAGGTTCGGCAGGAATCATATTTCCTGCTGAGGGGTCAGCCGCGGGATCTAAATTGTCTAAGTTAATTTCGGTAATGCCTTCTAAACCGGTGATTTCGCCTGAGCTTTCAGGGCTTTCAGCCGTAGAAGTACCAACTGGTTCGACCGGAGGCGAGTCAAAGGCCGGGTTAAGCGCTAAATCTTCCAGCTCGGCACTTGAGTCGGGTTCAGTTAAATACTCCAGACCCGTGTGCGGCTGCCCGGTTGCGCGTTCTGATTCATCAAAACTTTGCACCATAACTAGCAACTCTGGAGGCTTACATCAACAGTCCAGACCCAAGGGTCTAAATCAGCCCCAACTGCACAGGCAAAGGTTTTCCTTTGAGCTGTTACCTTCGGCATAGACTGTCTGCTCCCAACACAAGGTGACGACTTATGGACAAGCTGCTCCAGCAATTGTGGGGTGCCTCTGTAGTTTAGGGTCCATCTAATAAACTTTAGATCTGTCTAGCGCGTGAAGCCAGTGTAATGGTTGCTCTCAATTCGTCTGATGACTTGTCACAAGCTGCGGTTTTGATCTACGACACCACCTTGAGGGATGGTGCCCAGCGTGAAGGGCTTTCGCTCTCGATTGAAGACAAGCTCCGAATTGCACAACAACTTGACCATTTGGGAATTCCCTTTATTGAAGGGGGCTGGCCAGGCGCAAATCCGAAAGATGTTGAGTTTTTTTTGCGTCTGAAAGAAGTCCCCTTAACTCAGGCAGAAATTGTGGCTTTCTGCTCAACCCGTCGCCCTGGCATTTCAGCAGCTGATGACAAACTTTTTGCTCCGATTCTGGAGGCTGGTACGCGTTGGGTCACGATTTTTGGCAAATCTTGGGACTTGCACGTAACTGAGGGCTTGCGTACCACTCTGGGCGAGAACCTGGCAATGATCCGCGATACGCTGCTCTATCTGCGCAGTCAGGGTCGCCGCCTGATATACGACGCAGAGCACTGGTTCGATGCTTACCACTACAACCGTGCCTATGCCTTAGAGACGCTTCAGACAGCGGTGTATGCGGGCGCAGAATGGTTAGTTCTGTGTGATACCAACGGCGGCACTTTGCCCCAGACTATTCAAACCGTGGTGCAAGAGGTCCGCGACTGGTTAGCCAATCTGAACCGAGCTTCGAATCTGGCTTCGCCCCCTCGTCTGGGCATCCACACGCACAACGATTCCGGTACGGCCGTTGCCAATGCCCTCAGTGCTGTTGCTGAGGGAGCCACGATGGTTCAAGGTACGATCAATGGCTACGGCGAACGTTGCGGCAATGCTAATCTCTGCACACTGATTCCAAATTTGCAGCTCAAACTGGGCTATCGCTGCCTGACAACGGAACAATTGGCTCGCCTGACAGAATCCAGCCGCGTGATCAGTGAGATTGCCAACTTGGCTCCCGATGATCACGCTCCTTTTGTGGGCACCTCAGCTTTTGCACACAAGGGAGGCATTCATGTCAGTGCCGTCGAACGCAATCCATTGACCTACGAACACATCGCGCCTGAACAAGTTGGCAATTCGCGGCGGATTGTTATTTCTGACCAGGCCGGTTTGAGCAATGTCCTGGCGAAAGCCCGCACCTTTGGCATTGAACTGACCAAAGATGATCCAGCTTGTCGCACCATTCTCAACCGACTGAAAGCGCTGGAGCACGAAGGCTTTCAGTTTGAGGCTGCTGAGGCCAGCTTTGAACTGCTAATGCGGGAGGCTTTGGGCCAGCGTCCACCTTTCTTTGAAGTGGCTGGCTTTCAGGTGATGAGCTATGCCCAACCAGATGCTCAAGTTCTGTCTATGGCTACGGTTAAAGTGCGGGTCAAAGGCGAAGAACACCTGACAGCCGCTGAAGGTAACGGTCCAGTAGCGGCCCTAGATACTGCTCTACGCAAGGCGCTGACTAGCTTTTACCCAGCCCTAGCCGATTTTCAGCTGACTGATTATAAGGTGCGTATTCTCGACAGCCACGCTGGAACTGCAGCGCACACCCGAGTTCTCGTGGAATCGAGCGATGGGCGACACCGTTGGACAACGGTGGGTGTTTCAAGCAACATTTTGGAGGCGTCCTATCAGGCTGTGGTTGAGGGCATTGAATATGGCCTGATGCTGCAGGATTGAATCTTGCAGGACTGAGTGTACTTGCGGCGAGGGTTCATGCCTTACGCCAGCCCAACCAGTGATGGTAATCCTGCTAACACCAGATCCGCTCGGGAGAGCTGCCTGGAGGTGCAAGAGGTTGCAACCGGAGAAGTCATCAGAGCGCTTGAGCTACTGTCCTTGAAACTGGGGCCTTGAGTTACTAGGGCCTAGCAATAAGCGTTCTGGTGAGGGTTCTCATGGGCCTTCAGGTCAGGGAGCCGGGTTGACAGACTCAAGCGTCAACCAATGCTGGCTAGATTGGCGCCTACTCATATCTATTCTTATACCTATTATTTGATTTTCATCTAACACACAACAAACGCCCTCGTAGCAAGGGTTTCAGGAGCAAACCTAGGGATTCTGGCGCAAGTTACCTATAGGCGACGCTGACACAGCCCACATCTTAAATTTTTTGGATCCATAATGACCTTGCCTACAGGATTTACGTGACCTGTTAGGTGACGGATTCCCACACCAAAAACACAAGCTACCGCGCGTTTGTGGGCCTGAGATGCAACCTTTCATTAAGGCTGTTAGGAGATTCTATGTCCAATTTTTCCAATGTTTCTCGCCGACGGTTCATAACCCTTGCAGGAGCATCTGCTGGAGCGGTATTTCTTAAAGGGTGCTTAGGAAACCCTCCAGACACGCTCACTGGCAGAACAAGTTCTGCCGTTGCTGTTCCAGTGGCGAATTTGCAACCGGAAGAAGTGCCAGAGGTAACAACGGCAAAACTGGGTTATCTTCCCATTGTTGAAGCGGCACCACTAATTGTGGCTAAGGAAAAAGGCTTCTTTGCCAAGTATGGGATGCCTGAGGTGCAGATCTCGAAGCAGGCAAACTGGGGCTCGGCACGGGACAACGTGAAGATTGGATCTGGTGGCGGTGGCGTTGATGGCGGACAGTGGCAGATGCCGATGCCCTATCTGATTTCAGAAGGCATTATTACAGATAATGTCAAAGTGCCAATGTATGTACTGGCGCAATTAAATACTCAAGGAAACGGAATTGCCATCGGCAACAAGCATCTGGGCAAAGGGTTGTCCTTGAAGATTGCTGATCAAGCTAAAGTCTTTAGTCAATTAAAGGCAGAAGGATCAAAATTCAAAGCGGCATACACCTTTCCCAAAGTCAATCAAGACTTCTGGATTCGCTATTGGTTGGCCGGAAATGGCATTGATCCAGATGCAGAAGTGGAATTGCTGACGGTGCCAACGGCTCAAACCGTTGCCGATATGAAACGAGGGGCAATGGATGCTTTTAGCACCGGTGACCCCTGGCCCCAGAGAATTGTGGCCGATCGGACTGGCTTCGTTGCCGCATTGACGGGTGAGATTTGGAAGAACCATCCTGAAGAATATTTGGCAATTCGAAAAGACTGGGTTGATCAGAATCCCAAAGCCACCAAAGCAATCTTGAAAGCGGTAATGGAAGCGCAACAATGGTGCGATAACTTCGATAACCGCCAGGAATTGGCCGCGATTTTAGCGCAGCGAGAATACTTCGGTATACCGGAAGCGGTCTTGATCGATCCCTTGATGGGCAAATACAACCTGGGCGAACGAACTGTTGATGACAAAACACTGGCTCCCTTGTACTGGAAAGATGAGAAGGGCAGTGTGTCTTACCCCTATCAGAGCCATGATTTATGGTTCCTGACAGAAAGCGTGCGTTGGGGCTTTTTGCCGAAGGATACTCTCAGTAAAGCGCCAGCTTTAATTAAGCAAGTTAACCGAGAGGACATCTGGCGGGAGGCAGCGAAGGAGTTGGGAGTTGCAACGGCAGATATTCCAACCAGCACCTCTCGTGGGGTTGAAGAGTTTTTTGATGGTACGACCTTCGATCCCAAAAATCCTCAAGCTTATTTAGATAGCTTGAAGATCAAACGATCTTAGAGATTTTCTGACTACAAAGACTGTGCCAGATGTATTGCAATACATCTGAAGGCGAGTGTTGCACCATTACATTCTTAGGAGAAACTAGCCATGACGATCGCCCGCAAGCGCCCTACAGAAACCGTGTTCGACCATCCTTCAGTAGCACGTTTCAAGCTAAAAGAACGCTTTGATGACTTGCTGCCTCCCCTGGTTGCGATCGTTATTTTTTTAGCAGTTTGGCAACTCTTTTCATGGTTGCCAGGTGCTACATTACCGGGTCCGATCAGGGTAGTGCAAGAAACGTGGATTTTAATCCTCTACCCTTTTTATGACAGGGGAGACACGGATAAAGGCTTGTTCTGGCAGATATTGGCTAGCTTGCAGCGAGTAGCGATCGGTTACACCTTTGCCGCAATCGTGGGTATTGGTTTGGGCATTTTGGTTGGATCCAACAGAACGCTATCCAAAGCGCTGGATCCACTCTTTCAACTGTTACGCACCGTTCCGCCACTAGCCTGGGTTCCCATTGCACTAGCTGCCTTGCAACAGAACCAACCCGCCGCTTTGTTCGTGATTTTCATTACAGCTGTATGGCCCATTCTAATTAACACAGCGGTAGGTGTGCAGCAAATTCCGCAGGATTACAACAACGTTGCTCGCGTCCTACAGTTGTCTCGCAAAAAGTACTTCTTCAAAGTGCTATTTCCCGCTGCTCTGCCTTACATCTTTACGGGGTTGCGGATTGCGATCGGTCTAGCGTGGCTGGCTATCATCGCAGCAGAGATTGTCATGTCCGGTATTGTTGGCATCGGTTTCTTCATCTGGAATGCCTATCAAAACAGCCAAGTAAGCGAAATTATCCTGGCACTGGTTTATATCGGCGTCGTGGGACTTCTGCTGGATAAGTTCATGGCATGGCTACAGACTGTGATTCTGCCGGAAGGACAGCGTTAGTCCTGAGTGCTAAGTGCCAGTGTTAAGTGCCAGTGCTAAGTACCGCTGAATTTAAGAGTGAGTGGGTTAGTAAACGAGTGGAAGCTGAGTCATAGATTATCCTCCTCCTTCTCCTCTCTCCCTCTTATCCATCTCTCCTAGTCCCCAATCTCCCTACCACCACCATGACTACCTTTGTTGCTGTAGAGAACATTGAAAAAGTCTTTCCCCTAGCCAATGGCAACCGCTACATTGCCTTGAAAGGGATTGATCTAGAGATTCGCAAAGGTGAGTTTATCTCTCTCATTGGTCACTCCGGTTGCGGTAAATCCACACTGCTCAATATGATTGCCGGGCTGGATTTACCAACAGAGGGCATCGTCGTTCTGGATGGTGAAACGGTACAACAACCGGGACCTGACAAGATGGTAGTGTTCCAAAACTATTCTCTGTTGCCCTGGTTAACAGTGCGGGAGAATATTGCACTGGCAGTGGATGAAGTGCTGGCTCACCTGCCCCCTGAAGAACGACGCAACATCATTGAACACCACATTGATCTGGTGGGATTACGGCATGCGGCGGACAAACCACCCGGCCAACTTTCTGGCGGCATGAAACAACGGGTGGCAATCGCCCGGGCATTAGCCATTCGTCCCAAACTGTTGCTGTTAGATGAACCATTTGGCGCCTTGGATGCCCTGACTCGCGGCAACCTCCAAGAGCAGCTAATGAAAATCTGCGAAGAGAGCCAGGTTACAGCGGTGATGGTGACCCATGATGTCGATGAGGCATTACTATTGAGCGATCGTGTGGTCATGCTCACCAATGGCCCTGAGTCCAAGATTGGGCAGATTATGGAGGTAGATATTCCTCGTCCGCGTAAACGCTTGGAAGTCGTCAATCATCCCAGCTACTACTCGATGCGCAGTGAAATTATCTACTTCCTGAATCAGCAAAAGCGCATCAAACAACTGCGAGCGCGCAAGCAAGGAGCAGTTGCCCGTCACGGTTTAGAGAAAGTCAACCTGGAAATTGGTTTTTTACCGCTCACCGCTTGTGCGCCACTTGCGATTGCCAAGGAAAAAGGCTTTTTCACTCATCATGGTTTGGATGAAGTGAGCCTGGTACGCGAGACTAGCTGGCGCGGAATCCAAGATGGTATGGTTGGGGGCTATCTAGATGCCGCTCAAATGCCATCTGGCATGCCCATCTGGTTAACCTTGGGGGGAATGGATGGCCGCTCGCTTCCGGTTGTCAGTGCTCTCACGCTGACTCGTAATGGCAACGCCATTACGCTGGACAAACGCTTCTATGAGCAGGGCGTTTTCACCCTAAAAGAGTTAAAGCATCTACTGCTGGCAACGCCGAATACTCGCCACACGTTTGGCATGGTTCATCCAGCATCAATGCACAATCTTCTCCTCCGTTACTGGCTAGCAGCAGGCGGCATTGATCCCGATCGCGATGTCCGTCTCGATACGATTCCGCCCGCTCAAATGATTGCTAACTTGCAAGCCGGAAATATCGACGGCTTCTGTGTGGGCGAGCCCTGGAATGTACGAGCGGCTGTTGAGGGCATTGGCTACACGATTGCGACTGACCTAGAGGTATGGAATGGACATCCTGGCAAGGTATTGGGGGTGCGGGAAGATTGGGCATTGACCTATCCCAATACTCACGTTGCCTTGGTTAAAGCCTTGCTGGAAGCCTGCGCCTACTGCATGGATGAAGCCAATTACGAGGAAACTCGTGAGATCTTGTCTCGGCGGGAATACCTGGGAACTGATTTGCAATACATCTATTTGGGTGACCCCAATCCGCAGGTCTGTAGCCTTCACCCTTCACCCCGCGAATATGCCCATCACCAGTTCTACGGGCAAGGTGTGAACCGACCCAGCCGGACAGAACACCTGTGGATGATGGCCCAAATGGCACGCTGGGGCGATGTTCCCTTCCCTCGCAATTGGGTCGAGATTTTGGAGCGGGTTTGCCGGGTCAGTGTGTTTAGTACAGCGGCACGAGAATTAGGTTTGTCGGATATCACCTACAGTCGAGGTGCCATTCAATTGTTTGATGGCACAACGTTTAATGCGGATGACCCGATCGCCTACTTAAACAGCCTGGACATTAAGCACGACATTTATATGGCAGACGTGGCATTAGCCAATCCCCTGGTTAAATCTGCGTGAAGAAGAGCGCTATTATCTCATTCCTGCCATCTTGCTTCTGCCATCTCGCTTCTACCTGAGTGCTTTAAGTCCGCGAACTTGCAATCATCATTCATCCTCGCCAACTATGAAGACGCTAAGAACACAGCCTGCACAACAGAATGCCCAATCGCAGCAAGAATCATTTCTTGCCATCAGTCAGGTTTCCAAAATTTATCCAACGCCTAAAGGCGAATATGTTGTTTTAAAAAATGTCAACCTTGATGTACGGGAAGGTGAATTCATCTGCGTCATTGGGCACTCTGGCTGTGGTAAAACGACGCTGCTCAATATGGTGGGAGGCTTCTCTGAGCCAACCGATGGAACGGTAACTTTACACGGTCGAAGCATCACAGGACCGGGACCCGACCGCATGATGGTATTTCAGGGCTATGCCCTGTTGCCCTGGCTTACGGCCTACGAAAACATTTACTTAGCAGTGGATTCTGTATATCCCAGCAAGTCTGAAGCCGAGAAAAAGCAGATTGTCCGCGAACACCTGGCAATGGTGGGATTAGCAGATGCTGCGCATAAACAACCCGCACAACTTTCGGGTGGGATGCGGCAACGAGTTTCGATTGCCCGTGCCCTAGCCATTCGTCCAGAGGTATTAATTCTCGATGAGCCATTTGGGGCATTGGATGCAATTACCAAAGAAGAATTGCAGGTTGAGCTGCTAAAGATCTGGGGCGATCACCGTTGCACGGTACTGATGATTACCCATGACATTGATGAGGCACTGTTTCTGGCCGATCGCTTAGTGATGATGACCAATGGCCCTGCAGCCACTATTGGTGAAGTGATACCCATTCCCTTCCCCCGTCCCCGCGATCGCGACCGCATCATGGAAGATCCTGAATTCTATAAATTGCGGAACTACATTCTGGACTATCTCTACAACCGTTTTGCCCATGATGATGAGTGAGCAGCAATGCCATTCTTTATTTCAGGGCAGGGTGGCGGTACTGGCAACCATGCACTGCAAAGAGCAGGTCATTGCCCCACTTCTGCAACCAGAATTTGGGATGCAAATTGTTGTGCCCTCATTGGACACCGATCAGTTCGGGACCTTTACCCGTGACATCAAACGTTCGGGTGATCAATTAAGTGCAGCCCGACTCAAAGCTGAAGCTGCGCTCCAGCTCACAGGCAATGATCTAGCACTGGCTAGTGAGGGGAGCTTTGGAGCGCATCCGGCTGTGCCCTTTCTTGTCTGCAATCGGGAAATTGTAGTCTTGATTGACCGTGCCAATGATTTGGAAATTGTAGGGGAAGTTCTCTCAACGGAGACCAATTTTAGCCATACTCAAGTAACTTGTTTGCCAGAGGCCCATGCTTTTGCTGAGAAGGTGGGCTTCCCTATGCATGGATTGGTGGTAGCGGCAGGGCAATCGGCATCCACACCTGAAATCGTCAAAGGCATCACCACAACCGCTGACTTGACCGAAACCGTGACCTGGATGTTAAGCCGATTGGGCCAAGCTCATTTAGAAACTGACATGCGAGCGATGTATAACCCAACTCGTATGAAAGTTATTGCTCAAGCCACAGAAAACCTAATTCAAAAGCTTCGCTGTTGTTGTCCTCACTGTAGCTGTCCAGGGTTTGATGTGGTTGAACAGCAAGCCGGATTGCCTTGTGCTTGGTGCCAAGCGCCAACCAGTTTAGTATTAGCAGCTCGCTATTTCTGCAAGAAATGCGGCTTTGAGCAAAGGGTTTTATTTCCTAATCAGCAAGAGACGGCCGATCCTGCCCAATGCCTTTACTGTAATCCCTAAAAGCTGATTTATAAAGTATTGGTAGGAGCGAGACGAGGCAGCATGAGCTGAACACTCGCTGCATGAACCATCGCTTCGCTCATCTGCTCACTCATCTGCGGTAAGTATTCGTAATCCTTCCTTAAGCAAGGTTAAGGTTAAAGCCTGAAATGTTCCAACCCCAGACATTTCAGGCTTTTTTAACTCCTGTTTATTCCTCGGCCAGATTTAAAGAGCTATTTGCCTTTTTCCTAGTGGCACTAGAAATACATTAGCTCAATTTAGGAAAGAAGTAGGGACGGCACCTGTCACTGGGTCAGTTTCGCCAGTTGAGGGCACAATTACTGCTGTGGTCATGGCCTGCTCAATAGCCTGAGCACAACCTTTAATCCAACAGATCGAAGTGATTTGCGATTGTCATACGCTCGCACCTATATTGTTATTGACCTTTGCGTACACGGCCAATTCACCGTCCAAATGCGTGATCTTCCATTGGGTTTGGCCTCCCTCGCGCCAGAAGCGCAGCGTTACAGTTGCATCACCCACTCGGAGATTGACTAATTCCAAATCGGGTAGCCAGTCTGGTAAAACAGGTTGAATAGCTAAAGAACGCTGCGCTGCATTGGCTTCCAGTCCTAACATGGCGCGAATCAGTAGAAAAATCGATCCGGCTGCCCAGGCTTGAGGAATGTTGGCATCAGGATAAGGGACAGGAAACCGTCCAGGCTGACGTTCAATTCCACCGAATAACTCTGGCATTCGTCCTGCTTCAAAGTAACTAGCCGCAGCAAAAATGCCTTCCGCAATCTGGTTGGCTTCGTTGTGATAACCGTATTGTTTTAATCCCATTGCGATCGCTGCATTATCGTGGGGCCATATACTCCCCAATTGATAGCTGATGGGATTGTAGGCAGGATTCTGGCTGGACAGAGTACGAATGCCCCAGCCACACCAGAGATCTGGTTGAAGTAACCGTTTCACTAGACGAGCAGCCCGTTCTTTGGGCACAATTCCCGACCACAGCAAATGTCCGGGATTCGAGGCGATCGAACGAATCTGTTGTTTTTTACTATCTAAACCAAGGCAGTAACAGCCTTCTTCTTCCATCCAAAAGCGATCGTTGAATCGCTGATAGAGGTCGTTTGCTTTTTGTTGTAGTGTTTTAGCTCGTTCCGCTTCTCCTAGAATGTCATAAATCTCGGCAGCGTCCTTCCAAGCATTGTAGACATAACCCTGCACTTCGCAGAGGGCAATCGGGGGTTCAACCTGTGTGCCATCGGGATAGACAATCGAATCGCCTGAATCTTTCCAACCCTGATTCCGTAAGCCCATTGAAGATCGAGTCTGATATTCCACAAACCCATCGTGATCAAAGTCGCCGTACTGCTCAATCCAGGCAAGGGCTTTCTCTAGCGGAGCACTGCATTCGTGTAGCAGAGTCTCGTTATGACTCCACTGATACGCTTCCATCAGAGTGACAATCCAGAGAATGGTGGTGTCAATCGTGCCGTAGTAGGGTGTGTAGGGTAACTGCTTGAGTTGCGTCAGTTCATCGCGCCGCAGTTCGTGCAACATCTTTCCCGGCTGGGCATCGCGCCAGTCATCCACTTCCGTCGCTTGCAGTTGCGCCAGTCGCAGCAATGTCCCATAGGCGAATTCGTGATACACCGCCATTGTCTGCATACTGACCACAACAGAATCCCGTCCAAACACCGCAACAAACCAGGGAATTCCTGCCGCAGGCATCCAGAAGTCCTGCCCGTTCGCTTCAACTTTAATCCGCAGGGCGGCCATGTCCACTAAGGCTTGCTGGTAATAAGCTGCAATCTCTGCATTGGATGATCGCAGTTTAGTCGCTTGAGTCAGGAAATCATTGCTGACTTGCTTGGCTTCTGTATCGTGTTCGACGGCACAAGTTCTTTGTGGGTTAAACACAGTGTCATCCACGATCGCAGCAAAATCAATGCAGGTGTGCCAGCTCTGCCCTGGCTCAAGTACTACATCAAAGAATAGGCGACCATTGGCATAACGAGGTTGAGAACTGGAGCATTGCGGCTGGGTAACTAGTCCACGATGCAAGGAAGCATTACGATACGTTGTGGTCAGTTTTCCATCTCGCCAAATTGTCTCAGTTTCACCTCGGGTAAGAATCTGCTGCGATTTCACTTCAAAGATATCGGCAAAATCGGAGCGAATCGCCAGCATTAGTTGAAATTCAACTCGTTCTGCATGATGATTCGTAATATCAATATCTTCATGCATTCCCCCAACGATATCGCGGCGAATGCTGATCATTAACCGACCATTAGGGACGTTGCCATTGACGGTACGAAGCTCAGGATTGGTGAACTGATAGAGGGCACTGTGATGGTTGATTGGGCTAGATGCAAGCAGGACTAGGCGGTCGCGGTTGATTGATACTTCGTAATAGGAAAGCAACCGTGTATCTGCGACGAAAAAACCTTGCGCTACATTATCATCAATCCAACCATAGGAATCAGTGACTAAAAATGTAGAGCCATCATTAATCACGATCTGACCCGAATTTACCGATACTTTCGTTGGCATAGCGTAGGAAAGATAAAAGAACGAAAGCTAGAAAAAAGACAATGCATCATTCTTATGGTACCTCTGCTGTAGTCTGCAAAATCCATCCAAATTCCACCACTCAAGATGTGCCAGTTAAGCTCTGAGTTAAACCAATGTCTTAATATTTGATACAAACCATGTGCGGTCTACGCCAACGCACGGAACGCTTCAAGGGTGTTTTGAGTTCACTTCAGTCAGGGCTGAAGATGATGTCGTGAACAATCTTTTCCGCTACTTTCTTCTCAGAATGGTAGTTAGCCACAACAGACGCGCCTACCTTTGCCGGATAACGGGCAGAGGCTTCACCCATACCAGAGCTTGCTCCGGTTACCAATGCTTTTTGCCTGTGAGTAAGTAAGGAGAATAGATTATAACCCTCAGTAGAGCTCTGCTTCAGGCTACATCAATAGCCTTCAAATAATCCCTACCTCATAACTTATGGAGCATTTCTGTCGATCAACTAACACCCGTTTATAGCAATTTCACTTTATATTTCTATATATTTCTATGATTGACTTAGGATTTTTCTAATTAGGTCGTAAAAATCGCTTGGCTACTCTAGACTACTTTGGGGATGATTCTCGATGAAATTTTGTGGCTCAAACACCCAGCTTAAATAACTTAAATAATCAGATTTTTCTCTAACTCAATCAACTTGAATCGGGCTAAGGCGAGGTTCCCCTTTTCTCGGTCCAGAGCTACGTAGAAGAATAGGCCGTCGATCCCTTGAGTTAAGCGAATCAAATGATATTGGGTGGTTAATGTTATCAAAATATCTTCAATCCGGTCTTTAAATTGAAGCGACTTCGCGACCCTGAGTTTGGCACGAATTACCTCAGTGTTTCCGGCAACAGCAAACTAGAAAGAGCTTATTGAAACTAAGTATCTTGTCCCTGACGTACAAGATCTTCTCTTGCTTCCCTTCACTTATTTCTTCTAAAAATTTCTGTAGTGGTTTGGGAAGGGGAGTTTATAGGCTGGGGGATAGGCTCAGATAGATTCAGTTGAGGCTCTCCCCAAGTTCAGGGTGACAGATGATCCAGTTGCGACAGCAGATGATCCGAACCTAGTGATAGTCACTGAGTTCAGGGTGGCAGATGATCTAACTGCGGCAGCAGATGATCTGAACTCCGTGACCGTCACCGAACTCGTGGTGACAGATGTCGCTTATGCTGTGTCTGTTACCACTTAAGTAAAACTTATGAATGGTTGCCTATGACTGCCATCATTGAGTAGAACTTATGAAGCTTTGAGATGGACCGGAGGCTAGAGAGGCTTGGTCACAGAAATGTCCTTCAGGACTGACCAACCGGGTTGGAATCGGGGAGCTACAATCAAGCTAGCTATGCCCAAGAGGTAGGTTAGTGATGCAAAACTTAACAACATCAGTGCCCACCGATGCTTAGATTGCTGCTACTTGAGATCAGTATTTTTGAATTATCAGCAATCCTGTTTACGAAAAAGCAAAATGTTACTATCACAAAGGTCAGCTTCGTATTGAAATGGCTCCGGTTGGTTACGATCACTCATCTGACAATACGATCATCAGCTTTGCGATTAGCCTATGCGTAGTCTTTAGAAGTATTCCCCTCAAAGGATGAACGAATTGTAGCTACCGTAAAAAGGGAATTCAGGAGTGCCAGCCGGATCTTTCATACAACCTCACTCCTAAGCGCAGCCTTATTTTGTCGGATTACCAAAAGGCTTACTCCTATGACTTAGATCCTGTAATTAAGATTGGTGAACCTATGTGTCTTTGAGGTGCGTTGGCATCCTCTATAGTTACCGCAACTTTCGTAACCAGATCTTGAGAGCGATAGGCTTTGGGTATCGCAACTGTTTGCGAAAAATTACCGCTGCCATCAACCTGAAACACCTCCGTTAAGATCGCCTTTTTGGCATCCATTGTAAAGGGGGCATCTGATTTTAAAACAGTCCATAGAGCATAAACTTTGCCTGTAGGTAGAGGTGGTAAGTTCTTGACCGCTATCGTCGCTTCTAGGTCGTTTGGATCGGCAACAACAGTAGCCGAAGCCTGACTGTTTGCCTCTGTTGCAGCAAGAACGTAAGTAAGAGCAGCGTACTGTTGGGTTTCAGCTTGGGCGGTTTGCAAAGCTTGCGATAAGCGGTAATTGTTGACTCCTAAGGCGATAATCAGGGCTGCTGCTGCAACTTCCATGAGGCCGCGCAACCGCTTGCGCAATTGGACTTGTCTCCGAGATCTTGCAGCAACCCCTGCGCCAATTCCAGAGCCAACTTCAGAACCAACTTCAGAACCAATTTCGGAAGAGCTGGTTTCGGAGCCAGAAACGTGAACCTTATCTAGGATCGCCGAACGCAGATGAGCAGGAGGTGTCACTTCGGCTGGCGCGTAGGGTGTCTCCAATGCCGCTTGCATGTGAGCAACTTCCTCCATGAGCGCTGGGTTTTGTGCCAACAGTTGCTCAAATTGCACTGCTTCCTCAGGGCTGAGGTCACCTAAGACATAGCCCGCAATCAATAGCTGTAACTCTTCTAAGGGCATCGAGATAGCCATAACCGTAACTAGCCAGTGAAATAACTACCCAGTAAAACGTGCGAGCGTTTGGCGCAATTTGAGCAGACCTCTTCTAGCTCTAGCCTTAACTGTACCTAGAGGAATTGCCAAGCGTTCAGCAATTTCTGACTGGCTGAGACCTTCGTAATAAGCCATCTTCAGAATTTGCTGCTGGCTATCCGACAACTGAGCCAGGGCAGTGCTAACTTCTTGAGACTGCTCATTTTGAAAGGCGTGCTCAAGTGGAGCATTGGGGGTAGCATCATATTCTTCACTGCGTCTCCAGCGTTTCAGAACCTCTCGAGCACTGTTACGAGACCGCAGTCGGTCAATAGCGCGTGATCGGGTCAGGATGGCTAGAAACGTTCTGAGAGACCCCCGCTTCGGATCGTAAGAAGCTCCTCTGGTGAAGGTCAGAAAAATGTCTTGGGTTAAGTCCTCTGCTTCCTGAGAATTGCCCAGAGCATTCAGAGCGATCCCGTATACTAAGCCAGCGTGGCGGTCATAAATGATTCCCAGAGCAGCGGTCTGACCATTCTTCAATGCCAAAAACAATTCCGCATCTGTCTGGCTCGCTAAAGGGATTGCTGGGTTGCCAGAGTGCTCAGACTTCATAGACTGCGAAGGCTTGTTCCCGAAGGCGAATGCTCAAAAAGAATCTGTA
This sequence comes from Leptolyngbya sp. FACHB-261, assembly GCF_014696065.1. Taxonomy (NCBI): domain Bacteria; kingdom Bacillati; phylum Cyanobacteriota; class Cyanophyceae; order Leptolyngbyales; family Leptolyngbyaceae; genus Leptolyngbya; species Leptolyngbya sp. FACHB-261. The sequence goes on along the minus strand of NZ_JACJPL010000026.1, from coordinate 374,441 downwards.
AAAGCTAACTTAAAGGCAGAAAGCTGTTTCAGTCCCAATCGTAGCATTGATGCTCTATCAAAACTTACTGGGGCAAAACTTGCTGGGGTTACCAAAGGCTTCTGATGTTTTAAAGGTATTTAGCTTGGTGTTTTGAAAGGGAGTGCTAAACGGTCCTTCCAAAACACCAATCATTCTCAGATTATGGTTGCAAAACTTGGATTAGACCAGACTCAATTAGACTGGCCTGAAAGTACCACGCAATTCTCCTGCGCGATTCCGCTGGCTATGCAGATCCACATAAAGCTTGCCATCGGCTAGTGCCTGGAGCTGTTCACTCGTTAGCGTGTACTCTCCAGCAAGTCTGCCACCCATACCAGCCTCGTTGGGAGTGACGGTTAGAGCGTACTGAAACGGCCCATTTTGGTTGGGTTCGCCTTGGTGAATGTGAACCGCAGAGGTGATTTTGGGGTTGGGCGGATTGACTGGATCCGTGGTGTAATCACGCAATGCACTGGATAGGCCGCCGAAGTCTCCCCGAACTACCAGCCGTTCTCCCACCAATACAGCCCCAACTACACCAGTTGCAGAAGTAGATGGAGCAGCCGGTACAACATTGTTTTTGGTCAGAATTACGGCATAGCGTTGCAGGTTTCTGGTGGGCATGCTTTGAGCCATGAGAACCGATTCTGCTTCCTGCAAATCAGACATCAAATACTGATTGATTGGGTTCTGAACTAGTGCAGGTTGAGCCGATTGGGACGCACTGAAAGTTTTTGCATCTCCGTTCTGGATTGATGAGTTAGAGAGGTTGGAGGTGATTGTGCTTAGGGATGGAGTTGAAACACCAACCACCAACAAACAGGTAATAACACCGAGAAAGAGATTGAGTAGAGTCTGTTTTGCTTTGTTCATCGCTGTCCAGCCGCAATCAGTGAGATTTCAGGCAACAGTACGGAGCAGTTGTCGATTTGGATGCATCGGGTTCCAGATTTCTGCCAGGTTTCTAAAAATCTTGCAAACTAGAAGATGCAGGCTAGAAAATAGGAAAAGCAAGGTGGGAACGCAGGTTGGCGTCATCTCTGACACGCATGGTCTTTTACGTCCTGAAGCGATCGAGGCATTGAAAGCCTCGGATCTCATTCTCCATGCTGGTGACATTGGTAAGCCAGAGGTGCTCGAAGGCTTGAGAGCAATTGCCCCTGTAATTGCAGTGCGCGGCAATAACGATCGAGAGGCATGGGCGGAGTTAATTCCTGAGCGGGAGACGGTCGAAGTCGAAAAAGTTGCAGTCCACATTCTGCATATTGGTCAGGAGCTGAAGCTAGGATCTCAAACGGCTAACGTTCGAGTTGTCATTACTGGGCATTCTCACAAACCACGTCTAGAAGAGCAGGGAGGCATCCTGTTTCTCAATCCAGGCAGTGCAGGTCCCAGAAGATTCAAGTTGCCTATTTCAGTCGCTCATTTGCACATAGACGGCACAGAGGTGCGTGCCCAGATTGTTGAGCTAGCCGTGTGAGCTATTGTCTAGTTTCAGTTCGCCAGACATACTTCGTCTAGTGTCATTTGGCTCTATTCAACTCAGGCTACTAAATATTATTGACCGCCCGCTGTAGGACGATGAGTACACTTGGCAGTCATTGTAGGCAGGGACTTCAGGCTATCTCCTCGAGAGCACACCCTCAGAACAAATCTGACTGCCTAAATACGCGAATCAAATAAATAGTTAATCTATGGTTATTTTGCTCAGATGAGCTTAGTAAATTCTTTAGAAGAGCATCTAGAAAAGTATCTAGATCAATAGCTGAGATGATTGGTGAAGCTTAGGAACCTCCCCAAAGAGGAGGTTCAACCCCCTTATGACTGGCTGGACTGGCACTCCTAAACCAGCCTAGCCCATCGAGAATTAAGCTATCTGGGTAGAAAGTTTAGGTGAAGGGCTAAAAGCTGCGTTCCTCTTCAAGCTACCATTGGGGCCAGTTCTAATTACAATCCCGCAGCCAATTCACCAACTACCTTGCAATCCATTGATCTGACTTACAAGTTCTAGTCGTCATTTTGTAGCCATCGAGGATGAGGCCGATACCCAGACATAGCCCTCCCCCCAGAACAAACACATGCAGCCATCAGGGCACCCGTCCCTTCAGCCTCAGTTCAGCCTCGTGATACAGTTTTGGAGGGTCTCCTAGTGCAGCCATTTCTAATGACCCTATTTAAGACAATTGAATGCTGAATGTAAGACGTTCTCAACTGCTGCGCTATGGCACGGCTGTCCTCAGTGTTGTTCTCGCGACAATACTGATGCTACTGCTGGACCCGCTACTTGCCATGACGCAGAGTCCTTTTCTGTTGTTCTTTGGCGCTGTTATGGTCAGTGCCTGGTATGGCGGTTTAGGGCCTGGGCTACTTGCGACGGCTTTGTCAGGTTTGATTAGCACTTATTTCTTCTTACCTCCTATTTACTCGTTGTCCCTGAGCTTAGTCAATGGCTCTCGGTTAAGTTTATTTCTGCTGGAGGGAGCCCTAATTAGTGTCCTGTCAAATGCTTTGCATGTTGCTAAACAGCGCGTTGAGCGAGCCTTAGCAAAACTGCAGAGCAGTGAGGAGCGCTATCGTCGCCTAGTTGATACTGCTAACGAGGGCATCTGGGTGATTTATGCGGATGGACGGACAGATTACGTCAATCTACAGATGGTTCAGATGCTCGGTTACAGCCTTGAAGAAGTACAAAATCGCTCGATCTTTGACTTTATTGATCAAACTGCCCGGTTGGAAGCACAACAAAGCCTAGAGCAGGGGACGCAGGGTATCCGGGCTCAATATGATTGGCAATTTCGTAGAAAAGATGGGACAGAGCTATGGGCTGTTGTCTCAATCAGTTCCATTTTTAGTGAGTCAGGGCAATTTCTAGGTGTGCTGGCTATGGTGATGGATATAACCCGTCGCCAGCAAGCAGAAACCGAACGTAACCAGTTACTCGTCCGCGAACAAGCCGCCCGAGCAGAAGCGGAAGTTCAGCAAAATCGTCTCTATTCACTCTTGCTACAAGCTCCAGCCTTTATTTGTATCGGTCACGGACCTGAGCACATCTTCGAGTTCGCCAATCCTCTCTATTCTCAGCTGGTGGGCAATCGCCAACTAATTGGACGCACGGCTCGGCAAGCCTTTCCTGAACTGGCAGGACAAGGCTTTTTTGAAATCCTCAACGATGTATTTACAACCGGGCAGCCTTTCAGGGGCAACGAAGTAGCTGCTCAATTGGATCGACATGGCAATGGAACTGTTGAGGAAGGTTTTTTCAACTTTGTCTATCAACCCATGTACGACATCAACGGGGTTGTAGAGGGGGTAATTACCTTTGGCTTTGAAGTCACTGAGCAGGTGACTGCACGACGGCAGGCCGAAGCCCTCGCAGCAGATTTGAGAGTCCAACAGATTGCCTTGAAGAAAAGCGAAGCCCGGTTTAGTCGATTGGTTGAATCTAACATTATTGGTGTAATTCTGGCTGATCCCAGTGGTTCCATTAGGGAAGCCAATGATGCATTTCTCAAGTTGGTGGGTTACACCCGTGAGGACTTGCAAAATGGAACCCTGAACTGGGCTGAGATGACTCCACCGGAGTATCAACAGCAAGATGAGCAAGTTTTACAAGAACTCGCTGTCTCTGGAAGCTGTGCCCCCTTTGAGAAAGAATACATTCGCAAAGACGGCACTCGGGTTCCCATCCTGCTAGGAGCTGCTCAGCTCGAAAGTGATCAACTAGCTTGGGTCTGCTTTGTTCTCGACTTGACCGAAAGTAAGAAAGTTGAGGTATTGCTGCGCCAACAAGCCGAGGAGTTATCTAGAGCCAATCGGCTAAAAGACGAGTTTTTAGCCACTGTCTCCCACGAATTGCGAACTCCCCTCAATGCCATGTTGGGATGGGCAACCATGCTACGTTCCAAACAGCTTGATCAAGACACAATGAATCGTGCCTTAGAGACGATTGAACGCAATGCCAGAGCGCAGAATCAGCTAATCAATGATCTACTAGATGTCTCCCGCATCATTACTGGTAAGCTCCGGTTAGATGTGCGGCCCGTTGTCTTAGTCACAGTTCTTGAGACAGCGATTGACTCTATTCGTCCCGCTGCCAAAGCCAAAAACATTCGCATTCAAAGTCTTCTAGATCCCGCAGCCGGACCCATTTCTGGAGACCCCGATCGCCTCCAGCAAGTATTTTGGAATTTGCTCTCCAATGCAGTTAAGTTCACCCCGAAAGGGGGACGAGTTCAAGTCCGGTTAGAACGCATCAATTCCCACGTCGAAGTAACGGTCAGTGATACGGGACAAGGAATTACGCCAGAGTTTTTGCCTTATGTTTTTGAGCGCTTGCAGCAAGCCGATAGTACGACGACCAGAGTGCACAGTGGCTTAGGGCTGGGTCTGGCAATTGTTCGTCACCTAGTAGAGCTGCACGGCGGCAGTGTTCAGGCAGCTAGTGCGGGCGAGGGCAAAGGGGCTACCTTTATGGTCAATCTGCCGATCACAATCTTTCGTCCAAAATCAACAGACGTCGAGCGGGTACACCCCACTGTCAATGAAGCACCCCTTCTACCTGAGCCGCCTAGATTGGATGGCTTAAAAGTTTTGATTGTCGATGATGAAGCAGACGCCCGCGAGATGCTAACCACTCTTCTCAAGCAGAGCGGAGCCGAGGTCATGACGGCAGCATCAGCCAGAGAGGCCCTGGCTATGATCACTCAATTCCCCTCTGAGCAAAGACCTGATGTTTTGGTTAGCGATATTGGCATGCCGAACGAAGATGGCTACCTGCTCATTCACCAAGTCCGAGCCTTGGCTCCGGATCAGGGGGGAAGAATTCCTGCAATCGCCTTGACAGCCTACGCTCGGACTGAAGACCGGATTAGAGCCTTATCTTCAGGGTTTCAGTCCCACGTTCCGAAGCCAGTCGAGCCAGCCGAGTTTGTCACAGTGGTGGCTAATCTAGTCAACCGCTTGTAGGAAGCCCTAAGTATGCTCATAAACGGACCCAAAACAGGTCAGAATAGTGCAAATGCAATTGGCCAAGCGATTAAGGTTTGCTTTCCGCCAACTTCTGAAGATCGGTGCAGGGCTCTATTGTGTTTTTCTCAGAATTAGAGCAGGCGCAGGTAATGTAGGCTGAACAGTTGTTGTGGGTCAGTCCACACACATTTAGGCTGGAAGCCTGCCAAAGTAGCGAGAGCTTGGAATTCAGGAACCGTGTATTTGTAAGAATGTTCAGTTCGTAGCGTTTCATCCTGACGGAAGGGGATCTCAACTCCATCTAGGTGTACCACTTGATTCTTAAGACTCACGATGTACATCTCGATCCGGCCTACTGGGTTGTAGAAAGCTCGGTAGCCAAACTGCTCCAGATCGAAATCAGCTCCCAATTCTCGGTTGATTCGAGTCAGCAAATTCAAGGCAAAAGCAGCCGAAATTCCCTGAGAATCGTCGTAAGCTGGCTCCAGAATATCCTTGCTCTTCTTCAAATCCACGCCAATCAATAGACTGCCGTTAGATTGAAGAAGCGCTGCTGTATTTTTGAGAAATTGAACGACCTCCTTGGGTTCCAGGTTGCCAATAGAGGAACCTGGGAAGAAAGCAACTCTATGTTTGTCTTTGATCGACAAAATCTCTGGCAAATCCAAAGGTTGGGTGTAATCAGCACAGATGGCAATTACCTCTAACCCTGGGTGCGCTTCGGCCAGGCTAGCACAGGATTCCAAGAGATGTTGCCTAGAGATGTCCAGAGCGACATAGGTTGTCGCATAGGGCATTGCGTCTAAAAGAATTCGCACCTTCTGGCTACTGCCACTGCCAAATTCGATTAGAATTCCGTTTCCTACAAGCTCAGCAATTTCTGTCGCCCTATCTTCGAGAATTGCTATCTCTGTGCGAGTCAGATAATACTCTTCTAAAGTGCAGATGGCATCGAATAGCTCGGCTCCTCGTTTGTCATAGAGGAATTTAGCTGGGATTGCTTTTTGTGGTTTCTGTAGCCCCTGCAAAACCTCTGTCCGAAAGTCGTCTAGGGGAGGATGAAGGTCATAGAGCTTGATTGTGGAATCGGGGTGAGAATTTGAGGTCATAATACAATTCTCAAAAAACAAGGGTGAGTTGCCACATTATCAAAATCGCTTCAGGCAATCAACAGAGGCTCTCCCACCCGTAGCGCATTGGCAATGATGGTCAGGGTCAAGCTGACAGCTCCACTGGACCTATTAGGCTATAAAAGCCGAGGTGGCTTTACGCACCGCAGAACTTCACGCGGCCCAAGACAAACTCGTTGAGCAGGAACGGCTAGCTGCGATTGGCGAATTTGTCGCGGCTATTGTCCACGAGTTGCGGAATCCTCTAACCACCGTGCTTATGGGTCTCAGCGCCTCCAAAAAACTTGTTCTGTCCCCCCCGTTCCAGGAGCGGCTGTCTCTGGCCTTCAGCAAAGCATTTAAATGCTGGGCTAAGTTGCCTCTAGCTTCTATCACGAGGATTGCTGTAAATCGCGCCTCTAAGAGCTGCCCTAAAGTCTCTGCCGAGATATTACAGCCCATTGTATTCTTATGTCTGCAACGTGTCAGAATTCTCGATTTCGAAAAGACTTACCAAGCCATCCTTAACCGTGAAGATGTGTTGAATTACTGTCTCTATGAAAAGATTGCCCGCCGAATCGCGGACAACTTGACGAACAGTGAAAATACTACAACTATTGTCGTCACGCTCAAATTTCAACTGAAAAATTTAGCTGCTTGATCCAGGGATCTGGAAGCCTTGCTAAATCTTTGGGGATTCCCTGTTACAAAATGGTCCCCTGAAGCGATAGATCAACAGAGGGGTGCGTTAGACACCTCGCACCTAGGCCGAAAAAACTGGATGAAAGAGCCGCAATCGAGTTCTTCTAGAGAGAGAGCCTCAAACAGTGAGGCTAATCGGTCGCATCTAGAAGTCGCAACAATGAAACCAGACGAAGTGTTGGTACAGGACGCACAGCGCGATCCTGCCGCGTTTGCAGAACTTTACCGACGCTACCTCAACCCTATCTATCGCTATCAAATGGCAAGAGTTGGAAATACCCATGATGCTCAAGACCTTACCGCTCAAACTTTCCTGGCTGCGCAAGAATCTCTAAATAGGTATCAGAACCAGGGCAAGTTTGCCGCTTGGTTGACGTCGATTGCTAGGCGGAAGTTAGCCGATCACTTCCGTCGTAAGCGGCCTACTCTGCCCCTTGAGATGGCGGAAGACATTGCTCACTCGACTCCGAGTGCCGAGGACGTGCTCGATCGCCAGTTGTTTCTACAGCAGATTGCCCAAGCTCTGAATCGGCTAACACCCGACCGGGCTGAAGCAATCGCACTACGAATGTTTGGTGGGTTCAGTGTAGCTGAAGCAGCTCAGATGATGGGTAAAAGTGAAGCTGCCTTCAGAATGTTAGTCAGTCGCGCTCTAGACGACTTGCGAACTTATTTATCTCCCACCGTAGGAGAGAGATCATGAAATCTAATCACTATCAAGCCAATGACGAAAACCAGCAGGCTGAGGAGTTGGATCTATTTCTCACAGCCCAACAGAACGGGCAATCGATACCCGTATCAGACGATTTATCTCCCTTTAAGACAGAGTTGGTGAGCAAGCTAGTTACCCAAATCAACGCGATACAACCTGACCCCAACTTTGCTGCCAACTTGGAGGCAGAATTATTGCAACGGCAGACCTTACTCACTTCCCAAACAAGCTCTGCTGTTAACCATGAACATCTCACTCAACCTGAAGTAAAACAGACCCACACCGAAGTTTTACCGACAAGCCAATCATCTTCAAACCCACAATTTTTAAACCCATCTAAAAATAGGCGCAAGCCTATGAAGCTTACTCAACCATTTCGTTCTGTTCGGCAGGTCTCTCTAGTTAGTTTGGCACTACTGGTCATTACGTCGGTTGTCACAATTTCTACTCCTTCTTTGCGAACATTGGCATTAGAGTTTATCCAAGTCTTTCAACATACAAGGAGCGATCAAGTCGGTCAACAAGACATGTCAGAGGAGAACCAACCTTCCCCCCTGGCTGAAGATGAGCTGCAGGCGACTGAAAAGCAAATGCGGACGACGAATACTATCAGTGAAATGGAGGCTGAGCGGGGTTTTGCGTTGAGAGAACCTACGTTTGTTCCAGATGGCTTTGAGCTTAAGGAGATTGTTTCACCTTTTCCCGAAGTTGTATCGTCAAATTATAAAAACCCTCAAACAGATAGTCAGTTTATAGTTACACAACAACGACTTAATGGTGGCTCCCCCGTTGTTGGGCCCATTGTGTTGACTTCCCCTGCTACAGAGAACGATGAGACCCAGTTTTCTATCATGTGGGCAAAAAAACCACTTTTTGATGATGATCCTGCTCTGGCTAGTGGAAGCCCGATTGGAGCCAGTGCAAAAACTAAACCGATTCAAATTGGCGAGATTACAGGGGAATATGTAGAAGGAACTTGGAAAGACATTACTTCACCGAATGGAGTAATACAAGGAATGCAATGGATTCAAGACACCAATTTTCGTCAGGTTCAGTGGCGAGAAGGGGACATATTGTTTCAAGTCGTCACCCCTAAAGGCATGAGTGAAGAGGAATTAGTGGCAATCGCTCGCAGCTTACGGTCGAAGTAATTATGAAAAAGCAAATCATCTGGACATGCTGCTGCCTGCTAGTTAGCAGTAGTTCGATTCCTCAAAAAAGCGTTGCTGAAGTCTTACCTCCATCCAAAGCTGCTTGCAGAACAGCTTTGGATGAGGAGCAAAGCAGTCTTTCACTGGGTTACGATGCTTTTGACCAAACACCCAATCAGGGATGGCGCCGCTTATCTAAGATGGAATGTTATTGTCAGGCGGCTGGGTTGATTGTAAGTTACCTGAACACCAACACCAACCTGCGTGGCAACGAGCGTGAAATTTTGGCATTTCATGCAGGCCAAATGTTTGCCTATGACAACAACTACGAATCAGCTATTTCCTTCTTTGAACAGTCCTTCTCCAGCCCAGAAGGGGTGCCGCCAGAATTTAAACCTTACTCAGATGCTTGGGATGCTTATGTCAATGCAACAATTGCGTTTCTAAAGCAGAACCGAGCAGCGCTTATAGCCTATCGTGCCGAAGTTGCAAAGGGTCCTAGCCTCGACAATGGACAGGTAATGAACCTAGGCGTGGTTGATCGCCTAATTGAAAATTTTGGTAGACCGTACCGACAAGCGTATGGCGGGCGCTGACCTCAAATCGTAGGGCAGCAGCGTTTACCACTAGATTTTTTTACATACTCCAGTGCAATGGTTAGACCGCAGGTTGCTTGGTCAACTGATAATTATCAAAAATGGCTTCATAGCCATCTCCCTCTGGTGAGGCACACATAATCCCAACTTGAACTTCCTGTTCGGTCGGGAAATAAGCCAATCGGAACAGAGCGTATTTTGAGTTTGCATCTACATATGAAATGTGGATGGCTTCTTTTCGGCGCTCAACTCGTAGACGGAGAGAGGGAGGTGGTGTCAGAAGTGGAGTTACAGACCAGTCTGAGTAGTCATGAGTGACAACAGCGCTCAGATGCTGTATCCCCTCAACATACTCTATGCCTGTTTTAATCCAGTGATTCTGATCAGAACGGATCATAATCCCTGCTTGATCGTACAGATCTTTGTATCTACCCAGTATCTCTACTTCCACCACAAAATCTGTGTCTACCTGCTCGAAGTAGAAATGCCCGTTATCACGAATGAAACCATAGTGGGTGACACGCCAAAAGTCAGTCTTTGGCGAGGTATTGACAATAATTTGATTGCTGGAACTTGACCAATGAGCAGGTTCATTCAGCCATTGCATAAGCTTTTAAACGGCTCCAATAAAGAGGTTGGTCAGGTGGCTGTGTCAGATGGCTGGCCTATGGCTACTCCGCCCGTTCCAGTTCTGAACGATCCCACTTACCAGAGTCAGCAGCAGCTTCATAGGTGGTTTGTAGGAACTCAAGCAATGCCTCATCTGGGGAAGCTGATTGCCGAACCTCATCGTAAGGAAGGATAAATTCTCCTAGCTCCGAATTGTAGCTTGCTGCACTCGGACCCACCCGCGACGTACTGAATCCTTCTGGTGCAGGATACGCATAGGAATAAAACACTGGCAGGGGCATCTGCTCACTTCCCGGCCAAAATCCGCAGCTACTCACTTCGTGAGAGTAGGCTTCGCGTGCGACCCAATCTGGAAGATGAGGGACGCCGCCAGGGTGTTCGGGTGCTCGTCTCCCAGAAAAGCGGGTGACAGCTAGATCGAAGCTTCCCCAAAAGAAATGCACTGGGCTGCATTTGCCAGTGAAACGAGCCCGGAACTGATTAAACACTCGGTCAGCCTGCACTAGGGCGCGCCACAACCGATTGGCATAATCAGCGTCATAGGCTTTGTGCTCGAAGTCTTTCTCAAATGGGATAGGGTTTGCAACTTCATTGGGCGTTGTGTGAATCTTCACCTTGAGATTTAGTTCGGCCAATTTAGCAAACAACTCTTCGTAGAAGTCTGCAACCGAGCGTGGCTCAAGCGCCATTGTTCTAAGCTCACCATCACTAGTCTGGATGAAAAGCTTGTGGTCGATGAAATCGAAGTAAATTTGAAAAGTTCGAGTGCCATCCGGAATGGGCGATGTGGTAAGACCGCGGGAGGTAACGTATAGGGTCGTGTGCCAGGAGTGGTTGATCCAGGGCATCTGGACAAGCCTGATTTTACCGACGATCTGCGTCCACATATGGAGCGTCGCGTAGGTTTCTTTCCAGTCTTGAAAATGCAAGCTTGGCCAGCGGTCGCTGACCATAGGGCTGTCGGAAGAACTTAGGTGAATCATATTGGCTCTATTGATTGAGATCAAGTTGAGTATCAAGCTGCCCAACGATTGAGCTAACTGGAGGAAGAGACCAAGATGGCGAATTCCCCAGACAAGTCTATAAAAGTGTACCGCGGTCGCGGAACTAACGTTCGTAAGAGAAGGATCACAAATTATGTGTGAATTCACGCCATTCGAGGCCTTGGTGTCAGGTAGCTAAGTAATGGCCCCTTCGTTGTCTCCTCAAATAGCGTAAAATCAACTACACTCGTCGTAATTTTGATGTTTAGACACCAGCTGGTGGACAGTCTCTTCCAAAGAAGATTTTTGTTCTACTTGCTGAGGGTTGCAAAGAGCCGATGTTAGTAATTGGATTTCGACAAAGATGCAGTTCATCTAAATTAATTAGAGACCGTAGGGAGCTAACATCAGTAATCTGATTGTCACCAAGCGTTAGATACGTGAGACGAGTCAGAGATTGTAGTGGCCTCACATCAGTAATTTTATTGACCCCAAGGCTGAGTCCTTCAAGATTTGTCAGTGATTGTAGAGCAGTTAGGTCACTAATTTGATTGTCGGGAAGGTATAATATCCTAAGACGAGTGAGGGAGTTTAGCGAACTAATATCCACAATTTTACTCTCGCCTATTATTAAATGAGATAGCTGAGTTAGTGAACTCAGAGGACGAACATCGCTTACTTCACTGCTGATAATTTCAAGAAAAACAAGGTTCGTTAGTGACTGCAAAGGAGTGAGGTTGCTGATCGGGGTATACCAAAGCCTAAGTGATTTTAAATTAACCAAGGTCTGCAATGGTCTAAGATCAAGAACTGGATTGTGTGAGAGGTCAAGAGTGGTGAGGTTAGTCAGCACCTGTAACGGCTCAAGATTTGAGATTGGTCCGGCTGCATTAGGAATATTGTTGCCAGAGAGATCTAAATCTGTACGACTTGAGAGGATTTCGTTGGCTTTATTGCAGTCAGATGTAGCTACTTCCTGTAATACCCTCATAACCGTTTTCTTAGCTGAATCAGCAAGACGTTCTTGATGCAAACACCAGTCTGCAAAGCTGTCGAATTTACTCGTATCCACCTGCTGTCCCATAGCCACAGGGCAACTGCATAACTCTAACAATACGAGAGTTGCTGAGAGGCCCAAGCTAGATTTACCAAATGTGAGTTTAGTAGCTAAGCCTAAGCATTGAGAAAATCGAATGCAGGCAAGAAGATTCTGAGCCAAAGCAATCTGTAGCATTTCATCACCTCTTGTACGTGAGACTTTTTTCGCGAAGACTAGGCTAAAACTTATTGGACGGAAACTTTCCGTCCATCATCCCAAATCCGATGAATAGATAGGCATTTTCTGCACATCTCTCTGGTTGAACAGACAGGCAGAACCTTTCCACAGAGTATGCGAGTTTAAGTAGACAGGTAGAATTCTTCAGTATATTTTCACACAAGTAGGCTGCCGCTCGAAAGTTGAGGAGGGCAACCGCAGCCTTGCACACTTACACTAACTAACGACTAGGCTCACCCACTGGAAGCCCGAAGTGAAGTGAGAAACGAGTGAAACGCAGGGCCGTAGGCAGTCAGATGCAGCGTCTTGTCGTGCCTTTGTTAATTAGCTGTAGCTCAGATGTAATCGAAGAACCTAAGCCACCATGTTGTATCTTTAAAATCGGTGTGAGAACCAGTGTATGACTCTTGCAAGGCATCGGCATCTACGTAAACATAACCATGATCTTGAAGGGTGGCAACCACTTCGTCTATCAAATTTCTATTTACTTTCTCCTTTGTCGAGTTTGACCAAACAGTAAATAGTTTGCCAAATGCTGAAAATCGAATTGCCAGCACCGTGAGAATGACATTACCGATGCCTGCCATATACTCAAGTTCTGACTGGCGAATAGATAACTCTGTAAAGAAAGACGCGTCTTGAACGTTTTCGTCCAAGACAAATAGGCGGCCAACAATTCTTTCCAGTTCTGGTTTGATGCGTTCTACGGCCTCTATCTCTTTCACATAATCAAAACCTTTGGGTGCTTCGGATTCTTGTGGGTCATCCGCTGCATTGAGCAGGTTAAGTGTCGCCTTATCCATAGTTCCACAGTTTCGCACGCCGAAACGCTGCACGCAAAGGCACAACGTTCCGCTTCACTCACCAAGGATAACTTTTCCCTCTCAATAAATAACTTCTTAGCGGTCGGGTGCCAGCGGATTGCTCGAACACACCACAGCAGCAAATGATGTCACTATCCGTCCTGAGATTCAGCACCAGAAAGAAACCCCGTCCCTTTGAGTAGTAGCTGTAGTTTTGCGTACTGATTATCGTCAAGCAAAGAACGCAGTCGTGCATTATTCAGCTGAGCAATTTGTGAGTTGAGCTTAAAGTATCTCTTCCTTCTAAGTTCTATAGGGTTTTTATCCATCTTCTTCTGTTCAACCGCTCATGAGAAACCACGCGAATATAAGTAGAATATAGAAAGGCGTTAGTTTGACACGGCACCGATTGAGGTGTTCTAACAGCAAAGTTGAGCGACAGCCAACAACTTTAAACTAAGCATTAAGATCTCCAAGCTGTCCGCTCTACCGCAACGCTAGCCTAGTGGTTTAGTCGGTTGGGTTGATTGAAGAGTTACTGACTTCCTCCCACCAAACCGCTTTCTGCTCAATCACACACAAGTACTGCTCGCTCCACCCCAGCATGACCTGTAAAACAGGTTTTAAGCTTAGGCCCAGGTCAGTTAGGGAACATTCTACTTTTATAGGAACCTCGGCATACACTTTTCTCTGAACGATTCCAGACTGTTCCAGTTCTCGTAACTGCATGGTTAGCATCCGCTCAGTCACTCCAGTCAGATGCTGTCTAAGTTCTCCATAGCGTTTGGTGCCTTGAAACAAGAGAGTGAGAATTGGCATCTTCCACTTTCCCCCAATGACATCGACAAGGGCTTCTACCGGACACATGTATTGCTTGTGTGGCATTGAGTCTGGTTCCAACGATACTTTTTGATAGTTCCCAACTATATTGTACGTACTTGAAATACTGGCTTGCTTCGCTCATACTCATGCTATCGAAGCAGCCAGATAGAGCAGTCAGCAAGCTTTGCTGGAAGTGCGAACACAAAAAGGTAACAAGGGACGAATTTATGAACGGATCTGACCTAAAACAGGGCTTAGTTGTCGTTGACATTCAAAATGATTATTTCCCCAGGGGAAATTTAGAACTAGTTGGCGTAGAACAGGCTGCAGAAAACGCCCAGAAGCTTTTACAGAAGTTTCGAGATAAACAATCTCCGATCTTTCATATCCAACACATCTCGAAGCAGCCGGGAGCAACATTTTTCTTGCCGGACACAGAAGGAGCTAGAATCCACGAAAGTGTAGCTCCTCAACAAGAGGAAACCGTTATTGTGAAACATTTTCCTAACAGTTTTAGAGAAACCGATTTACTGGAGTACCTCAAAGACTCTAAGGTTGAAGAAGTGGTGATTTGTGGTGCAATGAGTCATATGTGCATTGATGCTACAAGCCGCGCTGCATTCGATTTTGGGTTGCAGTGCACAGTCATTGAAGATGCTTGTGCAACACGAGACCTGGAACATCAGGGTAAAATAGTTGAAGCTGCTGAAGTTCATGCGGCTTTTATGGCGGCACTAGCAGCGGTTTATGCAAAAGTCATCTCTATCAATGAGTTTGAGCCTGTTCGACTGTAATAATTCTTGCTCGTTTAGGTTGGCACTCAGTGATTATTCATTTATTTCGTCACAGCTATAAAGCGGCATGGAAGTATTGATGCATTTTCTCTCACTAAATGCTGTACTGAGTAACCGGAAAGCTCTAGTGAGAGGCTTATTGAACCATTCATACACTATTTCCCATTAGATTTAGAATTTCATCGCAACTTTCCTCAGGTCTCTTGTTCTTGGTATATACCGTGAACTTTGCAAGCTCATAATTTGAGGAATGTCTTACCAAGTGTTCATTGACATTTGGCTTGCCATCAAATACATACTCATTGCGTTCATTGAGAATCCGTATCGACTCATCCAAATCTGGAGATGGAAGTAAGAGAATAACGTTGGGATATGGAGCCAAGGCTCGTTGAACTCTTTGAAATAGGTCAACGTCTTCGTACACAGAATGTCCAGCCCCAAAATCGATGACACATTGATTGTGTTCCTGCAACAACCTTTCAACTGCATAGGCTTCAAAGGGCTGCCAATACTGATTGATCTCCCAGAATCCCTCAGTTTTCCGTATATGCTCTGCTAAATCTTCGTCGTATCCAATCTCTTTGTAGTAGCTCCACCTCAGCTTATCCATCGAGCATTGCGGAAGCCCCAACCTATGGGATAGAAGTCCTCCGATAGTAGATTTGCCAGCACCAATCGGACCAATAAGAATAATTTCTGAAGTCATGCGGATACTTCTAAACAACCCCTAACTTACAACTGAAGCGCATAGCAGCCAGCTTCATCTGCCGCTAGCGATTTTTCGAACTCAACCATCTTTATACAGTGGGTTCACAAGCGGATTGTTAGGCTTATGATTTAAGCGCACTGGCTTCTAATCAGGCGATGTGCGTCTTGAAAACCAAGCACGAATAAACAGAGTTTGGAAGAACAACACCGGCGTGTCGAAGCCCCCCGCTGCGATGATTGATTCAATCTCAGGTGCTGACAAAGCAGCAACATCACGACCGTAAGCGGCGCGCATCTTCTCAATGTCTTCTTCAGTCCAGCCAGAACCTTGGAGCATCCGCAGCCAAACTTCAAAAAGGCGTTCATAAACCGAAGGAGACATCCCCAAAACCAGATCGGAATTGATCAAATATCCACTGCGGCGAAGACGAGAAGCGATCTGATGGAAGAAGTGGCTCCGCTCTTCCGGTTGTGTAAAGAAATGAGAGACTAAAAGGCAAGTCGCCGCATCGAATGGGTCGGATGCGGGTAGTGAATCCAAATAGCCTTCGTGGAATGTACAGCGTGATGTAACGCCACTTGCTTCCGCTTTTTGACGACAGACGTCCAGCATTGCGGATGCAGGTTCGACCGCAGTGAATTGCCACTGAGGAAAGGCTTGAGCGAGAGCAATCAATTCCGTTCCGGTTCCGACACCGACGCATAGAATGCGTGCGTCAGCCGGAAGTTCAGCGAGTATCAGGCGGATAAACGAAAAGAGAGCTTCGCGTCCTGCAGCCCAAAGGTCAGTTTTCTGGTCATAAGAGGCAGCGGTTTTCTGGTCGAAAATAATTGCTGGCGTTTGATTTTTCATTATGAAAGCGAATAAGAGAGCAATTCGTATTTTACCCGATTGAATGTTGCGATGATATGGAAGCCGCGCGCAGTAGCCTAATGATCCCAGTCACCCGCAAATAAACTCGAACTTCTAACAAATAACTTCTGCACGAGATTATTAACTAGTACCGTTCAACTATTTTTTCATGGTTGGAGCATATCACGCAATTTTGCCACCATTTCTGTGCGAGCTGAAACTTCTAATTTCTGAAACATACGCTTCAGTGCTTGTTTAACAGAATTCTGAGTAATCCACAATTCTGCACCAACCTCTGCATTAGTCAGCCCTTTGGCAACAAGGTTGGCAATTTGAACTTCTCTAGGCGTGAG
This sequence comes from Leptolyngbya sp. FACHB-261, assembly GCF_014696065.1. Classification (NCBI taxonomy): domain Bacteria; kingdom Bacillati; phylum Cyanobacteriota; class Cyanophyceae; order Leptolyngbyales; family Leptolyngbyaceae; genus Leptolyngbya; species Leptolyngbya sp. FACHB-261. The sequence continues at coordinate 357,960 of NZ_JACJPL010000026.1, read as the reverse complement.
ACGCTTAAAAAATGGGTTGGGAACCACTAGAGATTGTTTTCGCAATTCAGCAAGACGTGCAGAAAAGTGAGTGCAAACTGCGCCTAAACTAGCCAGGTCTAGTTGACTAAAGGCAGGTAAGTGACCAATACGAGCAAAGTTGACTGTACCAATTAGCTGGCCTTGACCCACAATTGGACCAGTCATAATATGCTCGTGATCGTAGGTAGAACAGCATCTTTGATACAATTCACTCTGTTTCCAAGTTCCCTTAGGCAAAACCAGCTCTTCGTGAGCTGGTGCATGATATTGCACAACATACTGCAAGACTGGATCAACAGATTTGCCAAACTTTTGATACTGCTCAACGAATGTATCTGAAACTCCTTGTGCATCAACGCTAGTCAGGCCATTATCTGAGTTTAGAAGATAAATCCCCCAGCGTTGCACTCCAAAATACTCACTAATGCCATCCATAAATCTGATCCGCAAGGCTTGTTCAGTCGGTGCAGTAGCAATCGTTTGAAACAGAGGATAAAGGGAATTAGCCATAGGTTAAAAGTGTACCCACTTGAGGACTATTGGCGGTAGAAGGCTTCTCCTACAATCGTTCCACAGTCAAAAGTTTCAAGCAACTGTCAACCATGACTCAACTAAAGATTGGCTTTCTCATTTATCCAGGTGTGATTCAGCTTGATGTCATGGGAGCCTATCAAGTTCTGGCGTTTCCACCCAATGTGCAAGCGCATTTGGTCTGGAAGACTCTGACTCCAGTTGTCAGCAACGAAGGACTGACTCTGACTCCAACTGTAACTCTTGCAGACTGTCCACCTTTAGATGTGATTTGTGTTCCGGGTGGTGGCCTGGGGCAAGTCGAGGTCATGAAAGATGCTGAAGTCTTGCACTTCCTGCAACAACAGGCTACCTCTGCTCAGTATGTCACTAGTGTGTGTACAGGTTCGATGATTTTAGCAGCGGCTGGGTTATTACAAGGCTATAAAGCGACTTGTCATTGGGCATTTCGAGATCAACTAGCAATGATGGGGGTTGAAGTCGTTCCGCAACGGGTTGTCATCGATCGCAATCGAGTGACAGGTGCTGGTGTCACATCAGGAATCGATTTTGGCTTAACGTTGCTGGGCCTACTTTGTGGTGAACAGGTGGCAAAGATGACTCAACTGATGATGGAGTACAGACCTGAACCACCTTTCAACGCAGGTGGACCAGAAACAGCGAGCAAAGAAATCGTGGAGCCACTGTTGCAGTTAGGCAGGCCTCTTGTTGATGCCTTCTTGGCTCAAACTAAAGATACAATAGCTCAAATCAAAGTAGACAACTGATTTCTGGTGGTGGCTCAGCCTTAATCTCAAGATTTCGTCACTACCAGTAGAGCAGCAAGCCAACGGTGCCCATCGACCGCCGCAGATAATCTTTGGATCATCACCGATTAACTCTCGGCGGTCGGCGTGCATGAGCGTTGTTATGTAGCGATAAATAACCATTATGTTTTCTCCATTCCAAAAAACCTGGAGGAGATCTAAAATCATCGGCGCATTATGATAGAGCAAGCAGTGATAAGCTCTCATCTTCGTAAAATAGTTTGATCGCGTCAAAATTCTGACGCAGCGAATTCTCAGCCTGTGATGTCGAACAGTTCCCAAGGCGAAGCCAAATAACTTTCGGTGGATTTCCAAATACTAAGCTTAGGTCGTGCATATCTGCATCTTTCGAGACAATCATCAAACTATTGTCCTTTGCATAATCCCAAACGATTGGATCGGTCATTGCCTTCATGCCCACATCTCGGACGTGAAGCGAATTTGGAAAAAGGTCACTCAAACGGTTTGGCAACTTGGGCGATAAGTTTTCGTCAAAGAGTAACTTCATGCGGATAATGGAGCGGTCATAAAGCGACGCTCACGGTCGGCAGCGTAAGCAATACAGGCTTTTAAATCTTCTCGCGTTAAATCAGGAAAATCGTCAAGAATTTCTGCTTCGGTCATCTCGGAAGCTAGGTACTCAAGCACTTCATAGACTGTAATCCGCAGCCCACGGACACAAGGCTTACCACCGCGTTTCTCAGGCTCAATTGTAATGATGTCTCGGTAGTTCATAAGCTGGCATGAGGGAAAAAGGTCTACTTAGCATTGTATCGAGAACTTTTGCTGCCCGTAGACAGATAAAGACTTTTAGAGCTTATCTGCCATCTACTGAGCAGCTTCTACTGAAGTCCTCACTAGGATAATTTCAAAATGACCGAGATCACTCCAAGCTTCGATCCAAACCTCAAACAAAGCTCGGTCATCCGCTCACATGAGTTGGAAGCACCGGAAATAGTTTAAATCTAACCAACTGTCTACGTACTCAAGACCTGGCGGCAATTGACGACCACAGTCGCGGGCACGACGATAAATCTCAATAGCCGCTCCTGCATTGAAATATTTGATGACTCTGTAAAGCATTGCTTTCAACCTCAGCAACCACTTCGTTAATTTAACGCACCGATTGCTCTATCGTCCCACAGATACCCTTTGAGTACAGCTGCCATCAAAAACGCGAGCCGCAAATGCTTCTATTCAGGCATTAAGCCAAGCTGTTTCATGACTTCTAATAAATTACACTCATACCACCATTCCACAATTTTGCTGTTGGCAATCCAAAGCAACGTAAAATCATTAATCTTGACTGATTTCTCTGTAGGGGGAATTCCCAAAAATTCCCCTGTATGAGTTCCTTCTAGTGTTGTGCGATACACTACTTTCTCACCTTCAGCAAGGATATCTTCTATCCTGTGCTTAATATCGGGGAAGCCTCTAAATAAACTTGCGTTGAATGCTTTGTTCGCTTCCAAACCCACAATCGGCTCTGCTTGGCTGTTGAAGTGATGAATGACATCAGCGGACATCAACTCATCCCAGGTTTTCTCCCAACCCAGATTTGTTCCCCATCCCTCTTGGGCAAAGCGAAGGGCAATCGCTTGATTTTGCTCGCTAAGCATAGCCATTAACCTCAATTTAGATGATTTATCATGCTGCACTCAGTATCGAAAATGAAGCGAATGGCTGTATTCAAAGTTCTTGCGCTGTTTTTCTAAGTTCTTGCTACTGGCGCAAAAAGGCTTTAGGAGTTACCCCGGTGACACGCTTAAAATGATAGTTGAGATGTCCTTGGCTGGCGAATCCGACAACTTGAGCAACTTCTGCAATACTCAACTGCCTTGCTAAAAGTAATTGCTTAGCACGTTCAACACGACATTTAATGTGATACTGGTGGGGTGCAATACCTGTAGATTGCTTAAATAGTCGGGCAAAGTGATAGGAACTCAGTTGGGTTAAGGTTGCTAATTCAGCCAAGCTCAAATCCTGATCCAAATGCTCATCAATGTAATTAATGACCTGTCTTAGCTGTTGATGAGACAATCTTCCTGAGTAGTGCTGAATACTGGATTTGTGTGTTGAATATCGATACAGAAGATGGACGGCTAAAGCATTTGCCATCGAATCAGAATAAAGTTTACTACCGATTCCGCCAGTTTCTAAGGTGGTTTTGAGCGCGATTGCAATCTGATAAATTAATGGGTCAAAACACGATGTCAGTTGTGGAATCAATTCAATACTGTCTTTCTCATATAGCTCTGCTCCTAACTGGTTGAGCAGCATCGGCTCCAAATAGAGTTGTAAAAATTCAGCCTCTTGATGCCAATAGAATGTTTGCCAACGATTGGCTGGATAGATGCCAACATCTCCTGGAACTGAATCAATAGTCTGGGATTGCCCATCTATGGTCTGTTGAAGCGTAACGGGAGTACCAGCGTTGATGCAAATTACATGATGGGGAGAGTAGTGTTCAGGAATGCAGTAAGACGGCTGGCGATAGAGAGCCAATTGAATTTTATTCCACCCAGCTCGGCAACTAGAAACAAGGGGTAAGCAGGGCAAGGAGAGATGGTCTTCTTGGGTGAAGTCAATGGTGTGAGAACTCGCAGTCATACAAGCTTATCGCCCATTTGGAAGTAGATAGCTTAACTTTACTGCTAGAAGCTGCAATCGCCCTACCGGCATTCTGAAAAGTACGGCCTCATCGATTACCACAAGATAGCTTAACTTTGAACGCTAACAGACAAACTTCAAGCATCGTCTTCACAGATAACTCAAGCAGCATAACGTTGCCCGTAACCTGCCACAAAAGCCTTCGGACTCAGTCAATAACCTTTAAACGGTCTGGTTCACGGGAGCTGTTAGCCTGCTGTCTCTACATGAACAACATTGTACAGATGGAACTCATTGCGGGCTAAACCATCCCAATACGGCTTATCTGGATTGAAACCTGGTTGTTTGAGAATTGCCTCAAATGCCTCTTTACTCTCCCATTGACCATAATTGAACATTCGGTCTATTTAAACTGCGGTGGAATGTTGCTGAAATTAATCCTGAGTACAAACCGCGCCTAGATTAGCCAGGTCTAGTTGACTAAATGCAGGTAAGTGACCAATATGAACGAAGTTGACTGTACCAATTAGCTGGCCTTGACCCACAATTGGACCAGCCATAATATGCTCATTATCATGCGTAGAACAGCATCTTTGGTGCAATTCACTCTGTTTCCAAGTTCCTTTAGGCAAAACTAACTCTTCATGAGCTGGTGCATGATATTGCACAACATACTGCAAGACTGGATCAACAGATTTACTAAACTTTTGATACTGCTCAACGAATGTATCTGACATCCCCTGGCTCAAACCCTATCTACGCCCCTACGGGTAAATAACGGTCAGGTATGATACCTTTCAGAAGGCTACTTCCAAGGCTTTACCTGAATGCCTGCCCACTCGCTTAACTCATTGCAGAGCCATTCAATTTCCCGACGGTCGCCTTTGACGATCATCATTTGATTAGAAGCTGAGAACTTCAAGTGGAGTAGATAGTGGTTCAGGATTTTGTATGCGCTAACAGAAAGGCCTATTAGTCTTCCTTGAAAAGTCACAGTCTCTTTTAGTCGGTTGAGCGTAACAATAACTGCCCGAGCTTTTTTTTGAAATATCACATTAGCACTAGTATTTTTGGGTGGACGTCTAGTTTGTAGCTCCAGAAAAATCAAAACTAGAATAAACAAGGGAAGAAGGGCAAACCAAAAATAGATGTAAAGCATTGACATTGCCCAGCCAAAGATTGAGGCTATGATCATACAACCCAGTATATTCGAGGGAGTATACACCATAACTGGAGAGAAATAGTGAATTTGCTTTGCGGGTACTTTGAGTTGCAGCGTGGTTTGCGTGGCCTCCAGGGAAATCGCAGAGGAGGCAGGACGTGTGGTTGTCCCTAAGTGGATTTTTTGGACGGTTGAGGCCATTTTGGGCTCTGGGCGAGGCTGGAGCAAGTGTAGCCTTGCGTCTTGTGCTGAGGCCGGTCTTTGGGTGAGGCTGGGGTTTGTGAGCCATTCGAGCCAACGACTGAAAGACCCACTGAGGGTGGTCAAGTGCTTAAATTCGACGTGTAAATCGTTCTGAGGCAGGTCGGCTGGATGTTGACCGGTCGCTAAATAAATCAAGGTCATACCGACCCCATACAAATCGGAGGCAGGTAACGAGCGTCCACCAAATTGTTCGGGTGGCATATAACCATAGGTGCCAACCACGGTGACCGTACCACCATGAGCAGCTGTTTGGACCGAGCCAAAATCAATCAGATAAACTTCACCAGGACTATTGCCACTGCGGTTCTTGAGCAACACATTGCTTGGTTTAAGGTCGCGATGAATCACAGACGGTTGCAGGCCATGCAGGTACGCCAAAATGTCGAGTAAGGCTTTGGCAATGCCCATTAATTCGGCTTCGCTAAACCGGCAGCCGTCCTGTAGCCATTGTTGGAGCGAACGGGCCTCAATGTAACTTTGTACCAGCGCAAAACCCTTACCAAACTCGATTTTTACCTCGAAAAAATCAAGGTATTGGGGTATCGCTGGATGGTCCAGCGCTTTGAGGGTTTCGGCCTCGCGCTCAAATAATTTCAACTCCTCCCAGGTAAAATCGGGGCTAAACAGTAAGAGTTTAATGACCACCGGCAACTGGTTTTGTAAATCGAGCGCCAAAAACGTTTGCCGTCCGAGTTTGCGACCCAGCAGCGCTTGAATTTGATAGCGCTCGTGCAAGATTTGATTGACGAACTGACTGCCAGCACTGCCATCGAACTCAGCCATGGGTAAACCTCTTTGAGCGGAACACTACGGCTGCTGTTGGATCTTCGCATCAAAAACACCGCGTTTGATGGAGGTTGAGCCGACAGACGGGCAAAAGAAAGGTGCCAGTACAGCTTTGACTGGCTCTTCTTTTGACCATTAATCACCTGATAAATGAATCTCGTTTCAGCTTTCAAAACTGAGCTGAGACACTCATCCCAGCATAGCCGTCGTTTTTCTGACTGGCTAGGAAGAGATTGAGTTAAGTGAAATGAGACTGAAGCTAGGTTTTGGTGCTTACTTTGCTCGGTTCGCTGCAACACACAGATCTTTTTTCGGTTACCCCCTTGACTCTGGAATCCAGTCCCTGTTACTTTCCATGACAGGCAACTGGACCCCTAGGCGTCCCCCAGGGTCTTACTCAAACTCTGGGGAACTAACCGCCAGGTTGCATCTGACAACCTGGCGGCTAGGGGGCAGTTTAACACTTGCCTTCCTTGGCCCTGAAGAGGGTCACAGGATCCCATTGCCCTCAAAATTTTGGAGTCCTTTCCATGCACCTCACCCAGGTGTTGCAGCCGCAGCTTTGCATTTCCCTACTTCAGGTCGCCCGTTTCTTGGGCATTCCCAAATCGCGCATCTGCCGCATCGAACACTGGACCCACGTCTTGTTTGTCCATCGTGCCGACCAGGGTGGCCAGTTCATCAGCTACCGCAAATTCGCTGCTTGGAGCGAAGCTTGCGCCCGCACCATCCTCAGTTGCACCGATTTACGCTTGCTTGAATGGCTGGGACACGTGATTAAAAGCGAAGTTCAGCGCTTTGCTTATCCCCAAGACGTCCTAGTCTACTGGCGGCATCTCTGGCATCGGCGCTATCGAGAGCTTCAACCGCAGCAATCAACCGCCTGAACACAGAACCAAAATTCCGCTCCTGGTTGGGAAAAACTCATCCGCTCTTGCCAAATTTCGTTGTTCGCGCTGGAAGAGTCAATCGTCTTGATTGAAATTTGCCTCCTGGTAGCGAAATTTCGCTATTCGCAACCGAAACTTCCCTACTCAAGACCAAAATTTCGCTAATTCCAAGCAAACTTCGCTAATTTTAAGCAAAATTTGCTACTCAGATTAGAAAAATGAATCGTTCGGAGCAAAGTTTGTCTAATCGGGACCGAAAGTTCGTTAATCGAGACCGAAAGTTCGCTAATTTTAAGCAAATTTTGCTAATTCTAAGCAAAGTTTCATTCTTCTGATTTGGAAATCTTATAGCTCCTGCCTCAGCCCAGTCCTTAACCTGCAAACTTCATGTCCTCCCAAACTCGTCTTGCTCTGTGGGACTACATCGTCCGTCGCCTCCAACTCCCCGCTCAGCTCAAACTGATTTTGCTCGTGATTGCCAACTATATCGAAGCCAACGGTGCTCAATCGCGAGTCACACTTGGCCTGCTCAGCCGCGACAGCAGCCTAGAACCCGAAGCGCTGCGGTCTTTACTCCTGAGTCTTGAAGCCCAGAATCTAGTGAGCAAAGTTCTAGTCTATCCAGAAGGCCGTGGCTCCATCATTCCGCTCTACAGCCTTTCTCCTAGCCTGCTTCGCACCATTCAGAGCCCTAAAGGACAGACAGAATAATCACAGACTGTTGGCCTAGCCTTTTCTAGTTCGCCTGCAACAAACTCTCGCTAGTCACTCCTGAAAACTACAAGACTGAGCCAGCAATCTCAATCCTGCAAACAAATGAGCCTCCGCCGGAATCTTGCTTGTGAGCATTTAGAGGACGCTGATTCCACCCACTGCACCGATTATCATCGCAACCAACCAATACCGCCTACGAATGTCTAAACAAGCATTTTGCACCTACAGATCTTAGTTAACCTGATGCAGACCCTTGAATGTGGTCGCATTGTCGAACAGGAACTAAAAGAATGGCCCTAGAATAGGTCAGAAAAATAGGGCAGAGGTTAATATCCCTACTCGTCACTACTAATTTCTAGTTTTCAATGGAGTGTGAGTAGTTTGGACATCGGCATCTCCATACGCTGCTATTTAGTCTTTTAGATTTATGCCGATTTGTCTCTATACCGAGGCTTGCTTTCGTCTTGACCTAGAGATAAAGGCAAGACCTCAACTAAAATTTGGGACGCGGCTGAAGTTGCGATAGGTTTTGCTGAACAAATGCCTGCCAGTGATCGTTTAACCATCGTTTTCAGTTAAATGGGTTGAGAAGATTGCGATAATAGCAACCGGTCCTGCTCTCCTTCGGCACTATGGCACCTCCCATCGATTTGGCTCAGCAGGTCTCTGCTCTCCAGCAAGAGAATGAACACCTGCGAGCGCAATTGATCCAGTTGCAGCAGGAACAAGCGCAACTGCACAGGCAGCTAGCGACAGCAACACAGGAGGCAGCAGATGCAAAAATTGCCGTTTGCGAAACTGCTCGTAGAGAAGCAAGCGCTCGCCAACAAGAAAAAGTTGCTCAAGAACGCGCCGCCGAACTAGCCATATCTAGCAAAGCATTGCAGCAGACGATCGATACCCTCGGCTCCCTAAATAACTTTGAAGACTTTATTCCTGCGGTGCTCACGATCGTAGCGCGAACCTTTAAGACAACGAGTTGCGGTTACTACGAGCACAACCAGGACGAAGTAGTCTATTTGCGCTACTGGTTTAGCAAAGGCAGAGTATTAAATCCACTAGAGCTACAACTGCTCGACCCACAGCAGTATCAGGTACTGCGTCGGCTTGCCAACGGCTTCACTGTACCGTTGGAGCATCTGAAGGGCACAACCGTCCGCAACCGTACCCGTCCAGTGATCATTGATCACCGTTGTGCTGACACTGTGCCGGATTTTCATACCTTTGCGGTTTCACAGGGCTGGCCTCTAGAAATGAACCAACCCCTTGTAGTAGATGGAAAAGCTGACGGTGCGCTGGTAATCTATCGTGAGGCGAGCCAGCCATTTTCAGAATCAGAGCTCAGACTGTCTGAGGCACTTGCCAAACAGCTTGCCTTAGCCATGCAAGCAAGCCGATTATCTACCCAAGCTCGCAACCGGGCGGTGGAAGCGGCCATCGCTCGTGAGCAAGAAAAAGCCGCTCACGAGCGGGCAGCAGAATTGGCAAAAGCCAATGAGACCCTGCGACGAAGTGTTGAACGGATGGCATCTGATACGCGGCTGGAAACACTAGTCAGTGCTTTTCTCATTGAGGCGACCGAAACGGTTGGTGCCGACGCTGCTGCGGTCATGCTGCGGATACCGGGTAGTCTGAAATTTGCTCCTGCTGCCGTTGTCGAGGACGGTCATTTACTCTCGCCAGAAGAACTGGCCAGTGATCCCTACTTGTCTCGTTACGTTGAATTTTCCTCAAGCGATGTTGATGGCATCTTTTCTACGCTTGCCCGTGGCGAGACACCCAGCATCCGAGTTGAGAATCTGCACGAGGTCTTTCCAGAAGCTTATGCCTATCATCAACGACACAGACATTGCATTATCTGGCATGCTCCATTGCGTCTGCGAGGCGAGGTTATCGGCTTCGCAGGGATCGCCTTGCGTGAAGATCGCCTCCCTAGTAACGCCGTGGGCGAGACTGTGGCTGCCCTCGCCCAGCAATTAACCCTCGCACTTGAGTTAACCCGTTTGGCTGACGAATCTAAACAAGCAGCAATCGCCTGTGAGCAAGAGCAAGCTGCTCAAAAACGTGCCGCAGAACTTGAACGAATTAACACTGAATTGCAACAAAGCAAGCAGCGACTTCAAGACCTGCTCAATACAATGAGCGACTGGGCTTGGGAAGTCGATGCTAATGGCATTTACACCTTTGTTGATGAAAAGGTGTCCAAAATTTTAGGCTACAGCCCTAACGAAATGTTGGGTAAAACCCCGTTTGACTTCATGCCCCGTGACGAAGCAGCGCAGGTATTGACGACATTTTCTAACATTGCAGCTAAACGCCAATCCTTTAGCAGATTGAAAAATCACAATCTGGCCAAAGATGGCAACGAAGTGATTTTTGAGACTAGCGGCACTCCTATGTTTGACCTGGAAGGCAACTTTTCAGGCTATCGAGGAGCTGATTGTGATGTTACAGAGCTACGGCGAGTGCAGGATGCCTTGCTGCAAGCTGAACAAGAACGGGCAGCGGAACTGGCAAAAGCGAATGAAGCTCTCTCTCGCACCTCATCGCGGCTTGCTGAGCAACCCGACCTAGCTGCCTTTCTGGGTCACATTATGCTAGAAGCCGTTGCCCAATTAGAAGCTGACGGTGGACATCTCACAATCTACGACCAACAGCGGCAGATAATTTCTACAGCCGTGCTGGTTGAGCAGGGAAAGGTGGTTGCAAGTCCAGATTTTCCGCCTGATATGCCAATTTCCGAGGTTGGTTTTATCCAGTTGATTCGTGAAACTCGTAAGCTCAGATACTTTGATTTAGAGTCACACTTTGAACAAGATGCTCACCTACTTTGGCAGGAGGTCGGAGAACACCACAAACGACACAATCACTTAGTTGGGGTTGCTATTCCACTTTTTATCGGAGATGAGTTTTTAGGACATTTTGGGCTTGCCTTCACCGACAAAAAAATACTGAATGAGCAAGGCACTGAATTATTGCAGGCACTAGCCAATCAAGCGGCTCTAGCAATTCAACTCACTCGACTGGCCGAAGAAGCCAAACAAACTGCGATCGCTCGCGAACAAGAAAAAGCGGCCCAAGAACGCGCAACTGAATTGGCAAAAGCGAATGAAGCGCTGGCCCGTGCCTCAGAACGTTTGGCAGACCAGCCTGATCTCTCCGCCTTTTTGAGCCACATCACGCTCGAAGCGATTGCTCAACTCGGTGCTGATGCCGGGATGCTGACAGTATTGGATGAGCAGCGCCAAGTTCTACGGGCGGTTGCCCATGTTGAGCAAGACCATATTCCTGTTTCAACCCTGGCAATGGAGATGCCAGTCGATGCCGCTGGATTTGTCAAGGTTCTTCAGGAAACCCGCAAACCTCGCTACTTCAATCTGGAGCAGGAAGCACACCTATTTTGGCAAGGCTCAATTGAGTATCATCACCAACACGATCATCAAGCGGTCATCGGCGTTCCTTTATATGCAGGAGGCAGTTTCTTAGGTCATTTAGGACTGGCATTTACTCACACTGAACCGATTAAAGAACAAGGAAGCGAGTTGTTGTATGCGTTAGCTCAACAAGCCGCTCTCGCAATTCAACTGACTCACCTGGCAGAAGAAGCCAAACAAGCGGCAATTGTCGAAGAACGTAACCGTATTGCCCGCGATATTCATGACACCCTTGCCCAATCGTTTACTGCGATTTCAATTCAACTTGATCTAGCCAAAGTGCTTGACCCCAATACCTCAACCGCAGCCTGTCAAGCAATTAGCTATGCTAGCCAATTGGCCAAAACAGGTTTAGCTGAAGCGCGGCGATCGGTTTGGGCATTGCAACCCGATGCTGCCCAATATCAAGACTTGGTGGCAGTGCTGCGGCGATCGCTGGCTCAATTCACCAAAGGTACTGCTCTGCAAGCCGAAATGGACATTCAGGGCATCCCTTACTCCGTATCACCAGAGGTAGGAATGAACCTGCTTCGCATTACCCAAGAGGCCGTCAACAACACGCTGCGTCATGCTGAGGCGGGTATGATCTTAGTAGAACTGCACTATCAACCTCACCAACTGATGCTGCGGATTCAGGATGATGGCAAAGGCTTTGCTCCCTCTCAACAAAGCGATTCTGGTGGCTTTGGTTTGCTGAGTATGCAGCAGCGAGCAAAACGGCTCAACGCTCAATGCTCCATTTGCAGTCATCCCGGAGACGGCACGGAAATCTTTGTGCAAGTCCCAATCGCTCTTACTGGGGGCAACGCATGACCTCATCCCAACCCATCCGTGTGTTAGTTGCGGATGATCATCCGATTGTCCGCGCCGGCTTGTTTGCATTACTCAACCATCAGACCGGTTTGGAATCGGTTGCGGAGGCTGGCACCGGACAAGAAGCAGTTGATTGCTTCCGCACGCATCAGCCAGATGTAACCCTCATGGATCTGCGAATGCCGGAGATGGATGGGGTAACCGCGATCACCACGATTCGGGAAGAATTTCCAGAGGCCCGAATCATTGTCTTGACTACCTACGATGGCGACGAAGATATCTATCGAGGACTCCATGCTGGAGCCAGAGGCTACCTGCTCAAAGGTGTTCCCTGTCGCGAACTAGTTGAGGCGATCCACGCCGTACATGCTGGAAAAAAGTGGATACCTTCAGTTGTGGGCGTAAAGCTGATGGAGCGAATGGATACGCCCAGCCTGACCGAACGCGAACGGGAAGTGCTTGGCTTGATGGCGAAAGGGCAATCCAATCAAGACATTAGCCGCTCCTTGCAAGTGACAGAAGGAACCGTGAAGTTCCACATCAATCGAATTTTGAGCAAGTTAGGGGTGAGCGATCGGACTCAAGCGGTAATCTCCGCATTCCGACGTGGTATGGCAAGTCCTTAAGCAGTAATCTCGCTTTTGGTATAACCTTTTCGCCACAGGCGAGCCCGACCCACTTTTTAATCGCTTCAGGAAGTCTTCAATTTCCTCTTACGTACCAGTACGCCTATAGCACCAGACGCTAGCAATCCCCAGATAGCCGCAGGCTCGGGGACAGCTTCGGCTGGCGATCCAGCATCGAAGGCAACCTCTACATCCTCATCAACAGACAGTAATACACTCTCCTGATTGAATTGTTGAATATACGCTCCAATAATTTCATCAATGGCAGTTTCATTAGCCACCGTGTCTTCTAGAAGGAGCCTGACCACCTTGGAGGATTCTTCAATGATATTGCCAGTGCTATCTCTGAACTGTCCGTCCGCATCAAAGATAGTTAATCCAGCTGGAAAACGGGGAGTGATGCTGCTGTCCACAAAAGCTTGAAACTGCGCCTCAGAAACCACACCATCACCCGGTATATTCCGTCCAAAAAACAAGTCTGTCTGTATAAACTCTGGAGTAGGGTCATTGTCAATTAAATTTTCACCGGCGCCAAATCCAACGGCTATTTCTTCATTGATCGCTAATAAAACGCTTTCCTGGTTGAACTGCTGGATGTACGCTTCAACGATCTGATCAATACTAGTCTCGTTTTCTACAGTGTCTTCTAGGAAAAGACTGACCACCTTGGAGGATTCTTCAATGATATTGCCAGTGCTATCTCTAAACTGTCCATCCGCATCGAAGATGGTTAATCCGGCTGGGAAACGGGGAGTGATGATGCTATCCACAAAAGCTTGAAACTGCGCCTCAGAAACCACGCCATCACCCGGTATATTCTGTCCAAAGAACAAATCTGTCCTAATAAATTCTGGTATAGGATCATTTTCAATCAGATTTTCACCCGCACCAAAACCAACTTTAAATTCGTCTTCGTTAGTTACTTGGAGGACGCTTTCCTGGTTGAACTGCTGAAGATACGCTGCGACAATTTCGCTGATCTCAGCCTCGCTATAAGGCGTATCCTCAACAAAAAGAGTGACCACTTTTGATGGCTCCTGAATGATGGTGCCTGTGTTGTCAAGGAACTGTCCATCAGCATCAAAAATGGTCAGTCCCGCGGGGAAGCGAGGCGTGATAACGCTGTCTACGAAGGTTTGGAATTCATCTTCAGAGACCTGTCCGCCTCCGGAGATGTTACGTCCGAAGAACAAGTCCTTCTGAATTAAGGAAAAAGCTTCAGCGGTGGAAGCATCTACCGCAATCGCAGCAGATAGCACTGTGCCGATTACTAAAGTTCTTGCAGCTTTGATGGGATTCCACATGGTTTTGCTCCTTGAGAGATCTAAATACAGCAGATGAAACGAAGTCGCATCAAGGAACACATCACTCCCTCAACCCTTGCTAAAGGGATGGGGGACACACCATTAAGAGAAAAGAAAAGGAACTACAAACTAATGGCCAACATTTTGTAAGAGCCTGCCATGGTTATCCTCACTCAAACCAGTTCACAGATAATGACTGGAATGGAGTGGCTTATTACTCAACACCTTAGCCGCTAGACCTTAGCCGCTAGAACTGTATCACGTCTAATATATTGCGATCAGCAACTACACAAAATTTCACAAAGCCTCAAAGGCGATGCGAAATTTTGTGCTAACGAGTTATTAATTAAATTAATACTCTGGAGTCGAGAGTAAAGCTGTTTCTCTATTTAGTAAGATCAGCTTTACTCTCAGCTTCTGCAAACACTTATCCTCTTAATCAGAAAGCTAGCTCACCGTTAATTCGGCAACATCTGTGCGCCTCTACTTAACTTATCAGGGTGCTGTCTTCTCCCTCTAAAACTGTGCCATCCAAATTGGCCTCCTCTAGCTTTGCACCTTTCAAGTTGGCTCCTTCCAAATTGGCCCGTTCCAACTCAGCTTGGCTCAGGTTTGCCTCTTGCAAATCGGCAGTTTCTAAATCAGCCCCACTCAAATCTGCCGCCTCCAAATCTGCATCCGTCAGATCGGCGTGGGTCAGAGCAGCCCTTGCGAGATTAGCCGCCTTCAAATCTGCCTGATCTAAAATCGCACCCTCAAGGTTCGCCCCTTCTAAAACTGCTCCATCCAGAATGGCATCGCTCAAATCAGCCCCACTCAAATCAGCCTGGGTCAAATCTGCATCTTTAAGGGCAGCTCCGCTCAAATTAGCCTCCCTGAGCTTTGCCCGCCGCAAATTTGCCCCGTCTAACATCGCGCCATGCAGGACAGCCCCACTGAGATCGATGCCTTCCATCGTTGCTTGCCTGAGGTCAGCTACGCTAAAGTCTCGCTCGCCCGCCGCGTAGCGTTGTCTAAGTTCTTCCGCATTCATCTGCCTTGCTCCGTTCCGTTCAGCCAGGTGCTTGAGTGATTCGCTAGCTTACTCACCAGCGATACTCCAACCGTAAGGAAACAGAGACAGCCCAACGCCTCTCTAGAGGTACACCTGTGAGGAGACCGCTTGTCCTCTTCATAGGTGTGTCTCTAGAGAGGTTTAATCAACAACCTAGTTGAGTGTTGAGGGCAGGTTCAAATCTTCAAACTGCCCTTTCTAGATTGATCAAGGCAGGACTAATTAAGGCAGACAATCCAGATAAGTTTCGGTATCCCAATCTGTGACCGTAGCCAGAAATTTCTCCCACTCATCTCGCTTGTACCAGTTGTAAACCTGATACATTTCCTCTGGCAATGCCGATTTAATCACCTCATCGGCAGCTAGGCGCTCCAAAGACTCACCCAAAGACATTGGCAGCTTTTTAACTTGCTTGCCCGCCTCCATCGCCTCGTAGATATTGCGCTCCTCTGGTTCTCCTGGATCGAGGTTTCGCTTGATGCCATCATCAAACGCTTTCAACAGCGCTGATGCCATCAAGTAGGGATTAACCATCGAATCAACTGCCCGATATTCAAAGCGACCCGGTGCCGAAACTCGTAGCCCGCAGGTACGATTCTGGTAGCCCCAATCCGCATAAACGGGAGCCCAGTAGCCAGTGTCCCAGAGGCGACGGTAAGAATTGACCGTTGAGCAACCAATTGCAGTCAGCGCTCCCAAATGCTCAATCACGCCACCGATGCAATTTAAGCCAATGGGACCAGGTTTGCGTTTGACTTCTCCATCCGGCAAGAAAGTATTCTCGCCTCCTTTGAGATAGCTGAACGTACCCGCCATGCCTGGTAAAGGGTCATTGTGTAGCTCATTGAGAACCTCACTACCGCCCCGCCACAATGACAGATTATGGTGACAACCCGAAGCAGAAACGCCCATAAAGGGCTTGGTCATAAAACAGGCAATCAAATTAAATTCACGCGCAACTTGAGCACAAATTTGGCGATAGGTTGTGAGCCGGTCGCAAGTGCGTAAGGCATCATCAAACATGAAATTCAGCTCTAGCTGCCCCGGTGCATCTTCATGATCGCCCTGGATCATGTCAAGCCCCATCGCCTGGGAATATTCGATCACCCGCATGAAGACTGGACGCAGTTCTTCAAATTGATCGATGTGATAGCAATAGGGATGGGTTGCGCCACCGGCAGGTTTGCCATCTGGCCCTTTCTTCAGCCACATCATTTCCGGTTCACAACCGTGACGCAGATGCAAACCGTTGTGCTCAGTCTTAAATTGGTCGTGGATAATTTTTAAGTTACCCCGGCAATCAGAAGTTAAATGGCCGCCTGGATTGACCTTTTCCTCGCGATTTCGAAAACAGACGCAAAAGACACGAGCAACTCGCTTATCCCAAGGCAACTGGCAAAATGTTTCTGGGTCCGGAATACCCACTAACTCCGAGGCTTCTGGACCATAGCCAATGTAGTTGCGATGGCGATCAATAAATAGGTTAGCTGTTGAGCCATAAACCAATTGGAAGCCACGTTCTGCCGTAACTTCCCAATGGTCAGATGGAATTCCTTTACCAACAATTCGGCCCGTGACCGAGACAAATTGGTAGTAAATGTATTTAATACCTAGTTCATCGATTTTTGCACGGACCTGCTTAACCAGTTCGGCTCGTCCCTCAGCAGTAACATACACTTCTAAATCGCTGAGAACCGCACTTCGAGCTAAGGTTCCAGTCATTGCCACTGCCCCCAAAGGCTTTTGCACGAGTAAATCAAACTTGTTATGACGACTTTGTATCAACAGCTACTTGATGCTAGCTGCGTCGTAGCTTGAGTCGCCAAAACCTTATGTGTCAAAGATGTGTGTCGGAGACTAGAAGGGAAAGGCTTTATACGGAATCCAATGTGCCCAGAGTTGCGGCAGAGTGCCTTCTGCAATCAAGGATTCTAAAGTATAGTTTAGGGCTTCCAGCAGTTCGGCATCGCCCTTACGCACGGCGATGCCGTAGGGAATTCGCGTCGGTTCTGTAAAGGCAATGCGCAAACTGGGGTCTTCTTGTTCAGCAGTAACCAGCACCAGTTCATCATCAACCAAGGCGTCGATCGTACCGGCCCGTAGCGCATCCAACATCTCTGCTAAAACGTTGTCGCTCCCTGGAAAAGTGACAATTTGTACATCGCCATAGCTCTCTGCCAAGCGTTGGTTAGTACTGGCAACCAGGGCTCCAACGCGTAGACCGGCTAAATCTTGAGGTGTATGAACTGGGCTATCTTGCTTGACAATTACCGACTCGTCAAACAAGCCGTAGGGCCTAGTGAAATCAGCCCGAGCCAGTCGATCTTCGGTGATGGCCTGATTAAACCAAATCGCATCACACTGTTTGGCTGCCAGAGTCGGATAAAAATCGGCCCAGGGCATATCGATCCAAACTGGCTTCAGACCCAATCTCGCACAGACGGCACGGGCAATATCTGGCTCGTAGCCCAGCCGAGCATCACCGTCCAGGTAGGCCATCGGACGCGTATCAAAACTACAGGTTGCAAAGGTTAGGCAACCAGGAGTGACGGTGTTTAAATTCATAGCTACAGTCTTCTATTTGAAGCAATCTATTTGAAGCAATAGTTAACCCATTCATGCGCTTTTGGCAACACCGCCTCACCAACACCGGCTTGGCAACACGAGCTTTTGCTCTCAAAGTTCTCAGTCAGGTTTTTGGCTAGGCTCTCAACTTGAATTCTCAAGTTAGGTCTTTGGCAAGCCACGGGTAAATCTTGATAACTCCCCCGGTAACTTTTCCAGCATCCTTAAGAAATATTTAGAAACCCTTGGCTCAGGTGGAAGCAAACGGTAGGCAAAGATACATTTTGTCAAGATCGACTTGTTATAATAACCGAACATTTACTCCGGTCAGCGATTTTTAGAGCGGTTAATAACCTGCTTTAGAAGCTGTTCTTGAAGTGGTATTAATCAGGGGGCAGTGGGATGGTTTACGAGCCAATACAGCTCACTCAGGAGCAGATCCACCGTTTCGAAGAAGATGGGTTTCTAGTTCTTGAGAAACTAATTGATGCCGATCAAGTTACTCAATTAGTCGATAGACTTGATCCTTTATTTTCAGGCCAGTTCGAAACCGGAATTTATCCTGATGAATGGCACTGGCGTCCCGGTCTTAGCCTGCCAAATGCGACTCGGCAAATATGCAATGCCTGGAAGAGTGATCTGACCATTGCTAGTGTGGCCCTCTCTGCTGAAATTGCCCGGCTCAGTGCAACCTTGGCAGGCTGGCGGGGTGCCCGAATTGGCCAGGATAGCCTCTGGGTGAAGCCATCAGGTGCCAAAGAAGTGTCTTTGCACCAGGATGCGACTTACATTGGCTATCTCAATCCACCGGAAATGCTGACCTGTTGGATTGCTCTAGACAACACCAGTGCTGAGGCTGGCACGATCGAGTACGTTCCAGGCTCACACCGTTGGCCGCTCTCCCAGCAGATGGTTGAATTTCACGCGCCCAACCAAGACTATCGAGCGTCAATGCGCGTAGCTGCTACCGAATTTGGCATTAGCACTCCAGACATCATACTGGTTGAAATTCCAGCAGGCGGCTGCGTTTTTCATCACGGCAGAGTCTGGCATGGCTCCGGTAAAAATACCAGCCCTGATCGGGTACGGCGCAGCTTAAGCGTGCATCTGCTCAGCGCCGAAACCCAGTTTCAACCCACTGGAGCTGGCTATATTTACGGGCGCTATCAGCGCTCTGGCAGCACCCACATGGACGAAGACTTTTTCCCAATCCTGTGGACTCAAGATGGCCATCGCACACCCTTCCTGGCAAATTATTGCAAGGACGCTTTAGCTGCCTCGCCACTGCTCAACGTTTCTGGCGCAACAGCCTAGCTCCATTTCAATTCAGAGGTGACATCTATGACCGAAACGGCAGACATTGTGGTCGTTGGCGGAGGCTCTATTGGAGCTTCTGTCGCGTTGCATTTGGCGGAGCGCAAAGCAGGCAAAATCATCCTGCTCGAACGGCGAGAGCTGGCGAGTGGCGCATCCGGTAAAGGGATTGGTATTATTCGCACGCACTACACCCACCCAGTGCTAGCAGAATTGGCCCAACAATCCTTACGCACCTTTCATGAATTTAAGGAAAGATTTGGTGGCCACGAAAGCGGCTTCAATCCCTGTGGCTATTTTGTGCTGGTACCAGAATCAGAGACCGAAACCCTAGAACGCATTGTCACCATGCACCAGCGTATGGGCATCAATGTCAGTTTGGTTGACCCAAAAGCAGTTCAAGCCCTAGTCCCCCAACTAGCAGTTGATGATGTTGCCGCTGTTGCCCATGAGCCAGATTCTGGTTACGGTAGCCCCCCGCAAACGACTCTGGCTTTGGCCCGACGAGCGGCAGAACTAGGCGTCGAGCTGTGCACGCAAACACCAGTTCTAGAAATCAAATTGGATCTAGAAGGTCGGGTACAAGGAGTCAGCACGCCAGCCGGTGACATTGTCACGCGGACGGTAGTTGATTGTGTCGGTCCTTGGGCCAAGAAATTCACGGAGCACCTGGGTTTGGAGTTTCCAGTCAAGCCCGTGGTTGAGCATGTGGTGGTGGTTGAGCGTCCGACCGCATTTGCACAGCATCATCCAGTGATTTCTGACTTGGTAAACCTTGCCTATTCCCGTTCCGATCCAGACCAGCCCTACACTCGCATTGGCAACTCAAACCCTAAATATCATCAACAGTTTGCACTTGAAGATGCGGATGAATTTCAGGGGCAAATCTTTCCAGAGATTTGCGAAAACCTATACAAAAAGCTAGGACAACGTTGTCCTAGCTTCCAACAGGCTCCGATTGTCGAAACTTACTCAGGAATCTGGGGAGTCACACCCGATTATCAACCGATCCTGGATCACTTAGACCATGTACCTGGTCTATATTGCGCCGTAGGTTTTAGC
The DNA here is from genome assembly GCF_014696065.1 of Leptolyngbya sp. FACHB-261. NCBI lineage: Bacteria > Bacillati > Cyanobacteriota > Cyanophyceae > Leptolyngbyales > Leptolyngbyaceae > Leptolyngbya > Leptolyngbya sp. FACHB-261. The sequence continues at coordinate 338,004 of NZ_JACJPL010000026.1, read as the reverse complement.
GGTCATGGTTACAAACTCAGCCCTGTGGTTGGGGATCTGATGAGCCGCTTTATTTTGGGAGAGCGGGATGGTCAAGTGGCACAATTGCGGCTATTCCGATTTGGCCGCTTTAAGGAAAATGACTTGATCAAAGCGCCCTTGTCCTACGCGCAAGCTGGCGGCTTGCGTTAGTTGTCCACATCAACCCATAGGGTCTGTCTAAAAGAATAATTGCCCTGAGTCTGCTGGCTAATCACCGTATCTGGGCCAACTTTTACTCTGACATTCAGCGAGTTGCGAGCCGAGCGGCTATCTGTGCCCAAGATATCAATTCGCTGCGTACCACTGCCCAGCCAACGATTGAGGTAAATCGCAGTCGTTGGTTGGCTCAAATAGGCAACCGTCCGGCCATTCACCACGATGCGTCCTTGAGGACGACGGCCTGAACTTTGCACTTCTAAACGAATAGGTTGGCGCAAGTCATAGCGATCCAGGGACAGGCTGGACTCTTGGTAGCTAGAAGCGCTGGAACTCGATGCGCTGGAAAGATTGCGAGAGCGTTGATAGCTGGATGAGTTGCTCGACGAGTTGCTGTAAGTATTCGAGCCACTGTTTTGATTCTGGTTGATTTGAACGTTCGTTCTGCCATTCTGAACGCGGACGTTCGTACTTCCGTTATTTACCCACACTCCGCCCCGACCGTCAGTCTGCACTGAAGTTTGAGCAATCGTTTGTGCCTGAGCGGCAAACGGCTGCAACAGATAGACGGACCCCACACATAAGCCAATAACGATGATGGAGCGCATTGGCCTCCCTCCTCATGAACGATTGCAAGAAAACCCTCCTGATGTCACTGACCCTGATTGCAGGAGGGTAAGCCTTAAAACTTAGTGACGGTTGCCACGACGGTTACCCCGGTTAGGCTGATTTTGATGACCTTGGCGGCCCCGATTGGCATCCCGAACTTGAACCTTGCCGTCGTAGTTTTCGGGGATATAGATATTGACGCTCTGGTTCTGCTGAATACCCTGCTGATTGACAGCTGTTTGGGTATTGGCCCCGCCACTGCCCGCGGCAGTTTGGCCCTGAGTGCTATTTTGCACTGCAGTTTGCTGAGGGTTAGCGTAGATCTGAATCTTGTCACCCGCTTGAGCAGGAGACAGGCCCATCATCAGAGAGGTCACACTCAGTAGAGTGGCACCAAATGCGTGAGCAAATTTCATCTTGATCAACTCCAAAGGAAGGAAAGAATGAGCCAACAATTAGCGAGCTAGGTCAGGACCCGGAACATGGGTTTGGGTTGCAGTTTGCGACCTGACCTGAGTTTGAATGGTTGGATCCACCGTGATGTCAGGGATATATTCCCCAGAGGCAGTAGCAGAACCAGAGCGGGGCGAATTTGCTTGCTGGCGTTGATTCACACGCTGCTGAATATTGCCCTGCTGCGTGCGCCGATTGCCCACCTGAACCTGTTGCGCATTCTGCAGATCGATCTGGGTCTGAACGCGGTTGCCGCTGCCTCTAGCAGGCTGAGCCGATTGTCCCTGGTTCATCTGCTGGTCAATGCCCCCCCGCGGTGCGGTGCCACCGACTTGAACTTGGTTGGCGTTTTGAATACCAACTTGAGTTTGAATGGTCGGGGCAACATTGATCTGTCCAGCCCAACTGGGATTCGCCAGTAAACTGAGGGCTCCCACCCCCAAAAGGCTGTTTAGAACGGTTTTCCACCTAGCATGCTGCATAGGATTTCCTCACCTGAAAGAAGCAAACATTAGGAAGGGAGGAAGGGACTAGGGGAGACGAATGCCCTTCCTCCGAGCAGGCTTTTTAATCAACCAAACTTAGTGGTTGATGCGACGGTGACCGCGACGGTTAGCGCGAATTTGCTGCTGATTCTGAACGACCGTGGCCTGGTTCACGCTGGTTTGTACATTACCCTCGCCGATTGCTTCTTGTGCTTGCTGATTGAGCTGAACAGCGGTGGAATTTTGGGTGTTCACGCGAGGACCCCGGTTGCGGCCAACGTTCACGCCCTGTTGTTGTTGCAGAACATTCTGAACATTCACACCGGTTTGGGTATTGCCATAGCCCTCGGTGTACTGGGACTGATTCGAGGACTGAACGGCTGTTGCGCTCTGGCTGGAGCCGTCAACGTCACCGGCCTGAGCAATGCCAGCAGATAGACCGATCACGGTTGTTGCTACAGCTAGGGTCAGAAGACGAGCGTAAGAGCGAATAGACATCGTGAAGAGTCTCCGTTGAAGTTTGGGTCTCAATCGAACTGCAATCTGGTTACTCAGCTTGGGCAAGCGATTTAAGCGAATTACCTGAGCGAATTGGTTTAAGCAAATTGCTGAGGTGAACTGCTGTTCCTGCTTGTTTGAGCTTTGTGATTGCCTCGGTTTCGATTGCATGTTCTCAGAATAGGCACTGAGCCTATGCCGTTGGGGCTCCCTTTGACTCAAGCTCACGTTCTGGTTTGCCCACCAAAGTTTGCGCTTTAGCGTACCCCTGCTGAAGAGCCTCTCGGCTAGGCTGAAATTTGGACTTGTTAGCTTGTCCTATTGGTTTGGCTTTCTTTCAGTTCCCCGTGTGGTGAGTGTGTTGAAGCGTCTATGGCATTTTCTTTAAAGTGGGCCGCGATCATGAGTCAGGCAGCTCTGATCAGTTGTGTTCTGAGTTTGCCTGCCCTAGCTGGACAGACCTGGGCCGGTTCTGGCCAAATCACCAGTGGCTCTGGCCAGGGTGGTTCGGTGGAGTTGCGGTTAGAAGTTGACGGCAAGCGGGTTCGTTCGCGCTCAGGCCCCCCCTTAGAGGGGCAAGTTCAACCCGAGTCAGCGACCGCCAGCGCCACTGGCCTCAATGGCTCAGTCCGTACTGGCTCTGGCACTTGGCGCTTCGAGCAATCTGGCAACGAATTGCGGGTGACTTTGTACCAGGGGAACCAAATTATTTACTATCGTCTTCGTCCCCAATAGGCCCGACAGGATGGATTACCTGGCCTTCGTTCGCCGTCCCCCGCAACAGACTGTCGCGCTTGGCTTGGGCCTCGGTTGGGGACTGGTGTTTGGCCTGCTTCTGCCATTGACCCCAGTTCGCTTTTGGGAGTTGGGTCTCCAGGATGCCCTAATGCGCCTGCGCGGTCCCCAAACGCCCCCCACCGAGTTAGTCCTGGTTAGTATTGACGGCCAGAAGACTGTTCAGTCTCAAGCCCCAGTTCAAGCCTCCCCCGCTCAAGTTGCCACTGCGACTCAGGCCGGTCCTGATTTCTTTCCAGACCGAGCTAGCTACGCCCGCCTGACACAGCGCCTCCTGGGGGCTGGGGCTCAAGTTGTTGTCCTAAACCTGCCCAGTGGCTTCGTATTTCCGCAATCAGTCGGTAACGAAGACCTCGATACGCCGCTGCGACAGGTGGTTAGCACTCATGGCGACCAACTGGTTTTGGCCGCTTATGCGAGTCGAACCTACAGTTTGCCCGACTCAGAACTGCCCATTTACAACCACTTTCTGCCTTTTACCGCCGCAGCCCAGTATCAAGTGCCGCCGGAAGCAGTGCAGGGATTTGTCGCCCTGACGCCGGATGGGGATAACACAGTTCGCTCCACCCAGGTCACTGGCACCTTCATTCGCAACGACAACCTCCAACGACAATCGTTTGCCTCGGCGGCGGCTCTAGCTCTCACTAAGTTTAAACAGGCTAAGTTCGGGCAGGCCAAGTTCGGACAGACGCCGTTTAAAGCTGAGCCGCTTGGGGTGCGCCTGAACTTTTGGGGGCCAACCGGCAGCTTTGCCAGCATTGCCATTGAAGCGATCTGTCCGCCGGTGCCGGGTGATCAGTGTGTGGGACCCGCTCAGCCCGAGCTGACGCAGCGAGTGCAGGGCAAGATCGTACTGGTTGGCTTTAGCGGTGGCTACCCAGAGGCCTTCCCTCTACAGACTCCCTTTGGAACAGCGATGCCTGCGCTAGAGGTGGAGGCAAACCTGCTGGCGACCCTGCTCACTGACTCAGCCTATCAAACCGTTCCCGCTAGCCTACAAGCTTTGATCACCCTGGTAGGAGCCTTGCTAGTGGCTGGGCTGGTTATGTCTAGCCGGGACAAAGGCGGCTGGCAGCCCTGGCGCGGCAGTTGGCTCAGCGCTGCCCTAGGTCTCGGCTACTTTGGCCTTGGTCTAGTCGCCTTTAGGCAAGGCCTGTTCGTGCCGATGGCGCTACCCGTCTTGGCCTGGATTGGCACCGGCCTGAGTGTGGCGCTGTGTCTACTGCTCTGGCAGCAACGGCAGCAAATGCAGGCGCAGCAACGTGAACTCGAACGGTTGCAATTAGCAGAGCGGGAAGCCGTGCGCTACCAAGCCCGTAAACTGCTCTACCGAGTTGCCACTGATATCCATGACCGGCAGCTCCAGGATCTCAAACTGGTGATGGATCTGGTCGAAACCTTGCAATTAGATCACCCCAACCTAGAGGTGAATCCAATCCTGGACAAGTTGGAGCGCATCGGTCGGGGCATCCGCAACGAACTGAACAACGCCCGTAATTTGGCAACCAAATTGGGCGTTACACCGGAGCTGCGCGAGGGCCTACATCGAGGCATTCAGGCAGAGCTGCAAAAGCTTGTAGATTCAGGCGAGCTAAGCCTGCAGGTCATTCAAGAACTACAGCCCCTCCGGGAGCCGCCCTCAGATAGCGCCTGGATCGACGCCCGCGAAGACATCTTCCGGTTTTTCCGTGAGAGCATCACCAATGTAATCCGCCATGCCCAGGCGCCGCATGGCAGCGCTACCCAGGTTCTCGTGAGTTTGCAGCAAAAAGGCAGCCGCTGCACTCTGACTATTGATAATGACGGCAGTGTTGCGGTCGGCAAACCGTCGCGAAGCGGCTATGGTACTAAGGTGATGAACACCATAGCTGCTGAGTTGCCGGATGGCTTCTGGCGCCGCTTACCCCTAGCTGGAGGCGGTATGCGTACGGAGCTGATCTGGACCCTGCGGCTGGACGCCTCGACCTAAAGGTTCCTATGGCCAACGCTGCACCGCAGAAGCACCTCCTGATCGTGGAAGATTCGGCAGGCAGCCGCGAATTTTTGCTCCAAAGGGCTAAGTACACTTTGGGCCGCGACCCCTCAAGTGATATCCAAGTGCGGTCGCAGTTTGTCTCGCGCCAACATGCTCTGCTGTTGAGGCTGCCGGAAGCCGAGCGGGGCCAATATCGCTATCGGCTGATCGATGGTGACTTGGAGGGCCGTCCCAGCGCCAATGGCTTGATGGTGCGGAACCAAAGGGTTAGCTCCTGCGACTTGCAAGCAGGGGATGTGGTGGTTTTGGGTCCAGATGCCAAGCTCACTTATTACCGGGTAACCCCCCCGACTACTACTGGTCAGCCCCAACTTGATGGCACGACCGTTGGGCATTCGTCTCTGTCGCCTCTGGCTCAAGACTCGCCACCACTCAACTAAAATTACTGTTTCACTCCATCCATGACCGTTGCTCAACCCCGTTTTTTAGTCGTTGAAGACCACCCAGAGGTTGCCCAAAACAACTGTGATTGGTTGCAACGGTTGGAAGCGCAGGCCCGTTGCATCAAGCTCGAAACACCGGAACAGGCCCTGGATTGGCTAACGCTGGAAACCGCTGACCTAGTCGTGGTCGATCTGCTCTTTGGCCAAACGAGTGGCGAGCAGTCAGCCGAACCTGGCCTTGACCTGCTCAGGCGCATTTTCGAGCAGTACCCTAGCCTGAACGTGATGGTGTACTCCAGCGAACCCCTGTTGCTTGCCCCCTTAGTAGAACGTATTAGCAACCATGCAGGCGGTTTTGCTGCGGTCAACAAAATGGAGCGCCGTACGCTCTTTCTAGAAGGAGCTCGTAGCGCGCTCAACGGCGAGCTGCGTGTGCCCAAAGAACTGCGGCGCATGACTCGCCTCACTGAGCGGGAACTAGAAGTGCTAGTGTTGCTGTGCAAAGATTGCTTGACTGATCAGGCCATTGCTGACCGGCTGCATGTCAGCAAAAAAACGGCCCAGAATTATGTACAACGTCTCAAAGAAAAACTGGACGTAGACCTAATCGACGAGAACAGCACCAACTCCCGTGTTGCTGTCTGTATGGAAGGGGTGCGGCGCAAGTTGCTGCTATTTTGAATGCACCCGTTTGTCTCTAAATACTGAATGAGACCCTATTGGTTCACAGCTTTAGCGACCAATGGTTCTGCCAATTTTGAAACGTTCTTTAGACTTTGAGTTTGGTAAGAAGAGCGCAAGAAAAGCAGGCGATCTGCTTAATTATTGCCGTAAAAAACAGAAGCAGGGTCGAAGCCTTTGGGCAAGAACTCAACAGGCTGAGAGCTACCGTCCGAACGCTTCGACCCTATTGAGAGTCAATTACTGAGAGTCAATTTTAAGGAGATCTACTTAGCGATCTGCCACGGTTGCTGGCGCAGCTCCCTCTGCTTGTTGCCCGACGCCACGACGCACGACAACCCCCGCCTCCTCAAAGGTCACAATAGGCACGGGACCACTGAGATCAAAGCCTTTGACTGTTACTTTGCCACCGTACAGCCGGTCGCCTAGCTTCACCTGAGTCATTGCCTCCTGAGGGGCCTTGATCAGGGCGGACAGTTCATTGGAGGCCAATTGCATAATCCCCGTCACTAGGATGCCTGAAGACAGACGGCTTGGCGCTTGAACCGGCGGCTGAAGCGGCGACTGGATAGGGGGAGGAACAGGCACAGCTGTTCTGGGAATTGCCACCGCGCCCACCCTTGGGGCACCTAGCGGCGCTGGGGACGATGGAGCCGCAGGTAGCAGTGGCGGGGGCGGTGGAATCGGTGGCAGGCTACTGATTGTACCGGCTGCTACTTGGGTGGCTTCCACGGCTTGGACCGGTTGCTGCCTAGGGATTGGCTGACCGGGAATCGGTGCGAAGGGATCAACCCGACCGGAGCGAACACCTGGGACCATCGCTTTTAGACGGGCTTGCGGGTCAGTAGCAGGAATAATAATCTTGGCTCGCAACCGCCTGACCTCAGGTGGCACCTGATTTGCGGCTGGAGCAGCTGGCGCAGAAATCCTCGCCTCGATTGCTGTTGGCCGAGCGCGGGAGGCCCAGACCGTACTGCAACCGCCACTCATCAGCGCAATCGCAATTACCAACCCCAACCTTCGGTTCATGGTAGGCCCCTCAAATTCTGCACGTCCAGCTAATCTATGGAACCAGACTTGTGGCTAATTCAGAAGCAGTGAAGGTTGGAGATCGCAATTAGTCTGGGAATGGGTCTGAGCATGAGCCTCTGAATTAGTCTTGACTAGCCTCTCCAGTCGCGACTGACAAAGCCCAGCTCAAGGCTAGATCGGGACGGATTCCTCTTCTGCGCAAGCAAAGGAAGAAATCAGAGGCTTCCTGACTAGTCCCCGCTAGTTGAGCCCATTCGAGATCAGTAATGCCCAAATCGAATGGCTGCACGGTGGCTTCAGGCTTATACAACTCTGGTGGATGAGTAAGACCGTGTAGACTGCCCAAGGCCAGCGCTGTCAAAACAGTTCCCCCTAGTAACGAAGTGGTGCCAATCACACCATTGGCCAGCACCGCTTCCAAGGCAGGCCGCTCGCCCTGGAGCGCCGCTTGAAGATCAGAAGGACGTAGAGTTTTGGTTAGGCTCCAGCCCGTGATGCCGGCACCGATGGCAACGGTTAGGGTTGACAGTATTTTGAATTTGAGGCTGACTGAGTTTTGCATAGGGGCAGGCCGCGGCAGGAATTATCGCGCTATCTCTACCAGTGCCACAGCCTTGGGCCAAAGCCATCTGTCCCGTGGCTCTAAATTTAGGATTTGTTGCCGCTATCTACCGCTGCAATCCAATGACTGACCTGTTGATGCTCCAGGGTATCCGGGGGTAGAAGCAGGAGAGCCGCTTGCCAGCAGCTTATGGCCTTGGCGGGCAGACCCTGCTGTAGGTAGACTTTGCCCAGATTCACCAGATTCAGCCATTCACTGTCAGGGTCCTTTAATTCTCGCTGAATCGCTAGGCTATCTTCAAAGCTCTGACCGGCCTCTGACCAACAACCCTGCTTGGCATAAGCCACTCCCAGGCTATGCAAGGCCAGCCCTTCTCCCTGACGATCGCCCAAATTCTGACAGAGGAGCTGGCTAGTTCGGTAGCACTCGATTGCCTCGTCCCAAGCCTGCTGCTCAGCATAGGCTTGCCCAAGCAGATACAGGACCATTGCCTGACCGATGCGATCACCGCGCAATTGGCGCCGAGCTAGGTCTGCCTCGTATCTTTGAATGAGGGGACTGAATTGCATGAGCCAGTCAATCACGTACTGGGGAACGTACTAATAGCCTGTTAGGACACATCTGGCTGCCCTGCCCAAAGTCTAGGCTGCTTTACTGAGGGGCAGCAGCATCTTAGGTATCAGAAAGTCAGACAGTTTTGACGCGAACAGTATTTATGCTAACATAAGGGAAGTTCGATATTCACCGCTTAGGCCAGGGGTTCGTGGGTTATAGCTAGCTGTATCCTTCAAGCCGCTGAGATAGTGTGAGGTCGTACTTAGGCTCGGTTTGAACTAAGACTGTATCTCCAGAATCAGTTCTACCAAGCATCAATATGATGAAGTATGAGTCCTAATCCTAGAGAACCCGTCATGAAAACTGTAGAAGACACCATACAAGATTCAGAGATTATTGACCAAAGTGCAGCTCAAGCCGCAGCTGAAGAACCGTTCATCCCGACTATGCGGGAGTTGGTCCGAACCTATCAGGCTTTCGCTAATTGCACTGTTGCTCACGTCCGTCAGTTAGGGCTGACCTCACCCCAGTTCGACGTGGTTGCTACCCTAGGCAATACAGAGGGTATGACCATGAACAAGCTGGCTGAGAGAACCTTGGTGACTAAGGGGACGCTGACCGGCATTGTCGACCGCTTAGAAGAGAAGGGGCTGGTCCGCCGCGAAGTTCCTGCTGATAACCGTCGCTGCTTCCGGATTGTGCTCACCGCAGAGGGAGAACGAGTATTTGCAGAAGTCTTTCCTCTGCACGTTGCCTATCTCAAAGAGCGCTTTGGTCGTCTCAGTTTAGAAGAGCTGGAGCAACTGCGGGCGGGTTTAGAGCGCTTACGGGAGCAATTCTCCTGCTCAGAATAAGTCTCGACTTGGTTCTGCAAGCGGCATGGTATAAGGCCTCTTGGTCCCGATTGCCCCGCAGTATTATCTCAGTGTCGCCGCTGTGTCATCGCTGTCATGTTGCTTTAAGCCTGCATTAAAGCCGTTTGGTAGCGTTCCCAACCAGCGAATGGGCACTAGGATCTAACCAGCCAACCCTAGAGTGCAGCATCTATCGGCTGAGCCTGGAGCCAAGGACATGAACTATTCGCTCGAACAGCAAGCATATCTGCAAGCTCTGCGCGAATGGCAGCAGCGCTGGGGCGATCCAGTGCAGGAAGATCTCTTGATTAATGCTGAGAATAATCTCTTAGCTTGGGCCGAGCAGATCACGCTTCGCTGCAGCAACGACCGTATGCAGGAGATGTATCGAGGCTGGCAGAATGCTGACCAGGTGGAGCGACGCTTTTTAGTTAAATTCGCGCTCAATGGCATCCAGCACCTGCGTTCAGCCAGCACCGAGCAATCTAATTAACGGGTTAATCAATGGGTCAATTAACGGGAGCCCACCGTGCCTCCTTCAGGGGGTGGGGCTTGTGTGATATCTACTTCTACTGCTCCTACTGACCTGCTAGAGGCCAGATCAGGGCCAGCAAGGAAGCAGATGGGCGCAAGCAGAGCCTGCTTTTGCGACTTTTGCAACGCTTGGGAACCGCTATGATCAGCAGTCGGATCGTGAACTATGCAGCCCTAATGAGTGATTCCCAAGACGCCGTAGTTTGGACTCCTGAAGCCGAAGCCAAACTCAAGGAGATTCCTTTTTTTGTACGACCAGCGGCTCGCCGCAAGATTGAGCAACTGGCACGCGAGCAAGGCCAAACCCAGATCACAATTGAAGTCTATGACCAGGCTCGTAAGAAGTTCAGCTAGCGGTCTGGTGGCCTAGAAATGGGGCTGGTAGCGCAGAAATCGAAGGCCAAATTGGAGTTGTTGAACTAGTTGCTAGGCTCTAATTGCTAGGCTCACCGATTCGCCTGCGTCCAGCCAGACTGGCAACCACCACCACTAGATCTGCTGGATCAATAGGCTTGGACAAGTGGGTTTGAAAACCGGCTGACAGAGCCTGTCTACGGTCTTGCTCTCTGGCATAGGCAGTGAGGGCTACCGCAGGTATTTTGCCCCCTTGCTCTGCGCTCAGGCTTCTCAGGCGCTGGATGAGCCTGTAGCCGTCCTCATCTGGCATACCAATATCGCTGACCAAGACATGGGGTTGAAACTTGGGTAGAACGCTTAGGGCTTCACTGGCAGAGCTAACCGCTTTGACTTGAGCCCCGGCTGCCTGTAAAACCGCGATCAGCAGTTCCCGTGCGTCGGCTTCGTCGTCCACGACCAGAATTTTTAGGTCTTCTAGATCTGGGGAATTGTTATTGACGGGCCGAGAACTGAGCGGGGTTTCGTCTCTTGGCACCTCAATAGCAGCTTTCGCCAGCAGCAGAGGCAGCCTGACACTGAAGGTCGCTCCCTGTCCCTCGCCTGGACTCTCAACGGCCACCGAGCCACCATGTAGCTCTACGAGGTGACGCACAATGGCGAGCCCCAAGCCTAGACCGCCATGTGCCCTGGTAATGGAGCTGTCAGCTTGCCGGAATCGCTCAAAAACGTAGGGCAGAAACTCAGGATTGATCCCTTTGCCGGTGTCGCTGACCCTGATCTCAGCTTGACTGCCGACACGGACTAGGGTCACTTGCACCCGTCCTCCGCCCGGTGTGAACTTGAGCGCGTTAGACAGCAGATTCCAGAGCACCTGTTGCAGACGGTTGGCATCACCGGCAACAGTACCCACGGTCGGGTCTAGCAGACTCTCTACCTGGATGCCTTTAGCCTCTGCACCAGGACGCAGGGCATCAATTGAGGTGCTGATCAAAGGCACCAGTTCACAAGGCTGCATCTCCAAGCGCAATTGGCCTCGAATGATGCGCGAGATATCCAAGAGGTCATCAATCAGCTGCACCTGGGCTCTGGCGTTGCGCTCGATAGTTTCCAATGCCCGCTCGGTTGTGGCGGTATTCAACGTGCCTCGACGTAACATCTGTGACCAGCCCAAAATGCCGTTGAGCGGGGTGCGCAGTTCGTGGGAAAGCGTAGCCAGAAACTCGTCCTTGACGCGGTTGGCTTTCTCGGCTTCGGCTCGGGCTGCTTGCTCGCGCTCCAGCAGTTGTGCCCGTTCTTGTTCGGCCTGCTTACGGGCGGTGATGTCCATGGTCACGCCTAGCATGCGCATAGGCACCCCGTTGGCGTTGTACAAACTCCGCCCTCGCACCAGAATCCAGTGGGTACTGCCATCGGGCCAGAGGTTGCGATACTCGCCCTCATAATCGGTCTGCTGTCTCACCGCTTGCTGAACCGCCGCTTGGAGGCGGGGCCGATCCTCTGGATGAAGCGCGTAAAACAGGCTGTTGTTCAAGATCTCAGCATCCGCAGGCAAGCCAAAATTTGCCTTGCACTGCTCCGAGACAGTCAGCTTCCCTGAGGGAAAATCGACCTGCCACGATCCCAGTCTGCCGGTCTGGAGAGCCAGTCTCAGATGTTGTTCGCTCTCGCGCAGTGCCTCCTCGCTCTGTTTGCGCTCGGTCGTGTCGATGGTGATGCCATCGAAGCGAATCGGCTTGCCTGCTGCATTGTAGAAAGTACGTCCAATAGCACGAATCCAACGCATCTGCCCATCGGGGGCAACGGTGCGATAGTCGATGTCATAACCCTGGTGCTGCTCAATCGATTGCTCAATTGCCTGCCTGGTGGGTTCGCGATCCTCGGGATGCAAGAGCTCATAGAACAGATCGATATCGACTTCGGCGTCTGGACTCAGGCCAAAGTGTGCCTTGCATTTGTCATTCCACACCAGCTTGTCGAAGGGTAAATCGCAGTACCACAGCCCCAGCGCAGAAGACTGCAACACTAGGTCGAGGCGTTCCCAGCTGATGCGCAGCGCTTCCTGGACTTGCTTGCGCTCGTTGATGTTGCGGAAGTAGAGGGCTAGGCCAGACTGCGAAGGGTAAGCCCGAACCGAAAACCAGGCGTCAAAGGGTGGGTAATAGTCCTCCAGTTCAAGCGGTATGCCTTCGGCCACAGCCCGTTGGTACAGCTGGCCAAAGCTGGTATTGGCTAGCTCTGGCAACTCGTGCCAGAGATTCTTGCCTAGCAACTCTTCGGGCGAATGGTTCAGGGTTCTAGCACCTTCATGGTTCAGATAAGTAAAGCGCCAGTCGCGGTCGAAGGCTATGAAGCCATCCGTGATGCTTTCTAAAATATTGGAGACTTGCTCTCTCGCTTCTTCAGCCTCCGTCCGAGCCGCCTGCTCGCGCTCCAATAGCTGAGCGTAGCTGGCTTCTACCCACTTGCGCTCGGTGATGTCCTGCGCGATGCCCAGCATGCAGATAGGTTGCTGATGCTGATTGTAGAAAGCCCGTCCCTTCACTGCTACCCAGTGAATGCTGCCATCACGCCAAACAGTTCGGTATTGAACGTCGTAGTCTAAGTCTTCAGCGATCACCCGCTCCACTTCGCTACGTACCCGTTCGCGGTCGTCTTCGTGCACCACCTCCAGAAAGCGGGTAAAGGTCAGTGGTTCATTCGGTGACAGATCGAAAATGGCATTCACCCGCTCCGAGAACCAGAGCTGGTCGGTCGCCGCATCCCATTCCCATTCCCCCATGTGCGAAGCAGCAAGAGCCAGACGCTTCCGTTCCTCGCTTTCGCGCAAAAACTCTTCGGTGCGCTTGCGCTCACTAACATCGCGGAAGAAAATACCGAGGCCGCTCTCAAAGGGATAGGCATGAACCTCTAGCCAGAGGTTCATGGGTTCGTAGAACGCCTCGAAGTGGACACTGACGCCTTCGGTTAAGGCTCGGCGATACTCCTCTTCAAAGCGTGACGCCTGGGTTGCGGGCCACTCTTCCCACTGGTTTAGTCCAATTAAGTCCGCTGCCGGTTTGTTGTTGATTCGAGCCGCCTCCCGGTTGGCATAGGTGACTCGCCAGTCGAGATCTAGGGCAATGAAGGCGTCAGTCATGCTTTCCAAGATCTTGCTGACTTGCTGTTGGGCCACCTCTACTTCGGTCCGAGCGCTCTGCTCTCGCAGTAGCAATTGCTCATGCTCTGCTTGCAGCCGCTTGCGTTCGGTTAGGTCGAGAACAAAGCAAATGGCGTTTTGTTGATGGCCATCTTCTAACAGGGCACCCCCTAGGAGCACAGGAACGCGATGTCCTGCTTTGTGGATGTATTCTTTCTCAACCACCTGCGAAGAGCCAGAAGCCAAAAGCTCTGCTTTGAGTTGCTGATCCTGCTGGTGTTGCTCGGGTGGGGTGATGTTATCCCAACGCAAGCGTCCTGCTAATAGATCCTCGCGGCTGTAGCCCAACATCTGCAAGAAGGCGTCGTTGGCTTCGGTGATGGCACCCAAGGTGTCAGCTGTAATCACACCAACGATATTTGCCTCCACCAAGCGATTGAATCTTCCCTCGCTCTCTCGCAACCGGCGCAAGCTCTGCTTTGACCGCCGGTTTGAGGCGAGCAGCGCTTCACACAGAAAGCTGATCAGTCCCCCTTGTGCCCCAAATAGCATGAGATGCACGCTGTTGTGGGCATCTGGCATCCAGCCTGAAGCCAGCAGAAAGTAATTGCTGGCTAACGCAGACAAAGCAGTGGCTAATAAACCTGGCCCTACCCCTCCATGCCAAGCACTGACCATGACTGCGCCGAAGAAGAGCAGAAACGGCGTTCTGGTCATGCTGAACCAAGGATCTAGCAGCAGCATGAACAGCAGGGCAACTGCCACAGCCAAGACTGCAACACCGTAAGCTAGCAGTCGTTGGGGTATATCTTTGTAGGTCATTCCAGCGTCGAAAAGGGAACTGTTGCAAAACCCGGTAGGGCTACCGGCTGCGAAGTAGCAAGAACCACATGGCTACTGTCACTAGGCAAGCTGTTGTAAGCCTCATAACCAACCCCCCGAAGGTAGAATTGCCAGTCAACTAGCTAACAAGCTCCAGGGGAGCCTCCAAGGAATTCCACTGTTTTTTCAGTACCCTCTGGTCGTGCCCCAAAAGCTGCTGGAAGTATTAAATTATCGTGATACTTTGCCTTGCACATTCGAAGCAAGGCCGTTTGCAGCCAAGCCAATGCAAGTTGCTAATCAGATATTTTTATTTTTCTTTACTAAACTTCGAGCCAGTTGGTCAAGGCGCAGAAGCTCTAGCCCTCAATGCCTCAATCTCTCTCAGTCAAACTCAATAAATCAGGGGGAGCCAGGCTCTTGCTCCCCTCAAGCTGGATAGGTTTAACTGGCCTAATGATTAAGTTGAACTACGGTTTTGTTCAAGATGCTGACATCCTCGCGCCACGCGCGAATGGTCTCTCGGTTCCGTTGTTGAGCCACTGCTTGTTCTGCTTGCCCGAAGCAGATTCGATTCAGGGCTGCGACAACGACTGAGAGGCTATAGCGTTGCATTAGTACCTTTAAAATGTTCAGATCGCTGTCGCTAAATACGGGGGTAGACGATTGAGTCATGGCGGAAAATCCTCAATAGGTTTTGAGGGGCAACCTGTGAAGATTGCCCCTTCGCTCCCTCTCTTAGGCCCCCACCTGACCCGCTTTGCATGGGGTTAACCGCAACGGAGTGCTAAACTCCGTCGTAGCCTTTGGGCTGGCGTAAACCAACCTAGAGGTCAGTCGCCAGGGGTTGGTGCTAACAGCCCTCGGCGGCGCTTCAAGACTGGACTGAACAGAAACAATAGGGCAAAGCTCGACGTTTGGCAAGCCCTACTCGGGAGCAAAATGAGAACTCGTATCAAAGTTCCGTAGATTCTCTTGGGGCATTGCAGCAGTAGCCTGACCTACTTTCATACTTTCACAACAAAGGCAAATAAAATTAGAGATCAACTAAAATTTTTGCTGTCGTTACTTCCACAAGTTCTGTCTCCTTAAACAGCAATTTGTGCCATAAAAATCATAGGCTATTATCTCTGATTACTCTTTAAGTGTTAGTCGCTTAATGTATATGCAACTCAAGCGAAAACATTCATCCTCAAATCTCGCAATCTATAGTCTAACGGTTTGCTTGAGCGGCTGCAAACGACCGTCGCCATGTACCAAGATCTTTCGTCAGTCCGCTCCAAGCGAATTGTTAGACAATTGTAGGTGAGAGTTTTTAATCTACTAACCACTCCACAAGCAAATGACCAATAAATAACAACTGAACCCCCCTAAATAAGGTGGCTCCAATTCCAATCCAATAAGCTAACAGGAGAACTTGTGCAATTTTTCTTGATACTCCCTGATACCAGGAGGTTTGTCTGCCGGGGCTTTCCAATTGGCTCCGCAGCCAGAAAATAAATGTGAAATTGATTGCTAGTAGAGCCGCTATTGTAAGCGTTTCTAAACTGCTCGGAGCGTAGGAGCGAGAGCCATAGTGCTGAACAACCACTAGCCACAGTGCGCTAAATAGGGTGCTTCCGATAGCAATCCATCTCGCAAAAAATAAGAAGCCTGCAATCTTGCTCAGTACATTCTGTGATCGGGAAGCAGAATGGGGAGTTTCTGCTTGGCTCCACTGCCGAAAAATAAGCACCAGATTCATAGCAAGCAATCCTGCCAACACCGAAGCACCATGCAACCAAGTGTCTTCATGTACTTCCCGTAACCAAGGTATCAATGAACCAGCATTGGCGCTATTAGGTTGAAAATTAGCATCTCTAAGAGGAGAAACGTAATGAACAAATACTGCACTCGCAGCAGAAAAAATTAGAAGAAACCCAAAACTAATAATAGAAAGGCGTTGAGTTGGTCGTCGCATAATCACAGCATTCCTTAGAGTGTATTGATCGGTAAGGACACTCTCTTCTTCAGAGACGCTGTTTAACCCCGAACTGTTCCTGCCCAACGGTTGCGGTCAGCGGTTGCCGATCCCCTTTAACTCAGCACAAGCGGCTTCCTTCAATCCGTTGCACCGCAATTGTTAGACAGCACCAACCCCCAACCTTGAAACTCACTTCACGCTCTGTAATACTTACTGCTAAATCCTACAGATAGCGGTGCGCCCTCATACTGACAAGATACACCAATCTTTAACTTTCTCTTGTGGTCGTAGTAGGTATGAAAGTGTGTCTGTTTGCGGGCTAGTTCTAACTCGGATGGGTTAATACTAAATACTCCCAAGATTGCCACGGAATCAAACGGGCGGCTCTGGCTCCAAGGAGCAGTCTTTTTTAGTTCAACATCTACATAACTAATAAAATTCCTTCTGCTTCCAAAAGCATATGAGCTTGCTCAGAGTCGATGATAATATTGCCCACTTCATTGGGTTTACTGCTGACTGCTCTTGCTGCATCTGCGATAGGCATTCCAATATACTGAAAAGGACGCTGGAAAGGTGCCCTCAGTACATATAATCCATAATCGATAGCCCTATTTACAGCATCAGCAAGTGACAATGTTCCAAGGTAATCACCATTCTGAGGAGCAGCAGATGCCTGTGAATTAACTATTGAAACTAACTGGATAGGTAAGGCGTTTACATCTTGCTCAAAATGGTTTTCAAGAGGAACTGGAATTGAAACTGTTTGTTGTTTTTGCCAGTTCTTATTAAGTGAACTGAGGAAATCTTGAGGAAAAGACCAATAAAACACGCTGTTTTGACAATCAACAATAATCAAGAATGTTGGATTTGGCTGAAGCAGCCAATGATTGAGAGTTGTTACTTTGATGGGAAGTGTGATTGAGTTCCCTTCTACGTTGGCTTCTTCTTTCCCTTTACATTGAATGTTAAACAACCTTCCAGTTGGGTGTTCTCCCTGCATGATTTCACAAATGAAGTCAATGCCGAAATCTCTATCTTGAGGAATGGGGATAATGTTGCAAAATTCGGCAAAAACAGAACTCAGGAGATCAGCAGCACTTACACCAATCCTCTGAGACTTAGTACGTTTAGGTAACTTGGTCATTACGATGCCAAGAATTTTTCCACAATCTTAACTCAACTGCTTTATGAGGTAGGAAAAAATGAATGAAAGCAGCACCTCAAATAGAGTTGTTTTGTCTGTCTAACGTCGGAGTTGACCGGCACCTCAGGACGCCGGCGTCCAAGTCGGCCGGCGACGTTGAGCTGAACAGGCTACTAATCTTCATGCCCCTCGAGTTCCGGTGAGTTGTACACCCTTACTTTGTACTTGGCACGCAAGGCTTCAATCACACTCTGCACATGCTGCCCTGGTGATGCCGACTTCACCTGGTGCTTCATGGATGTGAACGTATCGATTGCCACCTTGTCTGCGCCGTCATGAATTCAAAACCAGAAGTCCGCCTGAATTCCAGACTCCACTTGCAAGAAGTGCTGGGGCAAGAATACCTCCAGTTCGCGGTGGAAATCTGCGTAGTGGCCCGAATAGTCCAACTCGGCAAAAATCACAGACGAGCTCTCCCTTGTACGGATAGTGAGGTCTAACTATTATTAGAGGGAACGTTTGTGTATAACACCCCCGTGCAGGTGATTATGCAGAAACTTTCTGTCTAACGCCCCAAATCAGGTAGATAGGCAGAAACTTTCCACATAATATGCCGATTCAGTCAAATAGGCAGGATCTTTCTGCATATTTTTAGATTCAATACACCCGCTTCTGGACACATTGGTCAGCAAGGGTTTAAGAGACGTTATATTCTCCTTGACTGATTTGTTCTCAAGATGGTGGCGTGCCCTTTTGCCTGATTAAGTGATTTTGTGGATTGAATCAACGGTGGACTGAGTAATTGGGATTTGTCTGTGGTTCTACTTATGGATTCGTTGCAATTGATTGCTTGGGGCGTGAACGAGCAACTCAACGAAACCTACACGGTTAAACCAGCAATACCTTCTCAAATTACAGCGGACAAGCTCTAGATTATGTTCCCACCCGTAGTCTGAGTAGCCCAACGGACCGACGTTCAGCGGCCGAGCGGGCACCGACGTACTTTCGAATGATGAGGACCGTGACGCCCGCCCGGTCTGCTGCAACGGCTGGTTATGCGGCGACCTCCGCTCGGCCGGGCCGCTCGCGGAACGTCATAGACATTGCGAACACAAAGCCATGAATCCCAACGGTGCCATGCACTTCGAAGCATTTGGCGCCACCCGCCGTCAGGCGATTCACGAGGTCCTGCAAGTCGTCATACGCCTGGACCGGCCAGCCGTAATTCTTCGTCCGCGCGAGAAGGTCCGAGTACGACCCGAGGATGAACGTCGGGTCCGACTCCTCCACGTCGAATAGGACGTTCGAGGGATAGGGGTCGCCGCCTCCGACGTTCTGCTGCTCGAAATGGTGGGTGACGACACCCTCGAATACCACGTCGGTGTACTCCGACGGCGTCGCATGCGGGTAGACCGTGTACAGCACGATGCGACGGCGATCGTGATCGACCGCTTGGGCGTAGACCCAGTTGTCATGGACGCTGATCGGCAACGTGCCCTCGCCACATAACTATTATTGGACTGAAAGTTTCCATATAACGCCCCTATAGTGGTGATTAGGCAGATGATTTCTGTATAACACCCTAAATCAGATAGATAGGCAGAATCTTGCCGCATAATGTACCAATTCAGCTAAATAGGTAGACTCGTTCCGCATACTTTCAGATTCAGTACATTTGTGTTGATAAGTTTCGAGGTTGAGGCATTCCTCCCTCGTCTGGCCGTGTAATTTCACAAGCCTGGCTGAGGTCAAACTAAACTCTAGCGAATAGATGGGGTGTGATGAGAGCAGGCCCAGAAATTCCCTACTGTTTGCTTAGGTGAAAGGCTTCGGGAAGCGAGGCTCTTAATCACCGGATAAACAAATCTCGTTTCAGGTTTCATCCTGAGCTGAGATATTCGTCCCAGCATGGCTGCCGTTTTTTAACTGGGTAGAAAGAGATTCAGTGGAGTTGGAATTAGGTTGAAGCTGAGTCTTGGTGCTTACTTCACTGGGTTAGTTGCGATACAAGAAACTTTTTTGCGCTGCCTACTTGACTCCAATAGGGAGTCCCTGGTGCCTTTCCACACAGGTAACTGGCCCCCTAGGCGTCCCCCAGGGTCTTATACAAACTCTGGGGAACTAACCGTCGGGTTGCAAGCAACAACCCGGCGGCTAGGGGGCAGTTTAACACCTGCCTTTCTCGACCCTGAATAGGGTCAAAGGCTCTATTGCCCTCAAATTTTTGGAGTCCTTCCCATGCACCTCACCCAGGTGTTGCAGCCGCAGCTTTGCATTCCCTTGTCTCAAGTTGCCCGTTTCTTAGGCATTTCCGAATCGCTGATTTGCCGCATCGAACACTGGCTGCATGTGCTGTTTGTCCATCGTGCCGACCGAGGCGGGCAGTTCCTCAGCTATCGCAAATTCAACCAGTGGCTTGCCGCCTGTGCCCTGACCATTCAAGCCTGCAACGACCTGCATCTGCTCGACTGGATTGGCGAGGTGATCAAAACCGAAATCCAGCGCTATGCCTACCCCGAAGACGTGCTGAGCTATTGGCGGCAGCTTTGGCGACAGCGACATACCCAACTGCGCAACGCTAAGAACGCTGTTACCCAAGGCACCCGTTGATGCCTTGCCCATCGACTGCATGCAGGGCCCCATTGCTAGATGCCATCCGTAAATCCACCTTCCAAACCGCATTGATGGACCCGAAGACTCCATTAACGGACTAAATGACCCCGTTAACGGACCCATTCAGTCCATTGATGGACCCATTCACTCCATTAACCAACCGTTTCACTCCGATAACGGACCCATTCACTCCATCGACCGACTTATTCACCCCGTTAACGGACTCGCTGACCCCGTTAATCGACCTCTAGACTCCGTCAACGGACCCATTCACTCCATCAATGGACTAGTTGACCCCATCAACGCTCCGCCTCGGCCCGATTTACCAGTCCCAGAGTCAGAATGCCGCAGTTTACACGATCCTTCTACTCTCAAACTCATGAGCCCCACGCTTCGACTCGCTCTCTGGGACCACATTGTCCGCAGTCTCAATTTGGCTGCACCGCTCAAGCTGATTCTGCTCGTGATCGCTAACTACATCGAACCCAATGGTGCCTTGTCCCGCGTTCCCCTCAACCTGCTCAACCGTGACAGCCATCTGGAAACCTCAGAACTCCGCCCCTTATTACTCAGCCTCGAAGCTCGTGATTTGGTTCGCAAAGTCACTGTCCACTCTGAAGGTGGCGGGCCAACTATCGCACTTTATAGCCTCTCGCCTAACCTGTTACGAGCCGTGCAGAACTCCAATAAATGCTCTAGCCCTCAAGTTTTCTGAGCAAAGCCCCTACTTGGCGGACTAGAGGGAAGTCTGTGTAATCCCAATTCTCTCACTGAGAGCCCACCAAAACCCCACCGCCTACGGCTCCGCCCCTTGGCAAGGGGAGGTTGGAAGGGGTCGAATGGATAGCTCAAAAGTGAGCTGGTATTACTCTGTTGATTAAAGAGCATTTGATTAAAGAGCAGCTATTGGTTTGATGACAGCACCAATCCTGACAAAGCAATATGTTGAGCAACGAGATAAAGGACGTTGGATAGGAAGAACTCGCGTATCTCTTGACTCAATTGTCTATGGCTTTTTAAACGGTGAATCTCCTGAAAGCATCGCCCAAAACTTTCCATTAATTTTACTAGAACGGGTCTACGTCGACATTGCTTTTTACCTTGCTAATCATGAATTGATTGACAAGTAATTAGAAGGAGGAGAAGCAGAGTTTGAGAACTTGCAACAGCCTCTCAGAAGAATCCGCTCTATCAAAAGTTAAAGGTTGCTCAAATCCAGAAGCAGAGCAAGGCATGACAGCTTTAAAAATTTTAAGAGAAGCTTTTCAATATTGGTTCTGCTCTATTGAATTGACGCAAGCTGTAGACGTTAACCACTCAAGCAGGCTGGGCTGACTATTGACGCATCAGGAAATTGTTCTCAGACGAGACAAAGCCAGCAGCGCAAACAGTTCTCCATGCTCACGGCCTAACCAAACTCGTATCACCTACAGAACAGATTGATTTCTTTACACCGCTATGTCAGTGAGCCATAATATGTGCGCGTGGGGGAAGCACTCAGAGGCAGGTGGGCTGGGTGCAAGTGTACGAGACCAAGGTTTAGGCAAGGGACAAAACTTTGGTCAGTTCGTCGGTTGCTTTTCCTGAATCACTTCAGATCGTCTGGATCTAGCTGGTTAAGTGCCCGGTTCTTATTAGCCAGGCGATGGTTTGGCTCGCAGAGATTAAATCCTTCATATCGAGGTTGGAATGGCTTTTCGAGAAGAACTCTACGCTCAGCTGATCCAGCTCCCACCAGGGCAATTTGAAGAAATTCTATTTCGGCTGAACATTGAGGTCTGGTATCGCCGTAGGCAGGCGGTTAGTCAGGAACAAAGAGCCATTGACATCATTAGCTACCTTGAGCACGAAGAACAGGGTTTTGGGCATTTACGCGAGATCTTGGATGGGCTCTTGTTTTTTCGGGAGTTTTTGCCGGAAGGAGCCTATCCAGTTGGACAGAGCCTGTGGCAGCGTGAAGAAGCTTACCAACGCCAAGCCCTTGAAGCCGCCACCAAGCGGGGTGAAGATCCAGAAGCTCAACGCATCACGCCAGAAAAGTTTTATGCCGCCCAACATCAAGCTGGCTGGCTAGGGTGTTTTCGAGGCTGGGATATCCGTCGTAGTTTCAGTTCAGAGCTGTTACACCAAGTTCTCAACGCCGGTCATCACAACTGCCCAGCCGCAGCAATTCTCGGCCCAACGGGTAGCGGTAAAACTGTAGCTCTGCGCCGCTTAGCCCTAGACCTCTACGAGCAGGGGTACAAGGTGTGGTGGGTGCAAGATCCAGAGCGACTGCTACGGTTTGGGCTGGCTGAATTGACCAAAGGCGAAGCCCCCCAATTCTTGCTGGTGGATAACATCCAAAAACTTGAAAACGAGGACGTTCGTCGCTTGCAGCAAGGGTTGCGCCGACGAACAGACTTAGGCTTGGTTGTGGCTGGCCGTCAGTTACCGCCTGCTTTGCAAGCGAAGGTCAGCGCAAGTTCAGGCCTGTTTACTGCAGAATCCTCAGCAGACTGGGTTGCTATTGTGCAAAAAGCTGCTGAGCTGGTTCCCACTTGGGCAAGAGCGGCCCGAACCTTAACGACAGCTCCTCTAGTCGCCCCCAACTTGGTTCACCTCCTGTGGGTGCTGGCCGCAGGACGACCCGTAGCTAATGCAGCCCAAGACCCAGCAGCCCAAGACTTCACAGCCCAAGACCTAGAAAGAGCATTCTTAGAGATTTTGGCTGACCGAGTCAGGCGCATACGGACCATTCTGCCGGACTTGGCTGAGGCAATCAGCGATGCAGCAGCCATTCGAGAGGTGGGACGGCACATCTCCTACCACTCATTTCGGTTATTGGCGGACTACCACGCAGCCCTAAGCGGTCCCTCAAGATCCCTGCAGGAACCTCTGAGTGCTCTAGCCTGGTCACTTTTGGCACCACTTCTTTGCTTTGAGCCGGAATACGATGCCGTCCGATTTCAGCATCAGTCTCTAGCAGAAGGGTTGATCTTAGCCGGGCAGCAAGGTCTTTTAGGGCCACGCCCGATTGGCACCGATACCTGGAGGAGAGCCACGCTTGACTTGATGATCAAGCGTGGCAGCAGTTTTTCGAGTTCTCACGCCCT
The DNA here is from genome assembly GCF_014696065.1 of Leptolyngbya sp. FACHB-261. Taxonomy (NCBI): domain Bacteria; kingdom Bacillati; phylum Cyanobacteriota; class Cyanophyceae; order Leptolyngbyales; family Leptolyngbyaceae; genus Leptolyngbya; species Leptolyngbya sp. FACHB-261. Next base: position 315,221 of record NZ_JACJPL010000026.1, on the reverse strand, counting down.
GAGCGGCTTTGTGCGCACTCATCCCGATTTAATTAGCCAATCGCAAGCCATTGCTTACATTCAGCAGCTTTTGGCCTCAAGCAATGGTCATGGCGCTTATCTGAGGCTGATTGTGAATGAAAGACTGGCTCTGACACCAGCCCAGAGACTAGAGCTGTTACGGGCAGCAGCACCGCTTGCGCCTGTCAATGCACAGCTTTGGAGCGCAGTCTGGAGCTGGGTCCAACACAACTACGAAGAGCTTGAACAGAAAGTCGAGCTGCTAACACAGCTTTATCAAGCCGGTTGCCGCGATCGCAATATTCTGCTGCCCTTACTGCAAGGGTTAGGCAACCAGCAAGCTCAAGCCTTGGCCCAAACTTGGTTGGCAGACACAACAATTCACCCTGCCGTGCTCTGCCGTTGCCTAGATTTGCTGGGAGAAGCAGCCCAAGACCGAGCCAGACAATTGCTAGCAGATGTGACGACCCATCCAACTGTCCTGTGTCGTTGCCTAGATTTACTGGGTGAAACTGCCCAAGACCGAGCCAGACAATTACTAGCAGACCCAGCAATGCGACCCGATGTCCTTTGCCGCTGTCTAGATCTGTTAGGGAAAACAGCTTTACTGGAGGCCAAGCAACTATTAACAGATCCTGCCACCCATCCCTTTGTCCTGTGTCGTTGCCTGGATTTACTGGGTGAAACCGCCCTGGATAGTGCCAGACAGTTATTGGCAGATCCTGCCACCCATCCCTTTGTCCTCTGCTGCTGCCTGGATTTGTTAGGCGACGCCCGAGATGAAGCTAGACAATTACTGCGCTCCAGCCAGGACAGTGTCGTCCTCTGCCGTTGTTTAGATCTCCTGGGGGAAGCTGCTCAGGATGAGGCTAAACAGTTACTTAGCAGTCGGCAAGATCGAGCTGTGCTCTGTCGTTGTCTGAAGTTATTGGGTGAGTCGGCACAAGAGTTTGCCCTAGAGCGAATCCGCGATTGGACTCGAACTGACCCTCAAGTGCTGGTAGTTTGTCTAGAAATCGCTGGAACAACTGCGGAGGCGCAAGAGTTAGCCATAGCAATGCTGAGTGTTTGGGACAAGAATTTACCGCTTGTGCTCAGGGCTCCAGCTTTAGCGATTCCGACTGATACACCCCTCCGGCGTCAGCGTGCGCTTCGGATCCTTAACGACTGGCACCGGCAGTATCGACCTCTGGTCACTGCTGCCCTGAACGCTCTCTGGGATGAACCTGCGCTTGTGTTTGAGTATTGCCAAGCCATTGTGAGCCGCTGGCATCGAGAGATTATGTACCGACGCAAGCATCGGTTGCCGGAGTACGACGGTCACCTGGTGCTTGCACTGTCTCACCCTGGCCTACACCGAGAGGCTCGTAAGGCAGCTCAAGCCATGCTGGCCGCGGAACAGCGCTCGCCTGGTTTGCTCAGTTTAGAGTTGCAGCAATCCCTGGTAGCCAACCTCTGATTCTTGTAAAGGATTGTAAAGGTCACTCAGAATACCCTATCCAGCGTTTTCTGTGCAACCTTACGGCTGCATTAGCTAGTTCTTCACATTGTTAAGAGCAAGAATTTGAATTCCGTCAAGTTCCTATGAAGTGCTGGCATCTGCCCAAAGAGGTATGGCACTATTCTTCTAAGGGTTTCCTCAGTGTTTTCCCCAGTAGTTACGACAGCAGTTACACTCAGATTGATAACCGCGTTCAGCGGTCGTGAGATCGGTAGTTTCATGGATCTCAACACCTCCCAGCCCCCCCAGATCAACAGCTGTGTTTGAGCAGCCTGAGATAGGCAAGTTCAGGATCTCAACACCTTTTGTCAAGCTATTCTCTAGGTTAAAATCTTCGCCTTCGAGCGATGCTGAGACTGCTCAACATTCAGTCTCAATACCTCAGTTCTTCTAAATTTCTGTGGCTAGCCTGCAACTACTCGCTAGGGTGCTTTGACGTTGAAATTCGTCATTTGCACAGACTAGCTGTGTTCATCCCCGCAATACTAAACGAGCCATCATTCTCGGCTCCTTAGTTCTTAGCCTGCAACAAGCTGTGCTGGGGAAGTTTGATTTGCCTCCTATTTGCACCATTAGGTATAGGAATAGGCCGATAGATAGTAACTTTCTATCAGTTCTCTGGCATTCTCTAGCAGCCCTCGGTGAGATTTTAAGCTACTGAAAACAGCACCAAGTTTCAGCCAGCTTTAAGAAGAATTTGGGCCATCTCCAGCATTTACATCCTTAGTAGAAGAGGTAGGAATTCAAATGAGTTGCGGTAGACCTTGTGTTAGCCTTGGCATGCCTGTGTACAATGGTGAGCGCTATCTCAGGGAAGCTTTAGACGCGATCTTGGCTCAAACATTTCAGGATTTTGAGCTAGTTATTTCAGACAATGCATCAACGGATTCAACTGAGGCGATCTGTCGGGAATATACCGAAAAAGATCAACGAATTAAGTATTATCGTAGTGAACAAAATTTAGGCGCAGCCTGGAATTTTAACCGCTCATTCGAGTTGTCAAGCGGTGAATATTTCAAGTGGGTTGCTTACGATGACATTTGTGCGCCAGAGTATCTTGATCTCTGCGTTGAGGTTTTGAGGCGCGAGCCATCAGTCGTTCTTTGTTATCCCAGAGCGCATACGATTGACGAGAACGGCAAGTATCAAGGGGTTTACACCGAGAACCTAAATATTCGCTCTGACAAACCCCATGAGCGGTTCTATCAACTCCTAGAAACCTACGGTTGGTATCATGCAACTCAAGCCTTCGGTTTAATTCGTACCAGCGCTCTCAAGGAAACCCTGCTGCTGGGCAATTATCCTCACGCAGATCGAGTTCTACTGGCGGAACTAGCACTACGGGGCGAGTTTTTTGAAGTTCCTGAATATCTATTTTTGCGCCGAGTTCACAAGCAAAACTCTCAGAGGGCAAATGTGACTGATACAGCGCTAGCCAATTGGTTTGACCCTAAAAACAAAGGCAAAATTGTACTGCCGAGATGGCGACGTTATTTCGAATATTGCCGAGCTATTCAGCGCACTGAGCTTAACTTTCTGGAGCAAATGCGTTGCTACAAGCAGGTTTTGCAGCGCCTATTGATTTCGCCAGGAGTTCTCACCCGTTTAGGCGGTATGGTTGGGGATTTATCCCGTGCGATTAGTCTGCTGCCAAGGCTTTCATTCGGGCGGCAGTAGCGACAATTATTCACTTATTTTGGGAAAGTCACTGTATGAAAGTAGCCATACTTGCCGGAGGGCTAGGCACTCGCCTGTCTGAGGAAACTGAAGTCAAGCCCAAGCCAATGGTGGAAGTCGGGGGCCAGCCAATTCTCTGGCATATCATGAGGCACTACGCCCACTATGGTCTCAAAGACTTTGCTGTGGCTTTGGGCTACAAAGGCGAAGTCATCAAGAAATACATGGCCGATTATTGTTCGCTGAATAGTAATCTCACCATTAAGTTGCAAACAGGGGAAATTAAAACCCACGGTGGCTATCGCCCTGATTGGCAAATTGAGCTGGTGGACACCGGCATTCAAAGTATGACTGGGGGACGCATTAGACGGCTCGCCCCTCACCTAGGCAACGAAACCTTTATGCTGACCTACGGCGATGGGGTTTCAGATGTTAATTTGCAGGAGTTATTAGCTTTCCATCGCTCCCATGGCAAATTAGCGACTCTCACCGTCGTTCATCCTCCCACTCGTTTTGGCTATTTAGAAGTGCGGGGCAGTGGTCAGGTGATGGAGTTCTCTGAGAAACCCCAAACCCGTGAGGGTTGGATCAATGGCGGCTTCTTTGTACTAGAGCCAGAAGTATTCAACTACATCGATGGCGATGAAACAACCTGGGAGAAAGAGCCCCTAGAGCGACTTGCAGAAGATGGTCAACTAATGGCCTATCAACACACTTCTTTCTGGCAGTGCATGGATACTCTACGGGACAAGCGTGCCCTAGAAGCACTGTGGCAAAGCAACAAAGCACCATGGAAAATTTGGGAGGATGAACAGAATGCGACTATTGGTAACAGGACACCAGGGCTACATCGGCACAGCAATGGTACCTATGCTGTTGGCAGCAGGATATGAGGTTGTTGGGCTAGATAGTAACCTGTTTGAACTTTGCACCTTTGGTAACTCCGCTCCTGAGATCCCTCAAATCACTAAAGATCTTCGAGATGTTGAAGTTGAAGATCTAGAAGGTTTTGATGCAGTTCTGCACCTGGCCGGTTTATCTAATGATCCTCTGGGTAATTTGGATGCAAAACTCACTTACGAGATTAACCATCTAGCCTCAGTTCGTCTTGCTGAACTGGCAAAAGCAGCGGGGGTTCCACGCTTTCTGTTCTCGTCTTCCTGTAGCACCTATGGAGCAGCAGGCGAAGATAAAGTAACAGAGGAGGCTGAGTTCAATCCAGTCACTCCCTACGGTTATTCCAAAGTGCTGGTGGAGCAGGATGTCGCGAAGCTGGCTGACGATAGCTTCAGCCCCACCTTCCTACGCAATGCAACTGCCTATGGAGTATCGCCACGCCTGCGCTTTGATCTGGTACTCAACAATCTAGTAGCTTGGGCTGCGACTACAGGACGTGTCTATATCAAGAGTGATGGCTCTCCCTGGCGACCCATTGTTCATATTGAGGACATCACCAGAGCCTTTGTTGCAGTGCTGCAGGCCTCGCAGGAACTGGTACACAATCAGGCTTTTAACGTCGGCAGCAGTGAGGAAAACTACCAAATTCGAGATCTAGCTGAAATTGCGCGTGAAACAGTGCCAGGTTGCCAAATCGAATATGCCGAAGATGGTGGACCTGACAAGCGCTGCTATCGAGTAGATTTCAGCAAAATCTCACGGGTTTTGCCCAGCTTTCAACCGCAATGGAATGCGCGTTTGGGAGCAAAACAGTTATACGAGGCCTACCAGCAGGTTAGCCTCCGGGTTGAGGACTTCGAGGGACCGTACTACAAGCGCATTGATCACATCAAACAGCTGATCAGCACGAACCGGATTGATAATACCCTGCGTTGGAGGAGCTACGTCAGCTATGACCGCACTAACCGAAAAACTGCAAGAAGCGCAAGCTGTAACTACCCGGGGTTGCTGCCGCTTCTGTGAGACGCCGCTAAAGCACACGATGGTTGATCTGGGGATGTCGCCGCCCTGTAATAGCATTTTGAAGTTTGAGCAACTGAATGGGATGGAGCCGTTCTATCCCTTGCAGGTCTTTGTGTGCGATCAATGCTTGCTAGTTCAACTGTTGGAGTATGTGAGCCCTGGAGAGATTTTTAGCGACTACTCCTACTTCTCTTCCTACTCTGATTCCTGGCTACGCCACGCCAAAAATTACACTCAAGCCATGACTGAGCGCTTCCATTTAGATGCGCAGAGTCAGGTCATTGAACTTGCAAGTAACGATGGTTACCTGCTTCAATATTTTGTCGAGCAAGGAATCCCAGTTCTTGGAGTTGAGCCAGCCGCCAATGTGGCTGAGGTTGCGATTGGTAAGGGCATTCCAACTGTTATCAAGTTCTTTGGTCAAGAAACTGCGCAGGCCTTAGTTGCTGAAGGCAAACAAGCCGATCTATTGCTAGGCAATAATGTGCTGGCTCATGTGCCAAACTTAAATGACTTTGTGGCGGGGATGAAGGTTATCCTCAAGGCCCAAGGGGTCATTACCATGGAGTTTCCCCATCTGATGCGCTTGATGGCGGAGAACCAATTTGACACTATTTACCACGAGCATTTCTCCTATTTCTCGTTCACGACGGTCGAAAAAGTTTTCGCGCATCATGGCCTGACTCTTTTTGATGTAGAGGAATTGCCAACTCACGGTGGCTCTTTACGGATTTACGCTCGTCATGTGGAGAATGACACTTATCCCATTAGCCCACGAGTGAGCGAGTTGAAAGCCAGAGAAGCAGCCGCCAATCTGACCCAACTTCAGCACTATTTCGTCTTTGGTGAACAAGTTAGAGCAACCAAACGCAAATTACTCGATTTCCTGATCACAGCTAAACAGGCTGGAAAATCAGTGGTAGGCTATGGAGCCCCTGGCAAAGGCAACACGTTACTGAATTACTGTGGCATTTGGACTGATTTCGTAGACTACACCGTAGATCGCAGTCCTCATAAACAGGGACGATTCTTGCCAGGAACCCACATTCCCATTTGCCATCCTGACGAGATCCAACGAACTAAGCCGGACTATGTCCTGATTCTGCCCTGGAATTTAAAGGACGAGATTATGACGCAGATGTCTTACATCCGAGAATGGGGTGGGCAGTTTGTCGTTCCAATTCCTGAAGTACAAGTTTATCCGTGATCTTTACTGAAACTTCCCTCAAGCGGGCCTTCCTGATTGAGTTGGAGAAATTGCAGGATCAACGAGGTTTCTTTGCCCGTACCTGGTGTCAACGTGAATTTGCAGTGCATGGTCTCAACATCCAGCTAGCCCAATGCAGCATCTCTCACAACCAAAGACAGGCTACTTTGCGAGGAATGCACTATCAGATTTCTCCCTATGAGGAGACTAAATTAGTGCGTTGTCTCAAGGGCGCTATCTGTGATGTCATCATCGATTTGCGCCCAGGTTCCCCCACGTTTAAGCAGCACTACAGTGTGGTTCTTTCTGCTGAGAACTACAAAATGCTCTACATTCCAGAAGGCTTCGCCCACGGGTTTCAAACTCTAGAAGATGACACAGAAGTTTTCTACCAAATCTCGGAGTTCTATCATGCTGAGTCTGCTAGAGGCATCCGCTGGAATGATCCGGCCTTCAACATTAATTGGCCTTTAGAGGTCCAGGTCATCTCTGAGCGCGACCAGCAGTACCCAGACTTTGACAAGAACATAGACAGCTTCATTGGAAATACTAGGACTGACGTATTAGAGCCCCTTCAAGGAACATGAAAATAGCCTTCGTCCATCAACCGATCTTTTATGTTCCCATCACTCGGTCAATCTCAGTGCCTATGCTCACCCATGAGATTGCGCGACGGTTGGCCAAATCCCATGAGGTTCTGGTTTACGCAGCTGGTCGCGATTTTGAAAAGCGAGTTGTAAACGAAGAGGGTGTGCATTATCAGGGAATGCCCGTTGGCATTGATAAGTGGCTACTTAAAGCGCTCAAAGGCTGGCGAAAGCTCTCTGGTTTCAATGACCCAACCAAGCCTCCCTTTGGCTCTGACTTTTACTATCCCAACTACATTTGGCAGGTTGCCAAGGATCTTAAGGCGCAACAATGTGATGTTGTTCATATTCTCAATCTCTCTCAGGCTATTCCTGTCATTCGAGCCCTCAATCCTAATATCAAAATTGTTTTGCGCATGGGCATGGATTGGTTAACCTTGCTAGACCGAGCCATGGTCGAACGCCGCCTTCAACAGGTGGACTTAATTATTGGCTGCAGTGAATACCTAACTGAAGGTATCCGCAACCGTTTTCCTCAACTTGCTGATCGTTGCCAAACGGTACACAACGGTATTGCAGCTGAGGATTATCTGGGTATTAATCATGGACAGCGTTCTGCCCCAGGCAATGTCAAACGGCTTCTATTTACTGGTCGAGTTTCGCCAGAGAAGGGGGTCCATGTTCTACTCGACGCCTTTGAAAAGGTTGTCGAGCAATACCCTGAAGTCCAACTTGAAATTGTGGGCAAAGAGGCCATCTTACCTCTCAGCGAATTAATTCATTTGAGTGATAATCCTCAAGTCAAAGAGTTAGCAGACTTCTACCCTGGCAGCTATCTCGCCAATCTGAAAGGCCGGATCTCTCTCGAGGTAGCTAACAAGATTACCTTCACTGGTGGTGTACCTCACTCGAAACTAAATCATTATTTGCAAAATGCAGACATTTTTATCCATCCTTCGATTTTTGACGACCCTTTTCCCAATGCTGTGCTTGAGGCTATGGCCGCGGGATTACCAGTGATTGCCACCCGGACTGGCGGTATTGTCGAAAGCGTTGAGGATGGGAAAACAGGCCTTCTCGTAGAGCGCAGCAATGCTGAAATGTTGGCAGTGGCAATTTTGCGCCTGCTCTCAGATGAGCCTTTAAGGGCCAGTATGGCGCAAGCAAGCCAACAACGGGCACTCAGAGAATTTTCCTGGGAAAAAGTTGTTGAGACGCTGCTGTGTGAATATCAAAACCTATTACAACTGCCGAAGAACAGGCTAGTGCTTTGCGAGGAGGCCAAACTGTGAAATGGAAAGTTTTAGCAGGCCTGCGCTTCTTCTTGGCCTGGATTGTCGTTTCTGATCACACTAGATTCTTTATTCCTGGTGCTGATGGCAATCCTCTGTTTATATTTAGCAAACTGAATGCGATGGCCGCTGTTCTGGGTTTTCTGTTGATTTCTGGATATTCAATTGCTCATTCACTGATCAAGCAGCCGAAAGAGTTTTACCAGCGCCGAGTTTTAAGGATTTATCCTCTATATTTCTTCGCTGTTCTTGTTTCGCTCATCCCTTTTTGGATCTTGGGAGATACAATTCAGGTTCCTCGCCAGGAGTTTGTTCAACCTACGATTTGGACTGCTTTTGGAAATTTCTTGTTGTTGCAGGGTTTTGCGGTACGTACAATCCAAATCAATCCTGTCCTATGGACGTTGAGCATTGAGGTTTTATGTTACTTACTGGCACCAGTCTTTATTAAACTGAGCAGTAAGGTTCTCATTCTTTTGATTGGATTGTCGGCTTCGTTCTATCTTGCTTTTCCTTTTATCTATAATGCACTGTTTCCTACCACTCGCCTCCCCTTCTACACTAGTTTGCAATACGGCATAGCCTTTTGCTTGCTGCTTTGGGCTTGGCTTTTGGGCTTTTTGTATGCTCGTCAAAACGAAGCCACAGCTTTAAAAATCGCACTGATTGGCCTGGGCTGCCTGTTATTATTACTGAATCAGAATCATACTGGTAAAGCGGGCATCTTTACCTATGGCTTGAGTAGTGGAGTTCTAATCTTTGCTTCCCAAATTAAGCTCCCTAGTTTTTTGCTGAACAGCTTGAACTATCTGGGAAATATTTCATATCCACTGTACCTATTTCACGTCCCAACTTTAATTTTTTGCTACGCAGGATTAGGTATCAAGACGCCAGAAACACTTGCATTCATCGCTATTTTGGTCGCGATGCTGTTCTACCATGCTGTTGATATCCCTTTGCGGTCAAGACGAGTTGTGCTGCCAGCCTAGTGCCTTTTAGAGCGAAACCATGAATTGGCAAGTTATCACTGGCCTGCGCTTCCTATTAGCTTTTTTCATTATCTGTGAGCATCTAAAGCCTTTCATTGTAGATCCGGGGCATGATTTTTTCTACATGGCCCGGAAGCTCACGCCTCTTGGCAATGTTATCGGGGTAATTTTGATCTCTGGCTACTTGACTGCCTATTCCATCAAAAAAAATCCTGAGGGGTTCTACAAACGCCGCCTCCTTAGACTCTACCCTCTGTATTTCTGTGCAATCATCATTTCAGGGTTACCCTTTGCGCTTTTTGGTTCGCCCATTCACCTGCTCAATGGTGAATTGAAAGTTCAGGCTGATCTAGGCTCAACCTTAGGCTATCTCTTCTTCTTGCAAGGGTTTGTTGTTGGTCCCTTTTCCTCCAATGCCCCTCTATGGCCTCTAGGGGTTCTGCCAGTAACTTATGCCCTGACCCCTCTCTTCTCTAAATTGCCAAGCAAAATTCTGCTTAGCCTGATTGGCTGCTCCGCAGCTCTATATGTTGCAGTTCCCTATTTCTACCACTGGCTGTATCACGCAGAATTGCCGTACTACTCGTATCTGCGCTTTGGCTTGCCGTTCGGCTTATTCCTATGGGTTTGGCTACTGGGCTTCCTTTATTCTCGAGAACGGCACACATTATCGGCTAGAGTTCTATTGTTGTTCGGCTGTCTCATGTTGATTCTAAATCAACAGCGAACTGGTATAGTGGTTGTCGCCGTTTATGGGCTAACTTGTCTAGTTCTAATTTTTTCCTCTTCCATCCGACTGCCAAGCTTTTTGCTGAACTTTCTCGGCTATCTGGGCAATATCTCCTACCCTGTTTACTTATTTCACCTGCCAACTTTCTTGCTCTCTCATATTTTACTAGGAGTCAATCACTCGCTTACTTTACTATTTCTGGCCTTGTTAGTGGGTATGCTCTTCTACCATGCCGTTGATCTGCCATTACGTTCCAGAAGAGTTATAGTGCCAGAGACTAGTGGATGAACGAACATCACCAACCTCAGGCCTTAAAGCTAGTACCTAAGCTTATAGGCTTCCGCAAACGTTGGCATTGGCTAGGTGTGACTAGTTGCGCTGTACTAGCTCTGGCTAGTGTTATTCCTATTCGCTTAGCCATTGCTGCCCATCAAGCTCCCAAACCTGAAGCTGTGTTAGTTCTGGGGGGTGGCACTGGGCGAGAGGAATTTGCCGCTCAATTTGGCTTAAACCATCCCTCTCTAGACATTTGGGTTTCAGGCGGGCGCTATCCAGAAGGCCCCAAAATTTTTCGGCAGGCGGGTATTGACAAAAAGCGGGTACATTTCGACTGGTACGCCGTAGATACCATCAGCAACTTTACGCTTTCAGTGGATGATTTTGAACGTCGCCGTATTCAGCACTTGTACCTGATTACCTCCGAAGAGCACATGCCTCGAGCAAAAGTGATTGCAACCCTCATCTTGGGTAGCCGAGGCATTACCTTTACGCCTGTTACCATTCCTTCCAACCAAGCACCGGGTCCCTGGCTGTCAATTGGTCGCGATTCTGTTCGTGCCTTGTTTTGGATTGCAACAGGGCGAAGTGGAGCCGGTTTGACCCGGCTCCTCAAATAGCATTTAAGCCCTTCAACCCTACTTCTGGAGATTAGTTGCCGTCCCTCAACCCTTAAATCTCAGCCCTCAAATGTTGAACGCTGTCTCTAACTTATTGATCAGCCCCTCAACATAGCCAATGGCATCGGTGACAGTTGCAGCATCAGTGATATCGACATCAACGTAATGCTTGAGTGCTTCCACCTGATCCATTGCGCTACCAGCACCAAGCAGACCCAGGTAACCTGAAATAAAGTCTTGACCAGTGCGCAAATACTGCTGATAGCAGGCGAGGCTGACAATATTCGAGGCCGTGTATTGCCAACAATAGAAGGGTTTGAAGTAGATGTGTCCAATTCTGGCCCAATCATATTGATGCTCGGGCAACACTTCGACCGCTTCGCCACACAGCTCAGTGTACAAAGATTGCCATTGCTCATTGACAAAGCTGTGGTCAAAACTGCCCTGCTGAGCTTGTTCGTGCACCGCTAATTCCAAACGGCTAATCGTGCTCTGACGGAACAGCAAATTGAGCTGGTCTTCGAGCTGTCGGGTGAGCAATGTCCGAGTGAGCGCTGTATCCCCTTCGGCTTCGGCTTTTTTCAACAAATAGTCGAGCAGCAGCAGCTCGTTGAAAGTCGAAGCAATTTCTGCCAGAACCATCGGCGGATTGCTGTTGAAATAGCTTTGTTGCTGGCCGATCTCAGTGAAGTGCAGACCGTGTCCCATCTCATGTGCCAGCGTAAACAGCGAGTTGTAATCACTGGTGTAAGACAACAGCAAAAAGCTATTTTTGCCGTAAACTGGCCAGCAAAATGCTCCCCCTCGCTTGCCCGGACGCACCTTAGCATCCACCCAGTTTTGGATGAAAAACTCTTCGGCGCGGCGAGCGTAATCAGGACTGAATTGAGTCAACGCCGCCAATAGCGTGTTGACGCCTGAATCGTATTCAATCGGTTTTACAGACTCAGTTGCCCAGGGCGCATAAAGGTCGCAAGTTCGGATTGGCTGACCTAGAGTTTTGCCCTTGAGTTGGTAATAACGACGGAACAGATCTTGCCGAGCGTGGGTCCCTTCCATGACAGCTCGGAAAACAGCCTCTGGTGCTTCGTCAGCCAACAATTGCTTGTGCAGTGTAGACGGGTAGGCACGCTGTTGAGATTCGATGCGGTGATCTTGGCTCACCGTGTTGAGAATATAGCCGTAGAGCGGGTTGTGAGTTTTGATTACCTTGCGGATCGATTGATATGCCTGATAGCGCAACTCACGATTGGGCTGGAACGACAGGGCTCCCAACTCAGCTTCGGTGGAGCACTTGCCTTCGGGCGTTTCTACCGGCTCGTATTCTTGCTGGCCGAGATGAACTTCGCGCAGCTTAATGAAGGCTTGACGCCCGGTTAGATTCGCTTGATTGCGCGACTGCTCGACTTCTTCGCTGAGCTTGTGCGGACGAAACACCGCGCTGCGGTTGAGATAGTGCTGGTAGTTCTTGAGGCTTGGGTCAGCTTGCAAACGGGCAAACTGCGCTTCGGGCAAGTCTTGCAGTTCGAGTTCAAAAAACAGGAGTTGGTTCTCAACTTCTGTGAGCGCTTCCAATACCCGATCCTGCACTTGTTTCGCCAGTGTGTTGCGGGTGTCAGCAGCGAAAATCAGGCTGGGAAAAGCATAGAGCAGCCCAGAACGAGTCGAGAGATCTTCTAATTGCGCTAAGCAGGTAGCAACCTGGGCGGCATCTAGATTGGTTACTTTACCCCGAAATTGCTCGCGGAAGGCTAGAGCCTCCGCCTTCAACTGTTCTAGATCGCTATTGAGCTTGGGGTCTTCTAGATCCCGGTACAGATTGGAAAGATCCCATTCTGGGTTGAGGTTCTCGAGGATGGGGGCACTGGGAGACTGAACCATAACACCTTTGCGCTTATATTCTGCATCTGGTCTTAGTTGAGAACAAAAGCGCTGCCCTGCTCAGACCAGATGATCTGTACAACCGAGTTTTTATTTTAGTACGGGCAAATTTGGCGCGAGCTAAGGGCAGGGATGCTAACCAACAGAGTGTGGTTCAAGCAATGTTCTCAAGCGATGATCGAGAACGAGCTAGCACTCAGAGCAGGCGATCCACTCAGTAGGGCCAGCACCAGGGCTGATTCCGAGCCAACTCCATCACGGTCGAAGCTCAGGGTGCCAGTGCTGGTGTTGTACAGAAAATTGGCGCTAGTCCCCAAGGGATTTAAAGAAGGGCCACTGACGAAGACGCCGGTTGCCGAGGCACTGGTACTGAGCGCTATGCCTGCTACCAGACCGCCCCCAAAGCCAGAGGCAGAAATGCGCAACTGGTCACTAGCACTAAAGTCTGTGATTGTGTCAATGCCGCTATTGGGTCCGCGAAGAACGTAGCTATCTGCGCCACCGCTCCCTGTGAGAATGTCATGGCCTTGCCCCCCTTCTAGAACATTCGCGCCTGTATTGCCAACCAGAATATCGTTGAAGGCTGAGCCCACCACGTTTTCAATGCTGGTTAACGTATTTTGATCTTCACCGAGATTGAGAATGACATTGTGCCAGGTATTGGCGATCTTGTTGTAGCCATTTTCATTAAAGTGAATTGCGTCCTCCAAGAAATCACTGGAACTCAGCGATGGGAAGATGTCAACGAAAGTTACCTTTTTGTTTTGGTCAACTTTGGTCTGCACAATGCCAGGAATTGTGGCATTGAAAGCCTGTACCTGTTGTTGATCTTGGGCTGAGCGTGCAATCGGTGGAATCGAGCTGACTAGGAGCTGAACACCTGGCAATCTGTTGGTAATTTGGTCAATCAGATTGCTCAGACGATTGGGTGCATTACCTAAATTGAGGTCCTGCAAAACGTCATTGGTGCCGATCATTAACAGGGCAACATTGGGTTGATAGGTATTCAACCAACCGTTGACAGAGCCTGTAATTTCCCCAATCGTCCAACCCCCGTGGCCCTCATGGTCTGGGTCAGTGTTAACGGGACCTCGGGACTGGGAGCCGACAAAATCAAGGCTGAAGCCATCGCCCAAGAGCAGGTTCCATAAATCATCCCGATAGCCAGCAATATCGGCATCTTTGCCACGGGTGTTGGAATCGCCCAAAGGCATAATTTTGAGCGGGTTGCTAGGCGAGTTTTGCAGCCTTTGACGAGTAATACCTGTCTCTAAATTGGCAATGACGCCACTGGTTGCTTCTGCATAAGTAACAGTGTCATTGCCTGCCCCACCATCAAAGCTATCCCTACCACCTTTACCATTTAAGAAGTCATCGCCAGCGCCCCCCAATAGCAGGTTGTTACTAGAGGTACCCACCAGCGTATTATTCAGATTGTTGCCGCTGCCATTGAGGTTGCCAAGGCCAATCAGGATCAAATTTTCTAGATTGGCTCCCAGGCTAGAGCTAGCAGTCGAGCGAACCGTATCAATCCCCTCGCCTGGCTGGCAATTCGGTAACGGTGTCGCTGCCATCTACTAGGTAAGTGTCATTACCCGCACCACCATTGAGGCTGTCACTCCCGCCACTGCCATCCAAGAAGTTGTCGCCAGCGTTGCCGGTAATCTCGTTATTTAACTCATTACCGATGCCGCTTAAGTTACCAGGCCCAATCAAAATTAGGTTTTCGAGATTGGCACCTAGACTCAAGCTGGCGGTCGAGCGAACGATGTCAATACCGGCTCCAGGTAACTCGGTAACTGTATCATCGGCATCAACAATGTAGGTATCGTTGCCAACCCCACCACTGAGGCTATCGCTACTGCCACCTCCATCTAAGAAGTTGTCGCCAGCATTGCCAATGATTGTGTTATTTAGGGCATTGCCAATGCCATTAATTGAGGCTGTTCCCAGCAGGGTTAAATTCTCTAGACTGGCGCCCAAAACCCAACCGACAAAAGCTTGAACCGTGTCGATACCAGAATCGATCACCTCAATAGCTTGGTCATTAGGATTCTCGACAATGTAGGTGTCATTGCCGCTGCCACCATACAGTTTGTCTATTCCGCCGCCACCGATGAGAGTATCATCACCCCAAACGCCAGACAGAATGTTATTGGCGGCGTTGCCAATGATTACATTATTCAGTTCGTTGCCTGTGCCATCGATGGCATTGGTGCCGAGCAGGGTTAAATTTTCTGAATTAGACCTTAATGTCCAATGAATAGGAGCGCGAACAGTGTCAATGCCAGCATTAATATTCTCGTTGGTTTGATCCCGAAAGTTATCGACAATGTAGGTATCGTCACCGGCCCCGCCCAACAGTGTGTCGATGCCAGAACCGCCATTGAGAACATCGTTGCCAGCACCCCCAAATATCTTGTCGTTGCCGCCGCCGCCATTGAGGATGTTATCGCCAGCATTTCCAGCGATCACGTTGTTCAATCTATTGCCAATGCCTTGGGTCGAGCCAGTTCCCAATAGGGTTAAGTTCTCGACATTAGCCCCTAAAGTCCAGTTAACATAAGAGCGAACGGTATCGTTACCGGCGTTAAACTCTTCAATAACTTGATCGTTAGGATTGAGTCTCAGGGTCTATGAGCCAAAAGGCTTACAAACCACTCGGGTTGCGAACTGACCCCAAATAATCAGGTTCAGGAATTGGTCTTGGGTAATAGAAGTTGCTGTATCGTCCAGGCCAGAACGCCCAGGGCCACTACGCCGAAGATCACTGACCCCATGATGCAGAAGCCCAACAGGAAGGTGCGGACGGCTGAAGCAACATTGGCCGCAGTGGCGTTACCTTGAGGCAGGGGAGTGGTGCCCAATTTCTGCGCAATTGAAGCAGCTAAGAAGCCAAGTCCCACGGAGATACCAGCTGTCACGCTCACTCCAACCAGGGTTTGCAGGGGTTTGATGGTTGAGGTGCTGGGGGCAGAAGTTGGATCAGACATGGCGATCTCCCAAGGCCGGGATCTTATTGTAATACGGTTCAATTGAGCTGCTACAGAGGCAGCCTCAGCGCAACTGAATGCGAGGATCAATCCAGGGCATTACCAGATCGGCAATGAGATTCCCCAACAGAATGCCTACTGCCGCCACAACCACCACGCCTGTAATAATCGGAATATCAACCACTTGAATCGCTTGCCAGGCCAGTTGACCCAGACCTGGCCAGCCGAACACACTCTCAACTACCACCGCACCGGCTGCAAATACGCCGACATCCAAGCCAATCATGGCAACAATTGGGGGAATCGCATTGCGCAAGGCATGTTTGAAGATCACACGCCGCTCCGATGCACCTTTAGCCCAGGCTGTACGGATATAGCCCTGGCGTAGGACATTGACCAATGAAGAGCGCATCATGCGTGAGTACCAGCCGCCTCCGGTTAGGCCCAGAGTCAAGGCAGGCAGCACTAGATGTCTCCAAGTACCATAGCCACCCAGAGGAAACCAACCTAACTGATAGGCAAACAGGTAGAGCAAAATGAGACCAACTACAAATTGAGGCGCAGAAACACCTACAAACGAGGCAACCATGACTAGGCGGTCGACGCCGCTGTCTCGCCGTAGGGCCGCATAAATGCCCGCGCTTAAACCGATCAGCAACTCGAAGACAATCGCACCAGCCATTAATAACAACGTGGCTGGCAGACGGCTCATCACTAGTTCAGTCACTTCGGTGCGTTGAATGTAGGAACGGCCTAGATCTCCCTGCAATAAGCGCAGCAAATAGTGCCAGTACTGGAGCAGTAGAGGTTGATCTAGACCCAATTGTCGACGGATTGACTCTACTGTTTCTGCCGTGGCACTACGTCCAGCAATCATGCGAACAGGGTCGGCAGGAATGAGGAAGGTGAGCAGAAATGTGATCAAACTAATGCCAACCAGCACAAAGACTGCCTGCAATAATCGCTGTGCCAAATACTCCCAATACTGCTTCATCTAACGGCCTCGCTCAGTCGGATCCAACGCATCACGAACCCCATCACCCAGAACATTAAAAGCCAGTGCCAAAAGCACAATGGAAAATCCTGGAAAGAACACCAACCAGGGTGCGGTTTGCAAAAAAGATTGGCTTTCGTTGATGATGCCGCCCCAAGACGCTAGAGGCGGCTGCACCCCCACCCCTAAAAACGAGAGTGTTGCCTCTTGTAAGACCGTTGTAGAAATGCCCAATGTGCCCCAAATCAGCATGGTTGGGATTAGATGGGGCACTAGGTGCCAGGCCAGCAATTGCCATGAATTGGTGCCTAAGCCACGAGCCGCTTGGATGTACTCTTGTTCAACCAACGAGGTGACCTGGGTATAGATCACACGGGCGATTTGGACCCAGTTCACCAAAGCAATCACCAGTGCCACAATCCACAGGCTAGGCCGCAAAATTGCTGCCAGAGCAATGGCTAACAACAGAGCCGGAAAGGCCATCATCAAGTCAGTGAAGCGCATAATGGCTCCGCCGATCGGCCCGCGCCAAAAACCTGCCAGCGTGCCTAGTAGCGTACCTAGTAGCACGGCTATAGAGTTCGCAATTAGGCCAATCAATAAGGAGGCGCGTGAACCGAAAATCAAGCGAGATAACAAGTCCCGCCCTAGGAGATCAGTCCCCAGCCAATACTTCGGGCTGGGTGATAGTGGCGCTCCCTGTAAACTCAACCCATCAAAAAATTGCTCGGTTGGATCGTAAGGTGCCAGCAGGGGAGCCGCAATGGCAACCAGACTGAAAAGTAGAACCAACAGAGCCGCTGCCACTGCTAATTTGTCCCGTTGGAATCGTTGCCAAAAGGTCATGTTGGCAGTCTACTCAAACACAACCTTTGGAAAATAACAGGACACAACCCAATTGGGCATATCCACAACTTCACTGATGCGCAGATCCGCACAAACGCTACAGAGCATGTAAGCTTCAGCGGCATCCATTTGATGGGCTTTGCCTAACCAATCGATCATGCCACTGACCGCCTCGCGGGCTCCGATCATCAAGTCGGGACTGATACCGGTGGTGACGTAGTAGCCCTTGCGATCTAAGTGATTCGTTACGGGTGTGCTGGTTTCAAAATGGGGGAACTTGAGATTGGCCCCCTTCACTAAATCAATGGTGAATGC
Organism: Leptolyngbya sp. FACHB-261; assembly: GCF_014696065.1. NCBI lineage: Bacteria > Bacillati > Cyanobacteriota > Cyanophyceae > Leptolyngbyales > Leptolyngbyaceae > Leptolyngbya > Leptolyngbya sp. FACHB-261. Next base: position 297,393 of record NZ_JACJPL010000026.1, on the reverse strand, counting down.
GGCACCCATAGGACTCTCGATCGCAGTTCCACAGACTTCCCCATCGCCCTGAGCCGCGTGAGTGTCACCGATTGAGAGCAGCCCCCCTGCCACTTCTACTGGCAAATACAGGATTGACCCCACAGCGAGATCGCGGATGTCCAGGTTACCACCGACTCGGCGCGGTGGCACAACACTGTGCAATCCAGGCTCCGCTAGGGCGAGACCAATGGTGCCTGCAAAAGGCTTAAGTGGAACTCGTCCACCCGGTCCATAGGCCGCAGGGGTCAAAGCTTGAGAGTCATAGCGCCAAATATGAAGGGCGGCTTCAGGAAACTGGTCTGCGAGCAAACCAAAGCCTGGAATAATCGCCGTCCAGCCCCAGCCGGAGGGCTGAAAGTGCTGTACCGTCAACTTGACCGCATCGCCGGGTTCCGCACCTTCAATGTATATGGGTCCGGTGACTGGATTCGTCCGGCTAAAGTCGAAGGCTAGGACATCCGCCACAGTTGAATCAGGGGTGAGCTGGCCACTGGAGGCATCTTGAATGTCTAGCTCAACGGTCTCACCAGGAGCCACAGTTAGGATCGGCGGCAAGGAGCGATCCCAACCGTAGTGATGGTGGCCTGCGTGGATCGTGTGGTTAGTTTTCTGCATAGATGTAGTCGTAATTAAATGGGGTGCGCACTGGGTCGATCCACACGTTGCCAGGACCCGCTAATTTAGCCGAGTGAACGTTAAACCGCTGTTCGTTGAAAATAGGCACCCAGGGAGCGTCATCCATCACTTTCGTGAAAATCTGCTTATACATTTCAGCGCGAGCTTCTGCCTGTTCCGGTTTGACCATGGCATCTGCCTGTTTGGCCATTGCATCCAAAGATTCGTTGCAATACCAGGCCCAATTCCAGCTGCCTGGACCAACAGAGGTACAGGATAAAATTGGCCAGTAGAAATTGGATGGATCCGGAAAATCGGCGATCCAGGCCATGCCACCCGACCAAATTAGGGGTGCACCCTGCTTCTCTCCTCCGGCTGCAATGACCGTCGATTGCGCCTGGGTTTTAAGCTCGGCTTTGATGCCAACGGCGGCTAGATCCTGTTGGATGGCCTGAGCAATCCGGGGATTGGGATCAGTATTGTTAGCGAACAACTGGGTACTGAAGCCATTGGCAAAGCCTGCTTCGGCTAGTAGGGCTTTGGCTTTCTGAGGATTGTACTCGTAGCCTTTGTAAGCCGGGTCGTAACCAGGCATGATCGGTGGTAGAACTTGGGTCGCTACTTTAGCCCGACCATTGATAATTTGAATGACGCGCTCTTTGTTGATCGCCATGTTCAGTGCTTGACGCACCTTCACATTGTCAAACGGTTTGATTTGAGTGTTAATCGCCACATAACCTGTTTGCATCTGAACATCATTGGCAAACAGGTCTTTGTTCTTGGGATTACTGGTGAAATCGACAAAGCGTGAAGGCGGTAGGCCATCACCAAGAGCATCAACTTCGCCTCGCTCTAAACGCAAGAGCGCCACGGTGGGTTCCTGGCCGATTTCAAAGGTAATTTGATCGAGCTTGGGTACACAGGCTAGATGGTAAGTGGCATTACGTTCGAAAACAAGTTGTTTGCCTAAATCCCACTTCGCCAGTTTGTAGGGGCCGGTACCAACCGGATGTTTACCGAAATCTTCGCCGTATTTCTCAACTTCTTCTTTGGGGACGACTGCCGAGAAGTTAATCGCCATCAAGTGAAGAAAAGCAGCATTGGGCTGACTCAGTTCAACGCTGACTGTGCTTGGGTCAACAACTTTGACGCCGCTGACTTCCTTGGCTTTGCCATCGACAAATTCTTTAAAACCTTTGATATCTGTATAGAACCCCTGACCTGGGCTTTTCGTTTTGGGGTCCAACATCCGCTCGATGGAATACTTCACATCCTCAGCGGTCATCGCACGCCCATTGTGAAACTTGATATCAGAGCGTAGTTTGAACGTGTAAATCTTCCCGTCTTCAGAAATAGTGTAACTCTCTGCCAAATCTGGTCTGAGCTTGGTCGTTCCCGGCTCATAATCGAGTAGACGGCCAAACAGGCTTTTGATCATTGACCAGTTTTGCCAGTCGTAGCCAATCGCTGGGTCGAGGGTAGAGACATCGTCCTTCCAGGTCATGACCATGCTGCCGCCCACATTTGTGCATTGGTTACTCGCACTTTCCGCGTTTGCAGGGGTAGCCGGTTGAGGGTTGGAGGCGGAAGAATTACAGCTTTGCAGAGCAAGAACCAAAGCCAGTGCAAGAGTTGGGATAAGACCCTGCCCTATCCTCACGTTCACGCGTTTCACAATAGATACTTCGAACACAGTAGGCACTATCTTGCCAGAGTAGAAGCAGCAAATGGTATTAAAGACTACAGTTTTTCCTTTCACAAAACTGTTTGCTGAGCAGGCTGAAGCAGGTCTTGCAAAATCAAGCTGAAGCCTTTTGAGTGGCAATTCAAAAGTTACTAAAGCAGCGCCCGAAAATGACAAGCCCCGCTAAACTAGCCATTAGTTTTGAACGAGATATCTCAGCAGCATGAGCGGTTCTGTTCTGGATGTTCGTCATTTGTCCGTTGAGTTTTTAACGGAAACCGAGACAGTTCGTGCCGTTCAAGATTTGTCATTTAGTCTGGCACTTGGCGAAACCTTGGGCATTGTCGGTGAATCTGGCTCTGGCAAATCAACTGCCGCTCTTGCTCTTCTAGGACTGCTGCCTAAATCGGCTCGTGTTACCGGCGAGATTCTATTTCGATCGGCCCGTTCAAGTTCACCTGAGCCGGTCAATCTTTTGGCCTTCTCCAATCAGGCAATGCGCCTTTATCGAGGCGGCCAGATCTCAATGGTGTTTCAGGAACCACTTACTTCCTTGAACCCGGTTTACACCTGTGGTTCTCAAGTGATTGAGGCGATTCAGTTACACGAAACTATATCGTACCGAGAAGCTCAGGCTCGAACGGTTGCTCTATTCGAAGAAGTCAAGCTGCCCAATCCCAGGGCAATTATGAACCGTTACCCCCATGAATTATCAGGGGGACAAATTCAGCGTGTGATGATTGCAATGGCTCTGAGTGGCAATCCAGCCTTGCTCATCGCGGATGAACCGACAACAGCGTTAGATGTCACCGTGCAGGCCACGATCTTGCAGTTGCTCCAAGAGGTGCAGGAGCGACGCGGTATGTCTATTCTGTTTATCACTCACGACTTGGGAGTAGTTGCTCAGATTGCCGATTCGGTTGCCGTTATGTATCAAGGCAAACAGGTCGAGTACGATTCTGCCGAGCAAATTTTTACCAAGCCGCAGCATCCCTACACCACTGGACTTCTCAATTGCCGGCCCCAACTGCAGCCACGTCTGGATTACTTGCCCACTGTTGCCGATTTCATGGAAGTGGTTACTTCAACCAGTGGCGAGCCCATGCTCCAAGCCAGGGTTGGCGTCGCAGCGCCACCGGTAGTCAGCCAAACTGAGCTGGATCAACGCTTGACCAGATTGCAGCAGCAAGCCCCTCTCTTGTCCGTGCAGAATCTGCAAGTCTTCTTTCCAATCCGAGCTTGGCTGGGACGAACTGCTCGTTACACCGCAGCCGTCAATGGTGTTTCTTTCGAAATTCATCCAGGCGAAACCTTGGGTTTGGTGGGGGAATCAGGGTGTGGCAAAACTACATTGGGGCGAGCTTTGTTGCGGCTGATCGAACCCAGCGGGGGCCAAGTTATTTTCGATAATCAAAATCTAACAACACTCAAGGCTCAGCCACTTCGAGCTTTACGACGGCATCTACAAATGATCTTTCAGGATCCATTTGGTTCCCTAGATTCACGCATGGCGATTGGCGATGCTGTGATCGAGCCTATGCGCATCCATGCCATTGAAGCTGGGGAGCGCCAGCGCCGAGGACGAGCCGCCTATTTGCTAGAGCGTGTGGGTTTAAACCCAGACTTAATGCGTCGTTATCCCCATGAGCTATCGGGTGGTCAGCGCCAGCGCGTCTGTATTGCCCGAGCCTTGGCTGTTAGTCCCAAATTCATCATCTGTGATGAATCTGTCTCAGCCCTAGATGTCTCTGTCCAGGCTCAGGTTTTAAATCTGCTCAAGGAATTGCAGAGCGAGTTTCAGCTCACTTACCTGTTCATTTCCCACGATCTCAGCGTAGTGAAATTTATGAGCGACCGCATTATGGTGATGAACCGGGGCAAAATTGAAGAAATCGGCCCTGCTGAAACGATCTTTAAAGCACCTGCCCAGGATTACACGCGCAAGCTCATTCAAGCGACGCCAGAAGTGCATTTAGATCATATTCAAGCCAGGCAACTACGACGGCAGCAGCAGTCAGCCCAGTACACAAATTCCACTGGTAGCTAATCCCAATGAACCTCAGTGGATGTTTCGAGTTAGTAATTGTATTTTAAGATTCCAGACTTAAAAAGAGCAAGATGCTCAAGCTTAAGCACTCAATCTAAAAGGATAACTCTGCCAAGACAGATAATTTGCTTAGCAGAGAATAACCGAATAAAGTGTGACACTATGAGCAAAGCTTTTTAGCCAGTCTACAGGCTCTAAGCATCTGCCCATAGTGCGCACTCAATCCTAAATCTACGACCGCAGCCTGCTTAGGCTTGGACAGCCGCCTGAGCTACTTCAGCCTCAGCCGTTGCCTTCCAGCCTTTGGGCATGCGGAGAGCATCGGGATCAACATACTGGCAACTAGACTCATCGATACAAATCAAAGCCCAACCGTTCTGGTCAATATCCATCAGCATGTAGGATGCTTCAAGGATGAAATACCCTTGATGGTTGCGGGTCTCAGGCTTAACGCGAACGTTATCAGAAATCATTGATTTTGCTCCTATCTGAAAACTAAGTGATTTAGAGGTTCGCCTGAGTTATCGCTCTAACTCAAACAACTGAATTTAGTAAATCGGGCTTCTAAAAGTAACTGCTGACCCCATCATAATACCGATAGAATTGGCATCCCATTTAAAGAGCCAGGAGCTAGAGCGGAAAGGAATGGAGCAGTTTTAGATCGAGAAAGTCTTTGACAGACTTGAGCCTTGATCTGAGTATAGCTGGTTTATGAGAGGCCGTTGCATTTAGTAAGTATACGAATTCTTTCGCAAGCTCCAAAGTCCTTGGCATGTATGATTCCGAGCTTTTGTTGAGAGTTGTTACCCTACTCGATTAGGTTATTTTTGTCAGCTGGTAAAGCCCTAAAACAGAAGGGCTAGGTTAATGAACGCTGAGATAAGAACCCGAAAACCCCGAAAAACAAGCTATTCTAGAGGTGTTCGCTGAGCTGCGCGAGTTCTGGCGAGTCTTATCTAAGAGGCAAATTGACTGTGACCCCAGAAGCAATCCGGACTGTTGTCGGTCTCAGGCGCGAGTTCTACAATCTCTTTACAACCGCCATGAAGACGCCGGTGACTTTGACTGGCAACTCTCAAACGGGGGATTCTTATATTGCAACCTGGTTAGATGATAAGCAGCAATTGAATTATGTGCGTATTCAGGCCCATTCTGCGCCTGATGAATTAATCCCTGAACGTCCGTTTCTACTGCGGGTCAGCGTGAACAGGGGCATTGGCATTGCGCCACGTGCAACTTGGGGCAAAGAGTGTCAAGGTTTGAATCGAGATTGGCATCTTGAATTGACGGTTCTTCCAGAAGAAATTCTTGATTTTCTCCCTTGGATAGTCAGCTTTGTTAAAACTCACAGTAGTGACAATGCAACTACTTGGGCTCAAGAGCCACCCCATCCCTTCGACTTTCAACGAGTAGCAGATACTCTTTTATTAAGCGAAGCTTGGACACGCAAAGCTTCACAGTTAAAATCCGCCTGTTTAGCTTCGTTAAGCTAAACAGCGGAATGCCAGAAAAACTTGCCTAATTGATATAGCTAAAAACTCTAAACCTTAAGAATGCCAAATCTCCTTGTATACTTTGCTTGGAGATTTGGTCCAATAAGGTTAAGCTTCTGTTGGTAATGGAGCAAGTTTTGCCCACTCAATTCTGTCTACTTTGCCAGTATCTAGATAGCGAACTCTAGCACCGTTATAAAAAAAACCTTGGGGATCATATCGAGTATCACCATGCTTTTCTTCGTCATAAGTCCATCTGTCTAAAAGCACAACCTTGCGACCATTCTTCTGGCCTTTAGACTTTATAATGTATTGAGTGCCTATATCTAAGCTAGTGAAGGCATAACTGCCCTGCCCTCCGGTCGCTGTCCAGGTAGCTCCCTTCGACTTTTGCTCTTCACCCCAAGTGGGCGCGAAGGATCTGCTATGGCTATTATTCATCAGGCTTATTTCTACCAGGTGCTATAAGAGACTAAATCGACATCAGGAGCGATCGGCGTACAGTCTTCTCTCTAGGGGATGCATCGAGCCTAAGGCGACTGGCAGGCCAAGCAATTAGATTTGCTTAAGCCTGCCAAGCGGTTATTAGGGTTACAAAGAATCGTGCCTTTTAGGATCCTTCTTTTCTTTCTTAATCTCTGGATCCTTTTTGCTTTTCTTGGCCTCTTTGCTGCCTTTCCGCTTTTCGTTCGACATTGACATCCTTACTATTGCTAAGTTAATCGCTGACCCAAGAGCTCCGCTTAGCGCATCCGCCGCTTACGTCTTCTGGCAATAGCTTTGCGTTTGCGCTTTTCAAGAGGAGTCTCAAATTGACGCTGACGCTTTATGTCTGAAAAAATGCCTGCATTGAGGACTTTTCGCTTAAATCGACGCAGGGCCGACTCAATTCCTTCATTTTCGCCTACAGAGATTTGAGTCATTCTGTCTGCTCCTGAATTCGGGTGAACAGTGATGGCAACCGAAGCGAGCTTATCTTCGGTTGCCAACGCTTAAGGGAGGCAGGGAATTCTAAGCTAGACCCTACCTTTGATCAGGATAAACCGGCTGAAAAATGCCGCTAATTCCTAGTAACGGCGACCACCGGAGAAGTTTCCGCCGTAGCCACCGCCACCGCCGCCACCCCGAGACTCGCGAGGCTTCGCTTTGTTAACTTTCAGGCTACGCCCCATCCACTCTGCTCCGTCTAGAGCAGAAATGGCAGCCTCCTCATTAGCCTCGTCTTCCATTTCTACAAAACCAAAGCCCCGTAGGCGACCGGTCTCCCGGTCAGTCGGAAGCTGAACTCGCTTGACTTTCCCGTACTCAGTAAAAACTTCAGTCAAATCTGCTTCCGTAACATCGTAGGAAAGGTTACCAACGTAGAGACTCATTCAGGATTTCTCCAATCTAAATTACAGGACTAGATTCGGAGAAAGATTGAGCAATTGTAAAATTGGGCAAATCTGCAAACCGAACTGAATCTGTACTCAGTATAACCTTTTGAGATTGGAATCATCTTAAATAAATCGGTTATTTCAAGCTGAGATGCCTCTCTGCCAGGGAAATCCGTTGGCGTAAATTTTTGTGAAGTCTACTGAACTCAGGATTCGAGGACATTAGTACCAATGTCATTGCAGAGTTTGGTTCTGAGTGCTGAGCTATGGCACCGACTGCACAATCACATGCCAGTTCCAACCTGAAGCGTCAATTTGCTGCATCCGGAAAACCGTCATGACCTTAACAGGAAATCGAACAGCTGATGAGCCAGTTCAAGCTTGCTGACTAGCCCTGTAGTTTGCTGTTGCCCCTGACGGTTTAGGAATATGGCTTCGTTGGTACTGGTGCCAAAACCGCGCTCGGGCTGATCAACAGCATTGGCGACAATTGCATCTAGGCCTTTGCGCTGCAACTTATCGCGGGCGGGCTCTAGGATTTCGCCTGTCTGAGCCGCAAAGCCCACCAGCAGTTGGTCTGGGCGTTTGTGTGCGCCTAAGTCAGCCACGATGTCTGCCACAGGCTCTAGACCAAGGCTGTCGGGTAACTCTTGCTTGGGCAATTTTGTGGTGGCGCAGTGGGCAGGGCGCACGTCGGCAACCGCCGCTGCCATTAGCGTGAGATCGGCATCGATAAAGCGAGTCTTTAGGGCTGCCTGCATCTGAATTGCACTGGTAATCGCACAGCACTCGATCCCAGCTTGCTCGGCCACTTCTATTAAGTCTGGGTTGGCAGGTCCATGCACAATACTGACTTGAGCCCCTCGGGCTCGGGCCGCCTGAGCCAGCGCAAAGCCCATGCGGCCTGAGGCAGGATTACCAATGAAGCGGACCGGATCCAGATGCTCACGGGTACTACCAGCACTGATCAACACGCGACGGCCCGCCAGATCGCGTCGTCCACCGGTCCACAGCAGCGACTCCACTGCCGCCAGAATCGCGGCGGGCTCAGCCATCCGGCCAGCCCCGACGGCGTCACAGGCAAGACGCCCAGAGCCAGGACCAACGCTATGGATCCTGGCGTCACCCTGAAGCAACGCCCAGTTGCGCTGGACCTGGGGCTGCTCCCACATGGTTGTGTTCATCGCTGGCGCCAGCAGTAAGGGAGCTGACGAGGCTAGAACTGTGTTGGTGAGCAGGTTGTCGGCAGCTCCCCAGCTAAGTTTGGCTAGCGTATTGGCACTCAGGGGCGCAATCACAATCAGATTGGCCCACTCACCCAACTCAATGTGCAAAGGACGCCCCTGCCGCTCACTCCAAAACTCCTGGTCCGTGTAAGCCGGATGGCGCGACAGCGTTGCCAAAGTCAGAGGGGTTACAAATTGCTGGGCGGCTTTGGTCAGGAGGGCGCGCACCTCAAAGCCAGCCTTAGCAAGTGTGGACACCACTTCGCAGACCTTATAGGCGGCGATGCCTCCACACAGGGCTACTAAAACTCGCTTAGGCATCACTCGCTTGGGCATCACTTGCTGAGGCAAAGACAGCACAGAGCTGGATTAGCACTCGTCAAAGGCTTCTAAATCTAACAAGTACATGTAGGACTCAACTAGCTCTGGGCGCTGGAATGCCAAACTCCTGAGCAAGTGCCAGTCGTTGAGACATTCAAATGCGTTTTTGTAGTCGTCGCGCTCCAGGCGTTGAGCGAGTTCACTCACCTCCACCTCTGTGATTTTGGAGAGATCGGGTTTGGCCTGCTCAGGATTCTGTGTCATGGTGGGAGCCCCTTGCCTCTGGACCCATTTTAGAAGGGACGCTAAGCCGTCTTCGGGTGTCCATAGTAAACTATCTAGGCTGTTCTCTCGATCTGGTCATGCCTCGCCTCGCCCTTCTGAGCACCTCTGACAAAACTGGCCTCCTAGAGCTTGCTCGTGCCCTAGTGGAGCAGTATGACTTTGAGCTGATCAGTAGCGGTGGTACGGCCAAGGCTTTAATCGCTGCTGGATTGCCGGTCACCAAGGTCTCTGACTACACAGGCTCACCTGAAATTCTAGGCGGACGAGTCAAAACGCTGCACCCCAAGATTCACGGCGGCATTTTGGCCCGACGCGACCAGCCCCAGGACTTGGCCGATTTGCAAGCCAATAACATTCGCCCCATCGATCTAGTGGTGGTGAACTTGTACCCCTTCGAGCAAACGGTTGCTGCTCCTGGCGCGAGCTTGACGGATGCGATTGAGCAAATTGACATTGGTGGCCCCACGCTAATTCGGGCCTCGGCGAAGAATCACGCCCATGTCACAATCCTCTGCGATGCCACTCAGTACGAGAGCTATTTAACGGAACTGAGTACCAATGCGGGGCAAACTTCGCCAGAGTTTCGAGCCGCCTGTGCTTATCGCGCGTTTAGTCGCACCCTAGCCTATGACCGGGCAATTTCCGCTTATTTAGGCGAGGCCTTTGAGCTACAAGATAGCTTTGCCCTAGTGGGACAGGTTGCCCAGACGCTCCGTTATGGCGAGAACCCTCACCAGAGCGCCACCTGGTATCAAACCGAAGCAGCTGGTTGGTCAACTGCGGACCTACTACAAGGCAAAGAGCTGAGCTACAACAACCTGGTGGATCTGGAAGCTGCCCGTCGCCTGATTGCTGAATTTGCCCAAGACACACCGACTGCAGCCATTCTCAAGCACACCAATCCCTGTGGCGTTGCACAAGGTAGCAGTCTGGTGGATGCCTATCGCAAAGCCTTCGCTGCCGATGCTACCTCAGCCTTTGGCGGCATTGTGGCCCTCAATCGTCCCATTGATGCTTCAGTAGCCGAAGCTCTAACTGAAACCTTTCTGGAATGCATCGTTGCACCGGGTTGTGAGCCAGAGGCCCAAGCAATTTTGGCCAAGAAGTCGAAAGTGCGGGTGCTGATTTTGCCAGAGTTACAGCAAGGTCCAGCCCAAACCGTAAAGGTAATTGCGGGAGGCTTTCTGTTGCAAGCCTCCGATGAGCAGAGCACTGACTTGCAAGCGGGTGTTGCGAACTGGCGCGTAGTCACTCAGCAGGCTCCCACCTCAGCCCAACTGAGCGACTTAGAGTTTGCCTGGAAAGTTTGCAAACATGTCAAATCCAATGCCATTGTTGTGGCGCGAGATGGCGTGACTTTAGGCGTGGGTGCAGGCCAAATGAACCGAGTTGGCTCAGCCAAAATTGCCTTGGAGCAGGCCGGAGAGCGAGCCCAGGGGGCGGTGCTAGCCAGCGATGGCTTTTTTCCCTTTGACGACACAGTGCGCAACGCAACCGCCGCAGGCATCAGTGCTTTCGTACAACCTGGGGGCAGCCTACGGGATGGCGATTCGATCAAGGCAGCTGATGAGCTGGGCGTGACTATGCTGCTAACCGATGTGCGGCACTTCCTTCACTAATCACCGCAGGCGTAAGTCCAGCCAGACGCAAAGGCAAGCCCTAGTAACAGCTTCAGGCTGGGCCATTGCCCACAAGTCAAAAGTCAATCCCCAAGCCAGTTAAGCGGGTAATTCAAGCAAATCTGCAATTACGCTAGCTAACACACCGACCTCTATTGGCTTGGTAAGATGCCGCTGAAAACCGGCTTCTAAAGTCTGCCGTTGGTCTTCTTGCCTGGCATAGGCGGTCAATGCCACGGCTGCAATTCTGCCGCCTTGCTCAACGGGGAGGGCTCTGACTTTGCGTAGCAGAGAGTAACCGTCCTCATCGGGCATGCCAATATCGCTGACAATGACATTGGGTTGCAATTCCTGAACAGCTTGGAATGCCTCTGCGGCCGAGCTGAATACCGTAACCTCAGCACCGTAAGACTGAAGCGCTGCGGTTAGATACTCGCGCGTATCTCTATTGTCATCTACAATCAGCACTCGCGCACCTTTCAAAGTTGGCGGAGGAGGGGGGGGAAAAGCACCTGCTCGATTCAGTGCTGAAGATTGGTACTCCAGATTGCTGACCGGCCGATTAGCATCGCGTTTATTCACCAGCGGGAGCTTCACCGTAAAGCTTGAGCCCCATCCTTCGCCTGGGCTCTCCGCCTTAACCGTCCCGCCATGCAACTCTACTAAGTGACGCACGATTGCTAAACCAAGCCCCAAACCGCCGTAGACGCGAGTAGTGGTGTTGTCTGCCTGTCGGAAGCGCTCGAAAACATAGGGCAGGAACTCAGCACTGATGCCCTTGCCAGTATCACTAACTTGAATCTGGGCTCTGGAGTCAACTCGATCGACCCGGACCTCGACCCGTCCCCCCTCTGGTGTGAACTTGATGGCATTCGAGAGTAGGTTCCAGACCACTTGCTGCAAGCGGTCAGGATCGCCTGCGACTAAACCAAGGCTTGGGTCAACGATCAGCTCGACCCGGATCCCCTTAGCCATCGCCGCATAACGCTCTGCCTCTAGAGCTGCTTCGATCAAAGGAGGCAATGCCACCGGGCGAACATTGAGAGCTAAGTTTCCGTTAATGATGCGGGAGACATCTAGCAAGTCATCAATAAGCTTGGCTTGGGATTTAGCGTTGCGTTCAATCGTCTCCAAGGCGCGAGCAGTCATGTGAGGCTCGAGATTACGACTGCGCAGGAGTTGGGCCCAACCCAGCACAGCATTAAGCGGGGTACGCAGCTCGTGAGAGAGGGTAGCTAGGAACTCGTCCTTAAGACGATTGGCGGCTTCAGCCTCATTGCGGGCCCGTTGCTCGCGCAGCAACAGTTGATCGCGTTCTTCTTCGTAGCTTTGAAATGCGATCGCCGTTGCACCATCCAGTGTTTCATCCACCAGACGAATCACTCGCAGCAGTTCTGTGGAGCTGCGCTGAGCCAAGTCCGACTCCAGAACATCAAAGATGACCCGACGCAGAAGTTGGTACTCCCGGTTTACTTCTGCCGGGCTGTAGCTTTGGGTAGCACGGGTGATGCCGTGATCAGTGCTGGCCTGCCTGAGCGTAGCAACATCGCTAGCTTGGCTAGCGGAGAGCACAGTTGCTAGTGCCCTCAAGACACGAGGCGTATTGTCTTTTAAAGCCGTCTCGGAAAGGCTGAGCGGGCTTGCCATCTGACGGTCCTGACGCACTGCCTCCAGCCAGGTTTGCAACACGGTGTCTAGCTTGTCAGTCAGCAAATTAGCGATATCTGGCTGGCTCATGGCTTTTCTACTCTGGACCCCACCACCTAAAGCAAAACCATAGTGACTACAGATAATGACTATAGACAATGTTATGTACGGTTGCGTCTATTTGCCTCCCTTCAAAGGCTGACTCACTCTGCCAACCCTGTGTCGAGCGTTACCAGGGAAATCTTAAGTATTCCTACTCAGGCATGCTATAAAGAAAATATTAAGAAGCGCCTTGTGCCTGGACACCTCCCCAGCTTGGGCAACACGACACAAGCTGTCAGATCAGCCGGGTCCTAAACTGACCCACAAATTTGGCACAAATCTGGCATCCAAATATAGGAATCAGAGACGCAGCTTATGTCTCAGCTGCGCCTCCGAGGATTCTAAATAAGGGACTGTAGCTCACTCAAAGTTATGTAGGCTAGCCTGCGTTGGCTCTGGTTCGGTCCATCAGGATGTACTGAGTTCCTCGTTCCAGATGGCCAGGAGCAGGGCGACGTTGCATGTAGGTGCCATCCGGTTGCAACTCCCAGGCTTGTCGGTTGTCGGACAACATCATGCCCAGAATCTCTTGCAGTTCCTTAGCGATATAAGGCTCCTCAACTGGGATTATTACTTCAACGCGGCGGTCCAGGTTACGGCGCATCCAATCGGCACTGCCGATAAAGATTTGCTCATCCCCGCCGTTGTGGAAGTAGAAAATGCGCGAGTGCTCCAGAAAGCGACCAATGATGCTGATCACGCGAATGTTCTCGCTCACCTTAGGCACACCCGGACGCAGGGCACACATGCCTCGAATGATCAGGTCGATTTTGACCCCCATGCAGGATGCCCGGTAGAGCTGACTAATGGTTTCCGGATCGACAAGCGCGTTCATTTTGGCGACGATACGCCCTTGGCGACCATCTTTAACATGCTCGATCTCGCGTTGGATCAGAGCCAGCATCTCTTGACGCAGATTGACCGGTGCGACCATGAGCTTGCGGTATTGCCGCTGACGCGAGTAGCCCGTGAGGTAATTGAATAGATCACTGAGGTCAGCCCCAATATCTTCGCGGCAGGTCAAGATGCCCAAATCGGTATAGAGTCGAGCCGTTTTGGAGTTGTAATTGCCGGTGCCAATGTGGGCATAGCGCCGGATGCGCGAACCTTCGCGGCGCACAACCAGAGCAGTTTTGGTATGGGTTTTGAGGCCCACCAGACCATAAACCACATGCACACCCACTTCCTCTAAGCGGCGGGTCCAGACAATATTGCTGGCCTCATCAAAGCGGGCCTTCAGCTCCACGAGAACAGCCACTTGCTTGCCGTTATCTGCGGCTTGAATCAGGGCGTTGACAATCGGGGAGTCGCCAGAAGTCCGATAGAGGGTTTGCTTAATCGCCAATACATTAGGGTCTGAGGCCGCCTGGGTAATGAAGCGTTGCACGCTGGTGGCAAACGAATCGTAGGGGTGGTGCAATAAAATGTCACCCTTACGAATCACTGCAAAAATGTCTTTCTCTTCACCATCCTCATCATTCAGATCGTCGAGCCGACGCAGACGGGGATGGGTGATGGGGGACCAGTCTGGGTCTTTCAGGTGGGGCAGGGGCAGGCTCATCAGCGGCATCAGCGCCCCCAAGTTCAGGGCACCCTCAATCTCGTAGACATCGTCCTCGGCCAGCTTCATTTCCTGCATCAGCATCTCGCGAACTTCTGGCGGCGTATGCGCATCGATTTCCATGCGCACGACTGGACCAAAGCGTCGCTTGCGCAACGCTTCTTCGATCGCCAGCAGCAGGTCATCCGCTTCATCTTCTTGCAAGGCCAGATCAGCGTTGCGAGTCACCCGGAACGGGTAGTAGGCCTGGATCTTCATGCCAGGAAACAGCGTGTCGAGATTGTGCGCGATCACCTGTTCCAGGGGTACGCCAGCCCAAGCGAGGGTTTCACCCTGCACACCGCGTCGCAGTTCCTCAGGCAGCGCCACAAAGCGGGGCAGAGAACCGGGCACTTTCACGCGTGCGAAGTGCTCTTCACCCGTTTTGTCATCCAGAATTTGTACTGCCAAACTCAGGCTGAGGTTGGAGATGTAGGGAAACGGGTGCCCTGGATCTACAGCCAGAGGCGTGAGCACAGGAAAGAGCTGCGCTTCAAAATACTGGTTCAGGTAGGCGCGCTGCTCCTGCGTGAGATCAAAGTATTCCAAAATATGAATACCTTCTTTGCTCAGCACTGGTCGGAGGACTTGCTCGAAGTGCGTGTGTGCCTCAGATAGCATTACGCGTAGGTAGGCGGCAATCTCATGCAACTGCTGAGCGGGGGTGCGACCATCAGGGGTGAGCTGACGCACGTCAGCTTCTACTTGCTGCTTCAGAGCAGCAATGCGCACCATGAAATACTCATCTAAATTGGAGCTAAAAATCGCTAAAAACTTGAGGCGTTCCAACAAAGGGGTCCGTTCATCCATCCCCTCCCGTAAAACTCGATAGTTAAACTCCAACCAGCTCAGCTCGCGATTGAGAAAATACTGAGGGGCTGAGAAGTCAATCTCGATGTCGTCGGCAGGATGCTCAGGTGACTCGACTGCGACCGGCTTGGGGTTCTCCTGCTCAATGCCATCCTGTTTGACCCCACCCCGTTTAGAGGCAGAGGTTTCATCGTTTTCGACAGCAGGGTGATTCTTAGCGGCGGATTTACGAGTTCTAGACATGCAGCGATGTTCTCAGCATCTCGAACAAAGTCCTGTGATCTTAGGGCAGCTCGATTTATCCCACAAGCGCCTCAGATCACAAATATGCCTATATTTGTCACCGCTGCACCCTATCGGTGGTCAGAATTCAGAGTATTTGCCACTGATGGGTTGCTCTTGAGAACGGAGGCGCTAGGTCGTTCGCCCCAATTTCATCAACAGTATCCAGGGCAATCACTAGCGTTAAGAAATTAGCCATACAGAGAAATAATTCAGTGAGTTTTAATAAGCCTTTCAAACTCTGAATTTGCAGTTACTGATTGCTCGTGCCTCGCAGTGTTAATTACTTGTATTGCCCACGGCACTAAATGCTGCCATCGCTCAAATGTTCGCAAGGACAACTATCATACTCAGACATACTCAGAGCTCTTTGACCAGATCTGCCTCTCAAACCTCATGCCATGCTGAACCTGGATTTCACCCAACAGTTGGAGCTACTGCAACTACCCTTCATGCAACGAGCGCTCTTAGGAGGCGTGTTGTTAGGATTATTGGGCGGTTTATTAGGTAGCTTCGCTATTCTGCGTCAACTTTCTTTTTTCAGCCACACGGTCGGCCATGCAGCTCTGTTGGGTATTGTTTTGGGAGTGTTGCTGAACCTAGATCCCACGCTAACGCTGCTGCCTTTCACCGTGCTGTTCGGCTTGGGGGTGATCTATTTAATAGATCGAACAGATCTTTGGAGCGACACCGTTCTTAACATTGTTTTTTCGGCTTCCCTGGCTCTAGCCGTGATTGCTCTCAGTTTTATTCGCAGTTATCGGGGTAGCCTGATGAGCCTGCTGTTCGGCGACATTTTGGCAATCAACGAGCGCGATCTGTGGCTATGTCTCGCTGTTCTGAGTATTTGCGTGGTTTCGCTGGGTCTAACCTTGCGGTCACAGATGCTGCTGACTTTGCACGAAGGTATGGCCAAAGCACAGGGTGTAGCTGTGCGCTGGCATCGGGCTTGGTTTGTGGTACTGCTGTCGTTGGCAGTGGCAGTGGCAATCAAGGCGGTGGGGGTATTGCTGGTGAATGCTTTCTTAGTGATTCCAGCAGCAACGGCTAAACTGATCAGCAGGCAATTTACCGTGTTTGTCCTGCTCTCAACAGGTGTTGGGGCTGTTAGTGCAGTAATCGGGATGCTTTTATCAGCCCTGCTGAACCTGGCCTCCGGCCCTAGTATTGTTGTGGCACAATTTGCCCTATTTCTAGTGGCGGTAGTGCTGTCACGCTTTAGATTAGCCGTTTAATCTGCTATTTAATCTGAATTTTGGGCCTGAATTGATTTGAGTTGGAGCAAGCTAAGGTAGTCCCTTTAATCTTCTTAATCTTTGCTAGTGCAATTGCTCCGCTTTGGCTTGCGCCTATCCTAAGGCAGGCAACAATATATCCCCTCTGGTGGAACCAAAAGGCAAATTGCCTCAGCTACGATTTGGTCAATCGTTATTCGTAAATAGGAAACCGCTAAGAGATGAGTATTCTTTCTTGGGTTTTGGTTGGTATTATCGCTGGTGCGATTGCTAAAGCAGTCTACCCTGGACACCAGGGTGGCGGTATCCTGGCAACGGTGGCTCTTGGCATTCTGGGTGCATTGATTGGTGGTTTCGTAGGTAGCACTCTTTTAGGAATTGCATTTACCGGATTTAACATTCAAGGCTTGCTGGTTGCGATCATCGGCGCTTGCATCCTGCTATTTCTGTATGGTTTGGTTACACGTTCTGCCTAATTAGACTAGATGGCATTAACTAGATGACATTAAAAAGTTAATGATTACTAGATTAAGCAAGCAACTTAATCTAGTAAGCCATCAAAAACCGATAACTTCAAAAAGCTCCTGATAGCAATCAGGAGCCTTTTGGGTTAGCTTAATCTTAGTAGTACATGCCTTGTTCAAACATCTAATGAGGGCAAAAAGACACTAAAAGTACTGCCTTTTCCCAGTTGGGTCATGACCTCGATCCTGCCACCATGATGGTGCACGATTTGGCGAC
This sequence comes from Leptolyngbya sp. FACHB-261, assembly GCF_014696065.1. Taxonomy (NCBI): domain Bacteria; kingdom Bacillati; phylum Cyanobacteriota; class Cyanophyceae; order Leptolyngbyales; family Leptolyngbyaceae; genus Leptolyngbya; species Leptolyngbya sp. FACHB-261. The sequence continues at coordinate 280,289 of NZ_JACJPL010000026.1, read as the reverse complement.
ATAGATATAAGCCTAAGCCGACTCCCTGTGGCCGTTCTTTAGAGGGGGGAGCCAGCTGCCTGAACAATTCAAAGATCAGGTCTTGCTGTTCTACAGCAATGCCGGGTCCTTGATCGCGCACAGACACAACTGCTTCATTTTCTTGTTGGACGAGAGATAGCCAAACCTGGCTTTGAGGTGGACTAAACTTGGCTGCATTGTCTAATAAATTGACCACAACCTGAATAAGACGGTCTGCATCTCCACACACTTGAAGATCGTTCAAGGTCTTGTCGTGGTGCAAAACTAATTGGCGGCTGTCGTATAGGGCTCGAGTGGCTTGAGCAGCTTGGGTTAAGACCACATTGAGCGACACTGCCTCTTCGCGCCAGCGGTAAGTGCCGGAAGAAAGTTTCGAAAAATCTAACAGCTCATTTACCAAGCGTGTGACACGGCGTGACTCATCATCAGCAAGATCCAGCATCTCTTGAGCTTCAGGATCCAGCTCCAGTGACATAATTTGCAGCGCTGAGATCGCAGTGCGGACCGAAGCGATTGGCAAGCGAATTTCATGACTAACCGTGGCTACCATCTCAGTCTTCAGCTTCTCTAGGCGTTTAAGACTGGCATTTGTTCGTTGCAATTCTAAGTTGGCCCGCTCTAGGTCTTCAGCTTGCTTACGCTTGGTAATATCAGTGACCATGCCTAGGGTGCCTGTATATTGCCCATCAGAATCCCAAAGCGGATTGGTCGACACAATCGCCCACAGTTGGGAGCCATCTTTGCGTTGAAAGAGCGAGTCGTGACGGGCAAAGCTGTTCTGGGGATTGCCTTCAATTGGGCTAGCGACTAGGCTCTCTTCACTGACAAAATCAAAGATGAAATGGCCTAGCATTTCTTCAACGCTATAGCCCAGCATTGCCGCCATCTGTCGGTTTAAAAAGGTTATCCGGCTTTGCGTATCGAGGATCCAAACGCCCTCAATCGTCGTTTCGATCATGCGGCGGTAGCGCTCCTCACTAGCTCGTAGAGCAGCCTCCACTTGGCGTCGTTCGGTAACTTCCTGCGCTAAAGCTTGATTCGCCGCCTCCGCTACCCTGGCCCGAATTAATGCTTCTTCGGCCTGCCTACGATCTGTGATGTCTTGTCCGACTGATTGAATTTCAATGCAATGACCTTGCTCATCGAAGATTGCTCGATCTCGCCAGCGCCGCAGACGTTTTTCACCCTGGGCATTGGTTCCCCAATGTTCATAGGTTGAGATTGGATTGCCCCAACTGAACGAATGGAAGTAATGGGTCAGAGCATCTTGTTCCTCTGCTGCCGCAAATAAAATCGCGCTTTGGCCAATCAGCTCTTCCCTTGAGCGACCAAAGTAGCAACAGTAAGCTTCATTCACAAAGGTCAAAGTGCCATCTGGTAAAAATCGACAGACCAAATCTGTTTGTTGTTCGACGATGTTGCGGTAGCGTTCCTCGCTGGTGCGCAGCGCTCTTTCAGCTTGCTTCAGCTCTGTAATATCGCTAAAGCTACAAATAACGTGAGTGATATCACCCTCTGTGCTCAGTTGAGGTTCTGCGTTCACTAATAACCAGATCCAATCACTTGAACCAGGACGATAAACGCCCATGATCACATTACGGACAGGTTGGCGAGTGGCAATGGCTCGCGGTACAGGATGTTCTTCACCTGGAAAGTGCGAGCCATCTTCATGGACTACTCGCCACTCGGCATCAAAAGATGTTTTACCGAGTAACTGGCTTTCACTCACTCCCAATAGATCAAGGGCCGCTTGATTGCCTAGCAAAATCTCAGCATTAGGTCCCTGCAGCAACATCCCCACTTGCAAACTTTGGATCAGCCTTCGGAAGTTCTCCTCACTAGCTCGTAAGGCTTCCTCTACCCGCTTGCGCTCAGTGATGTCACGTCCTACGCCTTGAAATTCGACCACTTGTCCCTGGGCATCAACGATGGCGCGATCTACCCACTGTTGCCAAACCACACCTTCACTAGATAGGACGGGGTGCTCGTAAATTGCAACTGGCTTTTCCCGGCTCAGAGTTTCAATACAAGCTAGAAGAGATTCGTGCTCTTCTGGCGGAACAAGCTGCAAAAAGGGCCGTCCGATTAATTGCTCCCGAGACTTACCAAAATAACGGCAGTAAGCTTCATTGACGAAAATCAGTGTGGTGTCAGGCAGGTAGCGGGCAATCAGCTCGGTTTGATCTTCAACGATGGCCCGATAACGAGCTTCACTTTGCTGTAGCTCGGCTTCGGTTTGCTCTTGCTGAGTAACGTCCTCGGTGTGAACCATGATTTGGTCGGGAGGCACAAACACATAGCTTGCCCTGAACTGCCTGGGTTCATCTTGGTCAGGCGGACAAAAAGAATTCCGCCGTTGAATTGTGGTCCGCTCTAGGAAAGATTGGGTTAGATTAGCCAGAATCTCTGGTGCGTCATGAAACAGCACTTGAGCCGTAATGCCAACAAAATTGGCAATTTGATTGTTTGTAAAGATTGCCGCTGCATCGTTATAGTCAATTAGAACAAAGTTCTCTCCTCTCTTCTGCCAGGTATAAGTAGGAACGGGGATGCCTTTATATTGCGCCCTGAACTGAATTTCGCTCTGCCGCAGTGCCTCCTCCAGCCGTTGCATTTCAGCGATTTTCTGCTGCAAATCAGCATTGATTCGAGCTAGTTCTTGATAGCTTGGAGATTGAATTTCTACTGCCAGAGTTTTCCGATTAGAGTTTGAATTCAAGGCATCTCGGGGCGAGGCCGAAGCTAGAGGCTGCACTTGGCAGCAACCGACGAGTTGCACCACCCTGCCACTGGGATCCTGGACTGGTGATAACGTTACTAAAACGGTGCGAGTTTGAACTGGGTCTGCAATAGAAAGCACATAGTGAACAGTCTCTTGCTGCAGCTCACAGAGGCTAGCGTTTCTACAGAAACTATTTGCAAGTTCCAGTGGCAAATATTGGGATGGCTGCAAACCTTCTGGGTCAGGCACAGTTACAGGTAGGAGTTGCCGAAAAGCAGGGTTAGCGAAGACTAGACGAAAACTGCTGCTGGATCCATGCTGCGATTCAACCAGGGGCTCAACCTTAGGCTCGACAGCCAGGATGAACAGTCCCGCGGCTAGGTGTTCAATCAGAGGCAGCACGGCAGCTTCGCCCTCGTTCATCATCTTTTGTTACTAGTGCTTAGCTTGACTCCGTCCTCTAGTATGGTTTAGGTGGGTGAAAAGAAGCAGGGGTTTTAGCCGAGCTAGATCTTGAAACTCAGGGCTTTGATACGATTTGGGTGCCCTAAAAATCCAGGAAGTTCAGGAAGGGTGAATTTAAACGGTGCCCTTTGCTGATCGTTCCTAGGCCATATCCTGCTGATCCGAGCTTTCAGCGTTTCATCCTTGACTTTTAGTCTCTAATTTTGGCTGATGTTTTACAACATCTGATGGTTCTAGGCTGGGACGGCATATCAGTGCGACTGAACATACTGTTGATTAGGCAGACTGTTTATTTCAGATAGACAGCATCTAGGCTAGCCATCCCAATCATTCACACTATTACTATAAAAATAGTGCAGAATACGCTTTGCAGTCTCACTTAACGATTAGCAAACCAGCAGATCCAGGTTCTCCCTTCAAATTCAGCTTTCACTGGTTGTCTCTATTAGAAGGGTTTTAACTGGGCTATTACCCTATCACAGTCTTAACCGTCCAGGGTTGCAGGCTTAGTCAAACAAATCTTTACCCGTTCTAGCGCCTCTCAAACCTAAACGGCAGCAAAAACTGAGCAAGTTCTTTCTGCACAGAGCTGCACAGAGCTGCACAGAGTATAGGGCTAGGCGGTCATGACAGACAGAGTCATGACTTTTTGTAAAAAGAATCCAAACTTCTGTAATAACCTTGAGGTTCCGTTGTCTCTTCGCATAAGATGCACTCCAGTTAGCTAAAAGAATTAGCGCCTCTCACCACAAGGTGATTCGGCGCTGGCTTGCTCTTATTGGCTGAGAGGAAAAACTTTCGATGCCTGTCACACCGACTTATCCTGGCGTTTATATTGAAGAAATTCCGAGTGGTGTGCGCACCATTACCGGAGTTGCGACTTCAATTACTGCTTTCTTAGGCCGTGCCTTACGTGGGCCGGTTAACGAACCTGTTACGGTCAATAGCTTTGGTGATTTTGAACGCGTTTTTGGTGGGCTGTGGGTTCAAAGTACGCTCGGCTATGCGGTGCGAGATTTCTATCTGAACGGTGGCAGTCAGGCGGTCATTGTGCGACTGTTTCGCGGCGATGCCTCACCTGCTGATTCTGCTGCTCCTGCTGCTGCCCCACCTGCTAAGGCCCAACTCGCTTTCAGCACGCTCAATCTAGAAGCCGCTAGCGAAGGAGCCTGGGGCAATCAATTGCAGGCTAGCGTCAACCACGACGTTGTAGGGTCGGATGACGACAAGGCTAATCTGTTCAACCTTTCGATCAAAGATGCTGGAACGGGCCAGGTTGAGGTCATTCGAAATGTCTCGGTTCGTCCGGATGATGTGCGCCGAGTCGACAAAGTTTTGGAACGGGAATCGCAACTAGTGCGATTGCCCGGTTCGCTCCCAAGCAGTCGCCCCGATGTTGGTGAATCAGAAGCAGGTGCTAGCAGTGGTGGATCCGACGGGCAAAATCTGGACACCAACACCTACAGTGGCAGTGAGGTCAACAAGCAAGGTCTCTACGCTCTAGAGAAAGCAGATTTGTTCAATCTGTTGTGTATTCCGCCCCCCAAACCGGGTGAGGACATTGCCAACACCGTATGGGGCGAGGCTGCAAGCTACTGCGAAAGGCGGCAGGCCATGTTGATTATTGATGCGCCTAGTAGTTGGACCAATAAGGACGCAGCCAAGGGTGATGGTACGAGTACGGGTGTTGCTGCTTTGGGCACTAAGAGCCGCAACGCAGCTGTTTTCTTCCCCCACCTGCGCAAGCCCAATCCTATGCGCGGCAACCAGGTGGAAACCTTCGCACCCTGTGGTGCTGTAGCTGGCATCTTTGCCCGCACAGATACCCAACGCGGCGTCTGGAAAGCTCCAGCCGGGATAGAAGCTACGCTGGTTGGCGTGCCAGAACTGAGCGTATCGCTTACTGATGCCGAGAACGGCGAGTTGAACCCTCTGGGCATCAACTGCCTGCGCACCTTTCCCGCCGCCGGACGGGTAGTTTGGGGCTCACGCACGCTGCAAGGGGACGATCGCCTCGCCTCAGAATGGAAATATATCCCGGTGCGTCGCTTAGCTCTGTTTCTAGAGGAGAGCCTGTATCGCGGCACCCAATGGGTTGTCTTTGAACCCAACGATGAACCCCTCTGGGCGCAGATTCGGTTGAATCTCGGCGCTTTTATGAACAACCTGTTCCGCCAGGGCGCTTTTCAAGGCAAGTCACCCAAAGAAGCCTATTTCGTCAAGTGCGACAGTGAGACCACGACCCAGAACGATATCAATCTTGGCATTGTCAACATCGTGGTCGGTTATGCCCCGCTTAAGCCAGCCGAATTTGTGATTCTCAAATTCCAGCAAATGGCCGGTCAGGTTGCGGTTTAAGGAGTAAGAACAAGTCATGCCTGCACCTCAATTCACTGTCAACACCTACCGTTTTGATCCGTACAAAAACTTCAAGTTCCGCGTCAAGTGGGATGGAAGGTATGTCGCTGGCGTCAGCAAAGTTGGCTCCCTCAAACGCAGCACCGAGGCAATTCCTCATCGCGAAGGTGGGGATCTCAGCAGCGAACGCTATTCACCAGGACCGACTAAATACGAACCGATTACTTTAGAGCGAGGCGTCACTCACGACACCGAGTTCGAAAAGTGGGCTAATAAAGTTTGGAATTATGGTTCTGGTTTAGGTTCAGAAGTCTCACTCAAGGACTTTCGCAAAGACATTATCATCGAAGTTCTCAACGAAGCAGGTCAAGTTGCCATTGCCTACAAAGTCTTTCGTTGTTGGGTGTCTGAATTTCAGGCTTTGCCCGAATTAGATGCTAATGGCAAGGCGATTGCGATTCAGAGCATCAAGTTGCAAAACGAAGGCTGGGAACGGGATTATGAAGTAACCGAGCCCACTGAACCCAGCTTCACAGAACCGAGCTAAAGCATGCGTCCCCTGTCTGCCCATCAAATCTTGCAGATCTGGGAAATCGGACAGGGTCAGCATCCTTTAGATAGGGCGTTGACCCTGCTTCGTTTCGCTTACCCAGAGCGCTCATCGGCTGAACTCGCCTCGCTGAGTATTGGCCAACGCGATGCTCACTTGTTGACGCTTAGAGAACTCACATTTGGCTCCCAATTGACCGGTTCAGCTGAATGTTCACGTTGCAAAGAACGCTTGGAATTCGCGCTGAATGCCGCAGATATCCGTCTGATAGACGCCACTGATACTGCTAGCTCTAAAGTGCAAACTTACTCGTTGACCCTGGCAGAATTTGAGTTGGAATTACGCCTGCCCAATAGCTGGGATTTAGCTGCTTTAGTCCGAGCCAGAGCAACGCCTTCCCCCTGGTTACTTCAACGCTGTTTGCTTAAAGCTAGTCGTCAGGGCTCATCGGTTACTTACGCTGAGTTGCCTCCACAGGTGTTGGAGCAACTAGTCGAACAAATGACTGAATGGGATCCCCAGGCAGAAATTCAATTGAACCTCGAATGTCCAGCCTGCCAGCACCGCTGGTCAGCCCTGTTTGACATCCTCTCGTTCTTCTGGACCGAGCTTGGCGTGCAGGCTAAACGCTTATTGCGGGAAGTGCATACCCTAGCGCGATTCTACGGCTGGCGTGAGGCTGACATTTTAGCGATGAGCCCGCTACGACGGCAGTTCTATCTAGATTTAGTGAGCGGCTGATGACGGACTTTCTCACTCGTCTGACTCAACGCACACTGGGCTTGACCTCAGGAGTGCAACCAGTAGTCGCCTCCCTGTTTGCACCCCAACAGGAGATGGTCGGCAGCACCTGGGCTTTGTCAGAGCAGCAAGTACCTACAATACAAGTCCCCTCCTCAGATGAGGCTGGCCCTGAGCTGGAAACAGTTTTCTCAGCGCCATCTTTGCCGCCAAACTCAGCGCCAAGTCGGCAGCAGTTTGGACCGTCTCAGCAGCTGGATAGGCAAGTCCCGATGTCAGCAGGACAGAGTTCAGAAAGCCCTCTCACTTCAACCCCGACGTCGACCTCTGGCCAGCCTTTGCAGTTGTCTTCGCAGTCTTCGCAGTTGTCAGACTCAGCCTCTCCGCTTGTAAATCCGGTTGAAACTGGTTCCTCTGGTTTCCCAACTCAAACTGAGGACCTGTTGATCCAGACTGGTTTGCAGCTCCCTGGCCAACCTCCGGGAGTGGCTTCCACTGAGAGTATCTCTGCCCCTCCTGCAAGACAACCTGAGTCAACGTCCAGTCAACGATCCTCTGCGGCACCTGGCTTAGCCCCTTCAGCCTCGCCCTTGCTGCCATCAGCCCCAGCCTTAAGTCCTTCTAGTCCAGCAGATCTACAGACGCCTCCGGCAGAGCTGCGGAGTAGCGAAGCTTGGCCCGAGCCTCAACCCCTAGCCGATTCTGGAACTGAGGCGCCACCGAGATCTGAGCGTTCTTTCCGAGCTGGAGTTGAGCCATTATCTGCTTCGGTCTCTTCAGACTTAGCACTATCTGCGGACCAGCCATCAAGTTCTAGCTTCGAGTCCAAGCCTGTTTTGGATTCGACTGCTACCTCTACTGATCTGCCCTTGATTTCTGCAACTCCTCCCAATCCTGTATGGCACGTTAACCAGGAGCAGCGCAGAGAGCAAATATTGGTTTCTCCCCACCCGGAGGAGATGCGTGAACTCCGACGTCAATCTTCTGAAGTCGGCGCTTCTGAGTCTGTATCGCCGCCAGTTGCGCTGAATCAGCAGGGCTCTTTGTCCTTACCTGAAGCACTTGAGGTCGGTATCCTCTTGGGGCAAGGCAAGGAGCAAAGTGGCCTCAGCCACCAAGAGCCCCTCCTTTCCTCGTCTCTGCGTTCCAGGGATGTGGGTTCTGATTCACTGGCTTCAGTATTCTCAGGCAATCCTCAACCATCTCCAACAGGTTCACCGGAGAGCCCGAGCATGCTTGGGGCAGCTCAGCTTCATAGCCTCACCCAACCTGTGCTCGGCTTACCCCAGCAGCCAGCTCCAATGATCGCCTCAGACAGCCAAAACCTGACCCATCCAAACTTGGTTCAGGCAGAGCCTAGAGCAACAGAACGTCAAGAACAGCAGACAGCCAGTGCCAGCCTACCCACCGTCGAGATTCGTATTGGTCGGATCGAAGTTCGGGCTAATCCACCAACGCCACCGGCTACTTCACGTGCCCAGCCAACCCGACGCAGTCCCACACGTTCATTGGATGACTACTTGAAACAGCGCAATGGAGGCTAGTGATGAGCAATTCTCTGGCAATTGCTGCTGTAACGGCGACCCTGCGTAACTTGATTGCGCAGGGCAGCACCGAGGAATTGGGCAGTGGCAGCGTCACTACCCGGCCACCAGACAAAGCTCGCGAGAACGGCGACAGTGGCAATCAAATCAATTTGTTTCTCTACCAAACCCTGCCCAATGCAGCCTGGAGCAACACCAGCATGCCCAAGCGGGTTCGGCCTGGTGAGACAGGTCCCTTGCCCCTTGCCCTAAACCTTTACTACCTAGTCACGGCCTACAGCCAGGGTAACGATGATGTCATTGGCCATCGCTTGTTGGGGCAAGCAATGCGCATTCTGCACGACCACACCCTGCTCAATCCTCTGGATATCCAAACCGCTCTGGCTGATAGTGACTTGCACAATCAAATCGAGCGGGTACGCATCACGCCACAACCACTTTCGCTAGAAGATCTTTCCAAGCTTTGGACAACCTTTCAAACTCAGTACCGGATCTCGGCCGCCTACGAAGTTTCGGTTGTCTTAATTGATAGCCAGCGTCCGATCCGCACCCCTCTACCTGTGCTGACGCGTGGTACCAGCGATCGAGGTGTGCTCGCTCAAGCCAGCCTGACGCCGCCCTTTCCCACTCTCGAATCGCTGCAACTGCCCAATCAGCAGCCTAGCCTGCGTTTAGGCGAGCCTCTCGTCTTGCGGGGCAATCACCTCGATAGTGAACCTGAACCCGTAGTGCGCTTTCGCCATCCGCGCTTAGCTGCCCCCATCGAACTGGCTGCTCAGCCCAACAGCACTGCAACTGCCTTGACAGTCATCCTGCCGGACCAAGCTACAGACTGGCCTGCTGGAGCTTATACGGTCTCTGTACAGGTCAGGCAGGACGGCAGAATCCAAACCACTAATGCTCTACCCTTCACCCTTGCTCCTGAAATTCTGCCAGCACCAGTTTTGGGACCGGAGCAGCTGACGCTGACCTGTCGGCCTCAGATCTGGCCGGAGCAACAGGTGGTGCTGTTGCTAGGCGAGCGGGAATTGCGCCCACAGGTTGACCCCGACGCGCCGGTCACAACACAAAAGCTTGAGCAACTGCGTTTTGACCGCCGCAGTGTTCCCAGGGGTGAGTACTGGCTGCGCTTGCGGGTCGATGGCGTGGATAGTCTCCTAGTAGACCGCTCCGTCTCGCCGCCAGTTTTCGATCCAGCCCAAAAGGTTGTTCTGCCATGAGCACGTCCGACCCTTGGCCCCATGCCCGGCCCGCTACCCAGCCCGATACTTGGCACAACACCTGGCTAGTCGGCAACGAGCGTTATCTGACCTCAGCCCTAGCCTGGTTGCGCTCCCGTTTGGCCCAACTCAGCCGCTCAGAAGCCAGATCTGCGGCAGATCTGGCACAGGCCATTACGGTGCTCAACGGTCCTGAGGATTTGCAACCGCCGCCTGCCCTCGTGCTTCTAAGTCAACGGTTTGGGCTGTCCCGCTTCGAGCAAGCGGTGCTGCTGCTGTGCGCAGCAATGGAGCTAGATACACGGATTCCCAGTCTCTGTGCCCAGGCGCAGGATGATCCAAATCGGCCCTATCCCACGCTGGCCTTGGCCCTGACCCTGTTTGACGAACCGGCTTGGGACCTGCTCTCTCCAGAACGCCCGTTACGCTACTGGCGACTGATCGAAATCAATCAAACTAGTGCCCAACCGCTGACCACTAGCTCCATGCGCGCTAATCAGCGCATTGTCAATTATTTGAAAGGCCTGAATGAACTGGATGAGCAGCTGGGCTCCCTGCTGTTTTCCTTCGATCCGCACCAGCTTTTAGCCGAAGGGCTGCCCCTGCCCCCCTCTCAGCTGGCAATCGTAAGGGAAATTGTGGACCACTTACGGCAGGCTGCTCCCAACCAACCCTTACCAGTCTTGCAATTGCTGGGTGCAGATCCGGCCAGTAAGCAGCTGATTGCTTGGCAAACCTGCACTGAACTTGGCTTACATCCCTATCGGCTACCGGTAGAACTGCTGCCTGCTCAGGCGTCTGACTTAGAGTTGCTTAGCCGTCTGTGGCAACGGGAAAGCCTCTTGCTACCATTAGCTCTCTATCTAGATCTTGAAGCGGTAGATAACGCGCCCGATCAGGCGGGTTCACTAGCTCTGCTCCGCCGTTTTCTCAGCCGTAGTAATGGTATTTTCTTTCTTGATAGCCGAGACGTTGGTTTGACTTTGGACCGGGCAGTGCTCAGCTTGGATATTCCCAAACCGACGCCAACCGAGCAGCGGCAGCTTTGGCAACTAGCGCTAGGGGAGCAAGCTGGCCAGAATCCAGCTCGCCTTGCTAATCAATTTCGCTTGAACTTAGCTGAGATTGCCAAAATTACGCAGTCGGCGTGGAAAAAAACAGCACAGATAGAGACAGTACAGATAGAGACAGCTCAATCGGGGGCAGCTCAATCGGGAACAACTTATCAGGCAACTGCGCTAGACAACCTGCTATGGCAAGGCTGTCTTGCTAGCACGCGTCCTCAACTGGACACCCTAGCCCAGCGCCTTGATGCCAAAGCAACCTGGGACGATATTGTGCTCCCGGCTGAGGAGCTGGATCTGTTGCACCAAATTGCTGATCAGGTGCGTCAACGCAGCACCGTGTATGACGATTGGGGTTTCCGTCGTCGCATGAATCGTGGTCTCGGCGTGAACGCTCTATTTGCGGGCGAGAGCGGCACGGGCAAAACTATGGCGGCTGAGGTACTAGCGAACGATCTAAGCCTGAACCTCTATCGCATTGATCTCTCAGCAGTAGTGAGCAAATACATCGGCGAAACAGAGAAGAATCTGCGCCGTCTTTTCGACGCGGCGGAAGATGGGGGAGCACTGCTCTTTTTCGATGAGGCCGATGCTCTATTTGGCAAACGCAGCGAGGTCAAAGACAGCCACGACCGCTACGCCAACATTGAGGTTAATTACCTGTTGCAGCGGCTTGAAACCTACAGTGGGCTGGCGATTCTAGCAACTAATTTAAAAAGTGCTTTGGATAATGCTTTTCTGCGCCGCCTACGCTTTGTGATTGCATTTCCGTTTCCGTCCGTGTCTGACCGCAAGCGTCTGTGGCAGAAAGTGTTTCCTGAGGATGCTCCCACTCAAGCTCTAGATCTGGAGCGACTGGGACGTTTGAATCTAGCAGGGGGTAGCATTCACACGATTGCAATTAATGCTGCTTTTCTGGCTGCGCGGGCGGGAACGGCAGTTACGATGCCTCACGTTTTATCAGCAGCACGCACAGAATTTCGCAAGCTAGAACGCCCAATCAACGAGGCTGATTTTCGCTGGCAAGCCCCTGAAGATGTGGCATGAACATCAATTTGCAAATTGACCGGCTCATCCTAAATGGCATTGACCTTTCCCCTAGCCAGCGTCGCCGCTTGCAAGTGGCAATTGAGGGTGAACTGGCTCACTTGCTCACAGTTCAGGGCTTGCCAGCAGATTGGCAAGCCGGTGGCACAATCGCCAATTTGCCTGCCAACCTGACAGTTACGCCAGCTCAAGCTTCAGCCCAAGATCCATCGAGTCTAGGCCAGCAAATTGCTCAGTCCATCTATACAGGACTGCGTGGTGGAGCGGGTGGGGGCCTGAACCCATGACTCATCACCCTGCCTAAATTTCTACTTTTTCTAACTTTCTACGATTAGCGAAACAGGTCAAAGGATAGGTGCATTGCTTGCCAAGGTGGGCAAAAATCGTTCACTAGCAATGGCTGGGAGATTAGGGTACAAGATTTTGTATCCCTATCGTTGTCCTATGCTGCTTTTAGGATCACTTCCTAGTGGGGGATAGGTGGTCAGTCTAGCCACTTTTATCTGTTCAATTTGGCAAATCGTTGTTTTTCAACCAATCCCTTTAGTAGGAGAGATAGAACTGTGAAGTGGTCTATCACAGAGAAAATTACAACAGGTTTTGGTATATTACTAACGATTTTGCTAGTAAATGCTCTGCTTTCCTATCAAGACATCCTCGCTCTGGCGAGGAATCAAGCGTTAGTTACTGATAGTCATGAGACGATCGAGGAACTGGAGAAAACTCTTTCAACTGTAAAAGATGCTGAAACTGGTCAGCGGGGTTATTTGCTGACCGGGCGAGAGAATTACTTGGACCCCTATCGAACGGCTGTTTCAAGTATCAATCAACGTCTTGAAAACCTCAAAAGGCTGACCAATGATAGGCCCACGCAAAACAGTAGAATCCCTTTGCTTGAAGAACAGATTAATAATAAGCTTGCCGAACTTCAAGAAACTATCAACCTACGTAAAGATCAAGGCTTAGACGCAGCTCTACCTATCGTTTTATCAGACCGTGGCAAGCGGGAGATGGACGATGTGCGTCGAGTGATCGATCAGATGCAACGCGAGGAGAATGCTTCGTTACAACGCTTATCTCAACGGGCAAGAGAAAGCAGTCAAGGGGCGATTCTGACGTTCTCTTTAGCCACCGCATTCGATGTTTTGTTTCTGTGCTTAGTCTACTACTTTATTAACCGCGATATTAAGGCGCGTCTAGAATCTGAAGCGGAGATTCAACTGCTCAACCAGAGTCTGGAGCAACGAGTTGAGCAGCGGACCAGCCAGCTTCAAGCTGCCAATGAAGAATTAGAAGCTTTCGCATTCTCGGTCTCCCATGACCTGCGTGCCCCCCTGCGGGCAATGCAAGGCTTCTCTCTAGCGCTGAAGGAAGACTACGCCGACCAGTTGGACACACTCGCTCAGGAGTACACTCAGCGTATTGTTGATGCTGCTGAGCGGATGGATACGCTCATCAATGATCTGCTGACCTACAGCCGCTTAAGCCGGGCTGATTTTCAGCTCCAGCCTGTTAACTTAGCCATAGTCATTCAAGACGCCCTCCGCCAACTAGAGGCGGATGTGCAGGTCCGTAAGGCTCAGATTGAAGTTGCAGAAACGCTGCCTCGGGTCATGGGGCATCGACCGATTCTGGTCCAAGTGGTTACTAATATACTCAGTAATGCCATTAAGTTTGTCGCGCCCGATCAGCAACCTCAAATTCATCTTTGGACAGAAGAGCAGGGAGACTGGATTCGTCTGTGGGTTGGAGACAATGGCATTGGCATTGACCCACAATATTACAGTCGTATCTTTCGCGTGTTTGAACGGCTGCACGGCGTTGAGAGCTATCCTGGTACCGGCATTGGCCTAGCCATTGTTCGTAGGGGAACAGAACGGATGGGGGGCCGGATCGGATTGGAGTCTCAGTTGGGGCAGGGGAGTCGATTCTGGATAGAGCTACGCAAAGCGATGGAACAACCTGAACAACCATGAGCTCTGACAATCGCACCATTCTATTGGTGGAGGACGATATTAATGACGTCCTTCTCATCCAACGGGCTTTTCGCAAGGCTAGTCTTACCCTCCCTCAAGTGGTCAATAACGGTCAGTCTGCTCTGGACTACCTGATGGGAGCAGCGGAGTATGGTGATCGGGAACGTCACCCCCTGCCAGTGTTAATCCTGCTGGATTTGAAATTGCCCCGTTTGTCAGGTTTAGAAGTCCTAGAATGGCTGCGGCAGCAAACGCCCTTGAGGCGTTTGCCGGTTGTCGTGCTGACTTCTTCGCAGGAGAACACTGACCTTCAACGTGCCTATGATCTAGGCGTTAACTCTTACTTACTCAAACCAGTCGGATTCGAGTCTCTGCTAGAAACTGTGAAGGCGCTCAACATATACTGGCTCACGCTCAACCGGCAACCAGACCTGGACTAAGCACCCCCTCCAGGTAGCCATTCTCTTTGCATTGGGCTTATCTGTGTCGTGCCTGTTTGTATCGTGATTATATTGTGGCTTAGATCACATCTCGACTTCATCTTGAGAAAGCGGCATTGTAGATCTTTTCGTTGGCTTGAGCCGATTTGAACAAATCAACAATTGGATTGGGATAGTCAACCCCTAATCTCACACCGAAGCGCTTCTGCTCCACTGGTAAGAGTTTCCAGGGCTCGTGGACTTTAGCTGCAGGTAAAGTAGCTAGCTCTGGTAACCAATGCTTCACATATTCACCCTGTGGATCGTAGTCCTTAGACTGCTTCAGGATGTTAAAAAAGCGAAAACCACGGGCATCATTACCCACACCAGCAGTGTAATTCCAATTGGCCCAATTGCTGCAAACATCGTAATCAAGCAGCAGTGACTCAAACCATTCTGCACCCATGCGCCAGTCGATACCCAGGTTCTTGGTTAGGAAGCTAGCAACGTTTTGACGGCCTCGGTTTGACATAAAACCAGTGGCAGCTAATTCGCGCATGTTGGCATCAACTAGGGGAAAGCCAGTCTTGCCCTCCTGCCAAAGTGCAAAGCGCTCCCAATCTTGCTTCCAGGCAATAGAAACGCCTCGCAAGCCAGAAGCCCGAAACAGGCGAGACCCATGCTTAGCAGCAATAAAGCGAAAATAATCTCGCCATAACAATTCGAAAATTAGCCAGTAGGTTGAGTCATTAGTGATGCGCTGTGTCTCGTAGTCTTTGACATGTTCATACACATAACGAGGACTCAGGCAACCCAACGCTAACCAGGGCGAAAACTTAGAGGAGTAATCGCCTCCTAACATGCCATTTCGCGTCTCCTTGTAGACCCGCAAATGATCCTGCTTCCAGAAATAGTAATCCAACCGCGCTTGTGCCTGCGTTTCTCCACCTCTGAACTGCACTACAGTTCTTGGATCCAACAAGGGGGGTTCCAAACCAAAGTCCGAGAGTTGAGGGATTTGTCCAACTTCAAGCTTGGGTAACGGCAGTAGCTGCTTAGGGGTTGGCAATGTTGGATCAACGGTTGCAGAGTTTTCCACCCGCTTGCGAAACTGGGTAAAAATCTCCGGGAGTTGATAGAGATTAAAAGGTAAATTATCCGGATGATAGAGAGTATGTCCCCAAAAAGAAATCAACTGAGCGCCAATCGCTTCCAGTGCTGCTTTGAGCGCCGTGTCAACTGCAATCTCTTCAGAGGTGACCTCCTCTTGAGCATAAACCTCTTGAACTCCTAATTCCTGAGCCAGTTGGGGAATCGCAACTTCAGGTAAGGCACAACGCACAACGAGATCACTACCTAAAGCCTGAAGCGACTGACGTAAGTCAGCAACGCTTTCCAAGAGAAATTGCGCTCGAAACGGGCCAGTTTTCGCGAAGCCAAAAGAAGTTTGGGCGAACTGTCTAGGGTCAAAGCAGTAGATAGGAATGACCTGAGCCTGAGCTTTAAGAGCTACATACATGGGCTCATGATCATGCAACCGCAGATCGTTGCGATACCAGATAATAATTCGCTTTTGGGTCACCGCCGCTGTTCCAATTTCGCTGAGATTAGCTTAAATGTTTTTAATATACCAGTGTGGCTTAAAAGTGTGGCTTAGATATAAAAACCGCCTGTAACCATTATCTATAGAAAACCTATAGAAAAACAGGGTCCCAGGCGGTTTTCATACCTGGCCAGACTAGGACCGGTGTCCTAGGAGCTTATCGCGCAAGTGCTTAATTCGGTCGCGGTATTTGGCGGCCTCTTCAAACTCTAAGTTCTTGGAACTTTCTTTCATCTGCGCTTCCAACTGCTTAATCAATTCCGGAATGTCCTCTAATGGGATTTCATCACGCTGCTCGTAGGCCGTCTCTAGCTCCTGGCTGCTGAGCCGACGGGACACTTCTAAGAAGGACAGAATTGCGTTGCCAGCGCGTCGGATAATTGGCTGGGGAGTGATGCCGTGTTCTTCGTTGTACTTGAGCTGAATCGCCCGACGCCGCTCCGTTTCTTCAATAGTTTTGATCATGCTATCGGTCAGGTTATCGGCATACATAATGGCCTGACCACGCACATGACGAGCCGCTCGCCCAATGGTTTGAATGAGCGAACGAGTCGCTCGTAGAAAGCCTTCCTTGTCCGCATCTAAAATAGCCACCAGAGAAACTTCTGGCAGATCTAATCCTTCGCGCAGCAAGTTGACCCCAACCAGCACATCGAATTTTCCGTCCCGTAGATCTTGCAGAATCTCAATACGCTCAATCGAATTGATTTCTGAGTGCAAATAACGTACCCGAACCCCTCGCTCCTGGAAGTATTCGGTTAAGTCTTCCGCCATCCGCTTTGTCAGCGTGGTAATCAACACCCGCTCCTGTCGATCAACCCGTTCTCTGACTTCGCCTAGCAAATCATCAATTTGGCCTTCCGTAGGACGCACAAAAATCTCTGGATCAACTACACCAGTAGGCCGAATAATTTGCTCAGCAATTCGCCCTTCTGAGATTCCAACTTCCCAATCGCCGGGTGTGGCTGATACAAAGATACACTGCTTGACTTTTGACCAGAACTCATCGGATTTGAGCGGGCGGTTATCAGCAGCACTAGGCAAACGAAAACCGTGGTCGATTAGAACTTTTTTGCGAGCTTGGTCGCCGTTATACATGCCTCGAATTTGAGGCACTGTCACGTGAGATTCATCGACGATTAGCAACCAATCATCGGGGAAGTAGTCTACTAAACATTCCGGTGGTTCACCTGCAACCCGTCCAGCCAAATGACGAGAGTAGTTTTCAACGCCATTGCAAAAACCGACTTCTCGCAACAGCTCCAAGTCATAACGGGTGCGTTGCTGCAAACGCTGAGCCTCAAGCAATTTGCCTTCTTTCTCTAACAAGGCCAGCTGTTCTTTCAGCTCAGCTTCAATGGCATCGCAGGCTTCCTGCAAGCGATCTTCAGGCGTCACAAAGTGACGAGCGGGGTAAATGTTCAGCCCCTCAACACTTTGCAAGGTCGATCCGCTGACTGGGTCAATATAGCGAATTGCATCAATTTCATCACCAAAGAATTCGACCCGGATGATGCGATCTTCATAAGCTGGACCAATTTCCAGCACGTCACCTTTAACTCGGAAACGTCCTCTTGTGAGGTCAATGTCATTGCGTTCATACTGCACATTGGCGAGGTTGCGTAGGATCTCGCGCTGATCTACCGTTTCACCCACGCGCAATGGAATCGATGCCTTGAGATACTCTTCTGGAATCCCTAGACCATAAATGCAGCTAATTGAGGCAACAACAATCACATCTCGGCGTTCAAACAATGAACGGGTAGCCGAGTGGCGCAACATGTCGATCTCGTCGTTGATCGAGGCTGTTTTTTCGATGTAGGTATCGGTGACTGGGATGTAAGCTTCGGGTTGGTAGTAGTCGTAATAACTAATGAAATATTCGACCGCATTTTCTGGAAAGAACTCCCGCAACTCGTTGCACAGCTGAGCGGCCAAAGTTTTGTTATGAGCTAGCACCAACGCCGGGCGTCCAACCTGCGCAATCGTGCTGGCGATCGTAAACGTTTTGCCTGTGCCTGTCGCTCCCAGCAATGTCTGGAAACGATGACCCTGGCGCAGGTCGCCGACCAACTGCTTGATCGCCTTGGGCTGATCGCCCGTAGGTTCAAAGGGAGCCTGAATCTTGAAAGAGGTCATAGACTGGCACTCGGGGGAGCGAGAGGGGTACAGTTCTGAATTCCTATCTCTATTATCGCTGTTCAGCCAGCAGTTGTGTGGTTGTCTTGCGCGATTCTAAGCCACGAATGTGCCGTTTTTTCTAGGTTGTCTTTTCAAGACATTTTGAAGAACGAATTGTGCTGATTTAAGCATTCAATTGAGTGTTTGATTAGCAGTCTAAATTAAGGCATTTTTTGGCTTCTATCTAGCCATTTTTTGGATTAGAACCCTAGCTCTATTCTACTTCTAGATTCATATTTTCAGCCAAGGCCCTATACCTAGTGCAAGCTTAGATCTGAGGAGCCAAGCCAATCTCCCGTAACCGTTTTTCTAGATATTGACCTGCCGTGATCTGAGGGAACTTTGCCTGACCTCCGGTGGCAGCAACACATTGAGGTAGAGGCGTCAAATCTACTTCAGGACGAGGGTGGATAAAAAACGGCATTGAAAAGCGTCGTTCCCGCAGCCCAGTCGGATTTGTAACCCGGTGAGTCGTGCTTTTGAGCAAACCATTAGTCAGCTGCTGCAACATGTCGCCAGCATCCACAATAATTTGACCCGGTAGCGCCGGAATCGCCAGCCAACTGCCATCTCGTTGCAGAAGTTCTAGACCCTCTTCTGTTGCCTCACAAAGCAGGGTGAGCAGATTAATGTCCTCATGCGGAGCAGCCCGCAGGCTCAAAGGATGGGCATCTGGAGGAATGGACGGATAGTGAATGATGCGCAAAATGCTGTTTCCCTCCTCAGCCAAGGCTGGCAAGAAGTTCTGGGATTCCTCTAAGTAGAGCGAACAAGCAGCAAGCAGGGCTTGGGCACAGCCCTCCAGTTGACGGTAGAGTTCACTCAAGGTCACCTGGAAGGTCGATATCTCGTTAGGCCAGAGGTTAGCTGGATAAACCGTAGAATCCTCTCGACCCACGTGCCAGAACTCTTTAAGGTCGGGGACAGGGTGATCTTTGGCATGTTCTCGCCCAAAGCGAGTAAACCCTCTCTGACCGTTTAGTTCGGGCCGCTCGTATTTTCGCTTGACAACTTCTGGCAACTCAAAGAAGGCTTGAGCCGCTTGATAGGCCGAGCGAATCAGCTCCGAGTTAACTCCATGCTGAGTCACTGCAAAGAAGCCGGTGTCTCGCAAAGCCTCGCCTAGGGCTGTCACGAAGTGGGCTCGGCTGTCACTACCGGCCTTGAAAGCTTGCAAATTCAGAACGGGGATGGTTTGAGCGGTCATGGTGCGTTGGAGCTAGCAGGAATACCCATAATCTAATGAGGTGGGCAAGAGCGGGCCTACTCATAATCTAATCAGCTGAGCGTTAACGGGGATCTGCAGTGGGTTTGCTGGTCAATCAGGATGGGGTCATCAGCCCCACAGCAACGGTGTCTGTCCTGGATCGGGGTTTTCTTTATGGGGACAGCGTTTATGAGGTGGTACGCACCCTAGCTGGTAAACCCTTTGGCCTCCAAGAGCATCTCGACCGTCTGCGTCAGTCAGCCGCCTATCTATATCTCGATGTCCCCTGGAGCGACGACCACATTGGTACAGAAGTAGCCCGGACCCTAGAACAGGCTGCTAACCCTGAATCCTACGTGCGCATCGTGGTCACGCGTGGGGCTGAGGAGGAAATTAGTTTACTCCCTGGCGCTAAGCTTCAGCCTAGTCTGATCATTGTTGTGCGACCGATCAGCCCTGAAGCTGTCTTGCCTGCGCAGGGAATCCATCTGCGGCTTGTACCACGCCAACGGGTTGATCGTCTGGCCCTTAATCCAGCGGCTAAAACGGGCAACTACCTCAACAACATCTTGGCCTTACTCGAAGCTCAGCAGAGTGGGGCTGACGATGCGCTGTTGCTCAATACCAGGGGTGAACTGACTGAAGCGACTACCAGCAATCTCTGGCTGGTGAGTCAGGGTGTGGTGCGTACGCCAACTGTGGAAGCTGGCATTCTGCATGGCATCACCCGTCACTTTCTCTTGCAAGTGCTGCGCGAGCAGGGCATCCCTCATGAGGAAACTGAGCTGAGGCCAGAGGACCTCTGGACAGCAGAAGAGGCATTTCTCAGCTCCTCCGTGCGCCTGCTGATGCCCGTCGCTCAAATCGACGACTACCCGCTGCCCAAATGCCCAGGCCCGCTAACTCGCACGCTCTGGGAAGGACTGCTGACCCTAATGCGAAACGCCGTGTCTGAAAGGTGAGGGGCAACCTGAGGGGCAGTTGCTTCAGTGCCCCCAAAACACTTACTATACGTAGAGTGCCGATGTGGCTCAGTGGTAGAGCACTCGATTCGTAATCGAGCGGTCGTGGGTTCAAATCCCACCATCGGCTTTGAGTAAAACCTGCTTAGGATAAGGTTTCTATCGTTTCAGGCAAGGGCGTGAAGCATCAGACTGAACCGACACTCCTCCAAGTTTTGGAGCATTTTTGGGTGTTTTCGGGCTCAGATCGGTGCGCTGTTGGTACGCCTCAGAAGCCTAGGAGATGCTCAAGGGGCGCAAGTCCTGGCCGAGAAAGTGGGGTTGGTAAGTCAGGGCCGACAGGTATACTAACTAAGACAGGGCAAAGGCTGGGAGCGTCAACGTCGAGCCATGTACGACATAAAGTGACTATAGAGATCCTGCGCGACAAACTTTTAATCTTTCTCGTACTTGAGGTTGAGTGTCCAGGTAATCTTTTAGCCAGTGGCAGCCTCGTGCCAGTAACCCATCTAATTCGTCAACAGGCCAAATCAGCACCTCATTATTATGAGAGAATTGACCAGCTATCTGCGCAAGAATATATTTTCCATCTGGGCTGAAATTTACTGGTGATGTAAATACAGATGAATGCTTAAATTGTGCTAGTAGCTTACCTGATATATCCCAAATCCGAAAAACTTTATCGCCTGAAGTCGTGACAATACGCTTCCCATCTGGACTAAATTTAGCAAGCGCAACCATATCTTGATGAGGTATTTCAACCAATTGTCTGCCGGAAGTATCCCAAATGATCACCCTGTTATCTGGGGAAGTAGTAATAATTAGTTTTCCATCTGGACTAAAGCTAGGGCTATAAATCTCTTGGTTCGCTTTAAATTCTGATATTTTTTGACCAGATGTATTCCAAATGGATAACGTATCTCCGTCAGTCGTAACAATATGCTCTCCATCTCGGCTGAAGCTGGCACCAAGATAGCTATTTTTACTTCCTTTAAAATCTACTATTTTTTCACCCGAAATGCTCCACAAGCTAGAGTAGTTTTTGCCGTCATAATCAAACGTAGCCATAATATATTTGCTATTAGGACTCCAATTAATTCCTCTAGCTTTGAATGTAGTTAATAACTTGCCCGACTTCGACCAAATTCTAGTTTTGCTATTACTGTCACCATAGGTCGTCGTTAGAATATACTTGCCGTTTGGACTAAAAGCAGCATATTCTATTCCATTTTCATGTTCAGGAAGCAATAACAACTGTTCTCCGGATGTATTCCAGACACGAGCAGTTTTATCACTTGAGGCTGTGACAATTAGTTTTCCATCTGGACTAAAATTAGCACTACTAACAAGATCTGAATGTCCTTGAAATCTTGCCAACTGCTTACCATAACTATCCCAAATCAGTACGGATTCCTGAGTTGGGGTAACAATATATTTACCATCGGGACTCCAGCTTGCTCCCATAACACCGTCTTTTGATTTGATAGTTACTGGTGTTCTGTCAGATAAGTCCCAGATACGAACCATTCGATCTTGTCCAAAAGTGACAATATATCTACCATCGGGACTCCAGCGGGGGCTCCTTTGATTGCCTGTCAGTTCGGTGAGTAGATCACCTGATAGATCCCATGTTTTCACAGCTGCGTCTCTTATATCCCACACTTTTATAGTGTCATCAGTTGTAAAAAACCTCTTGCCATTTGGACTAAATCCTGCATCACTATTTAGTACCTTCTCATTTTTTATTTCTCTAATCAGCCTGCCAGATAAATCCCTAATGTAAGTTTTGTGGGGCGTTGCTACAAAGATATGCTGGCTATCGGGACTAAAACCAGTCTGAGTCGTTGCCCACTTATCATCTACTTTGAATCGTGCAATTTGCTTACCTGAAAGATCCCAAACATAGGAATCATCAGAGTTAGTTAGAATATATTTCCCATTCGGACTCCAATTAGCACTGTTAACGGCCATTGAATGTCCTGTGAATGTTCGCAATAGTTTGCCCGATGTATCCCAAATACGGGCAGTCTTGTCATCAGAAGCGGTAAGAATATATTTACTGTCCGGGCTAAAACTGGCACTATTAACTCTATTTTTAAGTTGCAGCAATAAGTTGCCAGACAAATCCCATACGCGAACGCTTTTTTCAGTAGAGGCACTAACCACAGTTTCTCCATTTATAATCGTTGCAGTAGGCGGTTTCAAGGAGGTAGTGATTACACGTTTTCCATCTGGACTAAAACTGGCATCAGTTACATCTTCTTGATGTTTAAGTATCGCTAATTGCTTCCCAGAAAAATCCCAAATACGAACTGTTCTATCTAAACCATTTGATGCAGTGAGAATATGTTTATCATCCGGATTAAAGCTAGCAATAAAAACTCCCTCTTGGTGTCCTCTTAGGTCGGTTATCAGCTTACCTGACAAGTTCCAGACACGAGCAGTTTTATCATTAGAAGCGGTGATGATGTACTGGCCATCGTGGCTCCAGTTCACCGTTGTAATATCGTCTTGATGAGCAACAAATTGCTTTGTTTCATGAATATCATCGAGAATTGTTTGCAAAGCTAAAACTGGACTTGTTGCAGGATATTTTTCTATAGAACGTCCATCTTTTACAAGCTTTTTTAACTTTTGCCCTGCATCTACCGCTGTGACTAAAGATTCAATTTGTTTTGTTTCAAACTGCCGTAGGGCTGCTACTCCTGCTTGTTCTAATCTTGTACCTTCTTGAGCTTCTTGTAACTGATTAGTTGCAGATATAAAAGCAATCGCTGCTCCAATAAGAGAACAAATAAGAACGCCACCACCAATACGAACTTGCCGTCTGGCCTGATGCTGGGCTGCGGTTAAAGTATCATTAGCTAGCGCTAAAATGCGACTTTCTTCTTCTTGAAGAGATAATGCTGTAGCTATTTCTTGCTTTTCAAATTCTTGGCTAGCCGTTAAAAACTGGTAGTCTTGCTGATTCAGGCTTTTATTAGCCATCCATTTTTTTGCATCTTCTAATGCTTTACCACGCAGCAATCTAGAATTATCTTGACAGCCTGAAGCAAACCAGCCTGATAATGCTTCTGAGTAAGGCCTTAGATCGGCGAGTGCTTTTTCTACCCAATTTAAATCAAAAATTGTTGCATAAATACGGTTATAAACTCTTAAGTATCCCTGTCGTTCTACGACTAATCCAGATAGCCGTAATTCTATTTGTTCTGGGCTATCAGAAGCGGGGATTTGTCCTAATTGTAAAATTTTCCGATACAAGCCAAGCAACGCACCTGTATTATGCCTGCTCATCAAGATTCTATCTTTGATGGTTCTTAAATGGGGGGGTTCGTCTTGTGACTCCCAGTTTTCGATGATTTGCTGTCTGACAACATTCTCCACCCATTCGGCTTCTGTAATTTCTCCCTTTGCTTTTAGCGAGTGATAATGGATAAGATTTTGGGGAGTTACTAACAAATCGCATACTTTTTGTGTAAGTAAGGGTTGTCCCCCAGTCCATGCCAAAACTTCTTGCAAAATAGCTTGTGGATTTTCAATTCCTTTTAGGCCTGATGCTAAAGGGAAAGTTTCCTGGATTTGAAAACCATCGAGTTGGACTGCACAGCCAATATTAAAGGGTGTTCGTACTTTATCTGCGATTAAATCACTAGGTGTTGCTACGCCAAGAAGGACAAAAGTGATTCTATTGAACTCGCTATTAAGATTACGTTTTTCATAGCAACTTCTAATCCAGGCAAAAAAATCGTCACCTTTAAACTGCAAGCTTAAAATACTATCAATCTCGTCAATAAAAATGACTATCTTACTTTGAATTTTTTCTAGCAAGAACTTTTCAATAAATACGTCTAAACGTTGTATAGGCGATAATTCGCAGTTCTCTTTCCACCACGTTCTAATAAATTCACTGGGATTAGCTATTTCAAAACTTGCAGCTAAGGTGTAAACAATACCCGCATACCACTGTTCCGGGTTTATGTCTTTACTAACGCGTCCAGAAATATCAATTGTAGTACAAGCGATTCCTTCTGCTTGCAGTCGTTTGATTGTGCGGACTTGCAAGCTAGTTTTGCCCATCTGGCGAGAGTTAAAGATATAACAAAAGTTCCCAGCTTTCAATTCGTTGTAAAGATCAGAATCTGCCTGCCTAATTACGTAACTAGGAGCATCTTCTGCTAGGCTTCCGCCAACTTTGTATGAAAAATTATTGTTCATTGTCTAACCGTATTACTAATGGGTTAAGGTTGTCAATGTTTTTAGCTCATCACAAAAACAGTTTGTGTGGCTTGTAAAATCACGAAGTCACGCACTCAGTTATGTGGTACGTGACGGTAAACAAGCACTCAGGTTCTGCACCTATATTTTAGACCGCCACACACTCTAGAGACGACAAAAGCCTATACCTTGTTGCGGCGAATTAAGGTTTCTAATTGATTTTTCTGGCTATCAACTAATGATATTGCTGGATGGCTTGGAGTAAACTTTTCTAGGAGTTGAGCTCGCTCGGCCTCAAGACTTTCCATTTTTTCATATGCAGCATTTGATATCAGGTTTTCTACTACTCCTTGATAGGGTTGCGGTTGTGCTCCGGACAATTGTTGATACAAATCCTGAAGTTGAGCATCAAAACTCTGAGCCGTTGGATGTTGAGGTTCAAAGCTTGCTAATTTTAAGGCTCGCTCGACTTCTATTCTGGCGATTGATTGCAAAATACGACCAGTCGTAATCTGTGGCATTGAAGTATTTACTCCCAGGCGGGATAATTCATTTCTGACTTTATCCAGTTTTTCTTGATTCATGGGATCCATATGACCACTACCGTAAACTCCATCTAAATAGTCCCGAAAGAGTTTTTCTGCTGCTTTGTAATCGGCGATTGCACTTTCTTTATTCCCTAGCTCCCGGTACATATTACCTCTAAAAAAGTACTCGTCAGCGTTGGAACTACTATCACCGATTAATTGATCCAAATCTGAAATTGCTTTCTGTTCTTCGCCTAATTTTTCATAAGCTCTAGCTCTGTTCCAATATGCAGGACTACTAAAACCGAATCTACCTGTATTTTGCCTAATAACTTCAGTATAGTCTGCCACTGCGGCTTGATAATTTCCAACTGCAGCGTAAGCATTTGCCCGATGATAGTAGGGTTCTTCAGCTGTGGGATTGAGCTGAATTGCTTGTGTGAAAGAAGAAACCGCAGCTTGAGAGTCTTTTTGGCAGTCCTCTTGAAAGTGTCCCATGCCGATGAAATCGTTTGCTGTGTTAAGATGTGCTGGCTTAAGAGTTTGACAGCCAGCAGAGGCATTAGAAGCTGGTAGTTGTGCAACGACTAATCGCACCGAAAAACCTAGCAGCAAAATCGACAGGGCAGGAGCGAGCAAGGAAGGTCTGAAGGTGAATTTCATGGCTATACAATCCAGAAAGGTTTTCAGTTAAAGTAGGGCTGTGTATTGGGTCGGCTTGAGCCTTATTCCTACTAGTCCTATGTAACCTTGGCAGCACTTGAGTTTGCATGGGAGTATATCGAGTACGTATCGACTTTGTAGCGAGATTGAATATCTTAGGTGATATCAAACATGCCACGTTCAGTTAGAGTACGTCCCGAATTCATATCAGAAGCAAAATCAGCGCTACCGCGTAATGGCTACATTCGCCAAACGGATTTAGCTGAATATTTACAGATGTCTCAATCTACTATCAGCAGTTTTCTGAATGGTAAACCTGTCGATTACCTTAATTTTAGAGAAATTTGTCGGGCTTTGGGACTGGAATGGCAAAATGTTGCTGATCTGACGGTAGAAAGTGCGAACGATGTATTTTCATCGCCTGCTGCCAACACAATATCTGCTACAACTGGCGAGATCCCAGCCGGGCAAGTGCCGCTCGATTCGCCATTTTATATTAAGCGCTTGCCCATTGAAGAACGCTGCTACGAACAGATTCAAAAACCTGGCGCTTTAATTAGAATTAAAGCACCCAAGCAAATGGGTAAAACTTCGCTGTTGCTCAGAATTATTGAGGGATCAAAATCTCAAGGTGATTGCACCGTCATATTAGATTTTCAACTCGCAGCCCAGGAAATTTTTGTCAATTCAGATAAATTTTTTCGCTGGTTTTGTGCCAGTGTTAGTTTGGCTTTAAACATACCCAATAAGCTTAGCGATTATTGGGATCTAGCGGAAATTTTGGGTAGTAGCATGGCATGCAAAGCCTATTTTGAGGAATATCTACTACCAACCATCGGCAAACCACTAACGCTTGGCTTGGATGAGGTAGACAAAGTTTTTGAATATCCAGAAATTTGCCGAGATTTTTTTGGACTGTTGCGCGCTTTGCATGAAGAAGGCAAATGGCGAGAGATTTGGAAGAAACTGCGATTGGTCATTGTACATTCTACAGAAGTGTACGTACCTCTTGATATCAACCACTCACCATTTAATGTAGGTCTATCTGTAGAATTGCCTGAATTTGATAAGAAGCAAATTTTAGATTTAGCCCGAAGACATCAATTAAATTTGGACGAGACTGAAGTTGAAGGATTAATGAAACTGGTTAGCGGACATCCGTTTTTAGTGCGTCTTACCCTTTTTCATCTAGCCAATATGGATGTTACTTTGGCGCAAATACTACAAAACGCTATGAGTTCGTCAAGTATCTACGCAGACCATCTACGCCGTCAATATTTAATTCTGACACAGCAGCCAGAATTAGCAGATGCAATGAAAAATTTGCTTGACGATGATTCTGTCAAACTATCAACGGTAAATAAATTTAAATTGCACAGCCTTGGCTTGGTGAAATTTCAAGGAGATAGTATACTGACACGCTGCAATTTGTATCGGCAGTATTTACAGGCTCATTTATGAATAAACTGATATCTTGTTATAGGCCTTTCAGGTTTTAAAAGAAAGAGGGTCAGAACTAGCGTTCAACCCTCACAACTTAACGTGTCGCTCTTAGCGTTAGGCCAGAAACGGATTAACTTCAATTCTTACTCAGGGCAACGACGAGTTCATCCTTTTTCATCTTGCTTAGACCAGCAATACCGCGTTTCTTGGCCATTCCTTTTAAATCCGCTGTTGACATCGTTTTGAGAATGTCTGCGTCGGTGATGGTGTCTGGCATTGTTTGAGGTGTCAGATAAAACACTTGCTTGAGAGCGTCAAGTTTTTTGCCTTTGGTGATGCCGCACTTTAGGTTTGTGATGGGCTCGAAGTTCTTCCAGTATTGACGGGGAGCTTCATCGATTCTATTGGTCGCAACGGCCAGTTTGACGGTCTTGAGAGCGCTGGCGGGTTGCTCAATTAAGTATTGCAGGGCTGCCATAATCTCGTCTCTAGAAGCTTTGGAGAGGTTGATTTTGGGTACCTCTTCGCCTGCAAGTACTTTGGTAATCTCGACTGTATCGCTGCTGTCGTCAGCAATAATGCACCAAATGCGCTCTAAGCCAGCCTTTTCAGCAACAGCATAGACGAAGGAGTTGCCGATGACTTCGTACTTGTCTTCGCCGGTTTCTTTGACGATGACTGGGATCCAGTTTCGTCCCCCTTTTTGATTGAGCAGATTGGCGGACGCTTTGAGCAAAAACTCAGGGGCATCGGTTCCGTTGCCAGGGCTGATCTCATCTAGGTATAGATGCATCAAGTTGCCAATATCTCTGGGATTACTCATTGCAGGAAGTACTCCTTGGCTAGATTTTTGTAATACTCATGAGCCGATCTATCGCGGTAGACTGCGGGCGTGCGCGAAAAGGCTGCACCGGCGATGTTAGCGTAGCTCGGTATTTGATGGATGTGGAGATCTCTGACGGCGTTGGTGTATCTGGGATAGAAGTAAGGCAACAGATCAAACTTCTCTTCCTTCTTGACAGCTTTGATAATGCTGTTGATTTCCTGCTGTGCAACCGCTAGCTGAGGTGGGGTAATCTTCTCGCCATTGAAGAAAATTGGCAAGGCGACGGGAGTGCCATCAGCCTTTTCCTCTTGCGTTTTAGGGATGAACTTCTTGATTGCCGTTGCGGCATTCTCCAGGGAGAAAAGATTATTATGCTTTGTTGGCATGAGAACGACATCAGCTGCGTAGACAGCGAGCTGGCTGTAAAAACGCCAATTAGGTGGGGCATCTATCAGAATATAGTCATACTCTTGTCTTGCCGGTTCTAACTTTCGATAAAGCGCATTGCGTTTTATCCGCTGATTTAGTAACGCCTCAGATTCTTCGACTAATCCTTCATCAGCCGGAATGATGTCAAATCTAAGCTCTGATTTTTTGGTCTTCAGGGGAAATGAATAGGGACGGATAGCGCTCTGAAGCTTGACTTCCCGTTCGGTAAGAGCATTGAGAACGTCTCCCTTGCTCACTGGTAAACCTAGAGAACTTGTTAAATCTTGCTGATTGGGGTCAAGATCAATCACCAAGACTTTCTTGCCTAGAAAAGTTAGGATACTGGCAAGATTAACGGTTGTCGTTGTTTTCCCAACGCCGCCTTTGTTGTTGTAAACGGCAATCGTCAGGGCCTTGGCTGGCTTTTCAATTTTTTGGCGTATGAGAGCAACGACTTGATCAACATTGTCTTCGTTTAGGGAAAGGCACTGGGTTGCTGGGAAAATTACTCTCCCATGCTTCCGAAATAGTTGAATGTGGCAAGAATTGGTAATAATTCCCCACTGGACTGTCTGACAGTTAGGCGCAAGCAGATATCGCTTTAATTGCTTGACTGTCTTTTGATAGTCTGCGGCCTCGCTGGATAGGTTGATGTCTCTCCCTTTCAACTCAACTAGGAGATAGGGATTCGCTTTTGTATATAGAAAAACATCGTCTCCGATGGTTTTTCTGGCGGCTTTATCAACCGCTCCATCGCCAGTGTTGTACTCTGGATGAATTTCTCCAGACTGAAACCCTAATGCTTCTAGCAGCGGCGTTGCAAAAAGCGTCTCAACAATGGGTTCCTGGGCATTTTCAGGAAGACTTCGCAGGGCAGCGCGAAGACTAATGGTTGTCGTGTTCATGGGGTGAGGACGGCTCAGGCAATGTCCAGTCCCAGTCTGCCCACTCGAAGATGAATATCCACGCCGCCCGTTACTTATTTACCGGGAAAATCATACAAGCTTCATATTTTTGATGATTTTAGTAGGGTAATCATCGTC
Organism: Leptolyngbya sp. FACHB-261; assembly: GCF_014696065.1. Lineage (NCBI taxonomy): Bacteria > Bacillati > Cyanobacteriota > Cyanophyceae > Leptolyngbyales > Leptolyngbyaceae > Leptolyngbya > Leptolyngbya sp. FACHB-261. Next base: position 251,063 of record NZ_JACJPL010000026.1, on the reverse strand, counting down.
ATCGGGCAACCGTTTCACAATTGCCCGCGCGATGCTTTGAAAGTTTATGGCTAGCTCTAAAGATCTTGCAGAATTTGTTACGTCTCGCCACAGAGATTCTATAGAGCTAGCCATTCATACCTAAACAACTCTGAAACAGAGATTATTTACATTCAAATTGGACGAATCCGGCGCTACACAATGCCGCCGTTTGCTCGTAGCCCTTGGCCTGTTACCCAACGGGCGTCATCGGAGACTAATAAGGCAACAGCACTGGCAACATCATCAGGCTGACCCAAACGTCCCAAGGGAGTTTGAGCAATCATTTGATTCACCTGGTCTTGCTCGAGCACAAGTCCATCGGTTGCGGTCACGCCGGGAGAAACGGTATTGACGGTGATACCACGGGGACCAAGTTCCTTGGCCAGGCACATGCTGAACTGCTCAATTGCTGCTTTACTGCCTGAATAAGCGCCACCGCTTGGAATTGCCATTGCTGTACCGCTGGTAGACATGTTGACGATGCGCCCTCCGTCTGACATGTGCTGCGCGGCCTGTTGCAATGCGAAGTAAACGCCTCTGGTGATATCAAACATGCTGTTGTATTCTTCTTCGGTCAGCTCAGCAGTGGGTTTGAAGATGTTTTTGCCAGCGGCATTGTTGACGAGAATATCTAGCTTTCCGAAACGTTCAAGTGTCTGCTGAAATAGCTTGCCAATATCAGTCAGACTTCTCATGTCGGCTTGTATGGCAATTGCCTCTGCTCCAGTTGCTTGGATGGCTGACACAACTTCTTCTGCTTTGTCTCGGTTGCCAACATAAGTCACGACAACATTAGCACCATCTTTGCCTAAGCGTTCGGCAATTGCTCGTCCAATACCCCGTGATGAGCCGGTTACGATTGCGACTTTTCCTGTCAATGCTGACATGAGGTTAGCTCCTGTTCACAGAGGTGATTGCTGAACAGATACATGGTATGCTCACGTTTGTTTTTTGGGAAGAACTTACTTTTTTGTAAGCCTCCAAGTCTTGAAGATCTTTAAGGAAGAACGCAAATGCCGGAAGGGCAAACTGAGGGTACGAGATTTGTTCAGGCTACTTTAAAAGTTCTGGGCGGGAAGTGGAAGATCTTAATTTTATGGCAATTGAAGGATGAGGCAAGACGCTTTAGCGAGTTAAAACGATTGATGCCTGAGATCAGCGAAAAGGTGTTGGCTCAACAGCTTCGAGAATTAGAAAACGATGGAGTTGTTAATCGAAAAGTTTATCCGGATGTTCCTGCCAAGGTTGAATATTCATTTACGGATTATGGTAAAAGCCTTGAGCCTGCGCTGAAAGCTCTTTGTGAATGGGGGCAGGAACATTTGAAGCGAGTGGAGCCTGTAGAGTAGGTTGAGATTTTGAAAATGTATTAGATTAACTTTTTCCATATAATACTTGGATAGATCAAAATTCACCTTAAGTACAAGTCAGCCCCCCTATCGGTCAGTGTACGACTCTAAATTAGCTTGTAAAGTATCAAATCTAGGCATCACCCATCTTTCGTACCAATAGTTCACTAAATCTCTTTGAGTAAAGCTTTTCCATATAACCCGGTTTGTCTCTCCCAGTAAATACTCTTGCCAATTCTCAGCTAGAGGACAACGGTAATAACCTCTCTGCCAGCCAATACTAAGCATCTCCTCCGACAAACCAAGTTCACGCAAGGCTCTTCTCAATGTACGCAGTTTCCAATTTGGTCCCTGACCGAACTCATAAGTTTCAAAAGCATCTTCTGGAACAACTTGCTTGATTAATTCCCAACTACCATTAGCCGTTATGTGGAGATGGCTTTGCCCTTTTGTATAATTTATAAATTCCCAATTTGTCAACCGATTATAAATCGCTGATTTACCAAACGCTCCTAATGTATCAATATAAATAAGATGAGATTTTTTATTTTCCCCACTAATAAGAGAGGAACTATCTTTATATTTTTGATAGAAGTCCTTGCGAACTCTTGGAAACATTAAAGTAAGAGCTACCAGTTTTGAGCCAAGCACCTTGTTATAAGGCGGAATTGCTCCAAGAATATATGCAGTCATGCAATTATATAAGCGCTGCACTTTTTGATCTTTTGTCCATCCAATAGACTTGTCATCCCTAGTACCTAAACCAATGACGGGATCACAAAGACCAACTATACCAATCAACTTATCATTCTGACGATCGAAGACAAAGTATCGAAGACGTCTCCCATACCCAACTGTAACAGGTACAGACCAACGAGATGTAGCATATGCCCAAAGACGTTGATGTTCGGCTCTAGATTCAACTGCAACGAGGCGAGGGTTGATTTTAGATATATTAATATCTGATGGTTGCGCAAGATACTTTTGAACTTTATTTTTATACTCTTGCCCTTTTGAATTTGTCCGTTCAGCTAGTTTTCGCTGAACCTCTCTGAAATCTTCAACAATAACTTGATGTTTTTTTTCGTTCCACACAACTCCATAATCTTTTAGATTTTTAAGCAGCTTTCGTTTAAGGAATTGCTTGTGTTTCTCTTCCATCACACCTCATCTAAGAATTTTTAAGATATCACTCTTAGCCTGAATCAATCTTTAAATCTGGTCTCTGAATACACTTTCTCTTCTACCAGTTTTTCAAATTCAGTAACCCGAACAGGAAGGGCAAAAGCTTGATCTGAAGAAACCATATAGAGATTACCTGCGATTGTCTCACGTTGGATAAAGTTTGAGATTACTCCATCGTAGTTGATATTGGACTTCACAAGTGCCTTAATGTCATCAGAATTGCCCATATGAAAAGCAAAGAAATTTTCTGCTTGAGTTCGAATTTCATCAGAAATTGCAGAAGGGCGCTGCGTTACAGCAACTAAGCCGAGTCCAAATTTACGGCCTTCCTTTGCTACTCTGACAAATGGATTCGCATTTGACTTAACAAACTCTTGAGACAGAACATTTTGAGCCTCTTCCACAAAGACGACAGCATTAACGACTTTGTCTGGCTCATCCGAGGTGAAATTCTCCTTGTTACCTTCAAACAGCTTGCGAACTAAGATAGTTGAAATGATGCTAGCATCCATATTATCTTTCAGAGATAAGTCAATAATGACAGTCTTTCCTTCCTTTAAATATTTGAATACATCTTCCAAGAGTTTCGATGCTTTAGAATGTAAGGTACCTTCATCAATTAAATGACGGATTCTTTTCCGAATCGCCATAATTGTTTTTCGAGCAGAAACATCTTCTTTAGGGTTTCCCTTTGAATCCTTTTTCTGTTCACCAAAGAAGTCAGAAAAGTCTCGATAAAGGTTACTTGGAGTTTCAACATAGTCATCAATATTCTCAATAAAGTTAGACACGCCGTCTTCATCAAGATACAGAAGAAAAGATTTCATGACTTCAGAAAAACCAGCCCCGAAGTTTAATATGTCGCCCACCGCTAAGTGCTTGTGCATATTGAGGGCAACTTTGCCACCAGAAATAAATCGCTTCTGTTTCACATAGTCTTCCGGCAATTTCTTATCGGTATATACAACGACATTATTTCGAATTCGGTCATCATTGATATCTCCTAATCCATATGTAGCTGTGCCACGCAAGAAATATTCGCCATTTAGATCAAAAATCAACTTCCCGTATGACGTATCGCGAGTCATATGGTAGAGAAGTACTTTAACGAGATTGGTCTTTCCAAAACCTGACTGAGCAAAAACCATTGTGCGTCTGCTACGCAGTTTTCCAATCTCAAATAGAATTGGCCCTTTATCTCTAAAGACAGTTTCTCCTACACAAAGGTATCCAATCTCAACACCATTTTCATTCGTTTTGTTGAGGATTGCTTCTATTTCGCGTTTGTTTAAATGCCTTGCAATGTAAGAAACAATTGGTAGTTTTCTTACAGCAGTTGTGAAAGAAATTGTAGAACCACTATCTGTAAACGTACCTAGAATTCGCACTTTATAAGTGTAGCTGAACATCTTTTGCTTGTCCCGTTCAGAAAGCTCCCTTTCTGCAATCCTGGCGTAATGTACAGCGATCAAAGTTTTATCTTGTGACTTAAAAATAGGGTCTTCGTCATAGATTTCAGCCTCGACCCTTGCCAAGTATTTTGTATTGCCCTCATTTTTTGGGGTTAATACAATGAAATCTCCAGTTTGTGGACTAGCTTTAGCATCCTCATAAGAGGAGTATATCAGTAGTGCATCCTCAGTTGTTTTTTGACCGTAAAGAACACCAAAATCAACTTTTCCCATAAGTCCTCCTAGAATCTTTCGTGCATATCCAGAAAAAGATTTTCGATGTCAACATTGTCCATTCTTTGATCTCTGTAGAGTGAGTATTTAAGACGAGCTATTATCTCCTCTTTAAAATTCTTCTTCAGTGATATGAAATTATGAGCTTCACACAATGGATAAGGATAGCCAAGGATGTAGTGTTCTTGAGTAAGGCGAGTTAACTCCTTAAATATCGAGTCTAATTCTGCCTTATCTCTTTCAAAATTTTTTGATTCAATCTTTGGAATCGCATTAAAGATATTTACATCTACTATGAGCCAGTCATAGTTTTGCAACTTTTCAACATAGTCTAACCTAGCTGCGAAAAACAACCCAAACCCCCGCCCTCCACGAATAGATTTTTTGATAAACATGTCTCCTTGATATGCTGCTTTGAGAACTACATCAGGAACCTCAAACCAGCAACAGAGCTTTCTACGCCTTGGATCTGTTTCTGTAAAAGGATACTCATGCTTAAGCTGATCTTGTAGATAGTTATCAATCTGCCTAAATGTATAGGAAAGCTCCATTTTGGTGGGAGACTGTTTGGTAACAGCGACTATTTTTATACCGTTTTCATGAGCATACTTTCCTAACTTCACTAAGTATTCCTGTTTAATTTGCAAGGGACGTAGCGTACCATCTCGCAAAATAAAATCTCCTGGCTTCGTTTCTGCTAAATTAGTGATCTCTAAAATAAGAGCAATCTCTAATACTTCCTGACAAAAGCCTAGTAACGTTGATAGGTTAGTGCAAATTTGTTCTTTTTTGTATGGAAAAATCTTTTCTGGAGCCTCACCTAGGAAATTGAGCAAATCTTTTACTGGCTCTAAAGCCAGAAACTCATCATAAATAGCTATTAAATGGTCTTGATGTGTGATAAGAATATTTTGTGGATAATATGCCTTACCTAGCACGACTGGATCATCTAATAAATTCATCCGAATTTGCTGACCTTTGTGAAAGCAAATATAGCCAGCCGCATAAATGGCCAGGCATAAACCGTTGTAAAATTGTTCGCTATTATAGCTGCCATCAATCGCGTAAAATCGTTTCTCGCTATCATCAATCTGATCGAAGGGAATGATTTCAAATATTTGAGGAGTTTCTATATTTTCCTCATGTCCTATTACGGGAATACCATGATTCTTATTGCTTCTCGTATTGATGTGCTTGGCAACTAACTCAATAGCACTATCAGGTATTTCTTTTCTGGGCATATCTTGTTTTCACTCTCATCTTTAAAGTGTACCCATCTTCATCGGGTCAATATACATTCCAAAACAGTAAATACAACTTAGTCTCAAGTCAGATCTTCAAGTGTTATTGCCTGAAGCTATTCCATAGCTCACATCTAACTCGTGAAGGAATAAATCAAGGGCCTACCTAGATGGTGCCCAGATTTCGAACTGTTCTAACAAATTTTGGTGAAAATCTAGAGTTTGGCGGTCTAAACTATGTACTAAATTAGCTCTTCTCACACAACAATTGGACAGAGCGAGCTTGCGGTGCTCTTAATCACCGGATGAGGGTACTTTGTCCTAGAATTGGGGCTCAATTCATTCGGTCTGGTGGCCATACATCTTCAATAGCCTATCTCTTGATTCTGTTGAATGTCCAGAAAGTAAGGAACTGGTGCAATTGGCCGCAGAAAAACGCCTCTTGCAAGTCTCCGCAAAAGGCACGGGAGACTTAAAGACTCTGGGAACTATAGAAACTGAAAGAACTGCTCAGAAGGCTTCAGCTTCAGGTTGAGCTTTGTGGGGTTTGCGGACAAAGTAGCACCCCAGTTGACTCAGCGAACCACCCACTTCTCTCTTACCTACTGCTTTGGCTGAGATGTAGGCTTGACTGCCAACAGTGTGGCAGGTGTCATTCATTTGTTAGCGCAGGTGCTTCGGGACATCAGGATTGAATCCAGCGCTTCCATAGCTCCACAGTTTGCAGCAGATGCGAACCCACTAGATTTAGAAATACCTCCGGAAGGTCAAGCCTCAACTTAGTAAAATCACCGAGATTTGCATTGCAGATCCCAAAAGTTCAGTGAGATTAGAGACAGTTTCACTAAAAAGAAGCTCGATTAGCTATCTCAGAGCGAAGTTTTGCTATTGGGTAGCGAAGTTTCAGTCCCAGCAGCGAAAGTTGGCTAAATTTAGCCAACTTTGTTAGATTTTCTTCCAAATTTGCTTGTGAATAGCGAAAGTTGGCTAAATTGATTTGGAAAGTTAATGATTCGGAAGGAAATCAATCAATTTTTTAGAGCCATTTGTATTTCAGTAGCCATCTTTTGCTATTTCAAACCGACGCGAGCTAAAAATTTGGCTCGGTTGGCTAATCGGTAAGCTCCGGTGCTTGTTGCGGAGCGACGGGTCGCTAAAATTTGGCTCGGTTGGCTAGTAGGTGGCAAAAAGAAGACGCGCTTGCACAACGACCGCTGCTCTGCTAATCTTGGCTGCATCGCACTGAGCGGAGCTTTTGCCTATCGTCGATCACGGTTAATACGCTGCAAAAACTTAGCGCTGCCGAGAAGCTATACATCAACTTCTGGGCAGCTAACCCCTCAACTGGACTGAGACCAGTCAGGAGGCTAACGGGTGATTTTAACACCCCCTAGCCACCCCGACTTTGCATTGCCAAAAACAGGGTGGCTAATCATTTGGCGGCATCCCGGTAAGGGCGAGATAACCTCGCCCCTACCCACGACCGCAAATTTTCTAAACCTTATTGATGTCAATGGTGATGAATTCCATCCGTAGGGGCAAGGTTTCCTTGCCCGGTGCAATATTGCCGCAACCACGTTTTGAACCCTGTCAGTTCAAGGGTGAATTGCGTAGGGGACACAGGGCGAGGCAACCTCGCCCCTACCCACAGCTGCGAAATTGCAAACTTTTTGATTTCAACCCCGAATCCCGGTAGGGGCAGGGTCTTCCTGCCCAGTGCAATATTGCCGCAACCCTAATCATTACCCCTACTTCTCAATTTCTTCTCCACCACTCGCATCCCATGCGCCAACTTTTGCAAACCATCAACCCCCGCCAATTCGAGATTTCACTCTCGTACCTCGCCACCTATCTCGGTATCTCGCCCGATTGCATTTTGCGCTTCGAACAATGGGCCAATGTCCTCTTTGTCCATCGCAAAGACCGGGGCGGCCAGTTCGTCAGCTACCGCAATCTCATTCAGTGGCTCGAAGCCTGCGTCCAAACCATTCGCACCTGCGAAACGCACCAAGCCTTACAAGAATTTGGCCGACTACTCAAAAGCGAAATCGAACGCTTCACCTACGCGCCTGATGCCGTTGCTTACCTGCGCCGACTTTGGCAACAGCGCAAAGCACAACTAGACCTCAACCTCAATCTCCGCAGCTTCTATAACCCCTAACCCTCAAGGCCCCGACCGCCAATGACTCCTTCTCTATCTTCTTCCCAAACTCGCCTACGCCTTTGGGACCACATCAGCCGCGAACTCAAACTGATGCCCTCACTCAAACTAATTTTGCTGGTGCTGGCGAACTACACCGATGCTCACAACCACAAAGCCAACATCCCCGCATCTCTAATCATTCGAGATTCCGGTCTTCGCAATGAGGAAGTCAAACGTTTGTTAGTGAGTTTAGAAGCAGCCCATTGGGTTGAGAGCAACCGCGTTCTGGATGATACTGGGCGCTCAGTCATCCTCTACAACCTCTCTGCCCGTCTAGTTCAATCGGCCCTAAGTTCCCCCTGAAAGTTACCTCAGCTCAAAGCTTCTGAAGGTCGAAACACAGACCATAAACGACACAATCACACCTTTCCACCTGGCTTTCAATCACCTCAGCAAACTCCTGCTAGAACGCTCTATTCCTTCGCTCCTGATCAATGCGCCCGAATCAATGCACCTGAATCAATGCCCCGGATCATTGACTAATCAGTATCCATTTGGTCAGCATTAACTGATCAAGTATTGACTCAGTGTATTCCGACCTCTAAAGTCCTTATCCCTTGTGTAGGAGGAGAACATGAATTGCAGTATAACTAGACTACTTGTGTCCGCACTGGGATTTAGCATTAGTGCAATTGCCATTCCCCCAGCCAATACCCAAGAATTGCCACCGCTTTATGCCAACACCCCAGTTGAATTAAGCGCCAATCGAACCATTGCAACCTTTCCCACCAACACCTTTTTAGAAAACCTGGTGGTTGATAAAGATGGTTCCCTCTATATCACCAGTCACGAAGACGGCAAAATCATCCGCATAACGCCAGAGGGAAGGCAATCGCTCTATGCAACGGTCAATGGCAAAGTAGCTGCTCTAGCCTTTGCGCCCGATGGCAGTCTTTTAGTCACCGGTTGGAATGATCGTCAGGTTCCTACCGTTTTTCGCATTGCCAATGGTGGCACTGTAGAAACGTTGCTAACCCTACCCAATGCTCTTTTTCTCAATGGCTTGACTCAGCTTTCAGGCAATCGCTATTTGATTGCTGATTCTTATCGGGGCGCAATTTGGGAGCTAGATATCACTCAACCCAGTGCCCGCATTTGGCTAGAGCATCCCCTATTAGCTCGCCGCAGTTCCAATAGCCAAACTCCTGGCGTCAATGGCCTCAAAGTGTTTCGAGGCAGGTTGTATGTCTCCAACACCGATCAAATGCTGTTATTGCAGATTTCCCTCAATGGACGAGGTGAACCTGGAGAACCCAAAGTCTTTGCTCAGCAAGCCAACATCGACGACTTTGCCTTTGATACCGAAGGTAACTTGTACGGTGCCACCCACATTTACAACAGCGTAGTACGCATGGCACCAGATGGAAAAGTCACCACAATTGCTCAGGCAGCCCAAGGTGTAACGGGCAGTACAGCACTCGCCTTTGGTCGCACCAACAGTGACCGCACAGCAATCTACGTGGTCACCAATGGTGGCATGTTCTTACCTCCGCCCACTGGTGTTCAACCGGCTGAGGTTGTTCGCTTAGAAACTGGCAAGCCAGGAGCCAACTAAACCTAGCTAAACGGGTGTAAAAGTTGGCATTGCTGACCTTTACACCCAGTTAGCAGCAGTGAGATCGCCTAGACCGAGCTGGCGAATAATGACTCGATACCCGTGTAAGGCTTGAGGGGCAGAATTTCAAACTGAAATGCGCCAGTTTGATGCATCGGCATCTGTGCGATTAACTCATTCATAGCTTCAAGGCTGGGAGCTTCCCAAATAAACACAGCTCCGCTCATATCCGCAATGTAGTACATGGAACGGATTTGCCCCGCAGCATAATATTCCCAAGACTTTGCCGCCTCAGGCTTAATCAACGGCAAAATTGTCTCGATAGGTGTGCCTTCAAGGGGTCGTGCGATCATCAAAAATTGCATAACAGCCTCTTTTAATTCAATCTTGATTCAATTCTTGGTTCAATAAGAACCGCGCCAACTTCAGCTAGTTCTCACCCTTTGCCGAAAAGTCAAAGATCGTGTGCTCTTCAGCCAAGAGCGCGCGCGATTGTGAAAAATCAACGAAGTTGGCCTCGTCCGCAATGTACTGCTGAGCAGCTTCCATCCCTTCTGGTGAATTTACCCCGGCTAGAAACTCTTCCATACTTTCCCACCAAATTTCAGTCACACCGTCATAGGGTGGTGTTGGATCTAGCCCTCGCGATTGCACCAGTACCTGATTAATCGGCGTGTCCAGCGTGTGGCTTTGGATATACTTCTGAGCCCGAATCTTTTGAGCCAGGCTACGGATCAACGCACCATGTTTGTGTTGCCAGTAGTGGTAAAACTCCTCGCTGGTTAAATCCGACCGTTTCCGAATGCAGTACACAAGCTTGACCATTCTGAATCCCTACGAAACGAACCTAACTTGTCACTTACTAGTGAAACTAATGCACATCATTAATTTCTTTAGACTTGCCCTGAAAACTACTGGGGTCATAGAAAAAACGTTCACGAACAATTAGCCCATCCTTCCAGGTTTGCATGCCTAACTCCTCAATCCGGATGCGATAACCATCCAGAGTTGTCAAGTCTATATGCATTTCAACCACTGAATGATCGCCATCCACTAAGACAGGGCCAATCTTGAAATCATGCACCTCTTTCACATTGGCATTCATGCGCAACTGTCGCTCAATACTCATCGCTCGCCCAACTCTAGGCGCCTGCAAGTTCTCTTGAACCACTACATCCTCAGCGTAAAATCGCTCATATACTTGCTCTGCGGGCGGACTAGTTTTCAAGAAATCCAGAAGTTCCTGAACGCGCTCGCGGAGTGCCATCACTAATTCCTTTGCTGGTTAGTTTTGTAACTTTAATGCCACGACAGTAGCAGAGAACTAGAGGTCAGTCCAGTCTTAAACCAGCCATTCATTGATGCCCTATACAAACTTGATTTCGGTCAATGATTAAAGCCCCAGCCTGAAATGGTAGCCCTGCAAAAGCAATGAGGCTAGTTTAACAACCGATTTCAATTAATTCCTTGTAATGCCAACTTGCCCGACTTGCACCGGTGTTCAAACTGTGAAGAACGGTCGTATCCATATCGGTAAGCAGCGCTTCAAGTGTCGCAACTGCAGACGGTAGTTCATGGAAGACCCGTCGAACTTAATGCCTTGTAATTGCTGCCTTTTCTTCACAAAACTACGGAAAGTGTTACGATTCCTTTGTAATAAGGGAAGGATAGAACTGCGTCGGCTCCTGAGGATCTAGCGCGAGTACAGGACTATTCTTGCCAGTATGAGGAATCGATTATGTCAGTAACAGGTCTGATCCAGGGACTGAACACATTTCATGATGACTACTTCACCACCAATCGAGAACTGTTTGAACGGCTCTCGAACGGGCAGGCCCCAGAAGTTCTCTTCATTACTTGTTCCGATTCGCGGATTGATCCCTGCCTGATTACACAGTCTCAGCCAGGCGAACTCTTCGTGATGCGGAATGTTGGCAATATCATCCCCTCCTATGGCGCTGCCAGCAGTGCTGAAGCCGCCGGAGTGGAATATGCGGTTGCTGGGGTGGGTGTGCGCGACATTATTGTTTGTGGTCATTCGCACTGTGGAGCTATGAAGGGGTTGCTGCAGATTGGTAGCCTGGCCGAGCAGATGCCACTAGTCTATGACTGGTTGAAGCGCCATGGGGAAGCGACCCGACGGTTAGTATTAGATAATTATGCGTATACGGAACCCGAGCAGCTGCTCAAGATCGCGATTGAGCAGAACGTATTGACGCAGATCGAGAATTTAGAAACCTATCCGGTCGTTCGCTCTAAGTTGCATAGCAAGCAACTAAATCTGCATGCCTGGATGTACGAAATTGAGACGGGCCAGGTATTTGCTTATAATGCTGATTTAGGGCAGTTTACACTGCTGAAGCAGTGCTCCTTTCCAGTGCCTGACCCATTGATTACCACTAGCTCAAGGTAGTCAGAGGCGACCCATTTCTACTTCAATATTTTCCGGCAGCAGCGGGATGTGAGAACAGCCAAGCGGTTCTTCCACAAACTTCTGATGCAGCAAGGCTTCGTGCCACGCATGATGGAAACCTGAAAAGCTACGAAGCCGCCAGAAAAACGTGGACAGATATCACAAGGCAATGTCTCACAACGGCAACTTATTCAACAGATTGCTCGAATTGTCGCAGCATCCTTAGCCGCCATTTGCAGTTCAAACACTGCTTGACCCTGGTAAAGATGCCGCCAAATCAAAACAGAGATGCCATCAATCCGGCTAGGAGCTGCACAGTTAGGTTGCAGTCCCTCCAAACGGTGCGGCAGTTTAGCAACTGCAATTTTTGGCAATAGCGCTAAACCTTCAGCTTCAGGCATAGCAATCGCCGTCATTTGCTTGCAGCGACGCAGCCAAACCCGTTGGTCTGCCAAATTAACCTGCTCAAAAAAAGTAGAATCGCCCTGCAAACCAAAGCGAAAATTGCCCTCACACAAACGCAACACCGAGCAGGCTTGCTGATCCAGCGTGGTCTCAAAAGATTGAAATGGAGCAATTCTCCCCGCTAGATCGCCTACCAAGCTGGTAGTAACCTGCAAACCATCAATCCCAACTAAATCCCATAACTGATAGCCAGTCAGGTCCAGCCAATTCTGCTGCGCAATTGAGGCACTCGTCATGCTCGCACCCGACTCTTGGTTGGATCATAAGCAGCTAACGGCCCGACCGTGGCTTTAACCCGGCGTTTCATGCCATCAACAAACCCGACTTCTAATTGACTGCCTGGGGTTGCATATTCAGGCGCAACTTGAGCCAGAGCAATACTTTTGTTCAAAATGGGTGAGAAGGTTGCACTGGTGATTACACCCACTCGCCAGCGTTCCTCAACCGGATAAATACATTGACCATGTTCGGCAACTTCATTGCCCTCTAACACCAGACCAACGGCTACTTTGGGTGGCCGCTCCTTCAGTTTTTCCAGCGCTGCTTTACCAATTAATTCCGGTTTCTTCAAGGCAACTGCCCAGCTGATACCGGCCTGGTAGGGAGAAATCAAATCATCAAATTCACGGCCCGCCGCTAGAAGCCCTGCTTCAATTCGAGCCCGCTCCAATGCTAACATTCCCATCGGCATGAGACCTTCAGGCTCCCCTGCCTGTAGCAATGCGTCCCACAGCGCTTCGCCCTGCCCAGGATGCACAAACAACTCATAGCCCAGTTCTCCCGTATAGCCCGTACGGGAAATCAAAACTGGGATATCAGCAACCGTGCCAGTGGCGAATCGGAAGTAACCGAGTTCATCTAATAAGTTGGCAGCAAAACCAGGATCTAACTTTGCCAAGGGGCGCAAAACATCGCGCGACAGCGGCCCCTGAATCGCTAAGTTGTGCAGATAGTCGCTGGATGAGCGCACCCCAACTCGCAATTGCTGCTGCTGAGCTAATCGCCGTAACCAATCGCCATCGGTATCACAATTGCCAACATAGCGATAGGCCGTCTCGCTCAAGCGAAACACAATGCCATCATCAATAATGCCGCCATGCGGATTGAGCAAACAGCCGTAGGCAGACTGGCCAATCGCTAACGCTGCAACATTGCGCGAGAAGGCCATTTGCAACAACTGTTCGGCATCTGGCCCAAACACTTCAAACTTACGCAGGGCTGAAAGATCCAGCAAGACCGCCCGTTCGCGCAAGGCCCAATATTCAGCCTGGGGGCCATAATTAGCAAAGCTATTGGGAACCCAGAAACCGTTGTACTCCACCAAATAATCGGTCAGGGTTCGAATGCGCGGCGTGAACGCACTGCCACGGGTGAGGCGCACGGGTAGATCAGGAGAAACCCGTCTGCCCAAGGCACTTTCAAAGCCAGCATCAGCGGCATAAATCCGGACATGAATTGCTGTAGGTTGCCAGCCGTTGGCTGGGTCAATGTCATCCGGGCAAGAGGAACTAGCGCACAATAAATCCTGGCTAGCTCGCAGTAAAACATAATCGCCAGGACGCGACCAAGATTCGCCTGAAGCAATCGTGCCCTGCGCATCTGAAGCTGTATTGAAGAAGAAATTGACCGCCGGCCAACCGGGTCGAGGCGTTACGCCGTGGCTGGCTAAAGCCAAGTTGAAATTCTGGCTGCAACTGACGTGACCAGGGTAGCCAGCGTCTTCGTAATAGCGATCGGTGCAGGCCAGCAGAAAACTATCATGGCGACCACAGGTATCTTGAATTACCTCAAACATTGGCTGCAAGCGCTGGGAAAAATATTTGCTATGCAAACCAGCTTGAGGGACGGCGATACCATTCAAAGTCCGAGTAGCGGTGCCATCTAATTCCTGTTCGAAATGTTCACCGGCAAAGGCTAAGAAATCAGAGCATTGACTGCCTTCGACATCGATGATTTGAATATATTGTCCCGCCTGCACCGAGTAAGCAATCGCAGTCGCAGGCTCAATTCGATACTCCGCCAGAACCTCACCCAAAGGAGCCGGCAAATCATTCAGGGGAGCAGTGACTTTTAAAGGGGTGGCTGGTGTAAAAGCTCCTGGGGTTAACGCAGGCTTCTGAGCCAGAACGGCAACCTGAAGGTTGGCATCAGCCAGGGCACGCAGGGTGCAACCCGTATTGGGCTCCTGGCTATCCACACAGACAGGCTGGGTTAGTTGCGTTCCAGCGACCAAGGCCAAGGCTGAACTAGAAATGACTTCTAAAGGACCACCGGTTCCCAGCTCTAGGGCAAAGGATTGCCCTCCCTCTGGATCAACAACACTGAACAACTCACCAGCAGGAATGTAAAAGGTGCGAACAGAACCCGGCTCAACTGCAAGCGTCTGGAAAGACATGATGCACCTAAATAGATGAGAGCGATGGGATACACATCATCCTACCGCTCTCAACCCTTCAAAGTTCAGGATCCCTGTTGCTGCTGTCTAATAGGCATTTGCCTCAAACGGTACTGCTCAGCAATGTCTTTTGATCTGTTTGAACTTCTTCCTCAGCCACTTGTGCTAGCAAACTCTCTGCTAGCTTTTTCTTGGCCTCAACATCTAGCTTTTTGAGTTCGTTTTGTAGAACTCGCTCGTTGACGACTTGGTTCCAGTAGTCCAGAGACTCCATGCCCAGCAATGCGAGCTTGCCCACAAACTGACGCAGCACTTCATTAGTGGGTCCCATTACCCAACCCGCCTTGCCATCTCGCAGATAGCGCTCGATCTCCATGTCTTTCTTGAAGCCAGAACCACCGCAGGCATGGAGCATTTTGTCACAGACCTGAGCGACGTTCTTGGCTGCCGAGAATTTGATCTGCCAGTACCAAGGCAAATAGACAGAGCGGGGTAAAGCTGTCAAATCTCGATGGAGTGACCAATCACAGTTGTTGGTCAAATCATCCATCAACTTGCCCATTGAAAACGTGAACGAACGGCAGGCATTGGTATCAATGATGCCTTCGCCAAAGTAGTCCTGAATAGTAGGGTAATCAGCAACTCGCATGCCGACATCGACGTGCTTCTTGCGGGTTACATGGCGCTTGCCAATGTCAATCGCTCCCATCGCAATGCCGTTCCAGCAGGCAGAAGAACACAGCAGGAAGAATGGGTCAACAATCTCATCATTTGAGGAAGTGCCGTCACCTTTTGGCCCCACCATCCGCTCAGCCGGGACGGTGACCCCATCCACCAACAGCGTGCCCGACTGGTTACCGCGCAAACCCAAAGCGTCCCACTTTTGAGGTTCGGCTTTGACTTCGTCGCCGTAGATCAGGAAGCAGGACAGGTCAGAATAATTGCCGGCAAATTCTGGGCTGGTGGTTTGGACAATGTACCAGTCAGCAAAGCCTGCTGAGGTTGTCCAGGACGCTTTCTTAAAAACTTGCCAACCCGCAGAAACTCGTTCTGCTTTTGAGGAAACTGGATACCAGAAGTGGGAGCCTGTCTCCGGGTCGGAGTAGGACAGCGTCCCGATCAGCACATCCTGATCCAGGCGCTTGACCAATTGCTGAAGTTCAGGATTGTCGTGAGCCCGGAATAAAGCAGCAGCAACAGCGCCCAGATGCATGGTGTAGCACATGGCAGTGCTGGGACAACCATAGCGAGCAATGGTTTCAACCACCATTGCGGCGCAAGTATGGTTCTCACCTAAACCGCCCCATTCCTTCGGTACAAAAAGACCCAACAAACCCAGTGAGGCCAGAGCCTTGAAATTCCCGCGAGGATAAACTAAATTCCGGTCAGACTCAATCGCGTTTGGGCGAAGCGTGCTGGCGCAAACATCGATTAGTTTTGCTTGTAAAGCTTGCTGACCTGGGGTTAGCAACCACTGGGGATCGAAGTCATAATCCAAGCCCCAAAAATCTTCTGAACCCCACTTTTTGTGACTCATAGCTCTCTTCAACGTGTTACTAAAATGGCTTGAGGAGTTAATCGCGTGCCGATTGAAAGCACATCCTCACTTCAAAGGCTGGATCGTCTTAAGCTAAGGTCGCCCCGGATTCTCCAGCCTCGAAATTTAGATCACTACAGACTTTAAAGAAGGCAAACTGACCTAGTGAAAGGCTAGTTAGGGCCGTCCCCGACGGGAACCCCGGCGTGCTTTAGACTTACCTTTCGCTCGCAAGCTGCTGCTACCTGTATAAGAGATCCCAGCTGTAAGCAACGCGAACAGTGAGGCTAGGCCAGACGGTTTGCCCTTCGCTGGCACAACTTGAGCGCTGAGAGTGCCCTTTGCTGTCTCGCGGCCTTTGTCAATGTTATTGGTGTAAGCCGAATTGACAAAAGAAAGCGCACTGGTGGCGATTAATAGACCAAGAACAGCAGGATTTTGGGGGGCTGGAGCGCCTTTTTTAATCGTGTAGGAGGAGTAAATGAAGTAGAGGAGGATCAAGATACTCACCCCAATCAGAATGCTAATGATTGTGGGGTTATCCGCAAAGGTGTAAATCGGTCCCTTCGCCTTCAGGAACTCCTCTGAGGTTTTGAATGGACTCGTCGTCATTTGTTTCTCTCGCAATCAGTGGTTGACGGTTTGAGCAGTGTCTGAAGGGAGAGTCGGCAAACTGCTGACCGAGCCTTCGGGATAACCTGGGACACCCAGATCTGAGAGATCTAAACCCTCAATCTCTTCTTCTCTAGATACGCGCAGCAGGTTGATTTTCTTAAGAATGAAACTCACGACGTAACCAGGGATGAAGCCCAGGATGATCAAACAAATGAAGCCACCAATAAATTGGCCGGTAAAGCTAGTGGGAGGAATGCCCTCACCTTGCACATAGCCTGTTCCCACGATGCCAACCATCATCACGCCGAGCAAACCACAATAGGCGTGCACACCGAGCGCACCGACTGGATCATCAATCCCTACTTTCTCAACAAAACCGGCAACCAAAGGCATAGTGTAGCCACCAATGAAAGCAACCACAATCACCAGCGCCGGATGGTACAAGTCGAGACCAGCACTGACGGAAATAATGCCAGCCAGTCCACCCGAAATCGTGAAGAAGGGATCGGCTTTCGAGGAGATATAGGAGCCGATGATGCCTGAAGCCAATGCCAGGGTGGTGCTCACGCCCAAGGAGGAGAGGGTCATGGGCGTGTTGTAGATCGTGGTCTCTACGGTGTAGCCCGGCAAGAAGATCAGACAAGCCGCTAAAAAGGCATAAAAACCCACATAGATCAGCATCAAGCCGACCATCGTGAGCGGCAGATTGTGGGGCAGAATTTGTCTGGGCCGTCCTTGAGCATCGAACTTACCAATCCTAGGACCTAAGTTCAGCAGAACGCCTAAGGTGAAGAAGCCAGACAAGCCATGCACGACTGCGGAGCAACCGAAATCGTGGTAACCCAGCTTAGGCAAGAACCAACCAAAGGCACTCCAACCCCAGGAAGCAGCAATGACCCAGGCAAAGGAACCCAGTACAATCGACAACACGATGTAAGCCCCAATCTTGACGCGCTCAATCAGCGCGCCCGACAGGATCGAAGCTGTGGTCATGGAAAACAGGGCAAAGGCAAACCAGAATACGCCGGTTATATTGTCTGCGGTGTTGGGTGCTAGCGCTGACGACCAGGGATAGGAGCCTTCTACATAGGGCTGAATGGCCTTAAGAGATTCACTAGCGTCGAAATTAGTCCAGGGGCCGAGAATACCGCCGTTCATCGGCCATAAGGCAAATGAGTTATAAACCCACCAGCCAAAAAAGTAGAAAGCTAGGCCAACACTGGACAGGGTGAGCAGATTCTTGACCATCGTGGCCAAGACATTTTTGGACCGGGAAGCTCCTCCCTCATATGCCAGGAAACCAGCGTGAATGATGATCATGAAAACAGAGGCCCAATAGTAATAGGACTCTGAGACAAACGTCGCTAAAAATTTCTGAGCTTCTGGCTCCATGTCCAAGTCCGTCCTAAAGTTCCCAACAATCTGCGTGTACGCTACACAACCTTCTGGACATAATTTGTTGCCACCTATACCGAAACTAGCCAGCTCTGGAAGCCGCTAGTCTCACACCAACCTAGGCCAAACTTTCTACAACAAACAGTCTCTATAACCGTTGGTATCAACGCCGATTACTATCGTGCCAGCGATAGTAAACAAACGGACCCTGAAGAGAGCCGTACAGCAAATTGCAATAGTCTCAAGGACGCTTAAACTAGCAAGCGCAGCTCTAGAAAATGCAGAGATACCGGGGGAGGGCAATCTTAAGAGTCAATAGAGGTTATATCACTCGTTATGACAGGTTTGTCAACAGGGCTACTTAAGTTTTGAGAAGCCGTGAACCTTCCAATTTTTCAAAAGAACGAGATAGAGAAGACGAGGCTTAAAATAACCGACAAGTAATGGTTTGTCAGGGCAATGACACCCACACCTGCGCTCTACACTTACCTAGCCAACGGGGCCACACAGGTATGTAATAACACAGGTTTCTGGCAAATGTCACGATTAGTTCATAAGTAACTCAGAAAGCTTATGAGCAGGGGATTTCGACGTATTGCTGGGTTTGCAGCAGGGGCCAGATTACTGTTCAACATAGCGCCTCAACCTAGCACCACTAAGGCTTGAGCTTCCTGCCTAAGCAGCTTTGACAGCTAAAACTTAGAAAAGGTCTGTCTTTAGACTTTCTTTAGATCACTGAACCGAGTGTGGATCGCTTCAAGTTCGCCCTCCATCTCGTCAATAATTTCAGGTGAGTGAAGGCGTAACAAGAAGAACCAGGTTGCACCAACCAGCAGAAACATCAAGAACAAATAGGGGAATACATTGAACGGCGATGGCGGCGTAGGATAAACACTGCCGACCACCGGAACAAGCATGAACAGCACAGACAGAACGGCGAGCACAATGTCACCGATCTTTAGAGCCCGTTCGCGATAAAGGTAGACAGGAGCTGCAACTGAGATCAGAATGTAGGTCATCAGAAAACCGTAAGTGGCAATGGTTCCCAAGTAGCCGTAAATCTCTAGCACCTTGACCCCAAATAGGGACATTGAGGCGGGAATCAAAAAGACGATCAGCGATGACATAGTCACAGCAATGTGCGGCGTTTCATTTAAACGATGGGGCTGTCCCATTGAGGAATGGAAAATACCGTGGCGGGCCATCGAAAACAGAATCCGTCCGCCCGCATTGATGCTAGCCAAGGCACAAGCGAAGAAGCTAATCAATGCCCCAATCGAAATGAGCGGACCGAAGAAGCCCACTCCCGCTAAATTAGCTAGGACACTCAGGGGCGCATCGCTCTTATCTAGAGGGATGTCAGAACCGCTGAAGCCCAGCACCTCAACGTAGGAGATGATCACAAAGAAAGTTCCTGCCAGAACGGCGCTGAGAACCACGGCCCGAGGAATCGTGGTTAAGGGCTCTTTGGCTTCGTCACCTAACGCTGTAGCGCTCTCATAGCCGACATAACTAAAGACGGCGAGAACCAGACCCAAACGGATGCCCTCAGACGAAGCTCCCTCAAGGCTCAGCTGAGACAGATCAATCGTGAAGCCATGACCTGCCAAAACAACGATGGCCAGGATGAGAATCATCCCAATGGAAACAGCCTCAAGGCCGAGCATGAGTACGGTGGATAGCTGAATATCTTTGTAGGCAAAATACCAGCAAAGACCCGCGCAGAGCGCGAACAAGAAAATCGGTGCAATCTGAAAACCCAGCAGGCTCACTAAGACATTGCTGTAGTTTGAGAAGCCGCAAAGAACTGCCATCGCCGTTAGCAAATAAGCAATCACCAGCCCCCAACCAGAAAGAACACCCACGGTGGGTCCTAGACCTCTGGCAATATAGGCATACAGTGAACCTGGCGATGCGGAGCGACGAGCAAACTGATTGATACTCATCCCGACTAACACCAGGCCAATCGTCGCAATCAAGTAAGCCAGCCACATTCCCTTACCTGCACTGGCGAACACTAGAGGTGCGTTGATCGTAGGAGTTGCGGTAGGTGCAATATTTGCAATTGACTGAGCCAGTGTCTCTCGGAAAGAAAGACACTCTGATCTAAGGCCAGAGGCAGCCCCTGACCTTGTGCTGATAGCCATACTTAATCCCTCAATATTGAAGCTTTGTTAGAGACTAACTGGACGCTAATCTTCAAACTTCTCGAGACCAATAATGGCTGTAGAGTAACCCTTGCCAATTCCTCAGGTCTGTATTGGCAATCACGATCGTTTAATGGCAATAACCAATTGCAACAACCCATCGCAACTGCCAACCTAACGCCAATCAACGCACCTAATTAAAGGCGCTAATCGCAACAGCTTTTATGTTTAGGCGCTGAGGGCGGTACATCTAGAGCCGGACTGGCCTCAAAGAAACCTACCGGCTTCAACATGAAACCAACATAGGAGGTGGGCATGACCGGCCAATCTTCGGGTCGGGGCACATGGAGGTGACCAAAGCTGTACCACACAACCACATCAGTGTCGGCAATAGCGCGATTGGCCTGGGTCCAGGCGGGTAAGCCCTCGCCACCGGGATGCTGGTTGGGGTAGTCGCCTGCGGGAAAGCGTTCCTGCAGCTGATAGGGTGTCACCCACAGATGCTTGGTTGTAAACGCTGCTCGCTTGAGCAGACTGGATTCTGGACGCGCGAACGGCAGAATGTTCTCGCCAGGAACCAGTTTGTAAGCTACAGCCTGACCCAGCCGGTTGTGCACAGATGGGTTCACAATCTTCCAGTAACGGCCGGTCATCGGTTCAATCACACGCTGAGCTTCTTGTTCAGTTTCTAGCAGCGTTGATTTGGCAAAGAAAGCATTGCCATAGGGGTTATCAGGACCCATAGGTTCGGCTTCGGTATTGACCTCGTAAACCGAATTCGACTCACCATCGACGCTCATGTCCAGACGAACATTAAAGAAGTGCTGGTGAATAGGCGCATTCAGTTGAGGGGCAATCAGCGTGCCATATTTGGAGGTCTCACCCGGCTCCATGCTCGTGGTATTGACGATGCCGGTAAGCTTCACTTCGTACTGGATTGAGGCGTCCTGATAGAGATACCAGAAAAAGCCATATTCGTAATTGCCAACCGTGGCAATGAACGAAACTACCAGACGGCGGGAGCGACGCACTTCGGTTTGATTGGTGCGCCAGTCCATGTGTTTCCAGAGAATGCCATAGTCTTCTTCGTGCAGACAAACGGCATTTTTAATTGTGACGGCCTGACCGCGACTATCGGTCATGAACGCATCAAAGTAGCGAATCTCGCCCAGGCAATCGCAACCTAAGGTGAGCGAGTTAGCCAGCGTACCCACTCCGTATTCACCGACATCAAAGGCGTTCTTACGGAAGTGGTGCGGCCTGGGATCGCCATAGGGCACTACCATTTCAGCCAGGGAAGCTCGATACAAAATCGGTCGCAAACGCCCCTGATCTTCATAGCCAAGCGTGTAAAGCACCAGCCCTTCGCGCGGCGTAAAGCCAATGCGAAATTGCCACTTCTGCCAGCGAACTTGATACCCATCGATCTCAAAACTGGGGCCTTGGGGCTGCACAATCTCTAGCGGTTTGAGATCGGGGCGCAAATCCTGCACAAACTCGGTGGTGTAGTTACCAGCTTCCGGTGGCAATTGCACCACGCCGTAATCTTCGACCCGGAGCACGGTCATGGTGTTCAGATCCACTACCGGAATCACACCTTCAATCGGTCGCGCATAGCCATTATCAGTAGGGCTAGAGCGCACCCAACACAAGGCCCGTGACAAGCGCTGTCCCTGCTCGTCGGTCATGCCAAAATTGCCCGCTGACCAGGGATCGACCATGACCAAATCTGGGTCAGTGATCCCCCGTTTGGCTAGTGCCGCTTGAAACTCGGGGCTGGCTTTGACCGCTTGCTCACACTCGATGAATTCATCCAACAGAATCGAGGGCTGTACATTCGGGATGACCTCCCAGCTAACGACAGCGCTAGTGCTCAGGGAGACGATTGCCTCATAAGTTGACCCGGTAGTGTTATCCAGAATGACCAGAAAAGCCTCGCGCTCAATCGAGTCACCCGCTTGGAAATTGAGCACAAGGCTCTTGTCCGGTTCTTGCAGGGTGACGGTCGCGAAACGCACGCGGTCGCTTAAGGATTTGGCCTTGCGGACCACGCTAACTGCCGCCGTAATTTCCTCGGGCGTTAGCGGATCGAGCGGGTGCTGAATCGAGATAGATGCACTGATCGTTTGGGGCAACTCACGGGCAATCGTCATAGAGAATCTCTTGAACGAGGTCTTTTGAGCTGTTGTCGGTTAGGTGGACTAACCTTCCACACAGCGATGGCATAGCCGCAACAGGATCAGCAGTTAATGTACTGCTCCATCTCCCAGGGGCTGACCATCGCATTGTAAGCATTCCATTCTTGATGCTTGAAGTCCAAGAAAGTTCTGGCACCCAATTCACCCAAGGTTGCCATCAGCAACGCGTCCTGCTCCAGGAAGTTCAAGGCCTCGATCAAGCTATTGGGCAAGGTTGGCAGATCGGGAAATTCGGAGCCACGGGTAAACATGTTTTCGTCTAGGCGTTTACCGGGCTGGAGGTGCTGAGCCAAGCCATCTAAACCAGCGGCTAGCAGACCGGCCTGAGCTAGATAGAGATTGACCGCCCCATCGACCAGACGACACTCAAAGCGCCCACCTTCAGGAATGCGCACCATGTGCGTACGATTGTTGCCGCCGTAGGAAATGTAGCGGGGACTCCAAGTGCTACCGGAGGTGGTCATCGTGGCCCCCAATCGCTTGTAGGAGGTGACAGTAGGGCTGCACAGAGCAGACAAGCCCTGCCCGTGGGCCAGGATGCCGCCCAGGAACTCATAGCCCAATAGCGATAGTCCCAGCTCATCGGCAGCATCGCCAAAGGCATTAGCGCCATCGTTCCAGAGGCTCATATGGATGTGACCACCATTGCCCGTGAGATTGCTAAACGGCTTGGGCATGAAGGTTGCCACTAGGCCCCGTTGCTCGGCCAGGGTCTTCACCATGTACTTGAAAAACACATGGCGGTCAGCAGTGGTCAGCGCATCGCTATAGGTCCAATTCAGCTCAAATTGGCCATTGGCATCTTCGTGGTCGCATTGATAGGGTTCCCAACCCAATTGCTCCATGTAGCGCACAATGGTTGAGATGAAATCAAACTGCCGCATCAAGTTCATCTGGTCGTAGCAGGGACGAACTGCCACATCTAGCGAATCGGCAATTTGATACCCCTGCTCTGTCTTTTTCAGCAGGAAAAACTCAGCTTCTACCCCAGTTTTGTAGCTATAGCCCAACTCTTGGCAACGCTTGAGTACCTGCTTGAAAATGACTCGGGGCGAAGCGACAAAGGGTTCACCATCCAGATAAGCATCACTGGCAAGCCAACCGACATTTGGTTGCCAGGGCAGAACTGTCAGTGAATTTGGGTCAGGAATCGCGGCGATGTCGTGAGCATCGGGTCCAAGTCCCAGGTTTGAGGCAAAGGGTGCGAAAAAAGCGCCATCGGTTTCAACAGAGTCAATCTTGGCAGCCGGAACCAACTTAGCTCGGGTCCCACCCAACAGGTCGGTGTAGGATACCAGGAAGAAATCAAGCTTCAGCTCTTTCGCCGATTCAGATAGCGTTTGGCCCTTGGTTAAGCTGCTAACCACTGCTGCGACTCCAGATAGCTTTTTGCCCAGAGTAAATCAATTTTGTTGATGCAAGTTTGTATCCAAAGCTACTTGCAAGCAACTTGGGCGAATCGCAATGATTTTGAGTGCCAGAATTTAGCTAAAACCATCCAGATTTTCTACAAAAGCGACGCGAGATTAGTACCAGCAAAGACTTGCATAGAAACGCGAATGTAAGCAAAGAATTATGACAGCTTAGGGATTATATCCATTCTCTCAACGAGAGCTAAATCAAAACCCCACTGTCTGCGGCACCTATCCTTGCCAAGGGGCGGTTGGGAGGGGCCAATGGGTAGCGATTATATCTATTGAAATTATAAAACTGGCAGGGCAGGCACAAGACACTGCCCCTACAGAATGCATCATTTCGGCATTAGGGCTACGACAATTTACATTTATTGCCCCATCACGAAATCTGTGCCCGCTAAAGGCAGTTTCGCCATTGCCGAGGCTTCGAGCGTCAGAGCTACCAAGTCTTCCCGCTCCAGGTTGTGCACATCCGACTTGCCACAAGAACGAGTCAAACTCTGCAATTCCATGACTAGCGATTGCAGATAGTTGGCAACATAAATCGTCGCCTCCTCAACCGGCAGACGAGCCATCAGATCTTCGTCTTGGGTGGCAATGCCAACTGGACACAGCCCCGTATGGCAATGGTGACAATGGTGGGGCTCTGTGCCTAGTTTTTCGTAGTCCTCAATGTAAACCGGCTTGTTGCAGCCCATAGCAATCAAACTGGCCGTGCCAATGCTGACCGCGTCAGCACCCAAAGCTAAGGCCTTAGCCACATCGGGACCCGAGCGAATGCCGCCAGAAATCACTAGTTGCACCTGGCCATAAACGCCAGCTTCTTGCAGCGCCTCGACCGCCTGGACTAGGGCCGGTAGCGTGGGAATGCCGGAGTGCTCTTGAAAGATGCTCTGGGTAGCAGCAGTGCCGCCCTCCATGCCATCTAGCACGATGACATCAGCACCAGATTTGACCGCTAACTTCACATCGTCTTTGACCCGAGTCGCGCCCATTTTGACGTAAATCGGGATTTCCCAATCCGTGGCTTCGCGCAACTCTTCGATCTTAATTTTTAAGTCATCCGGTCCAATCCAGTCGGGGTGACGCGACGGCGAACGCTGATCCACGCCCTCCGGCAAGGTGCGCATACCGGCCACAACCTTGTTGACTTTTTGCCCCAACAAAAGGCCACCGCCGCCCGGTTTTGCCCCTTGACCAATTACGATCTCAATCGCATCTGCCTGCTTAAGATCTTTGGGGTTAAACCCGTAGCGGGAAGGCAAACATTGATAGACCAATTTTGATGAGGCCTCGCGCTCAGCCGCCAGCATGCCGCCATCGCCAGTTGTGGTAGAGGTGCCTAGAAGAGTTGCCGCTCTGCCTAGCGCAACTTTAGCATTGCGCGAGAGGGCCCCAAAGCTCATCCCGGCAATCGTAATCGGGACATCTAACTCAACCGGACGCTTGGCGCAACGAGTGCCCAACAAGGTTTTGGTATTGCACTTTTCTCGATAGCCTTCTAAGGGGAAGCGAGTCAAAGAAGCAGTTAAAAATACCAAATCATCCAGGCGAGGCACATTGCGCAGTGCCCCATAGCCGCGAATAATATAGCGACCTAATTCTGCTCGCTCCTGAATAGCATCGATCACCTCTGGGCTGAACGTGCTGCTCGTCTTTAGTACGCGTCTTTCCATTTGGAAAAATCCTTCGCCTTAAAATGATAGAGTTCCTGAGCGCAGACGATCTTTTTGAAGTTGCATTGCTCAGCGCTCAGGCCCAGGGGGTTTAGGTCAGCTTTGAGTCTATGCCAATCTTCTTCAGTCAGTGGCTCCAGGCGTGCATCCGCCCCGAGAGAATCAATCTCACCGCCCACAAAAATCTCGCCATCGTAAATCGAATCGCCCAAACTGGGACCGGCATTGCCACAGATAATGAAGCGGCCCTGCTGCATCATAAAGGCGCTGCTGTAACCGACATTGCCGGTGACAATTAGAGTCGCGCCTTTGAGGGAAATCCCCGCACGCGGACCCGCGTTGCCCAAAATGCAGATCTTGCCACCGTGGGCCGTAGCGCCAGCATTGGCCGAGGCATTGCCCTGCACCGTAATGCTGCCTGACATCAAGTTTTCGCCCACCGACCAGCCGCAAGAGCCCAAGACCTCGATCTCAACGCCATCGCTCAAGCCGCCGCAGTAGTACCCCACCGCACCCCGGAAGCGAATCTTGAGCGGCGCATTGACCCCCACGGCTAGATTGTGCCGTCCAGCGGGGTTGAGCAATTCGACTTGCGTAATGCCTTCAGCGGCCAGAGTTTTGAGCTGGTGATTGATTTCGCGGGTGCTGAAATCGGCGCAGTCCAAAACTACCTGATCCAGGAGAACCTGCTCGCTCATGCTCCCACTCCAGACACGATTTCCGGCATAGAC
Organism: Leptolyngbya sp. FACHB-261; assembly: GCF_014696065.1. Lineage (NCBI taxonomy): Bacteria > Bacillati > Cyanobacteriota > Cyanophyceae > Leptolyngbyales > Leptolyngbyaceae > Leptolyngbya > Leptolyngbya sp. FACHB-261. Next base: position 224,837 of record NZ_JACJPL010000026.1, on the reverse strand, counting down.
GGCGCTGTCTGTGCAACATTCAAAACCGGCCAAACATTGACTTCGCCTGCATCCGGTTCGCGAATTGTGGCGTTGGCATCAAAACCGGGCAAGTTGAGAAAGGCGCGATATTCCGAAGCAATCGCAACCATCTCGGCGGATTCGTAAATCACTGCCGGTTTAGCCGCAAACTTATCCCGCGCCAGGGCAACTTTATCGCGGGTGGCAACCAGAATGGTGTAGGTGCCATCAAAGTCTTTGCCCAGGTTGGCTAGGGCTTCTTCTAATGATTTGCCTTGCAAAAATTGGAAGCGCAGGTAATGGCCAATGGCCTCAGAATCGTTAGCGGTTTCAAATACAGCGCCGGCTCGCTCCAGATTGGCTCTGAGGCGGTAGTAATTAGAGATTTGGCCGTTATGAACCACGGCTAAATCTTCGGCGGCAGTGAACGGATGGCAGTGGTCAGTATCCACCACCGATTCTGTTGCCATGCGCGTGTGACCAATGCCGTGGCTACCGGCAAATTTCTCTAGACCATAATCTTGGGTCAAGTGCTGCACCGAGCCCACAGATTTGTAAATTTCCAGCATCTGGCCGGTGCTCATCACGGTCACCTGCGGAAACTTGTCCTGCAGGGCCGTTCTAAGTTCTCTCAAACTGATTTGAGTTCTGTGGCCGTTGGCCTGGTTCAGGCTCAGAATGAGGCGATGACTGCTGCCAATCGGCTCAAAGGCTTCGCCTTGGGCGTACTGCGCCAACCATTGCTGCAAAGCTGCGCCAGTCCCAGGTTCAGCCAATCGCTGCTCAATAAACAGCATTAATTTGACTTGGTGAGCAGCTAGATCGCCTCGATACAAGGCAACGCCGCAGGAATCTGGGCCTCGACTTTCCAATGGTCGAACCAAAGTGAGCAGATCAGAACCGAGAGAGCGCTCGGTTGTTGGGTTGCGATAGATTACCCCTGCAATGCCACACAAAGCGGCCCCCTCCTAACGGCAGACTTCACTTGTTATAACGAGGCGCTTCCCTCAAAAAGGTGATTGAGGATACGATTACACGACTCGGTTCTGACGGATGCATTCGGCATACCAGCCAAAGCTGGCTTTGGGAATGCGTTGCTGTGTTCGGTAGTCTGTGTAAACAATGCCGAAGCGTCGATCATAACCCCAGGCCCATTCAAAGTTGTCCATTAAACTCCAGACGAAATAGCCTTTCAGCGGGTAACCCTCGGCCACAGCACGCTGTGCCGCTCTGAGATGCTGACGCAAGTACAAAATGCGGTCGGTATCGATGACTTCGCCCTTGGCATCGAGCACATCTTGAGCCGCACAACCATTCTCGGTGATCCAAATCGGTAGGTCAGGGCGACCGACGGTTTCGCTGATGTGACGAATGCCCCAATAGAGACATTCCGGCACGAAATTTAGCCAGGGCATATGCAAACGCGGGTAGCCCTGGGGCAAGTCCAGACATTCGTAACCGGGTGCCTGGTCGATAGCGCGAACGTAGGTGCCGGTGTAGATATTCAAGCCCAGGCGGTCGAGCGGTTGGTGAATGATCTCTAGATCGCCGGTCTGAATTTCGGGGGCAGCGCTGCCCAACTGCTCCAGGAAGCCCGCATGATAAGCGCCGGTCAGAGCGGGGAAGACGATGCCGCCATTGAGCCAGCAATGGGGGAAGGCTTGCTGGGCCGCGGCGATATCTGCCTCGGACTCGGTGATCGGCACGGTGACGGCGATGTTGTCCACCAATGAAACCGAGCAGGGACCGGGTGAGGCAGCGCGAATTGCCTGACAGGCCAGACCGTGGGCCAGCAGAGCATGGTGCGAGGTTTGCCACACTTCCTTGGAACTGCCGACGCGGGTGCCGGGGGCGTGGGGCGGCGTTTGGTTGGCGCTGTAGCCCAGGTGGGTGAAGCAGGGGATTTCGTTGATCGTCATCCAGTGCTGCACTCGGTCCCCCAGACGGCTGACGATGGCGGAGACATACTCAGCGAAATCATGAGCGATCTGACGATTGCGCCAGGAGCCGTACTGGTCTTCTAGGGCTTGGGGGCTGTCCCAGTGAAATAGGGTGGCGTGGGGGGTGATGCCGTGGCGGATCAGGCAATCGACCAGGCGCTTGTAGAAATCGACACCGGCCTCATTCACCGAGCCTCGGCCATCGGGGACGATGCGCGGCCAGGCAATGCTGAAGCGGTAGTGCCGGATGCCCAGCTCGACCATGAGTTTGACGTCGCTTTCGTAGCGGTGGTAGTGGTCGCAGGCGATGGCACCGCTGTCGCCGTTGAGGGTGCGTCCGGCAATGGCGCTGAAGCTGTCCCAGACGCTGGGCTTGCGTCCGTCTTCGCTGGCGGCTCCTTCGATCTGGTAGGCGGCTGTGGCTGCGCCCCACTGGAAATCGTCAGGAAATTGGTAGCTGGGCATGGCTGGCAAGTAGGTTCTAGATCCACAGGCTTCATCCTGCCTCTTATCGGAACCCCACCGCCTGCGGCACCTCCCCTTGCTAAGGGGAGGTTAAGAGGGGTCGAATAGAGCGCAAGTCAGAACCCCACGGCCTACGGCTCCTCCCCTTGGCAAGGGGAGGTTGGGAGGGGTCAATGGGTAGCGATTAAAAAGTGATTTGGGAAGGGGGAGGCGCAGGACAGGTTTTTGCAGGAGGTGAAGAAATCTTGGGTAGGGGTTTGGCATTGGCATGCCCTCAATGGCCATTTTGTACAGTTCGCAGCAGGTTGGGGGAGAGGCTGTAGAGGGCAATGGTGGGGCCGCCGCCTTCGGGGTGGACAGTGACTTTGCGGACTAAGTCGCGGGCTTCGAGGCCCAAGAGCAGGGGCTGGAGGTCTTGGGGTTCGAGGTTGCTGTCGCGGCTGAGTAGGGCAAGGGTGACGCGGGAGTGGGCGCTGTTGGGTTCGAGGTAATTGGCGATGGTCAGCAGGATGAGTTTGAGCTGGGCGGAGAGGTTGAGGCGGCGGGTGATGTGGTCCCAGAGGGCAAGGCGAAGGTTGGTGCTCATGGTTGAGGGATGGGGGGCAAAGGTGTCATTGATGCGGGTTGACAGGCAGGGGTAGCGATTGCAAAGCGTGTCAAGGGATAGCGGGCATAGGGCTGCTTGAGTGGCGCAGTTGGGTGTGTCGCTGTCGCCACAGTTGCCGCCAGTAGCTCAGCACGTCTTCGGGGTAGGCGTAGCGCTGGATTTCGGTTTTGATCACTTCGCCAATCCAGTCGAGCAGGTGCAGGTCGTTGCAGGCTTGGATGGTGAGGGCACAGGCAGCAAGCCACTGGTTGAATTTGCGGTAGCTGAGGAACTGTCCGCCTCGGTCGGCACGATGGACAAACAGCACATGCAGCCAGTGTTCAATGCGACAGATGCGCGATTCGGGAATGCCGAGAAACTGCGCGACTTGAGCTAGAGGAATGCAAAGCTGCGGCTGCAACACCTGGGTGAGGTGCATGGGGAAAACTCCAAAAGTTTGAGGGCAATAGAGCCTTTGACCCCTATTCAGGGTCGAGAAAGGCAGGTGCTAAACTGCCCCCTAGCCGCCAGGTTGTGTAAATGACAACCTGGCGGTTAGTTCCCCAGAGTTTGACTAAGACCCTGGGGGACGCCTAGGGGTCCAGTTGCCTGAGTTGGAAGGTAGCAGGGACTAACTGCTGGAGTCAAGTAGGCAGTGCAAAAAAGATCTGTGTGTTGCAGCGAACTACACACTGCGAGCATTGAAACATTCAAGTGTTTAGACTGTGACCTTGCAGCCTAAGCGCCCAGTTTAGGGTAATTTAGACTGTCGAAATCTGTCTAGCTACCCCTAGCAGGGAAATAGGCAGACGAAATCCGCCTAATAACGAGTCAGGCTGCTTCAGCTCTATGTGCCGTTTAATCTGCTCCGGCTTCAGATACAAGGTTTAACATGGGGAAAATCAGCTTTTGATTAGGATGAGCTATGCTGCGTTATCAAGAAGTCTTTGTACCAGGTGGTTTTCCCAGGCACACATACAATCCGCGTATTGAATTACAACTTGAGCAGAAGCTTGCTGAGTCGAAAGACAACTTATGCAAGCTCGTTACAGTTACTGGACAGACAAAATCAGGTAAGACAGTTCTTGCAAGGCAAATTTTTCCTCCTGAGGAATCAGTTTGGATTGATGGTGGTTCTGTCTCGACAGAGGATGATTTTTGGCAAATTATTATTGAGCAGCTAGAACTATTTCAGGCGCAAGAAAAAGAGACTTCAAAGGATATCGGCAATAAAGTCAGTGGTAAGGGCACGGCAGAAGCTAACTTTCTTTTAGCAAAAGGTTCTGGTGAAGTTGGCGCTGAAATGGAGGTATCTCGAGGATCATCAACTACTAGCAGCCAAACTCTTTCTTCTCGCGTCGTTGCTCTCCGTGGTCTTCGCGATACTCCTACTCCATTAGTGATAGACGACTTTCATTATATTCCGCGAGACATGCAAGGTGGGATTGTTCGTGCATTAAAGCCACTTGTATTTGAAGGATTACCAGTTGTAATCATTGCCATTCCCCATCGTCGTTATGATGCATTAAAAGTTGAGAAGGAGATGACTGGGCGCATTTCTCCAATTAGTATTCCAATATGGACAGAAGAGGAGCTAAGTTTCATCCCGAAGAAAGGCTTCGATTTGCTCAATTATGATGTTCCCAACGAATTTTGCGCAAATCTTGCTTCAGAATCTATTGGCAGTCCGCACTTGATGCAAGATTTTTGCCGTGAAATTAGCAAACTACTTAAGTTTGAGCAGGCGAGTCAGAAAATTAAGCTAAGCACTACGAGTGGTCAACTCGAATCGATTTTTCAGGATGTTGCTGAGACTATTGGTCGTCCGATTTTTGAAAAACTTGCACGTGGTCCACGTCAACGGACTGATCGTGTGCCACGAGAGTTAAAAAGTGGACGTGTTGTCGATATTTACGAGTTAGTATTACATGGACTTGCGCATATTCATCCAGGTCTTGTGAGTCTCGAGTATGAAGACCTCCGCTCTGCAATTAGAGATGTCTCTGCTGCTCAAATTCCTCAGCTACAGGAAGTAGCACGTGTTTTAAAACATATGGCGACGATTGCTGCTACGGATCAAAGTTCTACACCTGTTATCGATTTTGAGGAAGAAGAAAAAAAACTACATATTACAGATCCATTTTTTGCTTTCTATCTTCGCTGGGGGGAGCTAGCTAAACCAGATAGTAGTCCGCCGCCTAACAATTTGGGTGCAGCGGATTGACCGAAGCTGCTTGAATAGGATGCAAAGTCTCCAACAACCACTGACCCGAACCGTTAGCCCGCTCGTCTTTTGGCGAAGACGATTTACGAGAGCTTAGGTATTTACGAAGAAACGCTTTACAACCGTTTCAAAGGGGCGCATTAAGTAACCAAGCTAAAATAATTTCGATTGTTTTGAATCGGATGAAATAATTAGCAGAATGTTCCCAGACACTCCACCAAACTTTGGCGGCATGCTTCATTCTCGCCCCAGCGAAGACCGAAATTTCCTCGATCACTACTTTGCGAGTGTCTACAATAAACTTGAGGCGGACACACTATTATTCAACCGTGAATTGCCACATGCTGGTTTGGTTGGCTCAGAGAACGAGAACGCAATCGCAGAAGTTATCTGGCAGTTTCTCCCATCAAAGTACGGTGTAGAAGTTAATGCTTTGGTTATCGATAGGTTTGGAAAGGTAAGCCGTCAAGCAGATATCGTTATCTTCGATGCAGAGAGACAGGCTAGTTTCTTCCGTAAGGTTTATCCAGTTGAAATGGTCTATGCCGTAATCGAGGTAAAAACCTCAATGTCTTCGACTGAAGCAAACTCAGCGATGGACAATCTTGCTTCGGTTTCAGATCTAGAGTTTCGCCCAGCACTCACTCCGTATTGGGAAAACAGGACGCAGAACGAAGAGATTCACTATAATCCGCCCTCACTATACGCCTTTGCTTATCGCACTAATTGTCAGTCCTTTGAAACTTTTGCTCGTTGGTTTGACTTGCAATTCCTCTTCCGTGGTGTCAAGTTACGTAATAAAGCTCCAAAGTACCCTGAGATCCGTGTTTTACGGGTGTGTTCTTTGGATCAAGGAGTTATTCACATGGAGAGTCCTAATGGTTATATCCAGCGTTGGATTGCCATTGCCACGAATGCAGGGGAAGCAAGAGCCTTCAGTACGTCTGTGCGGGGGCACCAAGTTCTTGTTGATCCAGCTAAATCGTTGTTCCTGTTCTTGCAGCGACTTTGGTTTGATCTGCAAACGCATAAACTTCATCCTGGATTCGATATTCGTTCTTACACGAGTAATGTTCTTGGCACGGTCATTGAGGTTCCAGACGATTTTATCTACAAGAATCATGATTCCTAGCCTAGTTACTAAGCCTTCATTAATAGATGCTATCTATATAGAACCTATGCGCACGTGTTAACAAACCGCGCTGCACCGGAACGTAGAAATATGGTCGATTGATTGCAAAGGTTATTTGCGTCCGGTGAGCGTGAACGTTGTGCCGCTGAGTGATCTGTAGGATAGTAGTCAGAAGTTGTCATTACAGAGCTAAACCTCATCACCTGAAAATGACCCCACGGACACCCACACCGATTCAGTCCATTACAGTTGAGCCGGGGCAAGGAGCGCATGGGACGCTAGAGGCAGGTCAAACTCTTCGTATCATTGATGTACAAGGACAGCAAGTTTTTGACTTCTCTTCATTTCATCGAGACGATCCAACCGAGTGTTGTGATTTGATATACTCGCTATTTGTCAAAGAAGCATGGAAGCTCTCTGCTGAAGATAAGCTTTACACCCAGCGAATGCGTCCTTTGTGGACAATTACGGCTGATACTTGTGGAGTGCATGAATGGACAGGTGGGTTTTGCTCTCATGACTTCAATCGATTTTTAGGGCATGATCAACCAGGGTGTAAGGAGGTGTTAGAAGCAGAACTTAGGCTACTTGGATTATCACCACAGCTATTGATCCCTTCGTCCTGCCTCAATCCGTTTATGAACATGCCGCATCGAAGTGATGGTTCTTGGCGGGTTGAGCCGCCAGTATCTCAAGCAGGGGATTATATTGAATTGCGGGCTGAAATGCCAGTTTTATGGGTTGGCTCGGTTTGCACAATGCCCCCACCCACCAACGGATTACCACTAAGTTCTATCCGATGCGAAGTTTATGCTACTGAGTAGCGATCGCGGCACAACAACTCCAATGCACGCTGACCGCCACAAGTGTGTCTACTGAGCATTTGCGGGTGATTGGGAACGTTAGGCAGCAGCGGTAGGAGCATTGAGGCAATGCTCCTAGTGGGCAATCAAGGGCAAGCAATAATCATAGATGGAAATCCATTTCAAAGAAGCTACATCCACTGACCTCAACGTCCTCATGCAATACATGCAGGAATTTCACGAGTTTGACCATACTGAGCCCTTCGATAAAATTCCTGCTCGTGCCGCAATTGAACAAGTTGTTACTGATAAGTTTATTGGGAGAGTGTGGCTCATCCAGCAAGCAGAGGATGTCGTTGGATATATTGTTCTAACTTTAGGCTATCGATTGGAATATCGAGGTTATTATGCCTTTTTGGACGAGCTTTACGTTCGATTGGATAAACGAGGTCAGGGAATTGGAACAAAGGCGGTGCAGTTTTTGGAACAAGCTTGTCAACAATTAGGAGTACAAATTCTGCAACTAGAAGTTAAGCAGGATAACCAAACGGCTGATGCTTTATACAAAAAAATTGGCTTTGAGCAGCAAGAGCGTTATGTACTGATCAAGAAAATTTAAATTACATAATGGCAATGTTTCTGGTCTCACTAAAAACACTTTAGGTGTGCGATCGCTCTTACAGAGGTTAACAACCACTGGTGCTAGCTACTAGGTTACTCGGGTTAAGTGTGAGGATATAGTTTGGAGCTTGACTGCTGGAATTTGAGAAGGTGTTGCAGGTCCAACGGTGTAGGTCTCGTTTAGCTGCTCGTCCACACCACAAGCATCGCCGCAGGTATTTATTGCTTTGATGACTGCGGAAATAACATTGGCAGTCGCGGATATTATTTCCGAGTACTCCGATGTTATTTCCGCAGTCGCCATTGTTGATTCCAGTTCCGCCCAAGCAATAAATCGCGACAAACTCATAGGTAGAACCACAGACAAATTCCCAATTACTCAGTCCACTGTTGATTCAATCTACAAAACCACTTAATCCAGGCAAAAGAGCACACCACCATTCTGAGAACAAATCAGTCAAGGAGCATCTATATGTCTCTTGAACCCTTGCCAACAGATGCGGAAAGAAGCTACGTCGAAACGTAAGACGCCCATTCGCTTGGCAAGCTTTGTCACCCACACCGTTTTCCGCACGCCACTCTCATACAGAGGGTGCCAACGCAGCATCTCACTAGGCGGGTCTAAGGCTCCATATACTAAATTATTAGGCACGTGCTCACACCCTTCTGCCCATTATGCGTGTTCGCCAGGTACAGCCGAGCGATCGAGACGAGTGGCTCAGACTGCTGACCGAGTTGTACCCAGACCACCTGGAATCAGAACACATCCCGGCTGTCGATGCCTTCCTCTCCGGCCAGGCCGCGGTCGAATTGCTGCCCTCCGCAGTCTTTGTATGTGAGGCGGACACAGGCAAACTCGTCGGGTTCCTTGAACTCTCAGTGCGCAACTACGCTGAAGGGTGCTCGGGTCCTACGCCGTACGTCGAAAGCTGGTTTGTAGACTCCAACCTGCGCGGGAGTGGCGTCGGTCGTGCCCTCATGGAGGCAGCGGAAGATTGGGCGCGGCAGCAAGGCTATTCCGAGCTGGCGTCGAACGCCGAGTTGGAGAACACGGTAAGCCACCAAGCCCATGAAGCCGTCGGCTTTGCCGAAGTCGAACGCACAGTACATTTCCGCAAGACGCTGTGACCGACTCCGGTGCCTAACAATCCCGCTGCACCGGAACGAAGCAAAGCGATCAGGGAGTTGCAAAGGTTGTTTACGTCCGGTGAGCGGGGTCGTTAGCAGTCACAAAGCTTATAGTCGTCTGCTGAGGTAAGAAGCGAACTGGAAATAAAAGTTATTGCTCAAACTCATCGTAAAGCCCTTCTAAAGAAGGATACTCTCAAGGAGCATTAAAGCCATGTTGATCCAAGTAGCAAGATCGATATTATGAATGTACGAGCATTTTTCCGAGCTGCTACGGTTGAAGATGCTGCCCCTCCTTACAACAACATTCAACTAAAGGTTTTCTACCCCGCCCAGTTGACAGGCAGTGACCAAGAGCAGGACATGGGCATTGTTCCTGGCGATTCTCAACAAGCCCCCTTTAAGGTCGTTATTTTTTTTAACGGTATCAATTGCGGTCCTGAACTGTATCAATGGCTGGCTGTTAAGTTGGCAGAGCGTGGATTAGTGGTCATTACATTTTCCTGGGTTGCCGAAAATCTACCTGGGATGGTGTCGCTCACTCCTGGTGTCGCCATTAATATGCTGACTCCAGCTATGTATGGTAAAGCTCCGACGGCTTCTGCTTTACCAACTTTGCTGAGGGAGCTAGAGAGGCTCCAAAGTGAAGGGGTGCTGGCGGGTCTACTCGACTTAAATGGTGTCATTCTGGGGGGGCATTCTGCTGGAGGTAGGGTTGCAGTTGAAAGCGCAGATTCACGATTTTTCCCACCTGTTGTCGCTGCTTTCGCCTATGGCGCTCATACAGCAGCGATTACCCAGTTAGGGTATGAAGCAGGCAAAATCCTATCTCTACCGGATTCCTTACCCCTCCTATTAATTGGGGGAACCCGTGATGGAGTCATTGCCAATAGTAGCCATCGCTATGGAGCGATTTGGGAAGAAGCTACAACACCAGTTAAGCGTACCTTTCAAGAGGCGATTGTGGGTGGCAGAAGTGATAGTTATTTGCTACTTCTAGAAGGAGCCAACCATTTTTCTATTGCCGATCCATTCGATTTAACAACAGGCAGACCATTTCTAGACTTTCCGGCTACCCAATCAGAAGAACAACTGCGAAATTTAATGGCGGAAGCGATTGGCGTGTTCATTGATGCTCATGTTCGTTGCGAGACAACAGCTCTTGAATTTCTCAGCCAACTATTAGTGTCTAACAATCCTTTGATTGCATCATTTGAGCGCAAATAATTTGTAGTTTCAAGTCTGGTAACTTGAGAGTTGGCATCAATTTGATTGTTTCTATGGCTAACAAATCGCGGCACGGACGGGCGAAAGCCGCTGATGCCGAGGGCGAGATTATCTACCGCCGCTGCGCTTTGCCGTTGGGCTACTCAGGTTATGGGTGAGGACGTAATTTAGAGCTTGTCTGCTGGATTCGAGCAGGTGTTGCAGGTTCAACCGCATCGGTTCCGTTGAGCTGCTCGTCCGCGCCACCAATATCGGCGTAGGTATTTATTACTTTGGCGACCGCGGAAATAACATCCGCGACTGCCGATGTTATTTCCGAGTACTCAAAAGCTATTTCCGCGACCGCCAATGTTATTTCTGAGTACTCAAAAGCTGTTTCGGCGACCGCCGATGTTATTTCCGAGTACTCGAAAGCTATTTCCGCGCTCGCGGATGTTATTTCGGCTGTCGCGGATGTTATTTCCGAGTACTCAAAAGCTATTTCCGCGATCGCCAATGTTATTTCCCCGACCGCCGATGTTATTTCGGCTGTCGCCATTGTTGATTCCAGTCCCGCCTAAGCAATAAATCGCAACAAACCCATAAGTAGAACCACAGACAAACCCCCAATCACTCCATCTAACCATCGCTTAAATCCACAAAATCACTTAATTCAGGAAAAAGAGCACGTCGCTATCTTGAGGACAAATCAGTAAAGGAGCGCTTGATTTTGACTGGAAGCCGCAACCTGCCCCTGCACAGCTAGATAAGGGAGAAAGTCTTCAATCTCCTTGGCCCCATCTTGTTGCGATGCCGCTTGTGGTGGAAGAGCATGTACCGCCTGACCCATTGCACATCAGTGTCTTCAGTCCGGCAGGCATAGTGCTTTAAGCGAATCGCACTGGGTCAAGGAGTTTCTTGGGACATTCTGGCATAAAGGGTGGAGGCAGCATCAATGCCCGAGCATTTAACAACTCTTATTAATGTGGGTGTACTGAATCTAAAAACAGGCAGAATCGGCATATTATACAGAAAGATTCTGTCTATCTACTTGGTTTAGGGTGTTATACGGAAATCACCTGGCTAATCAACACTATAGGGGTGTTATACGGAAACTTTCAGTCCAATAGTCGTTAGCCTGCTTCGTTTGTAGCTGAGGCAAGACAGAAAAATTGTCTGTAGGTGCTCAAAGCCAAGTCACTGTAAGGTTATCTATAGGACAGTTCCTCAAGGTTGATAGTTCACTCTTGCTGGGAGACGTGTGGATGTTACATTCGCAATGGTTTCCTTCTATAGAGGCGATCACTGCCTCAGTCTCACAATCTTGCAGGATACATATACTCTGGCAACTGATGATATTGAGCTGCCCCATGATGCAGCTCGCCTAGCCCCGTAGTAATTGGCTGGTTGCGTTACAGACTCGCGCGGGAGTAAAGCAACACAATGGTATCTGGGTCATCTATCTTTAGCCATATTACCTGTCCCTCCGTCCGGTGACATTATAGTTTTGACTAAATTTCTGCTGAACTCAATTATGAGGAATTCCTATGAATAGTTCTTTTAAGTCTGAAACACCCATGAAGGATCTCACAATTCCTTTGGAGCGGGATGTGTTTTTACGTACCTTAATTCGAGAGTTAGCGGGTACATTACAGGACGTCGTGGGCTTAGATGAAGCTTCAGGGTTTATCAGTGTCGTAGGTCAGAATATGGGGAGGCAAATCGATCAGGACTACAAAGCGGCTCTAGAGGTATCCCATCTGACGCGAGAGCAAGTAGCCGATGTCTTCGTGGATTTGAAGAAGCGAATCCAGGGTGACTTTTATCTTATTGAACAAACGGATGAGAAGATTGTCTTAGGGAACCGTGCTTGCCCGTTTGCCGAAAAAGTTATCGATCGCCCCGCTATGTGTATGATGACCTCCAATGTTTTTGGTTCCATTGCAGCGGACAATCTAGGGTACGCCAAAGTAGAACTGCAAGAGACGATCGCGACGGGTGCGCCTGGATGTCGGGTGGTCGTTTATTTGAAACCCACTCTGGAGGCAGAAGAAAGTCAAGGAAGAGAATATTTCAAGGGAGAAAGCGAGGGGTGACTCCCGAACAGTTTCTCAAGTTCGCCAGACTTTTGCCAGAGCCCATGCTGCTGACTTCGGGAAAAGGTCAGATATTAGCTACCAATCCGGCATTCTCCAAGATGCTGGGTCTACCCCGTCAGATACCGCAAGGAAGGACGATCTTTGAGCTAGCGACCAATCCTCCTGATCAGGTGAAACAGTATTTACGCAATTGCTCTAGCAGTCGAGAAATGGTGCTTGGCTCATTAACCTTGAGGGCCAACGATGGAGAAACTTGCTTGTATCGCTGTGAAGGCGCTGCTATCCAACCGTCGTCACCCGAATCACCTGCACTAATTTTATTGCGCTTAAAAAACAGGGAATCCGCCAGCAGCCGATTCACCCTATTGAACAAAAAGATTAATGAATTGGCAAAAGAGATCCGGCAGCGCCAAAGAGTGGAAGAAGAGCGGACTCAACTTCTGGTGCAGGAACAGAAAGCACGAGCGGAGGCTGAGAATCTTAATCGATTGAAGGATGAATTTCTCTCGACCGTTTCCCATGAACTACGGACCCCCCTCAATGCTATCCTCGGCTGGTCTAAGATCCTTCAAACCAACAGGGCAAACGAAGCAACGGTGAATCGTGCTCTAGAAACGATTGAGCGCAATGCCAGATCTCAGGCCCAGTTAATTGATGATCTCCTGGATATTTCACGCATTATTACAGGCCAACTTCGCCTCAATGTGCGAACGGTTGAGCTATTACCCGTCATTGAGGCAGCAATCGATACGGTACGACCTGCCGCTGATGCAAAAAACCTACGATTGCAGTTAGTACTTGATCCAGCAGCCGGTCCTGTTTTAGGCGACCCTGAGCGGTTACAACAGATTGTCTGGAATTTATTCAGCAATGCGATCAAGTTCACTCCGAAACGCGGGCGGATTCAGGTCTGCCTGCAACGCATTAATTCGCATGTTGAAATTGTGGTGGCGGATACGGGTCAAGGTATCAGTGCAGAATTCCTTCCCTACGTCTTTGAGCGCTTTCGCCAGGCAGATAGTTCCATCACTCGTTCCTTTGGCGGGTTGGGGCTGGGTTTAGCGATTGTCCGCCAGTTGGTGGAGCTGCATGGCGGAACGGTGCACGCTGAAAGCCCAGGAGAAGGACAAGGCGCAACATTCACAGTGAAACTTCCCCTGATGGCTGTTGGTCCAGCAGCGATTGAACCAGAACGGGTGCATCCAACAGTGGGAGGCAGCGTCCCATTTGACTGCTCCCCTCGGCTAGATGGCTTGAGGGTGCTGATCGTGGATGACGATGCGGATATTCGGGATTTACTCACCTACACGCTAGAAGTTTGTGGGGCAGAAGTCATGGTTGCAGCTTCAGCAGACGAAGCCATCTCATTACTAACCACATCTTCGACACCACTGCATATCTTAATTAGTGATATTGGAATGCCAGATGAAGATGGTTATGCTCTGTTGCGTCGAATCAGAGCACTGAAACCAGAGCACGGAGGCAGAATTCCCGCGATCGCCCTGACCGCGTACGCCAGAACTCAAGATCGTATGGCTGCTCTTTTAGCAGGCTTCCAGTCCCATGTTGCCAAACCCGTTGAACCTGCTGAATTAATTGCAGTGATTGCGAATCTGGCTGGACGAATCAGAGGTATCTAGTACGAATTTGCAATTTGGGATTTGGCTGGAAGAATTTCTATTGTTACGGCACTTCCAGAGTAGCGATTGGTAGTACGATCGCCCAGAAGGTTCGTGGTTCGTGGTTTTAAGGTCATCAGTGAGTGGTGCGATCGTTCAAAAGGGTGTTAGTTGGGGTGATCGTGGTTTCGAGCTAAACTGTGGAAAGCCAAGCAGTGTGGGGCGAGCAGTGAAGTTGCAGCCTAACATAGGCTCTGAGGGAGACATTGGAGCGGACAGTTGAGAGTCGCTTTGCTTCGTTTCACTTTTCTGCCGCCGCTCAACTTAGTCGTTATGTCGCTGAGTGCTCGGTGAGGGTAGTACCACAATATTATCTGTTGCTGTTCTAGACCAAGTTGCGCTGAGGTTCGTTGTCCTCAGTCTACAACTCCTGCTTGTTTTAATGCAGTTATCAGTTCCACCATAAACTCAGCGAAGCATCGAACTTTAGCGGATAAGTGTCGTTTTTGTGGGTACACCAAGGCGATTGGTAATCCAGTTTGCGCTGTATAGTCTTGCAAAATGGGTTGCAGTTCTCCACAGGCCATCGCACCTGCTGCAATGTATTTGGGAAGCTGAATAATTCCTGCACCTTGAATCGCCGCATCCAGCACAACTTCCGCATCATCGAATTGAAGATGACTTTTGACACTAAAGCTCAAGGGTTTTTCATTTTGCTCAAACTTCCAGTCAAACTCTCGCCGAGTTTGTGGGTAGATGAAATTGATACAGTGATGATTGTTCAAGCCTGAAGGTGTCGTGGGTAAACCATTCGATGTGAGATATTTGGGCGATGCACAAGTGACAAGCCGCATAGTTGCAAGGCTTCTCATAATTAGGCGGCTATCACCCCCCATGCCAACTCGTATCGTGGCATCGATGCCTTCATCAATCAGATCAACGAAGCGATCGCTAAATGAAACGTTCAGCGTCAACTCTGGATACTGAGCTGCAAAACGGGGCAACGCAGGCGCAATATGCATTTTTCCCAACGCTGTTGAGAGATCTAGTCTCAGAGTTCCCGTAGGGATTGTTTGGGATTGTTTGATCTCCAGCTCCGCTTCTTCAAGTTCATCCAGGATTTGCTGGCACCGATCGTAAAATCGAGAACCATCATCTGTCAGAGTCAAGCTGCGGGTGGTGCGTTGCAATAGACGAATACCCAAATCCTCCTCCAATCGCAACACCGCCCGACTCGCTGCCGAAGGCGACATCCCTAACTGCCGTGCGGCTTCAGAGAAACTGCGATGCTGTGCCGATCTCATGAAAATCAATAGGCTTTTGAGCTTATCCACCTTTGCATCTTTTGCATAAGTGTTTTGAATTATAGCTACTTTTTCTTGTCTTTTGCAAAAGCTATCGTTTCATCAGGTTGAATTTTTCAAGGAGAAACGACATGACTACGAAACCAATTGTGCTTTTAGTTGGTACTGGATTGCTGGGTTCCCAAATTGCTCATGCCATTTTGGATAAAGGGGCAATGGAGTTACGCATCTTAGTCCGTCCTGGCAGTTTGAGTGACCCGGCGAAAGCGGAAAAATTGGAAGCATTCAGAGCTAGGGGAGCCACCTTTGTCGAGGGGGACATGATGGTTCCTGCCAGTTTGCCTGCGGCGGTTGCGGGAGTTGAAGCGATCATTTCTGCGATCGGGAACGATCCCGAGTCCTACGTTGCTGGACAAACAAATTTGCTGCAAGCTTCAGAGCAAGCTGGGGTCAAACGGTTCATGCCTTCAGACTTCACATTGGATTATCACAAATTGGACTACGGCGATAACTTCAACATCGATATGCGTAAGCGATTCTTTGAAGTGTTGCAGCGTAGTTCTGTACCCTACGTCTCGGTAAACAATGGCTCGTTCATGGAGGTTCTGTCTAGCCCGTTCATTGGCACGATCGATGTTGAAGCTGAAACGTTCAATTACTGGGGCACAGGTGACCAATCAGCAGATTTCACGGCAATTTCTGATGTAGCGAAGTACGTTGCAGAGGTGATTGCCGATGCAAGTCTCACCAACGTCACCTTGGAATTTGTAGGCGAAGTTGCGACGTTTAAACAACTGCGGGTAGCCTACGAAGTAGCAACAGGACGCGCATTAAGTGAACAACACTTAGGCAGCGTAGATGAGTTGAAAGCCTCGATTGAGGCAGATCAAGTGGCTGGCAGACCTGTTTTTGACTATCTTGGACGACAGTATTTATGGGGAATGGAATCCGGGAAAGGCAAATTGACAAATATTGCTAACGATCGTTATCCCCAGATTACACCAGTCTCTTTGAGGCAATTTTTTACTAATTTGAGCAATGCTTAATGTTTCACGTTTTATCGCTGGTGAAGTAGGTAGATGTTAGGACGCATTGTCAATTCATCTGAATCAATGGTGAAGCTACTATCTAGGATGCAGCACGACATAACAACTCTGCTGGAGCGGACTGGTGAGTCATGTTGATTGTATTGCAAAGATTACTTACAGCCGCCCAGCAGGAATGTTAGGCTACTCGGGTGTTATTAAGGACATAATTTAGAACTTGACTGCTGGAATCTGAGAATGTGTTGCAGGTTCAACGGCGTAGGTTTCGTTGAGTTGCTCATTCACGCCGCAAGCATTGCCGTAAGTATTTATTACTTCGGCAACTGCGGAAATAACATCCGCGACTGCCGATGTTATTTCCGCGCTTGCCATTGCTGATTCCAGTCCCATCAAAACAACAAACCATAAGTAGAAACACAGACAAACCCCCAATCATTCCGCCCAGCCGTCCATTAAATCCACAAAACCACTCAACCCAGCCCAAAGCGCACTCCACTATCTTGAGAACAAATCAGTAAAGACTTATCTATATGTCCCTCAGAACTCGCGGCTCCGACTCCTTAGACAAAGCTCAACGTCGCCTCGCTCTGCTTAAAGCCATCAACGAGAACCTGGACCTCGGCCACGGCCTCAACATTGCAACCTACAGCCGACTTATCGAAACCACCCGCACCACCATTGAGGCCCACAACACGCTTCTGTCCAACCTGGAAGAATCGCGCAAGACCGTCACTGAAATGGACAAAGCCCTCTCAGAACTATCGCAACGAATGCTGAGCGGAATTGCCACCATCTACGGCAGAAACAGCATGGAATATGCCAAAGCAGGTGGCTCCAATCGCAAGCGCAGCAAGCAACCCACATCAACTGCCACGACTTCTACACCTCAACCCACTCCAACTGCAACCACAAACGCCTCAACCAATGGCAGCAGTAAAACACTAGTCGTGTCCTAATTCATCTAACTTATCAAATCAATCTCAACAGCACTAAGAGGTACAACTTGATGCCATGTCTCTTTTCACAGTTACAGAGCCGCATCTGCAATACTTATCCCCACAACGGCCATTAACGCTAGAGTACTGAATCTCTAAAGCAACTCACTCAGAAAGTAATGATGGCGGAGAAGTCACAATGATAGGAGTTTAGCAAAAGTCCTGTGCCCTCGGGTTATGGAACAGTTTTTTTAGAAACCTTCTCCAAATATCAACTGAAGGATATAATTGAATCTTGTACTGTCAAGTGGGGAGCCGTTCAATGCATCCTAAAAACCCACTGTTCCAGAAGTGTCTTGCCTACCTTGAATCACTACCTAATATCAAGGCGACCGTTCAAGGAGAGCCTTATTTCTCTAGCGAGGTTTTGGCGGATGGGAAGTTAATAATTAGCACCCCCTATAAAACTGTCAACTATGTATGTGAAATTAAAACTGGTCTCACAAGTGATGTAGTCGAACCGGTTGCAGAATATTTTACCAACTTAGGTGCAAGACTAAGGCACGAGCAAAGACCTCTACTTGTTACGCGCAATTTATCTGATCTTGTTGTGAATCAACTATTAGAGAGAAACATCGAATTTATTGATGTTGACGGGAATATTTATCTTAATAGCCCAGAAATCTATGTGATAGTTCGCAACCAGGCTACAAAACATAGTGCAAGCAAGTCTTTAGAAATTACTACTGCTGCTTTACAAGTCATGTATGCCTTGCTTAGCCAGCAAAGCCTTATTGCAATGGAGCATGACTTCAAACAAATTGCTCACATTTCTGGCGTCACTCCAGAAACAGTAAAAAGCACTTTAAAAAAACTTCGAGAGTTAGATTACATCAGATACAGTCAGAAAGAATACAGAATCGTTGATTATGTTAAGCTTCTTGAGCGGTGGGAGTTAGGATACTCTGAAAGACTACGTGCAAAATTACTGCTTGGAACATTTAGCCCTATTGGAAAGCGAAACTTTTCAGAAGTCGGAGATGAGCTTAAAGAACACGCAGGTAGATACCCCTATTTAATAGGCGGCGAGCTGGCTGCCTCAATAATAACTGAATATCTTCGCCCCATTAGTGCAACACTGCATCTTCGTAAAAATGTCGATAGTCGTCAGATAGCAGTCAAGCTCAGACTCAAACCTGACCCAGAGGGAAATATTGCGTTACTTCAAAGCTTAGAACATGATGAGTATAATCAAAACGAATTTGGAGATTTTCCTCCAAACCTTGTTAATCCATTACTAATCCATGCAGAGTTAGTCCGGACTGGTAACAGCCGATTAAAAGAAACAGCTCAACTTATTTACGACCGATATATTGAGGAATTGGCTCAAAAGCATGATCAGTTCTAAAGAAAAACAAGTCTTGGCTGATTTGGTAAATATAATCAGCGCATTAGAGCTGCCAATGATTCTGGTCGGTGCAGGAGCTAGGCTACTGATATTCGATCAGAAATTTGGGGAAGGAAGAGGAACAAAGGATTGGGATGTAGCAATATCAATAGATAGTTGGGGAGCCTATCAAAAACTTCGTGAACATCTAATCGAGGGCGATCCTCCTTGCTTTAAGCCTACGAAAAACTCTTATAAATTCATACATGTAGAAACCAATATCGAGGTTGATATAGTGCCCTTTGGAAAAATTGGTGAGCCTGACCAACAAATTATTTGGCCTGATAGCGAAAATCCCATGAACGTTTTAGGTTTTACTGAAGCTCTCTTACATGCGAAAACTGCTAGTATCGATGACCTGGAAATCCAAGTGATTGATACGCCAGCTTTTATAGTTCTCAAGGTTTTTGCTTGGGGGGATCGTGGAGAACGTACCAACAAAGATTTAGAAGATATTGAATTTATTCTGTCGAAGTATGAGGATGATGAACGAGTTTATACTGAATTGGCAAATGAGCTTGCTGATGGAGTAGTTGATTTTCTTGATGCAAACATCTACTTACTTGGGCAAGATATTTACAAGATACTTCAAGGAAAAACTTTGGCTGAGCTAAATCTATTACTGGATAGGCTGATTGGAGATTTAGATATTGATGAGCCAGGAACTTTAGACTATAAACTAAAAGTGTTACAGGAAGGAATTAACTCTTTAGTCCCCGAAGTGTGATCTAACGATTCTGTTACAGCAGACTGACGAAGCCATTTGTGTTGGTTAGAATGCTGACAGACGCTGAGCAAGCCCACTCGGCTACTCGGTTATGAGTGAATACTATAGATGGAACTTGAGAAGGTGTTGCCGGTCCAACAGTATAGGTTTCGTTGAGCTGCTCGTCCAGTGCTCCATATACCGTTGTTGTAGGCGATGACACAGCTCTCGCTGCCCTTGCCATCCTCGGCTGAAGTTTGAGTTTGAGCAAAATCAATATTTTTGGCTCACACTGCACTCCTTCAAACGCAACTCACCTCCACACAACACGGCATTGAGTGCCTGGTTTTGAGGGGTCGAAACGACGTGTTCATTAACAACTAGGCAGGTCAAAAATCGTGTGACCTCTGCGGTGCTTATTTCAGCCGGATGGCATTCATTGTGAAACAAAATAAAGCGGCGAATCCAGTGGACATAGTTTTTTTCAGTGAAGAATAGTGTTTGAGACAGATAGCATCCCGCACCTGATCTAGCAGCTTTCGAGAGCAAGATTCCAGCATGAGTGGATGAAGTACCCTTATATAAATACTTCTCTATAAAACGGATGTTTTATCATGCTGGCTTGGGCGGATTTGCGGAGTTTTTCTGTTGCTCCACCTCGTACTGGCGAATATATAGCAAAGGTGCTATTGATCCACCTGGATTCAAGTGGATTAACAGCAGAGTAGCCGTTGATCTATCTCAAATCCGGAGAGCTGTAGCTAAATTCTGTAGAATAAGTCGTTAGGCGGCGAAGGAGGGAGCGTCAGCTCTAATCGGAGGCATCATGGATCTCAGTCGCGGTGACATCTTCTGGATCGAGCCGGATGCGATCTGGGGGGCTGTACCAAGCGTCCGACACCCACACGTCATCGTCCAAGAGGACGTATTTAACCGCTCTCGTGTCCACACGGTCGTCGTTTGCGCACTGACCACAAACCTCCGCCGCGCGAGCGAGCCGGGCAACGTGTTGCTCCACGCGGGTGAGGGGAATCTCCCCAGGCAGAGTGTCGTCCTTGTGGCGCAAGTATCCTCGGTCTTGAAGGCTCATCTCGGTGAACTCATCGGCGCGTTGTCGGAGGCTCGGGTGGTTCAGATCCTGGATGGCTTGAAGTTTCAGCAGACCTCGTTCTTCGGTCAGAGTTAGCGGACGCGTGGCCGTAGCAAGGTCTTTGTGCCCCGTTGTACGCTGCCCCGGCGAGCCGCCTAACCTCGCGCTGCAACAGACCCCACCCGCCGTGGCGGTTCTTGTATACTCAACCTTGCTCGGGCGGGTGGGTCCGCTGAGCTTTGGCGTTATTCGGCGGAGGGCCTTGATGCTCCCAGCAATCACGCGCATCGACCAGTGGCTTGCGGCGCATCGCCCAGACTACTACGCACAACTCCATCCGGGCGTTGATGATACGGCCCTCGACGCATTCGAGTCCCGATTTTCGGTGCGGCTGCCCGCCTTGTTCCGCGAGTTGTATCGGTGGCGGAACGGTCAACGGCCGGACTACAGCGCGAGTCTGCAAGACAACCGGATGTTCGTGCCGCTCGACGAAGTGGCCGAGACCAAGGAGATGCTCGACGGGATGATCGGGTACGACTTCGAGAACCCGCGCTACTGGCGGCGCGGGTGGGTGCCGTTCCTGCACAACGGCAGCGGCAGCTACCTGTGTATCGACCTCGCTGCGGAGGGCGGAGGATCGCTAGGACAGTTGATCGGTTTCTGGAAGGCGGACGAGGACCGGCCGGTGGAGTATCCGAGTATCGAGGCGTGGCTGAACGAGCTGGCCGACTCGATGGAAAGCGGTACGCTGGAGGTCCTGTAGCATACCGCTCCTGCACGGTGTTGCCACCGAATAACCACCTATTGCAGGGGACCGGGAACACACAACAGCTTTCCGCAGCTTATAGCTCACTCAGTTCCACTGGCAGGTGAGCTGGGGCATTAGGTGAAGCTCGATAATCAATAATCAGAATTAAACGATCGAAGCTTGAATGAGAGCGGCTCCTTTCAAGTGCGCGATAACACATCCTCGGAGTTACTGGATGCACATCATCCTTGGCGGTACTGGCAATGTTGGTTCAGCCGCAGCGCGGGCACTACTCAAACGTCGTGAACCAGTTCTTGTCGTCACTCGCGATCCCTCAAAAGCCGAAGGATTGCGCCGGGACGGTGCCGATGTTGCAGTAGCCGATGTGCATGATGTGGAAACGCTTCGTAGTATCTTTCGTCAAGGTCGGCGGTTGTTTTTACTCAATCCGCCCGCTGCTCCTTGCTCCGATACGGCTACTGAAGAGCGACGCAGTTTAGCAGCCATTTTGAGCGCGATTAGTGGGACAGGTTTGGAGAAAATTGTGGCCGAATCAACGTATGGAGCCAAACCTGGAGAGCGAATAGGCGATTTAGATGTGCTTTATGAAATGGAGCAGGCACTCACTGCCCAACCTGTCCCCACAACGATTATCCGAGCTGCTTATTACATGAGCAATTGGCGCGCATCTCTATAAACAGCACACGAACAGGGAGTGGTACAAACGCTTTATCCAGAAAATTTCAAATTGCCGATGGTTGCTCCATCAGATATTGGTGAGATAGCTGCTCGTCTAATGACTGAACCAATCGAGCAGACGGGGATTCATTATGTTGAAGGTCCCGATCGCTACTCATCACAAGATGTAGCGGTTGCGTTTGCGACGGCACTGGGCCGTCCCGTTTTTGCTGAATCTATTCCTCGTGACCAATGGTTGGTGACGTTCAAGAGCATAGGCTTCTCGAACGAGGCTGCCGAATCTTTCGCCAATATGACAGCAGTTACACTCAATGAAACATTTCCAAACTTGAACTCTGTTGAGCGGGGCGCGACTTCACTGCACAACTATCTCTCGCAGATGGTGCAATCAAGTGATCGTAAATAAGATGACTGAAAGTCCGCATCCGAAGGCCAGCCAGCTAACAAGCGCCATGCAACGGACAAATGATAATGCTCTAATTGACTGCTTGCGACCCATTCGCTTAGGTCTGCTTACAAAATTCAGTCCAATTCTTCTGTTTTTCTGGAAATCAA
This sequence comes from Leptolyngbya sp. FACHB-261, assembly GCF_014696065.1. NCBI lineage: Bacteria > Bacillati > Cyanobacteriota > Cyanophyceae > Leptolyngbyales > Leptolyngbyaceae > Leptolyngbya > Leptolyngbya sp. FACHB-261. The sequence continues at coordinate 202,484 of NZ_JACJPL010000026.1, read as the reverse complement.
GTTACCAAAGCGCCAAACATAGACTATAGCTGCCATTGCACTTCCGAGGTAGTAGCCCATCCACAAACCGACGCCCCCTAAGCCAACATAAAAGCTTAAAACATAGCCACTAACCAGTCCAACTCCTAAAAATGCAAGGATGCCTAATAGCATCGGAGTTCGGGTATCTTGAAGCCCATACAACGCACCCAGCGCCGTTTTCTGTAGACCATCGAAGATGTGACCGATTGCCACAACGATTAGCATGGGAATCGCAAGTTTCAGCAGCTCTGCATTCTCAGGATTACTAACGTCTACATAAAGTCCTATGACTTGCTGCCGGAAGGTGAGTAGGGCAATCGCCACCAGTGTCGTCACGCCAATAGCAACCCCGATACTGACGTATCCTGCCCATCTCGTTCTTTCGAGCTTTTGCTGCCCAAACCATTGACCGACACGAGCCGTTGCCGCAAATGACATCCCTAACGGAATCATGAATACAATGATTCCTGTCTGCAAAGCAATTTGATGAGCCGCCAAGACATCGGTTCCCAGAATTCCCATGAGGTATGTCATCACCAACACCAAGCCATACTCGAAGGCGATGGAGACGCCGATCGGCGTACCGATCGTGACTAGCTCTGACAGTAGGCGTAATCTAGGTTGATGCCACTTCTGGAATAGGTTGTAGATTCTAACCTGCGGGTGTTTGAGCAAGTAGACAACCAGCACCAGAAACATCCCCCACCACGATAGAGCGCTGGCTAATGCTAACCCTGCCAACTCCATCCGAGGAAAGCCAAAATTGCCGTAGCCCAAAACATAGTTGCCTACTATATTGAAGAGCGTCCCCCCAATCACAATCACCATAATGGGACGAGCTTGCGACAGCCCAGATACAACCCCTCTAAGCATGGCGAAGCCAACTGCAGGAAACAAACCCCAAAGCACCACATTGAGATAGCTACTGGCTAATGTAACGGTTTCGGGAGCTTGACCCAACTGCAGCATCAAGACATCTATGTGCGCTAGGACCCACATGGTCGAAATTGCCAACCCAACCGTTAGCCATAATCCCTGTTGTGTTACCTGCTCAATCCGGCTTTTGCGTCCTACGCCATAAGCTTCAGCAATGAGTGGACTCACCCCCATTACCACACCGCTCAGAACATTCAGAAAAACTTGAAAGGTGAAGGAGGCTAATCCCCCCGCAGCTAGGACTTTCCATCCTAAATGGCCCATCATCACAGTATCTACAAACCCTGTAGCTGATTGGGCAACTTGAGCAGCCACCAGAGGAATAGCGAGTTTCAGAAACGCTTTGATTTCGGCTCGAATTGGAGAAACTGAAATTGAAGTCATGACAATTTCAAAAAATAGCACGACAAATCAGCAACATCGAATGCATGTAGAGCAATCTGATCAATTACATTGAGACAGAACCTGAACACAAGGGACCAAAACTAACGCGATTGGCATCAATCGCTTGCAATACTGAAAGAAGCGCAGCAGTTAGTGATGGCAAGATGTTAATTGGAAATTGAATCTGATTTCGGAGAATTCGGATAGTTCCTTTGTCCCCCTCCAGGCGCAAACATACGGCGAAACCCTGGATGATTGGCAAAGGCGATTGTTTGTCGCGATTTAAGATTAGGAGCCATTGGCATGTCTAATGGTTGCCCACTCTCTTGTTAGAGTAGTCAGCACTCTGGTATGGCACAAGTACCAGTTTTAGAGTTATGTACCAGACCAGTTAGACAACTCATCATGGATCTCGCACTCAAGCTAGAGACCACTTCGACAGTTCCATTTCATCGACAGCTTTACGACGAATTACGCCGAGCGATTCTATCAGGTCGGTTAGAATCCGGACAGCGGATGCCCTCATCTCGTGCACTGGCAAAGGCTTTGGGCATCTCCCGAGCAACCGTTTTGTTCAGCTACGACCAATTGCTCAGTGAAGGCTATCTGAAAACAGTACCTGCCTCTGGAACCTTTGTGGCTTGCCAGCTGCCAGACGAACTATTGCAGGCAACCAGTCCCCTGATTTCACCTACATCCCCGTCTCGCCTTGAGTTATCTACCTATGGCGAAACCTTGGCAACGGTGAATTTGCAGCCTCCACCCGGACAAAAACCTCTGATCAATTTCAGTTGCTATGGCAGACCTGCCTTTGACGAATTTCCGATCCAACTATGGCGGCGGTTATTGTCTCGCGCTTGTTGCTTTAACACAACCATACTCGATTATCCGGCTGACCCATTGGGATACAAACCGTTGCGAGAGGCGGTCACTCGCTATTTGACTCAGTCACGTGCAGTGCGGTGTGAACCTGATCAAGTAGTGATTGTCAATGGTTCTCAGCAGGCCTTAGATCTCATCGCTCGACTGTTTTTGAATTGGGGCGATCGGGTTGCTATGGAGGACCCTGGCTATTTCGAGGCGCGATGCATCTTTCAGGTGCAAGGAGCAGAGGTGTTACCTATTCCCGTGGATCACTCAGGACTGGTTATGAAATATCTCTCAACCCTCACAACGCCTATTAAGTTAGTTTATGTCACTCCTTCTCATCAGTTTCCCACAGGCGCAGTGTTGTCGTTGCCTAGACGGTTAGCGCTCTTAGCCTGGGCGCAACAAACAGGTGCAATAATTCTGGAGGACGATTATGATAGTGAGTTTCGCTATGATGAACGCCCAATTCCTGCTCTTCAAGGGCTAGCAAGTAGTGATTCGGTAATTTATATCGGCACCTTTTCCAAAGTCTTGTTTCCCTCATTGCGAATGGGCTATCTAGTTGTACCGCAGCAACTCGTTCCGGTGGTGACTCGTGCGAAGTGGTTGATCGATCGCCAATCTCCCCTACTAGAGCAGCATGTTTTAACCGATTTCATCAACGAAGGACATTTGGAACGCCATATCCGACGAATGCGAATGCTCTATGCCCAACGTCGGGAAACTCTCGTGCAAGCTTTGACTCAAGGTCTGGAGAACCAAGTGACGATTATGGGCGAGAATGCTGGGATGAGCGTGATGGTGCAATTTCATACCCATTGGAAGGATGAAGAGATTGTCGATCGAGCAGAGCAAAGGGGTGTGGAATTGATTAGCGCTCGGTCATGCTACATGAAAGCTGAGAATAGCAACGGAAAGTTTTTGCTGGGATATGCCGATCTCAATTCAGAGACGATTGCGGAAGGTGTGTGGCGGTTAGCGCAAATCCTGAAGGCATAAGGACTGTTAGGTTTCAAATCAGCAGGGCAGACAGCCAGGATAGCGTTCCGCCTGTAACGTAGGATGAGCAGCGATCGCGATCGCAGAGCCCGAGGTGCTCCAGTGAGGTTTTGGTGAGGGTGGTAGCGAGAGGCGATCGCTGTGACATTCAGATAACATAAGTCACTGCGGGGGACGCGAATACAGCCAGTAGCTTGCTTCGCTCGGTGATTAAGTGCTTCGCGCCTCTGAGTGGGCGTTATACTGCACCGAGTTCATAGTTGTAGATAGATCTACAGCAAGGCTCTGTATACGCTCTGTATACTGAATTGTTAGACCGATCTGCTCAGGCACTATTTTGACTAAAATGCAGGGACTTAAAGACGAGTCAAATTGTCTCGAAACTTGCTACCCCGGTCGCACATGTTGATCTACTAGAAGCATATTATCTAATACCCAGCAAATAATCCCCGTAGATTGTTGTGAACAAATTCTTCCACCATGACAGGCGTGGCTTTCATCCGAGCCAAGGCGAATAACCCAACCATTGTTCCAAACAACGCATCAACCCCAGCAGCAATGGATACTGTAGGAAGCAGATCCTGCTCTTGTTGAGCTTGATGCAGATGGTCGGTGAAAAATTCTTTGATAAACGCCACATCTTGGTCAAGGGCTTGCTGAAGTTCAAGAGTTGGAATGTCCTGAGACATAAGCAGATTCACTAGGAAACAACCTCGTCCCATTGCCTGAGTGGTCGCAAGTGCGGTCGCATTGTTGAAATACTCCACAATCGCATCCCTGCCGTGGTGGGCCGTTTCGTAATTCCCCTGGAATATTTGCCCATATCGCTCAAACGCAGCACAGAGCAGCGCTTCCTTAGAACCAAAGGCATTGAATAAGCTACCGCGCTTTATCCCTAACTGCCGCGCTAGGTCATCCAAAGACGCAGCACTATATCCATGTTCCCAGAAATACTCACATAGCTTGTCGATCACAGCATCTGAATCAAAAGAACGAGGTCGAGGCATGGCAGTGAACAACTAGAGTTTTATTCTTGACGAGTCCGACAAAAAACGTATATTCTTGACGAGTCCGACAAAAACGCGGGTCGAACGTCAGTGTAGCGCATGAAGAGAGGCTGGGGCTCTCTTGCCCCCTGCTCCCATGCCTCTGTATTTGAGAATGAAGGAGATGGAACTGTCGTGGGATGAGCTAGAGACAGAAATTGGGACACTCCTGTTGGTGGCCGATCAACTAGCCCTCTGTGCTCTTTACTATGGCGATGAGCAACCCCAGTTAATGAAACGACTCACACGACGCTATGGGCAATTCCAACTGCGTCGAGCCAAAAATCTCACCAGATGAAGACTAGTGTTATGGCAACTCAGGGTTTCGTTCACCTTGATTACAAAACTGCGACTGATGCGCTCAAACAAGCGGATGCTGTACTAGCAACCGTCATCGACCAGATTGGCGATTGTACACTGATTCAGGAACAACAAACTGGGGACGTATTTCTGAGTTTGTGTGAATCGATTATCTATCAACAAATCTCAGGAAAGGCAGCCGCAAGTATCTATCGTCGATTTCTGAAACTTTATCCAGAGCGATCGTTTCCCACAGCAGAAGCCATTCTCAACACAGATGATGACATGCTGAGGAAGGCAGGGCTATCTCGCGCTAAAGTCGTTTACCTCAAAGACTTGGCACAGAAAGTTTTAGAAGGATTGCCCACTCTAGACGAGCTAAAGGAGATGGATGATGAAGCGGTGGTTCAACATCTAACGCAAGTTAAAGGCATCGGACGCTGGACAGCACAAAGGCTATTGATTTTTCGATTACATCGTTGGGATGTTTTACCAGCTGATGATTTAGGAGTTCGGGCAGCAGTTCGTCGAGCCTATCGATTAGCAGACTTACCGGAGAAGAAAGCAGTCGAGCAGATGGGGCAGACGTGGAAACCCTACCGTACGATCGCCGTCTGGTATTTGTGGCGTAGTCTTGAACTGCTGCCCAGCTAGCATGAAGATCGTGACCTATAACCTTCGCTTTGGGGGAAAAGCGGGACAACGAGTTCACTGGAATCAGATCTTTCAGGAAGTTAATCCTGACATTTTTCTAGTTCAAGAAAGCTGTAATCCACAACTATATCTATCAGATCATCGCTGGAAGCAATATGGCAGTCAAATTCAATGGGTAAAAGTTGACAGCAGAACTTGGGGAAGTGCTGTGTTTGTCCACTCAGGCAAGCTCACACCGATTACGATCCCTGATTTTACTGGTTGCCTCGTTGGAGTCGAAGTACATGAATCACCGTGGTCGGCAAAGACCGGGCGATCGCTGCGGATCTTCAGCCTTCACGCTCCATCTCCCTACAAAAAATCCGTCAATCAAATCCTCGATTGCATTGCAACCTTGTTCGATAATTGCGACTTAATCATTGGTGGTGATTTCAATCTCACAACGGGCAAGCGACATCCTAGCGAAGGATTACGAGACAATACGCTCTGGCTACTAGAACGACTCCGCAAAGAATTTAACTTGATGAGTTGTTGGCAAATGGCAAACCCGAACGAGGATCTACCTCAAACCTTGCGTTGGAGCCGAAACAAAACTCATCCCTACCATTGTGATGGGATCTTTGTGCCCGCATCTTGGTATCGCTATCTCGATCGTTGTGAAGTTCTCGCTTCGCCAACCTGGGAGCAATTGAGTGACCATAACCCCGTCGTCGCCACCTTAAATTTCACCTAACCCATAAGGAATCAATCGATGTCAGAAGTCTCTACTCTTTCGACCAGCACTATTGCTCAAGTGTTGGCAGAATCCTTTGCCGATGATCCGAGCTTTGAGATGGTCTTCAATCAGAGCAGTGGTCGCTTATCCACAATCCAAGCATTTTTTGAGCCATTTGTAGCAGATGCTAGGAAACGCGGCAAAATTACTCTAACACCCAACTTGCAGGGCGCTTGTCTGTGGTATCCAGCAGATGTGGATGTTTTTGATGCAGCGTTTGAACAGATGTTAATAGGGATTGTTCAAATTATTGCAGAGCGCGTTGGAGAAGAAACAGCTCAATTTTGGCAATATCTGATCGAGCAAGTTGGGAAACACGAACCGCAGCAGAGCCGATGTGAAGTGTTTTTTCTGGGGTTGAAATCCTCTGCACGGGGAAAGGGATTAGGACATGATTTAATCCAACCCGCCCTTGATTATGCAGACCAACATCAACTTCCGTGCTATCTAGTCTCTTCTAACTCTCGTAATCTTTCCTTCTACAAACGTCATGGCTTTCAGGAATATTGCCCGATCAAAATTACTGACACCTATTCTATGACAGGGATGTACCGCCATCCCTACCAACCATCCAATCAAAGCATCTCTATCATCAAGTAAAAACATTGTTGCTGTCATAAAGCGAGTTCTTTGTGCAAGATACGATCGTAGGCACGGGATTTAATGATTGGTTTCTCCTGCCTCCTGATTTAATAGCTGGTTAAATTTGACATGGAAACGGCGAGACAGGCAATCCTCAGAGGATGGTCGTATCGAATTTCACAGAGTTAACGTAGTCTAACAATCCCGTTGCACACCGACCGACGAGAGGTGCTCGGCTGAGACATCGAGCAAGGCTGCTGTAGAAAATGAAATTAATCCTGAATTGCTGTTTTCGGATCCCTATGTCTGGCAAGGTGCCAACGGAGCTGAGAAGGTACTAAGGAATATCGGACTATCGGATTTGGCAGTTATCGACTGTGATAAATATGTCCCTGCGTATCTAATTGCTGGACTAGTGTGGAACATGATTGCAATCTTGATGTCTATGCTAATTCATTAGGCTAGCAGAGGTAGTAACGCTTCCAAGCCATCGTTGAATATTAACTCGTTCTGCAATCTGCTGAAGCGAACACAACAAGCGCCATGCAATGGGCAAACAATAACTGCTAGTCTAGACACAAAAATATGGGTGCCACTGATGGCGATCGTTATGCCACCTGAGTCCCTGGTAGGGGCACAGTCGAGAGCCTATCTGTCAGTATTCAGGGCTAAGGTAGTGCCAGTATTAGCGATGTTTTATAGTTGGTAGTAGATCGATGCTCCAAATCAACGATTTCGATACGCATTGGGCGTCATCCCTGTCAGTCTGCGAAACTGATAGGTGAAGTGACTTTGGCTGTTGAAACCACACTGAAGAGCAACTTCTAAGATTGAATGATTGTGCTGTTCTAACAGCTTCTTGGCTCGTTCAACTCGTTGCTGCATGATATACTGCCAGGGAGAAATTCTCATCGATTGCTTGAAGAGACTTGCAAAGTAGCATGGGTTGAAGTTGGTCACTTGAGCCAAATCAGCTAGCTGAATCTCCTGTTCAAGATGTGCGTTGATATAGTCTATTACTCGATTTAACTTCAACCCACCTAGCCCTGGCTCAGGTTTTGATTGCTTCAGCGGTTGAAGCGTGTAGTGTCGTAGCAGATGAATTGCTAGAAGGTTCGTTAAGGAATCCAGATACAATCTGCTTCCCAGTGCCGCCGTCTGCATTTCGCGTTGAAGAGAGCGTACAATCCATTCAATTTGGCGATCGCGGTGCTTGAATGTGCTAGCTAGCTCAACTCGTTCAGCCTGTGGACAATCTGCTGCCAATGACAGCTGCTCCAGAAAAAAGGGATTAATGATGAAGGCCAGGACTTCATCCATTGCTTCGCAAGCACTGAAGAAAGGAACTCCGGCAGGAATCAACAGGATATCGCCTTGACGTAGTGAGCTGTCATGTTCTTGCCCGTCCATGCGAATCACTTGACGCGAAACATTGCCCAATTCAAATACCAAAACATGATGGGTCAATCCACCGGATATTTCACACTCGCCAGAAGGCTGAACCTGATGCTCGATAGTGAGCCCGCTTGAGTGGAGGCTCTGGCTAGACAACACCCATTCTGGTTGAATGACATCCGCTGGATGAAGGGCCGATTTAGAAGACATCGATTTCACCTCACTGACACATCGACAGAGAAAACCAAAGGATTTTGATAAATTTCAGGAGAATCTGAAAGACAAACGCCTAGCAACGTATCGATAATAGACACCTTTGGTTGAGTTTGCAAAAGAAATCCTAGGCAACTGCAGGTGGAGTTTATGCAAGAAACTAAATTCATCAAGAGATTGTTGATGCTAATTGCGCTTTTGAATTTGGCAGGCTGTCAATTTTTTAATTCTTTTCGAGGTCACGATCGACAGAGCCAAGGCACCAGTGTGAAACCAACCGGGATCACAGATGTTTCACTCAAGTGGTTTACTTCTTCTCCACTCAAGTCTACCGATGTTGTCTCTGCTTCAGAAGCAAAGGCATTCATCAATGATGTCTATCAAACACTTGATAATAAAATTTTTGATCCTACCTTCAAAAAACAGGAGCGTGAGCAACAACTGCAAGAACTCTTAACCACCGTGGATACTAAGCCGAGTTGGTCGAGAGCGGAAATAATTAAACTTATCAGCAGTCAGCTCAAAAAGCTCTCAGCATCCCATTTGAGGATTTTAGATCCAGTAGAAGGTGAAAAATTATTTCGTATTTTTGAACGAAAACCACTCCCGAATATCACACCTAAGCCTGCTGTTGCAGCCGAAATGCGAGGTGAAGTTGGAATTCTTCGAGTTGAAAGCTTCATTGTTCCTCTCATTACCAAAGCAGAACTCGATCGAGCAAAGGCTGAACTTGCCCAAGCCAGGGTAATTCTCATTGATGTACGTGGGAATGGGGGAGGCTTTGGATCAAGCGTCAGCTACCTCGTTGAGGACATCATTGGCCCTAACAAAGTGCTTTGGAGAGACAGAACTCGTGAGGGATTACAGATGCAGAAACCATATGTTTTCCAAGGATATTTCGACGATGCAATCAATGCAGAAGCGAAAGCAGAAATTGAGCTTGGAGAGAAGCATCCCTACATCGAGTGGCGCACGCGATTAGAAGCCAAAGTAGATCCAAGACCTCACTTTATTCTGGTTGATGATCAGTGCGGATCATCGTGTGATTTGTTTGCAGGAGTTATCAAAGACTACGGTTCTGCCACAATTCTGGGAGTCCGCACGATGGGTGCACTCCTTGGCGGCGATGCTTTTAGATTGAGATGGCAGGGCTTTGCTCTCATTGCTCCAACTGTTCAAATCGTTTCACCGAAAGGTCATACGATTGAGGGGGCAGGAGTTCAACCCGATATCGGGATTCCTGAATGTGCAAACGGTGACAGCCAGTGTCTTGAGAAGGCGGTTCAAATTGCAGGCGCAGCGGCGTAACCAGTCGTTGAAGCGGCAAATCAAGTTTTTTCATCTACGTTTCAGAGATATTGGCCGCAGCTCAACTTTGTCGTTGAGCTGCTTTCAGTTGCCGGTAGGGGCGGTCCTTCAATTTTTTCGGCGGAGCGATTCAGACGGTTTAAAATCAAACAACTGTATTGACGTCCATAGTGCTGATCGAGGGACGACAGAATGAGCCGAATCGTTGTTACTACACTAGGTACTCTGGGAGATCTTCATCCCATGATTGCAATCGCGCTTGAATTGCGGCAACGCGGTCATGATGTCGTATTTGTGACGCACCAAGCGTATCAATCTAGGCTCGAAGCCTTAGGGTTTGAGTTTCATCAAATGCGACCTGATTTCACTGCGATGAATGACCCTCAAGAAATGGCACGCATGATGGATCTGAAAACGGGTCAAGAATACATGGTGCGTCAATGGGCAAATCCCAGTTTGCACGAAATGTATGCAGACTTGCTAAACGTTGCCAAAGGAGCAGATTTTATCTTTTCAGGGGAAGGCGTAATCGCCACTCCATTAGTAGCAGAGAAACTCGAAATGCGATGGGCATCGAGCGCGATGGTTCCCCTATCATTTTTCTCGGCTTACGACCCACCAATCTTAGCGCCATTTCCTGCTTTAGCGAAGCTATATAAGTTGGGACCCATCGTGAATCGAGGCATTATCAACTTGGCGAAGCTTGCGAGTAATTCTTGGGCAGACCCCATTCGTCAACTTCGACACCAACTTGGGTTATCGCCCATCAAAGGTAATCCCTTCATTGAAAACAAATTTTCACCCTATCTTGTCGTTGCGTTGTTTTCCTCGGTTTTGGGTCAGCCTCAGCTGGATTGGGCTGCAAATACAGTAGTCGCAGGCTTCACTTTCTATGATGGAATACAAGGCGGAGCAGAACTCACTTCAGAACTAAGGCAGTTTTTAGATGCAGGTGCTCCACCAATCGTCTTTACGCTTGGATCAGCGGCTGTGCTGGATGCCGGCAACTTCTACCAGGAAAGCATCCAAGCTGCAAAACAGTTGAACCGCCGTGCCGTTCTGTTGATTGGTAACAATTCACCTTTAGAGAATCTTTCAGCAGATATTTTGGCGGTCAACTACGCACCATATTCTCAGATTTTTCCTCGCGCTTGTGCGATCGTGCATCAGGGCGGAATTGGGACGACGGCTCAAGCGTTGCGGGCAGGTCGCCCAACCCTGATCATGCCGTACAGCCATGACCAACCCGACAATGCAGCACGGGTCAAACGATTAGGAACTTCTCGCACGATTCCGCGTAAGCAATATTTAGCGGCACGAGTTGCGAAGGAGCTAAGTGAGTTGTTAGGCAATCCTATTTACGCAGCAAAAGCGGCAGAAATCGGACGCATCATACAAGCAGAAGATGGTGTAGGCGTGGCGTGTGATGCAATGGAGAAACATCTTAGAGAAGTTGAAATCGCATAGTGAGCATCAGCCCCCCAACAACTCGATGGAGCGGACAGCTGAGAGTCTTCTCGTCTATCGTTTAGCTCCATCTGCCGCCGCTGCATTTTGCCGTTAGGCTACTCAGGTTATGGGTGAGGACATAATCTGGACTTGTCTGCTGAATTCAAGCAGGTGTTGCAGGTTCAAACGCATCGGTTTTGTTGAGCTGCTCGTCCTGTGCTCCAAATACCGTTGTAGGCTGTGACACAGCTCTTGCTGCCCTTGCCATCCCTCACTAGAATTTGAGCTTGAGAAAAATCAATATCTCTGGCTCACAACCGCACTCCTTCAACCGCAACCCACTTACAGACAACATGGCATTGAGTATCTGGTTTTGAGGGGTTGAAATGACGTGTTCATTGACAACTAGACAGGTCGAAAAATGTGTGACCGCTGCGGTGCTCATTTCAACTGATAGCGTTTGTTGTGGAACAAAATAAAGCGGCGAACTCAATGGACATAGGTTTTCTCAGCGCTGTAAGAACAGTGTTTGAGACGGATAGCCTCCCGCACCTGATCGAGCAGCTTTCGAGGGCGAGATTTTTGCATGAGTTAGCAAATCAGCAATATATAAGATAGAACCTAATAATGCATCTGTTCTAATTAGATCACTTAGGCAGATGTGTGGAACTTTGCTGTTGATCCACCCTAAAACAGGGAGATCTACAACAAGGGGTCTATATGCTAAATTGTTATACCTAATCCGTTCTGTGTAATCAGAATAACCCCGACTCAACCTCAAAGCTCGATCGCTCCCCGTCCATTAGAAACTTATACGTCTACGATACGCTCGAGGAGCCAGTTTTGTAGAGATCAGCAACGCCACCATTAGAAAATTCAATTGTTTTAAGCACATTGAGGAATTCATGTACAACGGGTGAAGATTCGTTTTGTCGCCATGCTAAAGCCAGTTTTAGCATTAGGAAATCTCCGATTAAAGGTCGATAAACTACGCCTTTTGCACTCAAGTTTTGTATGTTCGAGAGAACAAATGTAATGCCAACGTCAGCCGCTGCTAGCCCTAAGCGAGTTTGAGCGAGTTCAGCCTCCTGCACAATGTTCGGTACAAACCCAGCTTGTTCGCAGCATTTGATGAAATTGGCATAGAGTACAGGTGCCAGCGAGCGCGGATAAAAAATGAGTGGTTCATTTGCTAAAGACTGAAGCGCTATCCGTTGCTGCCGAGCTAGGCGATGGGTAGTAGGCACTGCTGCGATATAAACTTCTTCAAACAATGGATGAATCGAGAGAGATGAGTCGCGGATGGGAAGGTACACAAAACCCACATCAATTTGGTGAGTTCGAAGCGCCTCTACCTGAGCTTCTGTTCCATCATTAGTGAGAATCAACTCGACCTGTGGATACTGCTCTCGATAGGTTTTGACAATGTTTGGGGCAAGGCTGAATAGAGTCGTTTCGGTGAAACCAATCCTGAGTCTGCCAATTTCTCCATCTGCTACCTGTTTTGTAACCTGGATGCTTTCTTCTACTTCATGCAGAATTCGGTGAGCAGCTTCAAGAAATTTTTGTCCAGCGATTGTCAATCTCACCCAGTGTTTCGTTCGCTCGAACAATTGAATCTCTAAGCTGTTTTCTAGCGCTTGAATTTGTTTACTAAGTGCGGGCTGGCTCAGGTGTAATGCTTCAGCCGCCCGCCCAAAGTGCAGTTCTTCAGCCACCGTGACGAAATATTTGAGTTGGCGGAGTTCCATAAAACAGCTTGGTAATAACTTTGAGTTATTACGCCATAGTAAACCAGAAATAAAAATTCTCAACCTTGCATCTACTATGGATTTGAGCGGTCAACGATTCTTATCACCTTGTACTGCGCACGAAAAGGATCTGTTAAAAAGTGCAGAAATTTGCGACTGCTTAGAGGCAATTCCGCAGAGAACCTTAATCCTAATGGGAGGCGCTGTCATGAACACGGAACATTCTCATTCATCCAATCCGCAAGCCTTTTCCCGCCGTACCATCATCAAGGCAATGGGTATGGGTGCTGCAAGCACTATTTTAACTCCCCTGGCTTTGAGTGGCTGTCAAACCGCTCAAAGCCAGACAAGCCAGGGTTCGGCAAACCAGCCGATTCAGGTAAATAGGATTGCACAAGCAAACTCTAATCAACTATCAGATATCATCACAAAAGAGATCCTTCGCACAAAGGAACGCATACCTGCAGTCGGGTTAGGAACCTTTCTCACGTTTGATGTCCTAGCAAGTCAGCCGCGCGATCAGATTCTGCAGGTGATCCGTCGCTTCTGGGAGGGTGGCGGACGGCAGATTGATGTCTCCCCACTCTACGGCATGTCGGAAGTGAACGTGGGCGAATTTATTAAAGTACTCGGCATCACTAATGAACTATTTATTACTAACAAAATCTGGGCAACAGGCGAGTACCTGGGCGATCCCGGTCAAGCGCAACGCCAGTTGAAGCAATCGATAGAACGATTATCGCGAAATCCCATTGATGTCATGCAAATTCACAGCCTAGTGGATGTGGATGTAAAGGTGCCTCTGCTCCGGAGATGGAAGCAGGAAGGTAGGATTCGCTACTTAGGCATCACTTATCACGATCCCTTGTATGCTCCAGTGATTGAACAGTGGATTGAGAAAGGTGATCTAGATTTCGTTCAAGTACGCTACTCAATCTTTCAACGGGGAGTTGAGGAGAGAATTCTGCCAGCCGCAGCAGAACGAGGAACAGCCGTCTTAGTGAATATGCCTTTTGAAAAGGCGCGTCTGTTTGGAGTAGTACAAGGGCAACCTCTTCCCGATTTTGCTCGTGAGATTGACTGTAGAAATTGGGCGCAGTTTTTCCTCAAATATGTCATCTCACATCCAGCTGTTACTGCTACCATCCCTGCAACTAGTAATCCCGACCACATGACTGAAAATATAGGAGCATTGAGAGGAGCGCTCCCTGACAATGCAATGCGCGCCCGAATGGTACAACATATGCAAAATCTTCCTGGATTCGATCGAATTGCTCAGATGCCCTGGTATCCCAATAAACAGTTTGCCGGACTAGTTCCCCTACCAAATCCACGCCCAACTGTTTAAAGTGCTGCAGCAAGTTGATAGGTGACGTGATTGATCCCTAACTGCTCACGTATCGTCACGATTCGACTCCAATTGTGTCGTCTTCCGTGCCAAGCTGAGAAATGCTCTGATTACTGGAGAGGAATCATGCTGCCGCCAAGCAAGATAAAGCCCGGTTTTAGGCGTCTGCTCTTGTAATGGTCTGTAGATGACTCCGCTTCTGTGGAAGTTTTGCAAGGAGGCAGGAACGATCGCAATGCCCAATCCTGCTGCAACCAAACCGATAATTGTTTGCATCTGAACTGCCTCTTGAGCAACTTTTGGACGGAATCCAGCTTGTTGACAAATGCTAATAATCTGCTCGTAAAAGACGGGGCCCATTTTGGCAGGAAACAGGATAAATAATTCATCTGCCAAAGCAGAGAGAGACACCTTAGTCTGGGCAGAGAACGGATGGGTTTCTGGCAACGCTAGTACCAATGATTCTTGCAAAATGCATTCCACCCTCAAACCTGGCTCGATGATGGCAGAACGAACAATGCCGACATCAACCTGTTTGTGATGCAGAGCTTGAATTTGCTCTTGCGTTGTCAGTTCATGCAATCGCAGTTCGACAGCAGGAAACTGTTCTCGAAAGACATTTAAGATATCTGGCAGTACGGTATACGTTGCAGAGCCGACAAAGCCGATCGCCAACCGTCCAACCTCACCCCGACCTATCTGTTGTGTCGCTTCAATTGCCTGGTCAAGTTGCGCTAACACCAGATAGGAGCGTTCTAAAAACACTTTGCCTACTTCTGTCAGATGCACTTGCCGCTTTGTTCGTTCAAACAGCTTGACTCCTAGTTCATCTTCCAAACCACGAATCTGCTGACTGAGCGGGGGTTGGGAAATGTGCAACCGCTCCGCTGCTCGACTAAAGTGTAGTTCCTCAGCCACCGCGATGAAGTAGTGCAGGTGCCGTAGTTCCATCACACTTATACGTCTAACCTATTAATTTTAGCCAAATATATATTGGACAGCCGCATGGCGGTCTCCTATCGTACGAAATATGGGTGCCCCATCGTTTTTGGATTGGAGAAAACATGATTCGACTCAACGATCAAGTAGCAATTATTACTGGAAGCGGGCGAGGTTTGGGGGCAGCCTATGCCCGTCTGCTGGCGGAAAGAGGAGCGCGTGTCGTTATACATGACGCAGGCGTCAACAAAGATGAAACCGGATCCGATTCGAATGTGGCAGCTGATGCTGCAAGCAGGATTCGAGAAGCAGGTGGAGTTGCATTCCCAAGCAACGTAATTCTTGATAGTAGAGACAACTGCCAAAGCCTAGTGGAAACTACGCTCTTGAAGTTTGGTCGCCTCGATATTTTGATCCACAATGCCGGATGGGTTGCCTATCAGTCAGTGCAAGAACTCACGCCTGATTTTCTACAACGCGCCATCAGTATTAATTTAGAAGCACCAACATGGCTGGCTCAAGCCGCCTTTCCAATTATGAAACAGCAAAACTACGGACGGATTGTGCTTACGACTTCAGATAGAGCTATTTATCAGCAATATGCACTCAGTAGTCTTGCCTCTTATGCTATGGGAAAAATGGCACAGATCGGGTTGATGAATGTGCTCGCGGTTGAAGGCAAAGAGCATGGAATTCTCGTTAATGCGATTTCGCCAGTAGCCAAAACGCGGATGTGGAACATTCAAGATGAGCCAGAGGATTTGCAACCCAATCAAGTAGCTCCTGGGGTGTTATATCTTGCTTCTCCAGAGTGCCGAGAGTCTGGATTTATATTAAGGGCAAGCAATGGTCAATTCACAGCTGCACGCTGGATCGAGCGAGACAAGGTGGACTACCCCTTAAACCTTGCCGCTGTTGAGGTTTCTACTGCGGAGGATTTAGCTACTCGCTGGCAGGAGATTGCTGCGGATGTTGCGTTTTAAGGATTAAGATCACTGGATTCATGCAAAAGTGAAATTTACAGCTTTATGGCAGACCCTGCAGATGAAGTGGGAGCACAGCTGTATCAACTGGATTTTATAACGCCAGAACAATCTCTGGCGTTGATGTCAAAACGCATAGGACGCGCTCTGGAGAAGGCAGAACGGGAAGAAGCATTGAAGTTGGCAGAGAAGCGGTGGGCTATCTCCTCATCGCGTTGGAGCTAGCAGCGCGGCTAGCGCGAACAACCCCTTGGTCCGACCTGATCTGCATGTTGGAGCAAGAGATGGCCCGCCTAGAGGCCTTGTCAGACCCCCATCCCCGTCGAAAGGAAGCGACGCGCTTAGAAGCCTGTTTGAGCTTGAGCTTAAACGCACTGCGGGATGATGACCTAGAAGGATGGCAGAACTTTGTTTGGCTCGGAGTCTTGCTAGATGATGCTGCTCATAGCCGCACCAATGGCTGCCACTCTCTGGGGCGTGGAGGAAGCGGAAGCGGCTAACCGGCTAGAACTCCTCTGCAATGATGCGCTTCTCCTTCCTAGCCCACCCATACAGGTAGGAAAACGCACCTGGCCTGCCTACCATCTGGATCAGCTCTTGCATGATGTTGCCCGTCGTCTGTTGACAACGAATCAGACTACAGGACTAGGTATTCCCCTAGCGAAAGGCCACGCTGAACTGCTAAAGCGCTATCGAGTCCGCACGCAGTCTAAGCTATGGCACACACTTGCTGATGATGGCTATATTCATGCTCGTCTCACTTGGCATCTAAAGCAAGCAGGCTGGGGCGATGAAATCCACAAGCTACTGCGTGAGGAGATTTCGCCGGGTTGCAACGGCTGGCATGAAGCGTGCAAACGCCTCGGACAAACCGCTATTGTTGTTGCCGATGTAGCACTCGCTTGGCAGTTAGCGGAAGATCTCTTTGAGGATGATCCATTGCGGGCGATCGCTTTGCAATGCCGCTATGCCCTGATTGTGTCTACTTTA
This sequence comes from Leptolyngbya sp. FACHB-261, assembly GCF_014696065.1. Taxonomy (NCBI): domain Bacteria; kingdom Bacillati; phylum Cyanobacteriota; class Cyanophyceae; order Leptolyngbyales; family Leptolyngbyaceae; genus Leptolyngbya; species Leptolyngbya sp. FACHB-261. The sequence goes on along the minus strand of NZ_JACJPL010000026.1, from coordinate 185,541 downwards.
AATAGCCTAAGCGCTGATTTACCACCCCCTTTACTGGGCGCACTGCTCCAAAAATATGTACGAGTTCCTAAACAAGGACTAGCTCATGCTTTGCAAAGCTCGAACCCAGAAACTAAAGCAATTTTACTTACAGAGATCAGCGATTATTCACCACAAAACCTAAAAGAAGAAGCACTGCAAAAAGCACTCGCAGCCACCAAGGTTATTCAGTACGAGCAAGATCGCCTCAATGCTCTAAAGAGCTTAGTGCTCAAGCTGCCACCTAGCTTATTACCAGAAGCACTCGCCATTGCCAGGGCTATGCCGTCTGGGATTACTCGCGTTGAGGCTCTAAAGAGCTTAGCGCCCAAGCTGCCGCCTAATTTGTTACTAGAAGCACTCACCATCGCCAAGGCTTTTAGCCACCGGAATTCTGAGTATTGTCGCGCTTTAGCCCTTTCGGCTGTAGTAGATTTCCTGCCAGAGAAGTTAAAAGCAGAGGTATTAGAAGATGCACTCAACGCTGCTAAGGCTATTCCGTCTAAGGAATTTCGCGACAACGTGTATCGCGCTGGTGCCCTAACGGCTGTAGCGGACAAGCTGCCAGAGGAATTACAAGCAGAGGTATTAGAAGATATACTCACTGCCGCTAGGGCTATTGAAGAAGATTGGTGTCGCGCTATAGCCCTCTCGGACCTAGCGGACAAGCTGCCAGAGAAGTTGCAAGCAGAGGTGTTACCAGAAGCACTCGCTGCTGCTAGGGCGAGTGAAGAGGATTGGTCTCAAGCCATAGCCCTCTCGGTTTTAGCGCCCAAGCTGCCGCCTGATTTGTTACCAGAAGCACTCGCTGCCGCTAGAGATATTCAGTCTGAGAGCGATCGCGCCACAGCTTTGATTGCCTTAGCGTCTAAGTTGCCAGAGGTGATACCAGAAGCATTTGCCGCCACCAGGGCTATTCAGTCTGATCACGCTCGCGCCTCAGCTCTCTCGGCTTTAGCGCCCAAGCTACCACCTGATTTGTTACCAGAAGCACTCGTTACCGCTAGGGGTATTCGGTTTGAGCGCGATCGCGCTTCAGCTTTGATTGCCCTAGGGTCCCAGATGTCAAAGATGCAAACGGGCGAACTTCTTCCCCTTTGGCAAAATACACTCCACTCGCTATCTTTCCAACCTCATCGGGACTTTGTGCCTAACTTATTGGCGCTAGCTTCGGTTATCTGTGCCCTAGGAGGTCGGGCAGCAGTGGCAGAAGTTGTGATTGCGCTCCAGGATGTGGGACGGTGGTGGCCGTGATACCGGCAAGTTCCACTATTCCGGTGTAACGACGAGCCAAGCTTTATATGTTGTGTTCTGCTTCTTGCTACCTTCCTGGCGGCCATCCTCGCGGCGACAACTCCCGGCGTATTGGGCGAGTATGCGTTTGCATCAGACGCTGACGATCTCCTTGTAAATTTCCCAAGGTATTAGTTTGGTTAGGACCATAAGCAGCTTTGGCGCAATACCCATTCTCTAAAATGAGAGCTACCAATCAGAGGGCGGCGTTTCAAGACAAGTTGAAACGCCGCCCTCATGTTTGTCTCTGGCTTCCACCCGCGTTCAAGATTTCCGCAGGTTAGCGTAGCCTCGACCTCTAATCACTTGATGATCAGCTGAAGTTACGCTTAGAAACTCCTCGCAGAGCTTTTCGCTTGGACTGAGCGAAGGTCATAGCGATCGAGGTTCATCACCTTATCCCACGCCGCCACAAAGTCATTCGCAAATTTCTGGTGTGAGTCCTCGGCTCCGTAGACTTCCGCGAGGGCGCGGAGTTGAGAGTTTGAGCCGAAGATGAGGTCGACACGGGTAGCGGTCCACTTCTGTTCGCCGGTTTTGCGATCGCTGCCTTCGAACACATACTCCGCTTCAGAGGTCGCCTTCCACGTTGTGCCCAGGTTGAGCAGGTTCACGAAGAAATCATTGGTCAACGTCTCTGGGCGATCGGTGAAGACGCCGTGTTTGGACCCTCCAAAGTTCGCACCCAAAACGCGCAAGCCGCCCACGAGAGCCGTCATCTGAGGAGCTGTTAGACTTAGCAACTGCGCCCGATCGACCAGCAACTCTTCAAGTGATTCACTGTGTTTGCCGCTAGTGTAGTTGCGGAACCCGTCCGCAGTCGGCTCAAGCACCGCGAAGGACTCGACATCCGTTTTCTCTTGCAACGCATCGGTGCGTCCTGGCTTGAAGGGAACCGCCACGTCGTGACCAGCATTTTTCGCCGCTTGTTCGACAGCTGCGCAGCCCCCCAGAACGATCAAGTCAGCGATCGAAACCCGCTTGCCACGCGACTGTGAGCTGTTGAACTCCTGTTGGATTCCCTCCAGAGTTTGCAGCACTGTTGCCAACTGCTCTGGCTGGTTGACTTCCCAATCCTTCTGCGGCGCAAGACGAATGCGTGCCCCGTTCGCTCCACCACGCATGTCAGAGCAGCGGAACGTGGACGCCGATGCCCAAGCGGTCGAAACCAGTTGGGAGACAGACAGCCCCGAGCCTAGAATCTTGGCTTTGAGAGCGGCGATGTCCTGTTCATCAATCAATTCATGATCGACTGCGGGGATGGGATCTTGCCACAAGAACTCTTCCTGAGGAACCTCCGGACCGAGATAGCGTGATCGCGGTCCCATGTCGCGGTGTGTCAGCTTGAACCACGCCTTAGCGAACTGATCTGCGAACTCATCTGGGTTGTCGCGGTAGCGCTGCGCGATCTGGTTGTAGATGGGGTCCATCTTCATGGACATGTCCGCCGTGGTCATCATGGGGGCGTGCCGTCTCGACGGATCGTGTGCGTCGGGCACCGTACCCGCACCCGCGTCACCCTTGGGCTTCCACTGCCACGCGCCAGCCGGGCTCTTCGTCAGCTCCCAGTCATATTTGAACAGGGTTTCGAGATAGCTGTTGTCCCACTGCGTCGGTGTGGGCGTCCATGCGCCTTCAATACCGCTGGTGATCGCATCGACACCGACCCCCGTGTTGAAGGCGTTTTTCCAGCCGAGGCCCTGATCGATGACGGTGGCACCCGCAGGATCAGCACCGACGTGCGTCGCTTCACCCGCACCGTGACATTTGCCAAAGGTGTGTCCGCCAGCGGTGAGCGCGACGGTCTCCTCGTCGTTCATCGCCATCCGACTAAAGGTCTCGCGAATATCGCGCCCTGAGCCGATCGGGTCAGGCTCGCCATCTGGACCTTCTGGGTTCACGTAGATCAGGCCCATCTGAACGGCGGCGAGGGGATTCAGCAGCACCCGATCGCCTTCATAACGCTCGTTGCCGAGCCAGGCTTTCTCAGAGCCCCAGTAGATGTCCTCCTCTGGTGCCCAGACGTCCACGCGCCCACCAGCAAAGCCGAGCGTCTTGAAGCCCATCGACTCGAGCGCACAGTTACCGGCGAAGACCATGAGGTCAGCCCAGGAGATTTTTTTGCCGTATTTCTGCTTGATAGGCCAAAGCAACATGCGCGCCTTGTCGAGGTTGGCATTGTCGGGCCAACTGTTGAGGGGCTCAAACCGCTGGCTACCCGAGCCCGCACCGCCGCGACCGTCGCCAATCCGATACGTGCCGGCGCTGTGCCAAGCCATCCGGATGAAGAGCGGCCCATAGTGGCCGTAGTCGGCTGGCCACCAGTCCTGAGAGGTAGTCATCAGCTCGAAGATATCTGCTCTCACGGCAGCTAAGTCGAGACTCTTGAACTCCTCAGCGTAATTGAACGCCTCACCCATGGGATTGGCCTGGGATGAGTGCTGGTGGAGGATGTTCAGATTTAAGTAATGCGGCCACCAGTCTCGGTTCGACGGCACATGACGAACCTGTTTCTGACCTCCGCCTGTAAACGGGCATCCGCTTTCGCTGCTCATAGTGTCCCCTACTGTAGATTTTGGTGTGTTTTTTCTTTCTTCTCTGCGCCGCCTTTTATTGAGCAGAGCGCATCGCCCCTTACATTCGCATGGGCACAACAGACTGCTGTCGTCAACTTGTTGAGCTCACTCATCTTATTAAGTCATACTCGTTACGACTTCTGATAGAAGATTAATCTATCAAATCCACCTTTGGGAGCCAAAAAAGAGATTGCTTCGCAAGACTTAATATCTCTACAAAATTGAATCTGTTTATCCTGGGCTGCAGACCTGAGGCACTGCTTTTTTACAACACTGCGTCAATAAGCCAGGCTTTGCCAACCTGCCCTCTCCGCTTCGTTGGGCTCTAGTCGATCGCGGCCACTCTCCACAAAGCTCACATGACACTGAGCCACCCATCTTCTTACTCGCAAAGCAGCGGGAGAAACGGCAGAATAATCCACTCTCAACTGGTTTGCAGTGAGGAACTGTCTCCTGAAATCAATAAGCGGCGCTCTATTGTTACATTTAGGTGCAATATGCCTAACAACGCCCATACACCTGACCGCCGAGAGTTTATCTGTTGGCAATAAGAAATTGTCTGCGGCAGGTAATGGTCAACGTTAGGCTACTCAGGTTGTGGGTGAGGACGTAATCTAGAGCTTGTCTGCTGAATTCGAGCAGATGTCGCTGGTTCAACCGTGTAGGTTTTGTTGCGCTACTCCTTCACGCCGCGAGCATCGCCGTAGGTATTTATTACTTCGACGGTCGCGGATGTTATTTCCGGGTACTCAAAAGCTATTTCCGCAGTCGCCAATGTTATTTCCACAGTCGCAGATGTTATTTCGAAGTACTCAAAAGCTATTTCCACAGTCGCAGATGTTATTTCGGAATACTCAAAAGCTGTTTCGGCGACCGCAGATGTTATTTCGGAATACTCAAAAGCTGTTTCGGCGACCGCAGATGTTATTTCGGAATACTCAAAAGCTGTTTCGGCGACCGCAGATGTTATTTCGGCGGTCGCCATTGTTGATTCCAGTCCCACCCAAGCAATAAATCGCAACAAACTTATAAGTAGAAACACAGACAAGCCCCCAATCACTCCACCCAACCGTCGCTTAAATCCACAAAACCACTCAACCCAGGCAAAAGCACGCTCTACTATCTTGAGAACAAATCAGTAAAGGCTTATCTATCTACCCCCGTCGCTTTGATCTGCTGACTGTGGATGAGGCCCATAAGTTGGCTCCTTCCGGCAGCGGGCAGTATAAGGTCGGCTCTCAGGGAACGGTCACCATTCGCTTACTCGTTTTCCACTTTGAACACAAGCTATTTTTGACCGCGATTCCTCATAACGGTTATCCAGGGAACTTGACGGCATTGCTGGAATTGCTAGATACTCAATGGTTTGCCAGGGGGGTGAACCAGACCGCAAGCAACTTCAAGTGGTGATGGTGCGGCGGTTGAAGCAACGGACTATCGTTGAGCCGACCCGTTTTGCTTTCTAGTGCTCCAAAAGCTGACCTGTTCCTAGTAGTTTATAAAAGCTGACTTTTTGTTCACGCACTCAGACTCATGCAAAAAACTCACGCCTTCGCAATTCTTGCTCCCGTCCCAGAGATGCACCTGATCTCTGGCTTGGAGGCGATTGCCGCCCAGCTTGACTCTGACGAGCTACCGCCCGATCATCTGCCAAAAGTGGCTTTTGGCAGCATGGCGTTTGAACTCTTTGGTGAAGTCGAAAAGCTGCGAGATGGAAAGGCAATCGAGGTTTTCATCTATGCCTCTCATGCCAAAGGGGATCAACCCTTAAACCCAGAGGTAACCTGGCGGGGATTGTACGTGGGCTATGTCGGTTCTCGTCGAGGTCGCTATCCAGGTAAATCAATTTATCGCCCTAAATCAACCGCTACCGACACCCCAAACTGGGCAGTGTTTTGGGAGGTGCAAGAGTTAGAGCCGCTCAAGAAGCCGATTCCGATGGGAAACCTGTGTGGCAAGGATAAGAAAACTAACTATCGAGGTCGATTCCTTCCAGAAGGTCCTGTTTTAATTGAATATCCTTAGCATCTATATCTACTAGAGAAGTTGCGAAATCGTAGGGAATTATTGAGTGGATCTCTAAATTGCATGGGTTCAACTTGTTCTACCTCGTTAACTCCAAGTAGTAGTTCCACAGGCCGCAGGCCAGCAACATGAATTGGTCTTCGTCACGGTTTCTAGTTCACACGTCGCCAATATTGATATGTACGACGATATTGCTAGTCTTTATCACCTGATTTATCCCAACTGGAACGAAGCCATCGAAACGCAGGGCTCCGCTCTGAACAGTGTCCTTAGTAATTGGGTGGGTTCAGCACCACTATTGATCCTTGATGTTTCATGCGGGATTGGAACACAGGCACTGGGACTCGCCACGCTCGGACACACTGTTACGGCATCTGATCTAGCGGCAGCAGCCGTTAACCGAGCGCAAAAAGAAGCGGTAACACGCGGACTCAACATTACGTTTAAAGTGGCAGACATGCGGCACTGTGCCGAAACTCATGGCTCTGGATTTGATGTGGTATTAACCGCTGACAACTCCCTACCACATCTCTCTAGCGAAGATGAGATCCGAGTTGCGCTCCGAGGTTTCTACAAGTGCTTGAGGCAAAATGGAGTGGCTGTCGTGAACCTCCGCGAGTACCTTGAGGATGAGGATAGATCCTCCCCACAGATGTGGCCATATGGGTTCCGCTACGACGGGAGCGATCGCTACTTCGTGTATCAAACTCGTGATTGGAGTCACGATACTTACGACGTTGCCATGTATTTTGTACAGGAGATAAGAGAAGGCACTCCTGCTAGGGTTACTGCTGGTTTATCTCGTTACTATACGATTACAATTGAGCGGCTGATGTCTCTTTTTAGAGAGGTAGGCTTTACAGATGTCCAACGCTTGAACGGAATCCTTCCCCAACCGATCGTCGTGGGTCGCCGTGGTGCCACATAACGACGACCGTTATGCCACAAGTTCTCGCTAGGAGCAAGATTTGAGGCTCGTCTGTGAGGGTTTGGGTTCAAGTTGTGTTACGACGGAACTTTGGTCAAGGATCAACTATCGACAGCACAATAGAGGGAGCCAGATCAGTAGCTCAATATGATTGACTCCTCATCTAGTGCTTACAAACAGCAGGTTCTCAATGACTTCAACAACTGCCCAAATTATGAGAACGAGTTTCACAGACAGGCTGCAACTCGGTTAGTAGAGTTGGCGAAATTACAGCCAGGTCAGCAAGTTCTAGATGTTGCAGCAAGCTCAGCAGAAGATTGAGACTTTAGGATTGACAAACATCTGAGCAAGCAGATGCAGATGAGAAAGAATTGCAGGAGAGCCAGTTTGAGGCCATCCTTTGTTCATCGGCAATTGTTTACTTGATAGATATTTCGACAGCACTCCGTCGATGGCACAAGGCTTTGAAACCGGGGGGAGTCGTTGCCTTTTCCTGCCTTGCTGAAAGCTCCCCATCCGCGTCTGTCTTATCTCGAGCAGTGGCACAAAAATACGGGGTTACTATCCCAAATCCTAATAAATTACTTGGAACACCTGGGAGATGCCACCAAATCTTAAAAATGGTTGGATTTGAAGAGAGCAAAATCAAAACCGAACAATTTGGCTTCTACTTACAAGATGCAGAACGTGTTTGGGTAGGCAATGCCAACAGTGCATTTGGCCTTCAGGGTGCAAAATGGTCAGAAGAACAGCTGGAACGATGTAAACAGGAATACCTCACACAAATCAATCAAGCTTCAACCACAGAAGGTTATTGGAATGATGTCACAATGTTCTTTGTAATAGCCTATAAAACCTTAGGCCCCTAATGTAGAAGAAAGGTTGCTTACAGCCGCTTGACCGCAACCCCAAGCTGTTTCACACTAATGGAGACGGTATTGAAAGATTATCTGCGTAGGTTTAGACTCAAGCTACCATGAGGTTGTTGATCAGACAATGCTTCAAGGTTCTTGATAGAAGATGAACCGTTTTGTTATTTTTGGTGCCAGCTGGGGTTTGGGCGAAGTCTTTCATCGCTTCGTTCCAGAATCAGGTGATAAGGTGTGGCTTGTCTCTAGGGCAAAACCTACATTGCATCTTGAAGATCAAATCGAGCGGATTTGGATAGAAACTGATTTAGCGAAGAAGGGTGCGAGCCAAGTTGTATCAAGTGCGATCGCAGCAGAAGAACTTGATACTGCTATCTACAACGCTGGAATCTGGGAAACACTCGCGTTTACAGAACAGTACAAATTTGAAGATGTTACAGATGAAGAGAACGAAAGGATATTGACGATCAATCTAGTCACTGCAATTTCTTGCATTAAAGCCCTATTGCCAAACTTAAGGCTGTCGCAGAACCCCAAAATTATCCTAGTGGGTTCAGCGAACAGCCATGATTACGTAAGTGGTCAAGCAGTTGCTTATGCTGCTTCAAAGTTTGGTCTACGAGGGGTTGTCAACGCCCTCAAACAGGGATTACGTCAGGAAAAAACTGGTATCACATTGCTTAATCCTGGAACATTCGGCACAATTCGATTCCACCAAGACAAGATGGAGGTTGAGCCGGTTGAGGGATATGACGGAGTAATAGCTCCACAAGATTTAGTTACGGTTATGGAATGCATCATTAAAATTTCAAGAGAGAGCTGTATCAGAGACATTGATATTGTGGCAATGCTCGACCCATTCTAAGGAAAGGGCAGTGTACAGCTAGCACGCCCAACAATGCCTTGCACCGGAACCATCAAGGCATGAGAGAATCTGAACAGTGACTCAACATGACCACGGACAATTCACAAAAATTCGAACCATTCCTAGATCTGAAGCGTCTCGTGGCAAATTCAGCGAGAACGGACACATCTCACCGGCAGCTGACGGGCCTGATGGGAGCACAGGCATTGAGAGCAGCATAGCCCATGATGTCGTCGTGACACGGGTGGCGTAGCTCCCTCAGAAAATCGCGGTGGGAGCTAGCTGTTGTTGAAGCCGAACACCGCGAAGTTGTGGACTGGGGTTTGGCTGTTATTTGCGTCGGCTCAACTTAACCGTTAGACTGCTATAACTTCAAATTGTAGTCAATCGCTCGGTTTACCAGAGGTTAAGACAGATGGGACAAAAAGCTATCGCTGAGGACTTCACAGGACGATTTAGAGAAATTGTCTCAGACCCACTTAACCTTGCTATCCGAAGGGATCCTCGTGCTGGCTTTGTGGAAGGCAATGATGTTTATCTTCACAACGGGTTGAAGGTGCCAATCTCTGGTCCTTACGCCTACTATGATGAGTTCAGTTCGATTCTCTGCATAAATCGCGGAGTTCATGAACCCCTAGAGGAATTTGTATTTCAAGAAGTATTAAATCACCTCCAAACCTCGCCCCTGATGGTTGAACTGGGTGCCTACTGGGGACACTACTCAATGTGGCTGAAGAAAACCTATCCCAATGCAAAAGTTCATCTGGTGGAGCCAGAACCACAGAATCTAAACGTAGGAAAACATAATTTTGAGCTGAATGGGTTCACTGGCGAATTCATTCAGGCATTTGTCGGTAACGACCAGTTTGAGGTTGATAAATATTTAGCAGAAAGAAGTATACAGAAAATCGACATCCTTCATTCTGATATCCAAGGATATGAAGTGGAGATGTTGGAGGGCTGCTCTAATTCATTGACAAATAAAAAAATAGACTATCTCTTTATCTCAACCCATTCCCAACAATTGCATTTAGATGTTGTGGAACGGCTTGAGGGTTTTGGTTATACAGTTGAAGTATCGTCTGATTTCGATTGCGGCACAACTTCTTTCGATGGCTTTATATTTGCGTCGAGTTCTTCTATTGAGCCGATATTTAAAGAATTTATGCCGATGAGTAGAGTTCAGATTGAAGAAGCGGAGCCGGGATTTGTGCTCGACTATGTGTCAACTGTCCTACAGGCGACCAAAACTCGTTAGCGCCTTAGAAGCAACGAAGAATGAGTGCGCCAAGGTAAACTCTGGATAGAGTCATGGCACAGCCTAAAAAGCACATGCACTTGGACTAAAAAAACGCTGGTCGGGGTTATGAATGTTAACTACACCCCTTAACACGAGCATTAGCCCCTAAATCAGAAACAGCGTTATTTTTGTAAGCGTGAACTTCTTTCAGCAATTAAAGCATTGAGGATGGGTGGGATAGCAGTTTTTTTCCAATTCTCCACATCTGGGCCTTTTGACCATCTCTCCAGAGCCCAGATAGCCGTTTTTAATCCTTGGTCAGACAACTTCTCCAAATTACTTTGGTTAATCAATGGGTTTGGTTCTATTTTCAGCAAACTGTATACTGCCGAAGTACGAACTCTTGCATCTTGGTCGCTAATGGCTTCAATTAGCGCTTTAGTAGCCTCTGGTTCTGCTACCTTCTGACCCAATGCAGTAGCCGATACGTTACGAAGAGTTGCATCTGGATCACTCTTCAAAACCGTAATTAGTATAGGAACTATTTCTTCTGAAGCTACATTTGCTGAGCCCAAACCATCTAGAGCATGCCTACGTGCCCAAGCACTTGAATCTCTTGACGCCATTACAATCAAATCTGGAATAACTAATTCTAACTCGCTCTTATAAGGTCCTGACTCCCGGATAAGACTTTCGAGAAATGATGCAGAGCTGGCACGGACGCAAGCGCTTCGATCCTTCAATCCATTCGTGAACAAAGGGAGGACACGAGGAATTAATGTCTTTTGATGTAGGGCAACTGTAGTTAGTCCGCTAAAACCAGCTACACGTACTCCTGGATCTCTATCCCGCATTGCTTGAGTTAAGATGGGAAAAATTTGAGGGATTAGTGTTGCTTGAGATTCAGCTGCCGTAGCCAGTCCTTTAATGCTAGTTTCTCGTACCCTCGGATCTTCATCTTGAACCGCTGTCATGAGGGTAGTTAATATTGTGTGTGGCTCTGTTTTAAAAATCAGAACCCAAAGAGCTTGATAGCGAGTTGCACTATTCCAACTCTTTAGAGAAGCTTTTAGATTATCAATATTTACTTCTTCAGATCCCAAGGAATAGAGATCTTGCTCAGATATCCCATTAGTAACATCTGAACAGTCTCCTCTATCTCCTTTACGTTCAATAGACTCAAACAGACAACTACTGCTGAATAACAGTAGAGATAGTAAAACAAGACAACGAAGGAGGTTAGAGGCAGAAACAAATCCGTATAGCCATTTGATTACCATGGGTTTGCGCCGCAATACTTGTAACAGGAGTTGTGGAGACGAACGATCTTCTCAAAAAACATTGTTCAAACATCAACGAATTTAAGCTAGGTGATAGTTTGGGCGATTAGAACTACTGCCTCTAAAGTTTAGAAGCTTCTATCACAATCAATACCTCAAATATTGCTTATTCTTCATCTTCACACTTGATCTTTACAAGGATTCATCGTCTCTTTAAAAAAGTTGTTAAAACCTCTAAAACTGGAAGATTTTGGTTGAGTGGCATTCTATCCGCCAAAACACTAAATGCTCTTTTGATAGCTAACATCATGCTGCACTGAATTGTTGCAAGCTACTAATGTTGTAACAAAGACCGTGGCAGACGGTGGGCAGGAAGGTTAGACGGCTTTAGATTATTGGTTGAGATAGTGTTTCGACAAGGTTGGTCAGGTAGTGGAAATATGGTTTTAGAAAATACTCCACTACCAAGGGAGACTGACTTAAATTAGTTGCGTCCTGTGGTTACACCGCCGTCTACAGGTAAAACGATTCCTGTAATCCAACCAGAACGTGAATCATCTGCCAAAAACAAAACTGCTTCCGTGATATCTTTAGGTTGCCCATTACGCCCCAATGGGTGAAAGGCATTAAAAGAAGCGAGTTGCTCAGGCGTTAGCAGAGAATCAAAAAGAGGTGTTTCAACCACAGCTGGTGCAATGGCGTTGACACGAATATTCTCTGGTGCAAACTCGATCGCTAAGTTGCGTGTGAGCGCATGCACAGCGCCTTTAGCGGCTGAGGAGCCACTACATGGAGTTGCGGCGATCGCATGTAATGCCCACATCGAACCGAGGTTTACAATAGCTCCACCACCCCGCTTACGTATTTCTGGAATGGCAGCTTGTGACGTGAAAAAGTATCCCCGCAGCAGATTCAAGTAACCGTTGAGATCTTGCTCTGTATGGTCAAGAAACGCTTTTGGTTGAAATACACCTGCATTATTGAATAGTATATCTACACCACCAAATCGTTCAACTGCAAGTTCCATCAAGTTTTGGCTTGTTTCCAGGCGTCCAATATCACCAGCTAAATAAGCAACACTTTCGCCAGATGGGTCTATTTTTGCGGCTGTTTGCGACAACTTATCTTGGCGCCGTCCGTTAAGAACAACTTTAGCTCCAGCAGCATGGAAAGCATGGGCAGCATCTGCACCAATACCAGTACCCCCTCCTGTAATCAGCACAACTTTATCGTTCAGGCTCATCTTCTTCTCCCTAATTCTTTGCGCTTGTTGTGATTTAGAGCGTAAAAGATGCCGCAAGTTCTTACAAGAATGTACATTTTTGTTAGGTACGGTACTTTAATGAAAGAAATGCAGTCCTATCAGGAGAAAAAAGTTTTGAAAGGAGTGCCAAATGTAGCAGAGGTTGTAGAGGCTGTTTTTGGTTGCAAATGGTCACTCCGTATCTTGGGCCTTATCCGCAGGGGTGTCTGCCGCCCTGGTGCTATTGAGCGTGAGCTAGAGGGACTAACACCTAAAGTTGGAAACTACTACTTCCGCCGTATGGTAAGCCTGGGTATCCTAGAGAGGGTTGTGTATCCTGAAGTTCCACCTCATGTGGAGTATCAACTTACAGATTTTGGGCTGCGTTTCATGCCAATTCTAGATTCCATTGAGGAGCTGCAGCGACAACTTGAGGCACAGCAACAGGACCAAGATTTGATAGAGAGCCAGGCAACCGTCTAACCATTTAAATGCAGCAGACTTTCGTCAGCCCCTGCAGTTAGGTTCGAGGTTACTGCAGGGGCTGACTTGAGCCACTATGTCGCTGGTTGGTCAGCGAGGGCAGCAGCCTAAAAGTTATTTTTGAGCATTCAGAACCAAGCGAGTTGCACTTTGTAGTATTCTGTAGTACGATTGGCAAAGTTTACAGATTCTTATTGCTATTGCCTATGAATCAGCAGACCTATCTAAAAGTGCCTTTTGTTTGGGAAGAGCATAGACCGCTGATTGAAGTTCCACAGCGGTTAACCTTCAAACCTGTCAATGCAATGCATGGCAACCAACTGATCTCAATCGTTGTCCGTGTTTGGGCTTCGTCAATGAATCCAAGTCATCAGAGGAAAGTTTCAGAACCCGAGCCTCACCAAGCAGTTGAAAGATATTTGAGCTCGGCAAGCGATGACTTCTCGTATCAAGATAGCTGGTGGCAGTTTGGGATTAACGAGAGCGGGGACGTTGTAGGATTTGTGCTTCCTGTCATCTTTAAAAACTGTGCCAAAGAAGATTTAGAAGAAGCAACTATCTACGATATCGGAGTTGTGCCAGAGTACCGAGGATTGGGTTTTGCAAACGATCTGTTGTTGCAAGGAACACGAATGTTACAAGATATCGGAGTTTGGCGAATATTTTGTGACACAGATGTCAACAATGTGCGGATGATTTCTACGTTCAAGCGGGTTGGATATCGACAGTACGGCGAACGTTGGGAGCGTCCCATTTAAGAATTCTGTGTGTTGCAAGACATAACAATGCCAATGCACACCGACTACTAAGAGCTTGCTGACTAAGCGTCTGAGGTTATCTGCAGTGGGTGACAAGCAACCTTAGGCAGCTTGAGCACCTAGGAACCTCGCGTCTTTTGGAGTCTATACAAAATGCACATTGAACCATACACCCCCCACCAACTTGATGCCGTTATTCGTCTTTCGCTTCGGGCATGGGGTCCGGTCTTTGATTCGATTCAAAACGCGATGGACGCTGATGTGTACCAGGCATTCTATCCCGATAATTGGCGTGTGAGCCAGCAAAAAGCTGTCGAGGATGTTTGTGCTGGGGAAGACACGAATGTATGGGTTGCTATCGATGCAGGTTCAACTGTGGGCTTTGTAGCCGTGAAACTAGATTCCGAGTCCAGCATGGGTGAAATCTACATGGTCGCCGTCGACCCAGACTTCCAAGGTCAGGGTATTGGCAGCGCTCTTATAGAATTCACTCTTGATTGGATGAAAGACGCTGGGATGTCTGTTGCGATGGTAGAGACTGGAGGCGACCCCGGTCATGCTCCAGCACGTCGCACCTATGAAAAGCTAGGCTTCGGGCTGCTTCCAATCGCTAGGTACTTCAAGAAGCTATAGGTGCGGATGGCACCTTCGAGATCTCCTGCTACTGCTTTTACACTTACACAGAGTTCTCTATGATTCGACCGACTACGCCCGATGACACCGCCGCGCTGCTCGCCATAGCAGACGTGATTGGCTTTCAGCCGAATGAGCTTGAGGAGCTGAGCGAAATGCTGGCCGATTACTTCGGTAGCGACAGCAACAGTGATCATTTCTGGATCACTGACGACGACGACGGACCGGTGGGGGTCGCCTACTGCGAGCCGGAACGGATGACCGATCAGACGTGGAACCTGCAATTGATCGCCATCCGACCCGACCGCCAGGGACAAGGACGCGGTGGGACACTGCTGCGCTACGTTGAACAAACGTTGGCTGCGCGGGGCGGGCGCATGCTGCTGGTGGAAACGTCAGGGTTACCGGGCTTCGAGCGCACGCGGGCATTCTACCGCAAGTGCGGTTACGACGAGGAAGCGCGGATCCGCGACTTCTACAGTGCAGGCGATGACAAGATCGTTTATCGCAAGGCACTGACACCTCAGGAGCAGTGGGCTGGACGTAGCCTCTCTGAGCACTGACACCGAAGCCGTTGTAGCTAGAAGCGTTAAGCGATCAGTTCTAAAGGGTTGGTGCTGCGATTGCAGCATCGCAGCCTAAACAGATAAGTGCAGACAGACGGCACACAAATCTGACCGATTTGTGTGTTGAAGGTAGGCATTGACTTTTCACAAGTGCAACCCACTACACCTGTAACCCACCACACCAGTCATTGATTGCAATTTGTGCTCGTCCCACCATCATATGGCAATGTTCGGAATGAAGACGGGCTTGGTCGATGGCTTCAGAAAGAAGCTTCAGGAGATTTTTTGTAGGGGAAGTTGACTGAAGTCTACCCGATCGAGCTCTAGAAAAATTGAAGCGCTCAGTCTATATTAACTTTGAGCTCAATAACAAATTGACATAACCATCGACCCGGAAATTGATAGCGAGTAGCTCCCATCCGGTCCCTAGAGATGAGCCTTTATGCAACTTCGGCAGTCTTTAACATCCAATTGATTGCCCGGTTGTTAATGATTGGGGTCACTTACTTTATGATTTCGCGTTATTCTATGTTTCCTCAAGGCTTGCCGTGTAGTGCAATTTATTTGCCCATCAACTATCAGAACGCTCAAGCGTGAGAGGTGATAGTGGCGCAAGATGCAATCTTCAGTCCTTTTTTTGCAACAGTGTTTCTGAAACTCCTGGTCTGGGTGTACATATACATCCGTCATATCAGTTTCATCACAAGTAGAAAGCTCCACCCGAAAGACCTCGCTGCACCTGGAAAACTGGCGCAAATATCGCTACCAAATGTATCCAATCCCTTGGACAGCCTAAAGAATCTGTTCGAGATTCCGGTGCTTTTCTATGCACTTGTCTCATATGTCTCTATCATGAAGCAGGTAGACGTAATGTATGTAAACGCCGCGTGGGTCTTTGTTGCGTTTTGTGCATTGCATAGCGTTGTCCATTGCGCATCCAATTTCGTCATGCTTCGGTTCTACCTCTATCTATTTGCTACACTCACAGTGTCGTTCATCGCAATGCGCGTAACCCTTATTCATTTCAACGTGTAAGTTTACTAACATACCTATTCAGCATAATAAATTATTGAACTTCGATGAGGAAGTACTCAAATCAGGTTATTGTCAGACCGAGATATAAGTAAGCTTGGTGTAAACTTCAAATAGTGATTCAGGCTGACATTGCAAGGAGACACATGAATTCGTTTCTCGTCTACAGTGCTCTGATTGCCACGGCTACATCACTCCTCAGCATTTGCACACCCGCGCTCGCGAACGTGCCACCAGGCAAAGCTTCTAACGCAAGGGAAAAAATCACAAGTTCACCTTCGAGCCGCCTTCAACAGTGGGTGGAGCGGGCGTGGCAGATTATTGATGAGAATTACGTCGACCCAAATTTTAGTGGGCTAAATTGGCAGCAGATTCGTGAGGCAATACAATCCCATCGTTACACCTCATCAGAAGATGCCTACGCAGCCATTCGAGCGATACTTGGTCAGCTTAACGACCCGGCAACCCGCCTCTTAACGCCTCAACAATTTGCAGGGTTTGAACGGGAGGTTACAGGTCAGCCTCATATTGGAGTGGGATTGCCTGAGTTGTTATCACTTGACATTGACGAACAAACTCGAAAACTAACAGTGGTAACCCCTGCCCCTAATACTCCCGCTGCTGAGGCTGGATTGCGTCCTAATGATCGTGTCCTTAGGATCAATGGCATCTCAACGCATGGGATGGATTTAGGCGATGCGGCAATGAGGCTGCGAGGTAGCGCAGGTTCGACGGTGCAGTTAACTATTCAACGGAACAATTCAGTCTTTGATGTCATATTGAGCCGTAGAGAGATTACGCCCATCCCAGCAGTTAAGGCAAGGTTGGAAGCAGTTTGGCAAGGACGACAAGTTGGGTACATTATTCTCAATCAGTTCACAGCATCATCTCCTCAGCAATTGAAAACAGCACTTGAACACATCCAAAATGCTGATGGCTTTGTGCTAGATTTGCGCAACAATCCCGGTGGTTCTGTATCTGCGCTTCAGGAAATTGCAGGATTCTTCTTAGGAGAGAGTACCATCGGTATATCAGTCGAGCGAAGCGGCACAACCGAACTTCGTTCCATAGGGCTACAGTTGACAGATAAGCCATTGGTGGTGCTTGTCAATGAAGGAACAGCCAGCGCAGCCGAGTTTCTGGCTGGCGCGCTTCTAGAGGCTAAACGAGCTACGGTTGTGGGAACACCGACGTTTGGCAAAGGGATAGTGCACAACTTCTTGCCGCTTGCGGATGGGGCTGTCGTTGCTGTGACAACTGGACAAGTGAGAACACCAAGCGGTCATCCAATTCTTGGTTCTGGTATCATCCCAAACGTGCGCGTAGACATGGAAAATTCTCCATTGTTGGATTCAACAATCGTGTTTGCTTCTTGGTCAGATATTCAATATCGCCACGCAATTGAACAGTTAATTATGCGAACAGAGGGAAATTCTCCAGCAGCAACTATACGTGGTCGAACGACTGCTTTGCAGCGGACTGATTGAAGTCTCAAGGTTGTGGCCAGGACACATAGTCACCGCTGAACGCAACCGTTAGGCTGATTAGGTTACGTTGACTGGTAAAATCCCTAAAAGTCTTTCAAGGCAGACTTTCAGGTAGATTGATGTACTTTCTGAACAACTTCGAATGGCTAATCCCGGCACTGATCCAGTGACTACAGCTCTTGCCCGACTACGAGCGGTGTTCTGGGGGTAGCTGTCTGCTGGCTCCTAGCTAGGTCGAGACACTTTTGAACGAGGCTAGATTAGTCGATATTCGGGTGCTAGCAAGCCCGCCTGGTGCTCTCGTAGCACTTGTTGCGGCCCGCTGCATGCCACATCTCGTAGGCTAGCTAAAGCTTTCACGCCGTGCTGTAAACGAAAGAGTTACCCAACAACACCAAGGTACGGTTGGCTAGCTGGGCTGGCATTGGTTACGAGGAAAGCGCCGTTTCTTAAAGAAACAGCGCTACTTTGCAGGTAGTGTATATATTGGTTTAGGGATGACAACTTTGCTATCGAGTTCCAGAAGCAAGTAATCATGGCATTCGAGAGGTTGTGAAATAGGAGAGAATTACTAAGAGGAGCAATCTAAGGGCTAGCTTAACAGTAGTCTTGAACCGCAACTCCAAGGCAGCCAATCATTTTAAAGGCAAGTATAGATGAATCGCTTTCAGGGCAGCACAATCCTTCTTCTACTACGCAATGGAATTGCAAACGACTGGACAAGCTTATGTATTCAATGTAGATTACAGCCTCATGAATATCACACCGCACATGGGATCCTCCGTCATACTCTTGATGAACTTCGAGAAGCTGGCCTTATAGAGTTTACAGCTGAAGAAGGAGATCGTTGGGGTCACCCAGCAATTGGCAAGATTAAAGTTTCAAAACAATGGGAAAAGATTCAGAACGCGCTTGGAATTAGCTTGACACAAGTATCTAAGCTAGATCCCAACAAGTCCATGATTGTGAAACCTTATTTTGGATTACCGAATAAGTCCATTAGCAGCGCTGATATATTTGTCTTAATGCCATTTAAACCGGAAATGAAGCCTCTATATGATGACCACATTGTAAAAGTGGCGGCGGATTTGAATTTGAGTATTGCGCGTGGAGATGACTTCTCGACTGCCCATTCTGTCATGTTGGATGTCTGGGGTGCTATTTGTTCAGCGAAAGTGATAATTGCAGACTGCACAGAGCGCAATCCAAACGTTTTCTATGAGATTGGGCTTGGACACGTGATTGGAAAACCCGTTATCCTAATCACCCAAAATAATGATGATGTACCGTTTGATATAAAACACATGCGTTATATCCAATATTCATATACTCCACGAGGGATACAAGAGTTCGAGAAACGTCTTACCGAGACCATCAAAACTGTCTTGCGAGTTGAACGGGGAAGTTAAAGTGCTTGATGGATTATAAAATCTTGACCGAAACACGCAGACTGTGAATGGGCTCAGGTTATCGTTAGGAACATAATTTAGAAATTATCTGTTGGAAACTAAGTTCAAGAGGTTGCAAGTTCAACAGCGCCGGTTTTGTTTAGTTGCCCGTTCACCTCATAAGCATCGCCGCAGCTCGTGGGCAACTGCATCGCACCGGAAACAGGCTAAAGCATTTTGCCTATCCACCTGAAGCTGCATACTATACAGAAGCCTTCTCTCTAATATGTTGCGGACAGATCAGAACTTGAGCGTTACAGAGGAGGCTAGCCAAGGGGCAGGAGCAGCTTGTAGGCAACGACTGAGCCAGAACAGGTGAACTGTCTGTAGAACAGGTCTAATGAATTCGCGGCGGAAATTTAAGATTGGAGCATGAGCCAACCCCAATACACATTACCCTAAAAGGCTTAGTCCAAAGTTATGTACTAGCTGATTTGAAATTGGTCAGCTTATCTCGAGCTGAGAGCCGTTTGCCATGAGAAATTGATCAATAAAACAGGAACATGGTCAAGATCAACAATCTTCAATTGCTCATCGTCGAACGAATTCACATCGAAGCACTCCTGCGCAGCAAGAGCGAGCTTGCAGAAATGTTACAGGTCACTGTGCCCAAGAGCTGGCCTCACTTTCCAGAAGCATTTTCCCTCCCTGCCGACGAAGCTCGCGAATCTAGCCCAGATCTCAGAGAGTGGCATGGATACTTCTTTATTCACCCAGAAGAGGGAATGCTTGTTGGCAATGGAGGTTTCAAAGGCCCGCCTGATGAGTCAGGCACTGTAGAAATAGGATATGAAATTGCTTCCGAATATTGGAATCGCGGATTTGCAACGGAGGCAGCACAGCAACTGATCGATTGCGCTTTCGCTCACGAGGCGGTGCAAGTTGTCATGGCTCATACCTTGGCTGAGAGAAACGCCTCGAATAGAGTCTTGCAGAAAGTGGGAATGACATTCATTGCCGAAATTGATGACCCTGAAGAAGGCAAGCTATGGCGTTGGCAGATCAGCCGGGATGGTTATCCTCCGACCTGACCCATAATGCCACCCAACATGCGGCTGTGTCAGACAGCACATTAGAGCCTACAGGCTTCATCGAAGGTTGCCTTGTCGCCGATGAGCCAATCAGTTAGACCTCTATGTTAGTGTGTGAATATTGAGTTACTAGCGAGTTAAAAGAGAGTTTGTATGGCTTCTGAAGATACCGATCTCAAACAGCGTTCTGCCACTACCGCTATCTACCGATTTTTGGGAGGATCTGCTCTTGGTGCTTTTATGGTGATCATTCCTTACTCGTTATCATCTACAGAATTGAATTTGCCTAATATAGGAATTGCATCATTGCTGATTATACTGTGCGGGTCACTATCGAGTGTATTCGGCGAAAGATTTGTCAAATCCTTACTACGAGCATTAGAGTCCTCTAGCCTTTATTAAGTTCATGGCTATGTTTTTCAGCTAACAAACCTGGTGCAGTGGGTTGATAGAGACTGTCAGTTAAGTTACAGAGTGACTGGCAACCACTGACCAGGAATGTTAGTTGGCTTCATACTTAGATCTTGCACTTGCCATTGAGGTGATCAATTACACAGAAAGTCTTGGCAGTGATTCGTTGGGACAGACGATCTTCACCAAAAGAGTATGCGACGCGGTAAGATTACAAAATTCTAACTTGCTTTAACAAGCAGAAATGGAGCGCGCACGAAAATGGGCAAAGGGAGATTAGAAGCATTTAGCGATGGGGTGATGGCCATTATCATCACCATAATGGTTCTGGAATTAAAAGTGCCTCATGAAGCTGATTTAGCCGCGCTACGCCCGCTAGTTCCAGTATTCCTGAGCTATGTACTTAGTTTTATTTATCTCGGTATCTACTGGAACAACCACCATCACTTGTTACAGGCAGTTCGAAATGTCAATGGTAGTGTTCTGTGGGCTAATCTGCATCTGTTGTTCTGGTTGTCACTAATTCCCTTTGTTACTGGTTGGACCGGGGAAAACCACTTTGTCCCCTTGCCAGTTGCCCTTTACGGCACAGTGCTGTTGTCTTCTGGGATTGCTTACTTCATTCTTACTCGTGTTCTGATCGCTCACCACGGTAAAGATTCCACTCTGGCAATTGCACTTGGGCGGGACTTTAAGAACAAGATAACAGTTGTGCTTTATGCTGTAGCAATTCCGCTTTCCTTTTTGAACTCATGGGTTGCCTTCATGCTATATGTTTTAGTCGCAATCATGTGGCTTGTCCCTGACCGTCGCATTGAGAAGACGCTAGCCTCCTGAGGAACGCAGTTCCACGCAGAAACATCGTCAGCTAGTTAACACTCCGCCGAACCGAAACGGAGAAGCTATCTATTGAATTCAAAGACTATCACCATCCAGTTATTTAACAATTTTCGGGCACTGACAAGTGAGAGGGTTGAGTTTACAAAGGGTAAGATTGGTGTCCTGCTCTACAAGTGGTGTGGCAGTAGATTGAAAGTCACTGAGTATTGAGAGAGAATTAGCGCAGCTTTTCACTTTATAGATGTTGCCCCTAGAAATATGCAGAGAACGGCAAGAGAGAAGATGCTAGCGAATGAGCCATACCTTGAGGCTGATCCTGAACTTGTAGAGATGCGTACAAAAGCACAACATCTCTTGTATGAGTTTAATTCATTGCCGCCTGATGAAGCTGAAAGGCGGCGGGAGATTATCCAAGCTCTTTTCGGTGAGGTGGGGCAAATTTTTGCAATACAACCCCCGTTTCGTTGCGATTATGGTTGTCATATCTATGCGAAAGACAATCTGTATATCAATTACGATTGCGTCATCCTAGATTGCAATAAAGTCTATCTGGGTAGCAATGTACTGCTTGCGCCTAAAGTACAAATTTATACGGTGTATCATCCATTAGATCCAGAAGCTAGAAAAACTGGTGTGGAGATAGCTGCTCCAATAACCATTGGTGATAATGTTTGGATTGGCGGCGGAGCCATCGTCTGTCCGGGTATTACGATTGGGGATAATACTACAATTGGCGCAGGAAGTGTTGTCACTAAAGATATTCCAGCGAATGTTGTTGCAGTAGGAAATCCTTGTAGAGTGATCAGAGAGGTATGAAAGCAGCATAGAAATTCTTTTGCAACGCGCGAAAAGGGACTTTTTGACTACCGTTCGAGTTCATCCTATAGCCCCTGAACATTTCTGCCTAAATACCCGAACCGGTGATTTAACCAATTTAAACAAGGAAGCTGTGTTTAACAACAAATTAAGAAGAAGGAAGGTTCATCTTGAAAACTGAACGGCCCGAAGACGTTCTTCAGTTCTGGTTTCCCAGCCAAGCAAACCCTGCTCAAGCAGCAATGGTTCGGCAGTGGGATAGGTGGTTTCGTGGAGGAACCAACGCTGAGGTAACCGAGCATTTTGCACCACTGCTGGAACGAGCTGTGCAGGGTGAACTCGATGCCTGGTCGTGCGAGCCACAGTCACGCCTCGCACTGATCCTCGTCCTCGACCAGTTCTCACGAACTATCTATCGGGGAACGGCTCAAGCCTTCGCTCAGGACTCGAAGGCTCGGGCACTGACCCTTGAAGGAATCGACCTTGGTCACTACGCAGCTCTTGAGACTCCTTGGGAGAAGACCTTCTTCTTGCTACCACTAGGGCATGCTGAGGATCTCAGCAACCTAGAGCTAGCGATCAAGCTGGCAGATGGCCTTGTGCAGGAAGCGCCACCGGAGCATCGACCGTTGCTGGAGTTTTCTGCAGGGCAAGCGCGTAGACATCGAGACGTGATTGCCCTGTTTGGCCGTCAGCCTCATCGCAACGAGGTCCTAGGGCGCCAATCAACTCCCGAGGAACTGGAGTACCTTGCGACTGGCCAGCTCGTACATACACGTTCGATGCCCTCTGACCTATCGCAATTTCTCTCCAATCCTTAAAACAGCTCAGCCATCTTTTGACATCTATAACATCAGCAAAATTCCCTTAGCCAATTCGCCTGACAAGTCGGTAAAAGCAGACTGCCGAAAGCCATTGCGGTTGTTGTCAAGGTTGTTTCTAGCGGCTGGTTTGAGCCTTAGCCTGTTGAATGATTGTAGAGCTGTAATAGAAAGGTTTCCTGTGGGTGTTGGATATCAATGGATGGGAGGTTCCACGCTTAAGTTCAGCTCTATTAGCCGCCACTCGATTTTGCCGTTAGTTCGCTTTATCCTTGCCGAATTTAAGCTAAGAAAGAAATTGCCGTGAGGATGCCGATAGGAGCCTCAACCAATTCTGTGCCCCAGTTTTAGGAACACATTCTTTAGATCTTTTCTCTACTGGCTTGGTTAGGTTAGCTCGGAGCTAGGGATACGCTCCAAAGTTTTTGCTTTAGGAGAACTTGTTTCAGAGTTATCAGACTCACATACTCGTTACTGTGATAAGCAAGGTCAAGTTCGGCTAGCTTATTGCACATGTCTGTATCTAGCAACTTCGTAACTACAACCTCACAGCAAACTAACAGAGCCTATACATGCCTACTGATGCAAGTCAATTGACTATGATGCAGAAGTTATTGGCGGTGGGTGTAAGCAACACTGGACTGTTAAATCATTGCAAGGTGCAGTCAAGAAGATATCTTCAAAGCACGATCGCAAGAAATTGATAGACAATTGCCAACATTTTTCCTAAATTGTCCAAAAGCAGGTGTAAATGGGAGCTAGCAACATGAGCCTTGGGCTAAGTGGGAAGGTCGCGATCGTCACGGGTGGAAGTTCTGGCATCGGTCGAGCCACTGCAATTGAGTTAGCCAGACAAGGAGTGAAGGTCGTTGTTGCGGCCCGCAGAGAGGCAGAAGGGGAGGAAACAGTTCGTCAGGTCAAAGCGACTGGTGGTGATGGTTTTTTCGTTAAAACTGATGTAACGAAGGCAGCAGATATTGAGGTACTGATCACCAAGACTTTAGAGACTTATAGCCGGCTCGATTGTGTTTTCAACAATGCTGGGACTGGTAAAGCGGTCCCTCTAGTTGAACTGTCAGAGCAGGGATGGGACTCAGAATTGAGCGTCAACCTGAAAGCAGTGTGGTTGTCTATGAAATATGAGATTCCAGCTCTGCTCAAAAGCGGAGGTGGAGCGATTGTCAATATGGCATCTCAAGGCGGTGGTGTAATCGGTGTGCCCAACTTCGCCAGCTACACCGCAGCCAAAGGCGGCGTAGTGGCTCTAACCCGAACAGCCGCCATGGAATACGGGGGACAAGGTGTTCGGGTCAACTGCGTTAGCCCAGGTCTAATTCTGACTGATTTGCTTGCTGAGGTTCCTGATGACACCCTGGAGCAAATGGAGGCAAGTGTACCTCTCAAGCGGGGTGGAAAACCAGAGGAGATTGCTAAAGCAGTAGCTTGGCTATGTTCTGACGATGCTTCTTACATCACCGGGCATAACTTGGTTATTGATGGTGGCTATACAGCACAGTAGATTACGATCGTTTCTTTAAAGCGAGTTGTTATGAGATCCTAGTGGTTAATGGGTTTCGACAACCTAAAGGGAGGAGTCAAGCTGATGTCAAAACTTGGCTTTTTGGGTTATAGAGTAATCCTAACTGTCCTAATTATCCTGGTTGGAACAGGTTTGACGATATCCTCCTTAGGCTACAAACGGCCAGCTAACTGCCAGCAGTTGTGCATAAAAGAACCCTGTCAGATAGATCAGTGTAAATTTGGTGAGCAAAGGGCAGGCTTCCTATTGCCAATGGTTTGGGATCACGAAATAGGTTCTCCCACAAGCGGCTGGGGCAAAGTCGGGTTGGAGGATTATATCTCTAGGAACCCAGCAACATTTGTTCTGAATATTATGTTCTATAGCTTTCTAGTATGGCTATTTTGGAGAGCCATTATTCTAAGCAGTCGTTACTTGCGGCCATGAAAGCTATGAAGGACGCCAGAACAAGTCATTAAGCATTAAACAAATCTCTTCATATCGAACTCCGAAAGTTATTGGCACCTGGCGAGCGCAAAAATCATACCAATTCTGTAGCCGCTCAGACGAGTTGGGTATAGGCACATTTTTAGCTGAGTAATATTGCGAGACGGGGGTACACCAAACAACCGCCTGTATTCACGGCTGAACTGTGACGGTCTTTCACCCCACAGGCTGACTAGCAATCGCTGCATCCATGCCTTACCCCAGCCTTAAGCGGCGAGCTTCCTGAAACCTCAATTTTGAGCCAATTGATCGCCCGTGTTGCTCGCCCGAAGCTGATGATCAACCAGGAGAATTTGACGCAAGGGCGCACTGTACTCACCGCATAGCAAACGGTAGAGGATTTCTCGCCCCTCTGAAGGGGCGAGGATGCTAATTCAACGCTGTAAGAGTTTTATTGCCACTTGTCCCATTTGCTGTGCGTAGGCAAGCTGCACTAACAGCATTCCTGCGGGTTCAACATAGCGGGCATTTCGGAGGGGCCCCGCATCAATGGCCTCACACTCCGTTTCTTGCAGCAAGCCAGCCACAATTGTCTTGGCTTCCGCATCATCCCCGCAGTAAAACACAGTTGGAGTCTGCCCATTAAACTGGGTGGAGGGAGAATGCAACACCTCCGCAAATAATGGCATCGATTCTACCAAGCGGGCACCAGGTGCTAGTTTGGCGATTTCCTCAGCGGCGGATGTGGTTGTGCCAACAGCCAATCCACTCATGTCAGGCAAAAGAGCATTGACACAACTAAACAGGATCTTGCTATCCAATGAACCTGCTTGCTGCAGTGCATCTTCAACCGCAGCCCAAGCGACCGATAGCACAACGACATCAGCAAATTGCACAGCTTCAGCAGGCGTGCCTGTCAAAGTATCTGCGCTGACAGAGGCTGCCGTTGCCTTCAGTTTTTCTAAACTGCGTGAATAGCTGAACATAAGCTGATGCCCGTTTTTCGCCCAGAATTTGCCCATGCCGGTGCCCATATTGCCCGCACCGATAATGCCAATCTTCATAGTCATGGTGATACTTCTATTGGGTGAGTTTATTGATCTGCTCAATGTTTCGCTTTTGGATATAGCCATTGCGCAAACAACTTGGTTATTCGTGGCATAACGACGTAGGTCATCAGGAATACCATGAGTCCAGTTACGATCAGCGTTCCGAGCAGGGATGGTAGGGAGTGCAATAGTGGAATCACCAGCTGATTCATTAAACTAATCAGGACAAAAATAGTTGCCCACGTAATTACAAACATTTTGTAACGAGGGGGCGGTGGCAATCCGGGTTTGGTTGGTAAGGTGAACCAGGTTTCTAGCCCAGTGAGAACCGAGATTTGCCCCGCATCAACGGTTAGCTGGTTAACTCGCGTTAACAATTGCTGCCGAATTGCCGATGACTCCCACTGTTTGAAATGACTTCCCTGGTCAAACTTGAAGACAACTTGATATTCGGGGTTTGTGTTATTACCAGAGCGAAACACATTCACACCAAGATGTCCTTCATAAGAATGGGCAGCAGTGATTAAGTCGCCAAGGACCTGCTCGAAGGTAGCTTCACAACCTGGCTTTACTCGGTGAAGTACATGGATGGTAACTGGAGGATCGTCAGCATTGTTCAGGGGCTGCATTGGCTCAGAATGATTTACTTCCCAATCGGCAATCCTGGAATGCCAGCTTCTAGGCGAATGACCTTAGCCAGTTCCACTCCTGTAGCAGGTGGAAATGACATACCGCCATTGGTGACAACGTAAACACTTGTGCGGTCGCTTTCACCCCGTCCAAATGCAAGGGCAGTGCTGCCTGTCATACCTGCTTCCGCTTCCGCAATCACGGTTACAGTTCCTTCTGGTGCAATTCTCACAACACTGTTGTAAATGTGAGTAGTTCCGTAGAGATTACCTTCTTGATCAAAGGCAAAGTCATCCAGATTAATCGGAGTCACAAAAACTTCTGGTTCTCCAGGTTGCCCATTCACTATGGGGATTTTGACTAGTTGCATTTTCTCGGTGTTGGATGCGTATAACACTCCATCATAAATTTTCAGCCCATTAACTGCTGGAAATTCTTTGTCAGGAGAACTGCGGACTAAGTAAGGGTGCTCAAGCCAGATGTGAACTGTTTTTTCAGGCACATTGAGTAGCCAAATAACTCCACGGTAGGAGTCAGCAATTAAGATGGGTTCGGTGCCGTCTAGAAGCGAGCCGCCGCTCAAAGGTGTCATGCCATTGAGGAATATGGCATCAGGCAGCGTTACTAAAACACTAGTTTCTCCGTCCGGTGAGATGTTGAACACAGTAGCAACATTCTGTTCATCCCAAGCACTGAGTAGAAGGTTGCCGTTCGGCAGACAGACAAGCCCCGTTGCCTTTCCAGCAATCTTGGCATGAAGGATGGTCTGACCGTCGGCACCAATGCGCCAGACGCTGCCATTTAAGTGATCAGTGATAAACAGAGTGTTATCAGGACTGACAGCAATACTTTCTAGAAATGTATTGGCTGGAAATTCTGCGACTACCTCTGCTGCTACCAGAGCGATTGGCGTTTGGGCAAAAATGGGAGGCAATCCCGATGAAACAACCACGCACAAGTCTCCCTATATTTTCTTCAGTACAGCTAAAACTACACTAAATTCACTCAAATAGTTTTGTATTGGGCATAACTTTCCAATGCTTCTGCACCCTGTTCGCGTCTATAACCTGAAATTTTTTAACCGAAGGGGGCAGTCGTTCGGGACGATCCTTCAAGTGTATCTGTGGATGTTCAGGGCTAAACTACCTTGAGCTTTTGAATGTGGGACTGGTTTACAATTAATCATCGACTGTAAATTTTGATTTGCATTAGAGTTTGGCTCCTACAAAATCGATCGGAACCATCTAAAACTGGTGATTTTAAGCTCACAATGACTCCCAACTCCATGACCCTATCTCCTCTCAGCTGGCCAGAGCTTGAAACGCTCACGAACTTTCAAGTTGATACCGTCAACGGGCCCACCAATGCTCAAGCCCGTTTGCGCTTATTCGGTCAGACTGAAGCTGATGTGCGCGTAACGCTATACCGCGACAACCACGCTTGGTGCCCCTATTGTCAGAAAGTCTGGCTGTGGTTAGAGGAAAAGCAGATCCCCTACCGCATCGAGAAAGTAACAATGTTCTGCTATGGGGAGAAAGAGAGCTGGTACAAACGCAAAGTGCCGTCAGGTATGCTGCCGGCCATCGAGCTGGATGGTCGCGTGATCACGGAAAGCGATGACATCTTGCTCGCCCTGGAACAGGTCTTCGGACCTTTGGGGCCTGGTATGCAAGACCCCAAGGTGCTGCCGCTACGGCGGCTGGAACGAGTTCTCTTTAGAGCCTGGTGTTCCTGGCTTTGCTATCCGGCCGGGTCACCTCGGCAAGAGCAGCGCAACCGAGACCAATTCAAAGGCATAGCGGTCAAGGTTGAGGACGCCCTAAGCAGCACTCCAGGCCCTTATTTTCTAGAGGAATTCAGCACAGCTGACGTTATTTTTACGCCCTATGTCGAGCGTATGAATGCCAGTCTTTACTACTACAAAGGCTACTCACTACGAGAGGAAAACCGGCACTTGGCAGGCTGGTTTGCGGCGATGGAAAGCCGACCGACCTATCGCGGTACTCAGAGTGACTTTCATACCCATGTGCATGATTTGCCCCCCCAGATGGGAGGTTGCTGGGAAAACGGGGAGCCCCAGATGCTACTCAATAAGGCACAGGTGGATCAAGGCCCCTGGTTTGGGTTACCTGATGTGACTTACCCAGAGCCTGAATCCTCCCGCATTGAAGCGCTTCAACGCGTGATCAAGCACCGTGCCAATATCATTCGAGTCAACCCCGCTGATGACCGATTGTTTGATGAAGCCTTGCGTTGCGCCCTAACCTACATGATGACCGGCAAAACTCGTGTGCCGCCCTCAGGGTCTGATGTTGCCCTGAGATATCTGCGCGACAGGGTTAATGTACCCCGGGACATGTCTATCTACGCGGCAAAGCGGCTAAGGGAAGCCCTAGAGAAAACTGCCGCCCTGGTAGGTGATGGTCAGGCCCCCCCCATTCCAGCTAACCATCGGCGCGATCAGGACCCGGCTAACTTTGTCAGGACCTAGGCCATTCATACCAGCCAACAGCGATCGCCCCGTGCAAACTCACTGACTATTAAGAGAGCAAGCTTCGAGAGCAAGTGTCACTGAGGAGCAGGGGTGCTTGCATTACAGCGGGCGTCCCGACTCAGCATTGCAAACGTGGCAATTTCTGCAACACTCACCGCCTCAAAAGCCAGGGCAGTACCTGGCTCCATGCAATAGGCCAGTCCTTGCAGCGTTCCATTGGCTCCACCTGGGTCACTGACCAGGCGGTGATAAACCGGATTGGTGAGTGATGGACGATAGCCAAAGACCACCTCATAAAAACTATCCATGCGATCAGGCACCCGATTGAGGTAAGTCGACATGTCCTCCAGGTGGACCGATTGCGCACGATCATTAACGAAGGTGATGTAAAATTTCATCCGCTTCGATTCAGGAAACACTCCCCGAAACCGAGCAGGATTATAGGTGTAGATTCGGGTGGTATTGCCCTGTGCATCTGTTTGAGTTAGGCGTGTCCAATAGCGTCCAAAATAACGCTCAACCGTTTGTGGGCTTTCAGCAAAAATCGTCCGTCCTATTGGGCCTGCTGAGGTTGCTGATGCCGTTTCTGTCAAGCCAGCATTAAATAATATTCCGATTGTCAAACCAATCTTGATCAAACTACCCCGTAGCATCGTTTGCCCTCACCTTGTCCATCGACTAAGATACAGGTCAAAAAGAAATAGTTCCGCTGCCGCAAGCTAAATCACCCGATCGGGTAGGGTTTGTTAGTTCTCAATTAAGCGAGTAGCTTTTGCTGAAATGCTTAAAGCAAGCAATTGCCTGAGGAGGTGGAACTTCCACGCCCTCAAGCAATTGTGAGCTGCTGATTGTAATCTGCGGTAGGAGCTACAGCCTATATTTATTGAGCAGAGCGGCGACGACGGCTGAGTAAACCAACAATTCCTAAACCAATCAGGCTACTGAGAGTAGCAGGTTCGGGAACCGAGGTTGCGGCTAGACCAATCAGGGGAGTGTCGCCCCGACCAATAGTGCCTTGAGCTGTTGCCTTTCCTGTTGGTAGATCAATCTTGTATAGGGTTGAACCAGAAGCTGCAAAGGCGGTATTTATCCCCTTACTAGGTGAGAAGATGTCAAATCCTCCCAGCGCTCCAAAATCAACTCCTAAAGAACCTACAGTGTTCAGCGTGCCAGCGTTGGGTGGATTTTGCAGAACTAATACATCCTGAGCAAAGTCAATGCCATACAGTTGGGTTGTTCGACCGGCGGGCGCGCCTCGGAATGCGTTGGTATATGCAGCGGCGGTGATATTGGGGTCTACACCAGCGTTAACATCTCCAGGTGCATAAGCTAGGCTAGCGTCAGGCTGAACACCTACCGTGTTGAGGTCAAAGTCAGCTACTACACCCGTATCAACATTGATGCGGAAGTTTTGATCATTGCTGCCAACTAACCGGAGACGATCAGCAGCTGGGTTAAAGTCTAGCCCTGATTGCTGCCCGCTAGTGAAGCCGAGGGGAGAGAGCGAATTTTGTAAGGTTGCAGCACCGGTAACTAGGTCAATAGTATAGATGCCATTCTTATCGGTGACACCGTAAAGCAAACCGTTGGCTGAACGAAAGTCAATTCCTAACAACGTACCGTTGATGCCAGTTACGCTAAGACGTCTTGTTTCAGCAGGATCATTAGGATCAAAGGAAAGTAAGGTATTGCTCTCGGTGAGACCAAACAGCCGAGTCGTTGCAGCTTGCGCTGCTGGAACGTCCTTGAGCAAGGTGAGAGCTGTTGCGACGAATAGGACTGCGATTGTATTGAATCTGTTCAGTCTCATGAAAATCTCCTAGGGATTTGCTGGAATACAGTCGCGGACATACTCAGAAACCCTACAAACCCTACAGAAGTACGAGCAGGCTTGGATTTCGCCGTGCTTGACCCACCTCTGTATATTTGCGGTCAGCTGCCTCGTTACGGTTGAGATCCTCTTTTGGAGACCGAACAGAAAGGCCTTCACGAAAACTTTGCATGTTGTGGGTCTAATTGGTTGTTATGTAAAGCTTTTGTGAACTAGCAGGCATCCCAGCTCTGATAGCCTCAATTTGATCAAGTAACGTTGCAGAGATATGGCGTGCCTATGATCGTCTAACCCATCGGTAAGCCTGTTCCAGCTCCGTATTTACCCGCGGATAGGTTGCTGAATCGTTGACTTGTGAGTGTAGATTGAACTTTGGGCAGTTGCAAACGCTAATGAAGTTGTGAAGGTTGCCGAAAACTACTCAATCTCATCATCGGCTTGTTACAGAATGGGTTGAGTTAGTTGTTGAAAGATTATCTGCAATTGGTCAGAAGCAAGTGATTTGGAAATTGATCGTCAGACAATAGCTTGAAAATATAGCTATGCAGTAGCCTAACTACGTGGCAACTTTATTGAGATGTCATTGTCTGGATTGATGAGTTCAGAATCAATCAACTTCTACCTGACACTTGCAGGTGAAGATTAGAATACTCGAAATCTTCGATGGGACTCGTCAAAAACGGCAAAGAATACTGGGTGGAAAGAAATACGACATGGCATAGCAATGAAGCTGTTGAAAAAAGTCTTTAGAGCTATATTCGATATATCTGCCACTTATTGCTCTTAACCGTTACAATTAGCCTAATGTAACTTATTGACATTCAGGTAATGCAAGCCTTGGGAGAATTATGCTATGAGTTCTACTCAATCTACCGAGCTTAGAAGTCGTCTTCTGCCTCAGGCCGTAGCTCTAGTTGAACGAGCGCTGGGAGGTGCGAACGATTCGCAAGTCGTTGAAGCCCTACTCGACGCCTGTAGCTTTTTAGAAGAGAGCGCTCAAAGCGATGCTCCGATTGTTGCGCTTGAGCGAGATGTTCGTACAGAGACTGGCACCTATCATCTATTTATTAGGCGGTTGAGCAGCAGTGTTCCTGCCGGCAAGTTTCAGATTCTGATCACCTGTGACTTAGCTTCTGGCTTAATTTATTAATATTCACTGGCTTTGATAATTGCGTCCAATAAAACGAGTTATTTCAATTAACCTATTTGGTATTTGAAGTTGACGATGAGAACTTTCTCATTTATTGTTCATCTCTTCTTCATTGAGGCGTTGAAAGGTAGTAATCGAGGGAACTAATACCAAGTTCTCTGGTTCCTCGGACCACTAACCTAACCTAAAAGGAGCTGCGTATGAGTCCTAAGGTAATTCTCTGTCTAATGATGGGTGCCAATCTTGGCTTTTTATTGCCACTAGGGAGCCAGTTAGCTAATGCCGCCGTGTCCTCGGAGCGGACTGTAGCAACCCAGCAATCGGCTCTTGACGTTGAGGTGATCGACTTAGCAGGCCGCGATTTCTCTGAATTCATTATCGCTGGTAACAGCAGCAACAGCAATAGCAACAGCAATAGCAATAGCAGCAGCAATAGCAATAGCAATAGTGACAGTGACTCTGGTCGCAGACGCTGGTGGCTGGATGATGATGACGACTAAACCAGGCTTGTTGTTTTAGAGCAGTTTTAGGGGACGGGAACTGATTGAGAGGCTTAATTTTGTAAGTACGTTTAGCTTGAATAATTGAGAGCTTCTCGTCCCCTTTCTTGTCCTTGTACAGCTAGATTGAGAAATCGCAGAAGTTTTTTAGAGATATTACTTAGCTATGAGGACTCTACAGCAGCTACTAGCACCGCTTGTCATTGAGCAGTTCTTGGCGCAATACTGGACCCAGGAAGCAATTCACATTTCGACAGACAATCCTCAGAAATTCCAAACCGTTTTTTCATGGAATGATTGAAATTACCTATTGAACTATCAGAAACTTACAGAACCAGATTTACGTTTTTCAACAGAGGGTAAGTCGCTACCAGAGACGCGCGATCGACGCGATTGGAGCGATCGGCTGCGACAGGGGGCGACACTGATCATCAATGGCGTTCATCAACGAGTTCCAGCAGTTGCTCAACTCGCGGCTAATTTACGATGTGACATTGGTTATGAAACCCATGTCAACCTGTACTGCTCACCCGCAAGACAACAAGGGTTTGATTGCCACTATGACACACACGATGTCCTAATCCTGCAAATTGATGGCGAGAAGAAGTGGTTTGTTTATCGAGAAACAGTATCCTATCCCACTTCAAACATGCCTTCATCAAAGCAGCTTCAACTGACAGAGCCGCCCTATCTGGAATGCACTCTTAGAGCTGGAGATTTACTTTACATCCCAAGAGGACATTGGCATTATGCGGTCGCTTGCGAACAGCCATCTCTTCACCTAACAGTGGGAATTGAATGCCAAACCGGACTAGACTGGCTTGGTTGATTGGCGACTTACAGAAGAAAGCGGAGTGGCGGCAAAGCTTACCTGCAATGGTTGGCGACAACACTGAAGCTTTAGAACAGCAGTTGACTCAACTCCGTCAGCAATTGATTGAGTCCTTACATCAGCCTGATTTGCTCCAGCGATATATTGACGCTCTCGCCTATCGTGATCATCCCTCACTACTAGTTAACCTGCCCAGTCAAATGGGGTCAGATATTTTTCCAGATTTATTTTCGACTCGGTTTGCTTGGTCACAATTACATCACATTCGCCTTAACCAGCTTGGGGAGGAGTATTATCGCGTGCAAGCTGGATCAAAGCAGATTGAGCTGAAGGGCATTCCACAAACTTTAGCGGAGAACTTGTGGAGGCAGGCTGAATTCAGCCTGTCTGACATTGCCAATTGGGCGCCTGAGCTTGATTTTGAGGGGGATATTGCTCCACTAATCACACGCCTCGTGACAGAGGGAATT
Organism: Leptolyngbya sp. FACHB-261; assembly: GCF_014696065.1. Classification (NCBI taxonomy): domain Bacteria; kingdom Bacillati; phylum Cyanobacteriota; class Cyanophyceae; order Leptolyngbyales; family Leptolyngbyaceae; genus Leptolyngbya; species Leptolyngbya sp. FACHB-261. The sequence goes on along the minus strand of NZ_JACJPL010000026.1, from coordinate 151,956 downwards.
TTACAGGTCAAGCCCGCCTCTGTTAGCCCGTACTTACACTCGTAGGCGATAACCCATACCTCGAACAGTCTCAATCAGGTCGTTGCCCAGCTTCTTGCGTAGGTAACCTACATAAACATCAACGATGTTAGAGCCTGGGTCATAATCGTAACCCCAGACCCGATCTAGCAGTTGCTGTCGGCTCATAACCTGCCCAGGGTGGCTTAAGAAGGTTTCAGCCAGGGTAAATTCGCGAGCAGGTAGCTCAACTGTGCGCTCGCCAACTTTTGCCCTTCGAGTACGTAAATCTAGAGTCACATCACGAACCCGCAAAATCTGCTCATCTTTCCCTTGCGATGCAGTTGCATTTCGCAGGCGTGCTCTTACCCGTGCCAGTAGTTCCTCGAATCGAAAGGGCTTAGTGATGTAATCATCTGCACCACCTTCTAACCCAGCCACCTTGTCCTTGATGCTATTTCGAGCTGTCAGGATGATGATTGGCAGTTGCTCTCCCTGTCCCCGCAGCTCCTCTAGCACACTTAGCCCATCTTTGCCGGGAAGCCCCAAGTCTAGAATAAGCAGATCGAACTGACTTTCCTGAACCAGCACCAGCACCTCTTGGGCTTCAGTCACGACGGACGTAGTAAAGCCATGAGCGCGTAAGCCCTTCTCGACAAAGGAGGCAATACGAGGCTCATCTTCCGCGATGAGAATTTGATGCACGGGTCTCCACTCTTTGAAGCAACTCTAACGGCAAGACGATGGTGAAGGTCGATCCAGCTCCCAGGTGACTATACAGTTCAACCCGTCCACCGTGAGCTTCTGCAATGGCTCTTACGATCGATAACCCCAACCCGGCCCTTCTGAGCGGCGATAGCTATTGGCAGCCTGGGCAAAACGTTCAAAAATCCGCTTCTGATCAGCAGGGGCAATGCCTTTGCCCGTGTCTCGCACCCAAAAACGCACATAATTTGCATCAATTACAGAACCAAGAGCGATTGTGTCGCTCTCCTGAGTATGTTGAGTGGCATTCTGCGCTAAGTTCATCACTGCTTGAGTAATTCGCTGGCGATCGCCCACTATCTTTCCTTTAGCAACCCTGTCCAGCAGCCAGTTTCGGCTCGCTAGCGCTCTTCCCTTAGCGAGCAATTTCTCTGTTAATACGGCAACATCAATTGTCTTTAAATATAAAAAGTCGGGTTACTCAGCCTGTGCCAACACAATTAAATCGTCTACAAACCGGCTCATCCGAGCCAGCTCATCTAATAGCAGGAGCCGAGTCTCTTGCTGTTCTTCCGGATCGCTACTCATCAGCTCTAGATGCCCACGAATAATGGTAATGGGGGCGCGGAGTTCATGCCCAGCATCATTAATGAAGTCTCGCTGACTAGCAAATGCTAACTGCAACCGCTCCATCATGTCGTTAAACGTGATTGCAAGTTCTGCAATGTCTCCACTGCCCTGCACTGGAATTCGTTGGGTTAAGTCTGATTCGCTGACCGAACGGGCTGTTTCCTTCAATGACTGAAGCGGTGCGAGCACTTTTCCTGCTGCCAACCGAGAGAGGGCAACAGATAGTGCCAGCACGACAAGCATGACTTGAATAACCACCTGAATGGTTTCCTGGACTTCTTGACTTTCACCGACTGCTGTATGGGCTACAACAAATACCCCCATCCATTTCTGGTTAATGATCAGTGGTTCAACCCGATAGATAATGGTTCCAGCAGAGGTATTTACCGTTCTTTGTTCTGGCTTCACTGCAGCTGCCCACTGTTGAATCAAGTCTGATCCGGGCTGTAATGGTTCTGGCAACGCTCTGGGGCTGTATTCGTACAGTTTCCCATTTAATAGTGTCAGCAGAAATTCATCATCACCAGGAATATTTCTAGAAAGAAAAACATCAAAAATAGCAGCAGCATCTTCACCAAATAGCTGACCTGTTCGGGGATTTTCCTCCCTATCAAGCGCCGAAATTCCTCTACTTCTTGATCCAGAGATCGCTCAATTCGTTCTTGCACCCGTGAGAATAACACTTGACGAATTGTTGGAATAGAGACTCCAGCAAAAAACAACATCAACACAAAATACGAAATTGAGATGCGAGTTCGTGCTTCCCCAAACAGCCTTTGCCAAGTGTGCCACCGCATCTTTTCAACCTGTCTTTCTCTTGGGCTGTAGTAAATTAAGATCGGTTTTCTAAATCTTGCTTCTCTAGACTCTATTGCAAAAAAGAAAAGAGTTCCAATAAAGATTTTACTATGATCGCGAGCCTAGACATATTTCCTTAAAATAGTAGAGCAAACTGCTTCAGGAGCTGTAGCTGATGCTTTACATGGTCATCGAATACTTTAATGCAGGTGCAGCGGTTGATATTTATCGTCGTGCTCGTGACCGAGGTCGTCAATTGCCACCTGGACTTGAGTATGTAGACAGCTGGGTAGACCTAGATTACTTCAGGTGCTTCCAACTCATGCGTACCGATGATCGGGCCTTGTTTGATATCTGGATTGAGGCTTGGAGTGATCTTGGCCATTTTGAGATCATTCCGGTGCGCAGTTCAGCGGAAGCTGCTCAGTATATTGCGCACCAGCTATAGGCAGCGTGGCTTTTTCGGAACAGACATAACCTTAAGGCCATTAGTTATAACCCTGAGCGAGTACCCTCACTCCCAAGAGTGGCAACGCAGAAGACACTGAGAGATGCGGTTGCCGTCTGCCTAAATACCGAGGTGTCAGCGGCTGCCGCTTTTCTTATCCTCCGTAGTTATGCTGATTACAGAGGCAGATCTAGCAACTAGGATGCATTTGTTGATACATCAAATGATGCTTTCTAGGGATGAGCAGTAAGAGAACATTGCCAGTAGATCAGCCGGGAGTAGGCAAATTAATCTATAGGATCAGGCAAAAAACCCAGCTAACCCAGGAAAAGTTTGCGGCTAAGTTGGGAGTCACTCACCTAACCGTAAATCGTTGGGAGAACGGTCACTCTAAACCCTCTCCTCTGGCTTTGCAAAAGCTGGAAGAGTTAATTCAGCAACTCAGCGTCGAGGGTGAGGACCTGCTAGCTAAGTATTTCTCAGAAGAATAATTCTATGTTTAGAGGTGTTAATAGATTGAGGGTTGTTTAGCCTATCTAGTTAAAAAACTATTATTAGTGGTCGCAATTTTATAACCTTGCTCTCATACCCTTACGAGGACTCGAGATTTTAGAGTGAAGTTCTTATTTTCCATCGCAAAAACAAGAACCTAAATTTGAGCTATTTCCTAAGAAAGTTGCAACATCTAGCGTTCCAAAGGGAGAAGCCTTAGTGAGTACCTACATAAACGAACTAGAGCAGCAGAACATTCAAGTTCAGCGGCTAGAAGATTTATGCATTCACCAGTTATTTGAGTTTCAGGCAGAAAAAGTCCCTAACAATATCGCAGTTACTTTTAAGAATCAACAGCTTACTTATCAAGAGCTGAACCAGCAAGCTAACCAACTAGCGCACTATCTACAGAAACTAGGAGTGGGGCCTGACGTTCTGGTTGGCATTTGTTTGGAACGCTCGCTTGACCTAATAGTTGGGCTTTTAGGTATTTTAAAAGCTGGTGGTGCTTATGTGCCTTTAGACCCTGCGTATCCGCAAGAACGCTTAGTCTTCATGCTGGAAGATTCGCAGATAACCGTATTGTTAACCCACCAGCATTTGCTAAGTGCGCTTCCAGAAACTGAAGCACAAGTAGTCTGTCTAGAACGGGATTGGCAGATTATTGTCCAATGCAGCCAGGAAAACTCAACCAACGATGTGCTTGCCAATAACTTGGCCTATACCATCTATACTTCAGGCTCTACTGGCAAGCCAAAAGGAGTTCAGATTGAGCACCGGTCTGTAGTGAATCTGCTCAATTCCATGAGCCGAGCGCCAGGATTAACCCATCGAGATATCTTCCTTGCGATCACGACCGTGTCCTTCGATATGGCCGTTCCGGAACTCTACCTACCGCTTGCTGTAGGGGCTTGCGTTACCTTGGTTTGTCGTGAGGTTGCCTCTGATCCAGCACAGCTAATGAGAGTGCTGACCCAATTAGGGGTAACGGTTATGCAAGGGACGCCAGCAACCTGGAGGTTGTTACTGTCAGCAGGATGGCGAGGTGATCCGTCGCTCAAAATTCTCTGCGGTGGAGAGGCTCTAACCCAAGCACTAGCTGAGCAATTGTTAGAGCGTAGTGGTTCGGTCTGGAACATGTATGGTCCCACAGAAACAACTGTTTGGTCTGCCGCGTACCGGGTGGAGCCTGAGAGCCATCCAGGGCTAATTGGTCAACCGCTTGATAACACTCAAATCTATCTGCTAGATTCACAGCTTCAGACAGTTGCTTTGAATGAGATAGGAGAGGTCTACATTGGGGGTATTGGTCTCGCTCGGGGCTACTGGAATCGACCTGAACTGAACCAGGCGAAGTTTGTTCGCCCCCCTCTAAGCACCGAGCCAGCGGCCCGCCTTTACAGAACTGGAGACCTCGCTCGTTATCTACCTGATGGCAGCCTTGAATTTATTGGGCGTGCGGATCATCAGATCAAAATTCGTGGTTTCCGCATCGAATTGGGCGAGATTGAGAGCAAGCTCTACGGACATCCAAACGTTAGAGAAGCTGTAGTTGTTGCTCAAAAGCATTCATCAGATTCATCAGACGGCAAACGCTTAGTTGCTTACATTGTTCCAAAGCCATTGTCGGCATCAGCCGAGCCTATTGCCCCCACGCTACCTCCGAGTGAACAAGTTTTGTACTGGCAGCAGGTGTGGAACGAAACGTACAGCCAACCGGTAGCCCCCGAAGAGCCCACATTTAATATCAGTGGTATCCACGACAGTCATACTGGCCTGCCAACTCCAGTCGATGAAATTCGGAAGTGGTTAGATTACACGGTTGAGAGAATTCTTGTTTTGCAGCCGAAGCGCGTGCTGGAGATCGGCTGTGGTACTGGATTATTGCTATTTAGAATTGCACCCCATTGCTCTCGCTATGTCGGCACAGATATCTCTGCAGAAGCGATTGGTTATGTTCAGCAGCAACTAGACAGTCAGCAGAGCCAAGCACAGGTCACAGTTCTAGCTAAGGCAGCTGACGCCCTAGAGGCAACAGTCACCGAAACATTTGACGTGGTTGTCATCAACTCTGTCATTCAGTATTTTCCAAATCTGGACTATCTACTACAGGTTTTAGAAACAGCGGTTAAAGTTGTTCAGCCCAGAGGTCACATCTTTATTGGTGATGTGCGCAGTTTGCCTCTGCTGGAGGCCTTTCACACCTCGGTTCAACTGCATCAAGCTCCTGATTTTTTGCCAATTGCTCACCTCCGGGAGCGGATTCAAGAGCGGGTAGCGCAGGATAAAGAGTTGGTGATTGATCCAGCTTTTTTCGCTGCCCTCAAACAGCGATTCCCCCAAATCAACCAGGTTCAAGTACAGCTAAAGCGCGGCTGTTATCACAACGAATTTACTCAGTTTCGCTACGATGTAGTTCTTCACATTGGCACTGAATCTTTGCCTCCGGTCGAACCTTTAGAACTCGACTGGCAACAGCAGGAACTCACACTATCTTCGCTTCACCAAGTCTTAAAAGATTCCCAACCGAAAGCTCTTAAGGTTAGCCAGATTCCAAATGCACGGCTGCTCAAAGAAATGAGTGCTATGGAATGGCTGAGAAATTATGCTGGTTCTGGAACCGTGGAAGACCTACGAGCAAACCTTCAAAACAAGCCCCAGCTTATAGGGATTGAGCCTGAAGCGTTATGGAGCCTTGGGCAAGATTTAGGCTATACCACTCATATCCAGTGGTCAGAGAGAAACAGTACAGAGGGCTACTATGATGTTATTTTCCAGCAGCAATCAGCCTTAACTGTTGATAGACACAAGCACAAGATCTCTAAGGTCGGTGATAGAATAGTGTCTAATACATCCTGGCATACTTATGCCAATAATCCTCTTCAAGCTAAAGGAGCTAACAGTCTAGTACGGCAGTTACGCTCCTTTATGCAGGAGAAGTTACCCGGTTACATGGTGCCATCTACGTTTGTTCTCTTGGATGCTCTGCCTCTGACACCCACCGGTAAAGTAGACCGTCAAGCTCTACCCACTCCTAGTCGAGCCAGACCGATTTTGACGGAAGAATTTATTGCCCCTCATAGTGAGCTGGAGGAGCAATTAGTAGAGATTTGGGCTCAGGTCTTGGGAATCGAGCAGGTTGGCACCCATGACAACTTTTTCGAGTTGGGAGGAGATTCGTTACTCACTGTTCAGTTGGTTTGTCAGGTGAAAGAAACTCTCCAGATCAAGCTCCCCTTGCTATGCCTCTTTGAGGCCCCTACAGTTGCTGAATTTGCTCAGGTAATTCAGCAGCACTCAAGCTCCCCTGCTGCACTTGAAGATCAACCTGGGCCGAGTCTTGAGGCTGAAGCCGTTCTGGATGAAACCATTGTTCCAGCCGCGCAGGCAGCGGATCCAACTGCTGAACCCAGACATATCTTCCTGACTGGGGCTACTGGCTTTTTGGGAGCGTTTTTGCTCCATGAACTTCTACAACAAACTCAGGCAAAAATCTATTGTTTGACTCGCTCTGCTGATCCTGAAACTGGCAGGCAAAAAATCCAGAAGAACCTGGAGCACTATTTACTTTGGGATCAAACGCTAAGCCCCAGAATTATTCCAGTAGTTGGCAATCTGTCCCAGCCTTTGCTGGGTCTTACAGAACAACAATTTGGTCAGCTAGCAAGCGAGATTGACCTGATCTATCACAACGGTGCACTGGTCAATTTGATCTATCCCTATGCTGCTTTGCAAGCGCCTAATGTCTCTGGCACCCAAGAAATCCTCAGATTGGCAAGCCAAAGCAAAACGAAACCGGTGCATTTCGTCTCTACCCTTGATGTGTTTCAAACGGCTGAAGCTTATGGTACGAAAGACATTCAAGAACAGGACGACCTTGCCCCTCACAAAACCCTCGGCGATGGTTATACCCAAACCAAGTGGGTGGGTGAGAAGTTAATGACCATTGCAAAATCAAGAGGAATACCAGTTTGTATCTATAGACCTGGCATGATTTCAGGTCATAGCCAAACAGGGATTTCTCGAACAGATGACCTGATCTGCAGAATGATCAAGGGCTTTATTCAGCTTGGCAACGCGCCTGACCTGGAGCTGATGCTCAATTTGATTCCAGTTGATTACGTCAGTAAGGCTATCGTTCATCTGTCGAGACAGCCAGAGTCTTTAGGCAAAGCTTTTCACTTGCTCAATCCTCAACCCTTACACCTTAGCGAGGTAGTCAACACAATTAGTGCTCTCGGCTATCCTGTTCAACAGATGGACTATGAGCAATGGCGAGTTGCCTTACTAGAAGATGATGCTCAGGAAAATGCGCTGAAGCCCCTAGCATCTCTGTTGATCCAAAAAACTTCAGACAAACCTTTAACCTATTTAGAAACTTGTTCTCTCGGGGCTCAGGCTCTTGACTGTCAGAACACGGTCAGGGGGCTAACTGGAACCTCCATCGTTTGCCCACCTGTCGATATCACCTTGCTGAATTCTTACCTAGCCTACCTAAAGCGTAGTGGGGCTCTAGAAGGCCAATTCACTAGTCCCTTCTAGCTAGCACACACATCAACACTCAGCTCATAAAAGCACAAACGTTACTGCACATAGAAACTTAATTCATGGAGTGAACAGGGTGAGGTCCCCTAGATCCTTAACAACAAGTCTATCTCGCAACCTAAGCTCGTTCGAAACTTGGGGTTTTGGCCTCTCAGGACATGTGGGCTGGATCGGTACTGCACCCGCTATCCATGCTGCCCTCGGTCCTCAAGCGGTCTTCTTGTGGTTGCCGGGCGTGATTGTCTCGGTCATGCTTATTCTGCAAGTGCAGCGATTAGGGCAGTTTTGGCCTGATGTAGCAGGTGGAACTCCTAATTATGCGGCTCGCTTACTGACGCAACAGAAGTTGCCGAGTCTAGGCCGCTATGCTGCCATCGGCTACTTCATCGGCTGGGGTACAGCACCTGCCGCTTATGCCTTCGTTTTGACAGATCTTATTCAAGCCAATCTGGAGCCTCTAGGAATTACCTGCCCAACAACACTGCTCAAAATTGGCTTTACGGCCATTGCCTTTGTCGTTGGCTTTAGTGGCACCCGCGCCTTAGGAATTCTGCACTTATTTTTTGTAGTTCCAGCAGTTGCCTTCCTACTGATGTTTTGCCTACAGGGACTTGGCTGGCTAGCTTTCTCCCCGGCTAGCCCAGGTCTTTTGCCTAGCCACTGGTCCAGCCTCAGCCTGGGCGATTGGCTCAAGTGGTTCTTCGTTGCCACTTACTCGGTTTACTCCGGTGAAACAGCGGCTGCGTTTGTTGCCGATAGCCGTCAACCCCTTCAGACTCTACGCTTTCTGAACTTCGCTGCCTGGCTGATGCCAGTGGCCTTTGTGGGAGGGTCTTGGGTGCTCATGCGACTGGCAACTCAACCCGACGGACTAGGGGACAACCTATATCTGAACCTGCTAGCTGCCGCTGAGCCCTTCTGGGGACCGTCTGCTTCGGTGCTGGTGACCTTATTGATTGCCTTTGCCTGCCTGCTGACTTGTGCCACCACGGTTGCCAGCACCCCCCGGATTCTGTACCAGCTTGCACTAGATGGTCACCTTTCGCCTGTATTCAAGGTGGTTTCGCAACGCGGGGTGTTGGGTCCTGCCTTGCTCTGCACTTTCCTGCTCAGCCTGGTGTGTCTGCTATTGGATGACCTTTCCCACGTAGTCATTGTGGCGGGAACGGGCTATCTGTTGTCGATTATGGGTCTGCATCTAGGGCTGTGGCTGAACCGGAGCAGACCTGAAGTACGTTGGCCTAAATGGTCACTCTGTTTCCTGCTTGTGGAAGTAGTAGTGCTGGTAATAGGAGGTCTGGCCTGGAGTTGGCAGGATTTGCTGAGTGGCCTGCTCTTGCCGGTTGTCATTCTAGTCATAGATGCTGCCCTGCGCCGTTTGCCCTTTGCTGTCTTGCAGCCCGCATGGTGGCAACGGCATTACTCGCAACAGCATCAGGGCAAGATGCAGGACTTCGTGATGTTGCAAGTCGTAGTGCTGATCTCGCTCATCTGTGGTGCCGCTACAGTGGGCTGGAGTATCAGTGCTCAACTCAGCAAGATTTCACCAATAACGCATGGCAATATGTTGGTGATTCTGCTGGTAACCCTGTCCTTCGTAGGTGTGGCCATTGCTTGCTGGACGACCTTACCCCAAGTAGCGGCTATTGATGAGGCACGGAATCAAGCAAAGAGCTTACTCAGCATGGCGCTAGAGACAGTACCAGATGGCATTGTGGTGCTAGATGAGAATGGCACAATCCGTCGAGCAAACCCAGCGGCAGAGAACTTGCTTGGGCTCGCCAATACGGTTCTATTGGGCAAGCCCCTCCAGGTATTTTTTACAGAACTAACAGGCAAGCCAGAGCAATGGCCCAACCGCAGTGAGCAATACCCTCAAGGGGAGCAGGGCTCGCGCATCATTGAAGTCACCCTCTCCCACCAAGCCAATCAAAGACTACAAGAATATGTCGTGATCTTGCGGGATATCACCGAGCGTAAGCAGACAGAAGAGGAACTGAAAGCAGCTCACGACCGACTCGAGCGGCGGGTCGCACAACGCACCATCAAGCTATCTAAGGCCAACGAGCTACTTAGGCAACAAGTCAAGGAACGTAAGCGGGCGGAAGAAGCTTTACGGCTTCAGAATCTACAGGCGCATTTGTTCGCGGAAATCAGCTTGAAAATCCGTCAGTCTTTGCAACTGGAAGACATTCTGCAGACAACCGTCGTGGAGGTGCAAAAGATTCTCCAAGCGGACCGAGTGCTGATCTGCCAAATTCAGCCAGCGTCTCATGGAAAGGTAGTTACAGAAGCCGTGGTTCCTGGCTACCCTAGTCTTCTAGGGACAACAATTACCAGTTCTTGCCCGCCATCAGAGTTTTTTCAGCACTCGTGGCAAATTCAAACTGATGATAGCGCTGAGCTAGAGCAGATGGACCCTAAAATCTGTTCTTTGGAATTGCTACAACAGTCTGAGGCAAAGTCTCATCTGATAGTGCCTATCCTTTTGAAAACCGACGCCTGGGGACTTTTGATTGTCCACCAAAACACAGTTGCAAGACAGTGGCAAAGTTCGGAAGTTCAACTGCTGCAACAGCTGGCAGATCAAGTCAGTATTGCTTTAGCGCAAGCACAACTTCTTGCGGAAGAAGTCCATCAGAGACAAGAGCTTGAATTAACCCGTCGTCAAGCAGAGTTAGCCTCTGAAGCCAAAAGCACCTTTTTGGCAAATATGAGTCATGAAATTCGTACTCCCATGAATGGTGTAATTGGCATGACTGGGCTCCTGTTAGATACCGAGCTTCAGCCTCAGCAGCAGGACTTTGTTGAAACGATTCGCACCAGTGCTGATTCCTTGCTTACTATTATTAATGACATTTTGGACTTCTCGAAAGTTGAATCCAACAAGCTAGAGCTGGAGAAACAAGCTTTTGAATTGCGAACTTGTGTCGAAGATGCGCTAGCTCTGCTAGCCCTAGAAGCGTCAGAGAAAAGTTTGGAGTTAGCTTATCGGGTTGAGCCACAAGTGCCGACGGTAATTTTGGGAGATGTTACTCGTCTTCGGCAAATCTTAGTAAATCTGTTGAGTAATGCAGTTAAATTCACCGAAAAGGGAGAGATAGTCGTTTCTGTGACCGCTCATGAGCAAGTCACAAGTAGCGCTGTAGGGGAATTGCAATCCCCTAAATACAAGATCTGTTTTGCTGTCAAAGACACTGGTATTGGCATCCCTAACGAGCGCATGGATCGCCTATTTCAGTCCTTTAGCCAGGTCGATTCTTCGACCACTCGCCAATACGGGGGTACTGGCCTGGGCCTAGCAATTAGTAAGCGCTTGAGCGAGATGATGGGGGGTAGCATTTGGGTTGAAAGCCAAGTGGGCGAGGGTTCTACCTTTTACGTCACTGTGGTTGCTGAATCTGTTCCTAACCGCTTGCACACTGAGCAGCGAAATCAGCAAGTGAAACTCGCTGAAAAACGGTTGTTGATTGTCGACGACAATGCCACAAACAGAGAAATATTAGTCATGCAAGGGCAGGCGTGGAAAATGCTACCCCACGCTGCCAAATCAGGAGCCGAAGCATTAAGTTGGCTCCAGCAGGGTAAGCCCTTTGATCTGGCAATCTTAGACATGCAGATGCCAGAAATGGATGGTTTAAATCTAGCAAACGAAATCCGCAATCTACCTGCGGGTAAAGCCTTGCCCCTCGTTCTATTAACTTCCCTTGGTAGGCAGGAAGCCAGTGATGTTGATGACAGTGTGCTCTTTGCTGCTTCCCTATGCAAGCCAATCAAACAATCCCAACTCTACGACGTTTTGGTTGGTGTCCTGGAAGATTCACAGCTTGAAATAGGCTCAGGTCAACCACCCCTACCTCAAGCTGAACCTCTGCTAGCTGAGCAACTTCCTCTACGAATTTTGCTAGCCGAAGATAACGTTGTGAACCAGAAAGTTGCTTTACTCATACTTAAAGGAATTGGTTATCGAGCTGATATTGCAGGTAATGGTATTGAAGTATTAGAATCCTTACGTCGTCAAACCTACGACGTGGTTCTGATGGATGTGCAGATGCCAGAGATGGATGGCTTGACCACGACTCGTCTCCTTTGCCAAGAATGGCCTCAAGAGCGCCGCCCTCGAATCATTGCGATGACAGCCAACGCTATGCAAGGTGATCGCGAAGCATGCCTTGAGTCTGGAATGGACGACTACATTAGTAAGCCCATTCGAAAGGAAGAGTTAATCCAAGCTCTCAGTAAGTATCCGCTGTCCACATAGCCCTAAATTCTGGATTCAAGAAGCTGGTTGCTCGAATTCTCAGCAAAGCGTTCTACCAAACCTACCAGACTTGGTAGGGGCAGAATTATCCTGAATCTAATATAAGCAGGCTAGTTCATCAATCTTTGGGGCACAAGCACAAGGCCTTAACTTTTAGTCGAGTTAAGGCTTTGTGCAAAGGTGTAGACGGGAGCCAAGAGTAATAGCTTGCTACTCGGTACTGTGAAGCTTGAGAAATACCGTGCCTGCTCGATGGACAGGAAACCTGCGCAGGAAAATAGTACAAAACTAGTACAACCAGCCTGTTTGTCACTCCTTAGGCAGGACAGTTTGCTTTACCCATCTTTACGAGCCATTGGCACCTAAACAGCAGAGGTATACAAACCTACACGTTGCTCCCACGCCAGCCAGGTTAAACCTATTGGGCAAGTGGTATATACATTTCTTTATCTGCATTTCTTTTCATAGCTGGCCATCAGGGAGCGCTGCAAAGCTCACTAAAACTGCCTCAAGAAAAAGATGATTTGAGCATAGTAGATAAAATTGAAATAGACTTGGCAGGAGACAAGAATTTAGCTGGTTAACAGGGGACTTGGAATCAAGTCGAGTATTTATGCTCTATCCAGAATGGAGCATCGTAGTAATTCACCCCCTGAGTTTACAAAGGTTTATTTATGAACAGGATACTAGTTAACTATACTCTGACACAAGTAATTCACGAAGGTGTTAATACAACAGTTTATTCAGGGTTAAAAGAGCCAGAGCAGCAACCTGTCGTCCTTAAAGTTCTCAAGTATGAGTATCCTCCTCTAGAGGAGATTGCTCGCTTAAAGCATGAGTACAAGATTCTTCAGACTTTAGACATTGAAGGAGTAATCAAGCCTTTAACTCTAGAGATTGACCAAAATGGTTTGGCGTTGGTATTAGAGGATTTTGGTGGAGTCTCTCTGGAACAGTTGTTGGAGAGCAAACCCCTTCCCTTAGTTGAATTTCTTAACATCGCCATCCAACTGGCCTCAACACTGGCGGAACTCCATCAAAATCAGATCATTCACAAAGATCTCAATCCTCGCAATATTCTCATCAACCCTCAAACTAGGCAAGTCAAAATCATTGACTTCAGTATTTCATCATACCTACCTCAAGAGAATCAGACTGTCGTCGATCCCGCGTTACTGGAAGGTACCCTGGCTTACCTATCACCAGAACAAACTGGGAGAATGAACCGGGCAGTTGATTATCGTACTGACTTTTACTCTTTAGGAGCCACCTTCTATGAAATGCTGACTGGGCAGCTCCCTTTTCCAGTGACAGATCCCTTGGCACTGGTTCACAGCCATATTGCCAAGGCTCCCATCCCCCCCAGCCATATAAATTCTTGTATCCCACAGGCAGTCTGTGCTCTGGTAATGAAACTATTGGCGAAGACAGCCGAGGAGCGGTATCAAAGCGCCTTGGGTCTCAAAGCAGACTTGCTAACTTGCCAACAAATGCTGCAGGCTTCAGGGCGGATCGCTTCCTTTCAAATTGGGCAGCTAGACTGGTCCAGTCAGTTCCTCATCCCCCAAAAGTTGTATGGTCGGGAGAATGAAGTAGCGATGTTGGCAGCGGCCTTTGATCGGGTGAGTAATGGTGCGGCTGAGATAATGCTGGTAAGCGGTTACTCAGGCATTGGTAAATCCTCACTGGTCAATGAAGTCCACAAACCGATCGTGCGGCAGCGTGGTTATTTCATTTCAGGCAAGTTCGACCAATTCAAGCGTGATATTGCCTATGCTTCTCTAATTCAAGCATTTCGAGATTTAATGCGGCAGCTGCTTACTGAAAGTGCCAATGTAATCCAGAGCTGGAGAGTAAAGTTTTTAGCGGCCCTCGGCTCTAACAGCCAAGTGATCATTGACGTTATCCCCGAAGTTGAGCAGATCATTGGAGCTCAGCCACCAATCCCCCAGTTAGGAGTGACCGAGACTCAAAACCGTTTTAACCGAGTATTCCAACAATTTATTCAGGTGCTAACTCAGCCTGAACATCCACTGGTTTTGTTCCTGGATGACCTGCAATGGGCTGACTCTGCTTCGCTCAAACTCGTTCACCTGCTACTTAGTAGCCCTTATAGCAAATACTTCTTGGTCATTGGGACTTACCGCGACAATGAAGTCAATTCAGCTCATCCGTTAATGTTAATGCTGGAGGAAACTCGACAGGCTGGCGTAACGGTGAACAATGTCACCCTTCAGCCATTAAACCATGCCCACATCACGCAGTTAATTAGCGACACGCTACACAGGAAGCCGGAGGAGACAAACTCACTGGCTGAGTTAACTGTTGACAAGACCCAAGGTAATCCCTTCTTCCTGACACAGTTTCTAAAATCCCTTTACCAAGAAAATCTGTTGTTCTTCAACTTTGACAGGGGATGCTGGCAGTGGGACATTGCTTGCCTTCAGGCTACTGACATCACAGATAATGTAGTTGAGTTAATGATCAGCCGAATTCAAAGGCTATCACAGAAGGCGCAAAACGTTTTGCAGTTAGCTGCCTGTATCGGAGAAAAATTTACCCTAAATGTTCTAGCCATCGTCAACGAAAAGTCTCAGTTAGAGACGGCAAGAGAATTGCGGGAAGCCCTAGAGTCCGGCCTGATCTTATCTCTCTCTGAGGCTTACAAAATCCCAGTTGAGCTTGACCTGGAAGCCCTAAAGACATTAGGGCTTGACCCTTTAGAAATTACTTACAAGTTTCTACATGATCGCGTTCAACAAGCAGCTTATTCTCTCATTCCAGAGGAGCAGAAAAAGCAAACCCATTTAAGAATTGGTCGGCTATTGCTGCAGAACACTCCACTTGAGTTGCAAAGGGAGAATGTTTTTGATCTGGTCAACCAATTAAATTTTGGTACTGACTTACTCAGTTCGGATTCAGAAAGATATAAGCTAGCTATACTCAACCTCATCGCTGGTCGTAAAGCAAAAGTAGCAACAGCATATGAAGCTGCCGCAAATTATTTGGAGGTGGGACTGAGTTTATTAACAGCTTCCAGTTGGGATAGACAATACCAACTGACATTATCTTTGCATGAAGAGGCGGCAGAGTCAGCATTTCTAAACGGCAAGTTTGAGGAAATGGAGCAGCTCACTGAGGTAGTGCTGCAACAAGCTAAAACGTTGTTAGATAGAGTGAAAGTATATGAAATAAGAATTAAAACCTGTGAGGTCCAACGAAAGTTACTCGAAGCAGTGAAGCTCGGCCTGCAAGTTTTGAAAATATTGGGAATACAACTCAACGAATTTCCTACTCCACAGGATATCCAAGCGGCCGTTGAAGAAACAGCAGCAAATTTAGTAGGGAAAGAAGTAAGGGATTTAATCAATCTACCGTTGATGACAGACCCAAACAAGCTAGCGGCACTTAGGCTGATAGCAAGCTTGGTTCCTGCGGCTTACCAAGCTGCACCCGCACTCTTTATTCTCATGGCCTGCCAGCAGGTAAACTTGTCTATTCAATACGGAAATACTTCTTTGTCAGCCAGTGGCTTTGCTGATTATGGAATTGTCTTTAGCGGTCTGCTGCAAGATATTGAGGCGGGTTACAGGTTTGGGCAGCTAGCTTTAGAGTTGATGAACCTATTGAACGCTCGTGAAGTTAGGTGTCAAACATTATTTAAAGTTTCGACCTTCATCATACATTGGAAGCATCATGTTCGGGAAACCTTGTCCCTCTTAGAGGATGCTTATCTGAGTGGCTTGGAGAACGGAGATTTAGCTCATACTGGTTATGCAGCAAGTTTTAAATGTCAGTATGCCTATTGGAGCGGCACAGAGCTCCAAAAGCTTGAGCAAGAAATGACGAGCTACGGGAGGACAATCGCTGAAATCAATCAAGAAACTGCTTTAAAATGGCATCAAATATTTCATCAAGTAGTTTTAAACCTGATCGGAGCAGTTAAAAAACCTTACCGTTTGCTCGGTGAAGTTTATGATGAAGAGCAACTGCTGCCATTGCACATGCAATTAAATGAGCGGACGACTATCTATTATGTATTTCTAAATAAAGCGATTTTATGCTACTGGTTTGGTGAATTCTTACAGGCAGTAGAAAATATTGCCCAGGCTGAGCAATATATGAATGGAGTAACAGGATGGATTGTTGTTCCATTATTCTACTTCTATGATTCTCTAACCCATTTAGCTATTCATTCATCAGCTTCACACACAGAGAGAGAAATTCTTTTGGAGAGAGTAGTTCGCAACCAGGAAAAAATGCAGAGATGGGCAGAGCATGCCCCAATGAATTTTCACCATAAATACCAGTTAGTAGAGGCAGAAAAAGCACGAGTTTTGGAGAAAATTGTAAAGGCAATGGCACTTTATGACAGTGCGATCGCTGGAGCTAGGGAACAGGGTTATATCCAAGAAGAAGCATTGGGTAACGAATTAGCAGCGAAGTTTTACTTCTCGCAAGGCAGAGAAAAAATCGCTCGGGTTTACCTGATTGAATCTTACTATGCTTACCTGCGTTGGGGAGCAATGGCAAAAGTTAGGGATCTGGAAGAGAGATATCCCCAAACTTTGTTCCAAGCTCTGAAACGGGAAAATAGCGACCATACGCAGACCGAGCCGATAACAAGCCCTGGGTCTATAGGAAGTGCGCCAGCTTTAGACCTTGCTACAGTCATGAAAGCATCTCAAGCGCTTTCGGGTGAGATTGTCCTAGACAAGTTGCTAAAAAAACTCATGCAGATCGTACTCGAAAGTGCGGGTGCTCAAAAGGGCTTTTTACTCCTCGATAAAGCGGGACAGCTATTTCTAGAAGCAGCAGGAGGAACCGCGGTAGAGGAGATGACTGTGCGGCAATTGGTGCCCCTGGAGGTGACAGAAACGCCTGAACATTCCCTACTCCCCATATCCGTCATTAATTACGTCGCCAGAACCCAAGAACCTGTGGTCCTAAGTGATGCGACAACTGACAAACTCTTCGCTGACGATGCTTACATCACGAGACAAGGATCAAAATCAGTTTTATGCATGCCAATCCTACATCAGGGTAAGCGAACAGGGATTCTTTATTTGGAGAACAACTTAACGATCGGAGCTTTCACCTCAAACCGGTTGGAAATCTTGCAACTTCTCTCAGCCCAAGCCGCCATCTCCATTGAGAACGCACGTCTCTATTCTGACCTGGAGGCAGTGAACCGGACCCTGGAAGCCAAGGTGGTGTCACGGACGCAAGAGCTACAGGAAAAAAACTTACATTTGCAACAAGAAATTTGGGAACGTCAGAAGGCAGAGGAAGCTGCTGACGTTGCTAGCCGTGCTAAGAGCGAATTTCTAGCAAACATGAGCCATGAGCTGCGTACACCTCTAAACGGCATACTAGGGTACAGCCAGATTCTCAGAAAAATCGAGAACCTGACCGAGCAACAAGAAAATGGATTGAAAATTATCCACCGCTGTGGCGAACATCTACTAACCCTTATCAATGACATCTTAGATCTCTCAAAGATTGAAGCTCGGAGGATGGAGCTTCACGTAAACGATTTCGATTTTCCTAACTTTCTAAAAGAAATTGCTGACATCTGCCTAATACGGGCCCAACAGAAAGGGATCCTGCTGATCCATGAGATAACTTCTCCCTTGCCTAAGTTAGTTCAAGCGGATGAAAAGCGTCTACGTCAGATTCTGCTTAACATTCTAAGTAATGCAATTAAATTTACCGAAGTAGGAGAAGTCACATTCAAAGTTAGCTCCCATGAGGGGAAAATCCGCTTTCTGATAAAAGATACAGGTATTGGAATTGCGGCAGAGCAACTGGAAGCTGTTTTCTTGCCTTTTCAGCAGGTAGGCGACCAGGGTCGTAAAGCTGAGGGGACAGGCTTAGGGCTTTCCATCAGCCGCCAACTAGCGCAACTAATGGGCGGGGATATTCAGGTGAAGAGCACCTTGGATGCAGGGAGTACCTTCTGGCTCGACCTCGCTCTGCCTGAAGTTTCTGAGGCAAGAGATAGTGTCAATTCCAAAGCTCAGATCATTGGTTATCAGGGCCCTAAACTGAAGGTTTTAGTCGTTGATGATAATTGGGAAAATCGCTCTGTTCTTGTCAACTTTCTTCAGCCTTTAGGCTTTGAAGTGGCTGAGGCAGAGAACGGACAGGATGGACTGAATAAGGCTCATCAGACTATACCTGATGTCATTTTAATGGATTTGGTGATGCCAGTTATGGATGGTTTTGAAGCCACGCGTCAACTTAAGCTGTCGCCAGGTCTTCAAGGCGTGATTGTCATTGCTACTTCGGCCAGCGTTTTTGGCTTCAATCAACAGGCAAGCCAGGAAGCAGGTTGTAATGGTTTTATCTCTAAACCTGTACGGGAAGCAGAACTCCTAACGCAACTACAGGCTTGCCTCCAGCTAGAGTGGATTTACGGGGAAGTAAACAGTAAGCACACAAGTGATGAGGAATGTCTCAAAGACGAAGCTTCAGCGTCTACACTCGTCCTCGCACTCCCCCCTGAAGAGATCAACATCTTACTTGATTTGGCTATGAGAGGCGATATCAGGGGAATCGTTGACCAGGCCGCTAAGCTAGAGGTACAAAATCCGCTGTGGCTGCCATTTACGATTCAGCTTCGTCAACTCGCAAAAGGCTTTAAAGAGCGGCAAATTTTAGAATTGATCCAACGTTTTCGGGCATGAATAATGAATACTAATACGACTGGGCAAGAGATTATTCTCGTCGTTGACGATACACCCATCAACCTAGAAATTCTATTTGAATTTCTAAACAACTCTGGCTTCAAAGTATTGATTGCTGAAAATGGTGAGAGTGCAATTCAAAAAGCGAATTACGCATCTCCCGATTTGATTTTGCTAGATATCCTGATGCCAGGGATAGACGGATTTGAGACATGTCGTCGTCTAAAAGAGAGCGAGCTGACCAAGTCCATTCCGGTGATTTTTCTGACTGCTTTAACAGAGACAGTTGACAAAATTAGAGGATTCAATCTTGGTGCAGTAGATTTCATTACTAAACCACTTCAATACGAAGAAGTACTTGCTCGGGTTAAAACCCACCTAAGCCTGCAGGCTCTGACAAAACAACTTCAGGAGCGCAATACACTTTTAGAACAAGAGATCCAGGTGCGTCAGCAGATTGAAAAGGAGCGACTAGCTTTTTGGGAGCGAGAGCAAGTTGCACGAGCAGAGGCTGAAGCTGCTCGGAACCAGGCGGCAAGAATTTTGGAGAGCATTACAGATGCCTTCTTCGCTCTGGATCAGGAGTGGAGGGTTACCTATCTCAATCCACAGGCAGAACGATTGCTTCAGCGCTCTCGGGCAGATCTTCTAGGAAAATGTGTGTGGAATGAGTTTCCAGAGACGATTGGATCGACATTTGAGCAAGAGTATCACAAAGCAGTTAGCGAACAAGTTAGTGTTGCTTTCGAGGAGTTTTATGCGCCACTGAATACTTGGTTTGAGGTTCATGCTTATCCTTCCACAGATGGTTTATCAGTTTATTTTCAAAATATTAGCGAACGTAAACGAGTAGAAAAGGCTCTACGGCAGCAGAATCTGCGATCGCAACTGTTTGCCGAAGTTACTCTTAAGATCCGTCAATCGCTTCAAATCGACGATATTCTACGAACAGTTGTTACAGAGGTGCAAAGAATCCTGCAAGCTGATCGCATATTAATTTATCAGCTTGGGCCGGATGGCACTGGCGGCGGCGTCGCTGAGGCGGTAGTGCCAGGCTTACCTCAGTTGTTAGGACAAACCTTTCCAGAGGAAGTCTTCCCTGAAGAGTCTCAGCAACAATACCGCCAAGGGCGGATCCGAGAGATCGCAGATGTGGAGGAAGATGATCAGATTCCTCTCTGCCTAGTCCAATTTGTGCGACGGTTTCAAGTGCGAGCAAAGCTGGTTGTACCAGTTCTTGCTAAAGAGGAACTGTGGGGTCTGCTAATTGCCCACCAGTGTACAGGCCCTCGCGTTTGGTCTCAGTTTGAAACTGAGCTGCTTCAGCAATTAGCTGATCAGCTCGGCATTGCGCTTATGCAAGCCCAACTCCTGGAACAAGAGACGCTGCAGCGTCAAGAGTTGACTCGCTCCAACATCGAACTACAGCAGTTTGCCTACATCGCGTCCCATGACCTGCAAGAACCACTGCGCATGGTCACGAGCTATCTACAATTGCTTGAGCGGCGCTATAAAGGCAAATTAGATGCAGATGCAGATGATTTTATTGGCTACGCCGTCGACGGCGCTGCCCGCATGAGGACGTTGATTACCGACTTATTGGCATACTCGCGAATTGGCACCCGTGGACAAGCCTTTGAATTGATTAACTGTTCTGAAATTGTAAATCGTGCAATTGATAATCTCAAAGTCACCATTGGTGAAAGTGGAGCTGTTATTGCTTGTGAGGAGTTGCCAAGTGTGAAAGCAGATCCAACTCAACTCACACAACTGTTTCAGAATCTGATTGGCAATGCAATTAAATTCCGCCGTGAAGATCCTCCTGTGATCCACATTCGAGCATCTCTACAGCAGGGGGCATGGCTCTTTTCAGTACAGGATAATGGCATCGGCATCGACCCTGAATATGCTGAACGAATCTTCGTGATTTTTCAACGACTGCACAACCGAGTAGAGTATGCTGGCACGGGTATTGGGCTTGCTGTTTGTAAAAAGATTGTTGAGCGGCATGGTGGACGAATCTGGGTACAGTCTGAACTGGGTAGAGGAGCAACCTTTTATTTTGAAATTCCAAATGAGGGAAAAGTCTGATCGTGAACGCTAAGCCTGTTGGGAAACCAATCGAGATCTTGCTGGTTGAAGATAGCCCGGGTGATGTGAGACTGACCCAGGAAGTCTTAAAAGAGGGTAAGGTTCACAATCACTTGAACGTTGTTGAAGATGGCGAGAAGGCTATTGCATTTCTGAAGAAACTAGCACCTTACACAGATGCCCTTCATCCAGATCTGATTCTACTTGACTTGAATCTACCTAGAAAAGACGGACGAGAGGTTTTAGAAATCATCAAAGCTAATGGACACTTGAGGCGTATCCCTGTGGTTGTCCTCACGACTTCTCAGGCTGAGGAAGACATCATCAAGGCTTATGATCTCCATGCTAACTGCTACATTACCAAACCGATCGATCTGGATCAGTTCATCAGAGTCATTAAGTCAATTGAAGACTTCTGGCTAACCATCGTAAAACTTCCAGCGGAGTAGCAAGATGGAACATAGAGCAATTCACGTCCTGCTGATCGAAGATAATCCTGGGGATGCTCGCTTGTTGCAAGAGTTGCTACGGGAAGTAACTTCTGTGCAGATCGAACTTGAACCCGTTGATTGTTTGAGCAAGGGGCTACAGCGTCACAACGAAGCGAGCTTTGACGTCATTCTGTTAGATCTCTCCCTGCCGGATAGCCAGGGGTTCCACACCTTTGAGCGACTACACACCCATGCCCGCGAAATTCCTATCATCGTGACGACGGGGTTAAATGATGAAACCCTGGCTTTACGAGCGGTGCAGGAAGGCGCTCAAGATTATCTGGTAAAGGGACAGATTACAGGGGAACTGCTGGTACGTTCCATTCGCTATGCAATTGAGCGCAAACGAGCAGAACAGAAAATTCGTGAACAAGCGGCTCTGCTTGACATTGCTACCGATGCAATCCTGGTCCGAGACTTGGAAAATCGAATTCTATTTTGGAATAAAGGTGCTGAACGGCTCTACGGTTGGAAGGGAGAAGAAGCTTTAGGTCAAAAAACTGATGAGCTTTTGTACAAGGAAATATCTTCCCAGTTTCAGGAGGCTCAAAAGATTCTGATCGCAAAGGGGGAATGGCGAGGAGAGCTCAATCAAGTCACAAAGACAGGACGAGAAATCATTGTTGAAAGTCGTTGGACATTAGTCCATAATGCTGGCCAGCAGCCTAAATTTATCCTGGTTGTCAGCACTGATGTCACTGAGAAAAAGCAGCTTGAGACCCAATTTTTTCGAGCCCAACGCATGGAGAGCATTGGGACTTTAGCTAGTGGAATCGCTCATGATTTAAATAACATTTTGACTCCTGTTTTGGCAACAGCTCAACTATTGCAAATAAAACTGACAAATATTGATGAGCGGAGCCATCAGATGTTGCAGGCAATGGAGGCTAATGCCAAGCGGGGAGCAGAGCTAGTCAAGCAAGTTTTATCGTTTGCCCGTGGTCTTGAAGGAAAACACACGATTCTGCAGATTAAGCATTTGATTCTAGAGATTCAACAAATAGTTCAAGAAACCTTTCCAAAATCTATTGAAGTCTACATGGAGGTACCCGAGGACTTATGGGCTGTAACCGGGAACGCAACTCAGCTGCATCAAGTTCTTATGAATCTTTGTGTCAATGCTCGTGATGCGATGCCAGCCGGTGGTCACTTGAAAATTTTGACCGAGAACCTGACAGTTGACGAGAATTACGCTCGAATGAACCTGGACGCACGCGAGGGGACTTATATTGGGATCACAATAGCGGATACAGGTACAGGGATTTTCCCTGAAATTTTAGATAAAATTTTTGAGCCATTTTTTACGACGAAAGAGCTAGGCAAAGGAACCGGGTTGGGACTTTCAACCGTTTTAGGAATTATCAAAAGCCATCACGGCTTCATCACCGTGACAAGTTCAGTGGGCCAAGGAACCGAGTTTAAGGTCTTCTTGCCGGCTGTCATAGCAAGAGACTATTGGGAGGCAAATATCTCCGAGGCCCTCATGGGTCATGAGGAACTGATTCTGGTGGTCGATGATGAGGCTGCAATTCGTGAGGTCAGCCGAGCCTCTCTAGAGGCTTATAATTACCAGGTTCTTACCGCAAACGATGGTATTGAGGCAATCTCCCTATATGTTCAACACCGAGACGAAATTGGCTTGGTCTTGGTTGATATGATGATGCCGTCAATGGACGGACCAACAACGATCCGCACATTACAGAAAATCAACCCTCAAATTAAGATTATTGCTGTAAGTGGGCTCCTATCTGGTTATCAAGTAGTTGAGGAATCCTACTCTGGGGTTCAAGCCTTTCTACCAAAGCCTTATCCAGTGAAGGAATTAGTTAAAACTATCCATGAAGTTTTAGAGGCAGAGCCGCCGATTCTGTCCGACTAAAATTGCAAGCCTCTTCACTCACCCAGCTATCTGCCAAGCACCGTGAAGCAGGGGTAACAGTCGTAGAAGGTAAAGACAGGCCAACCACTCCCCCCATAAATTAGACGACCCTTTGAATCGGCTCTCAATGTTCTCAATGTCAGGGAGATTGGCAGTTAGCTTGATCAGGAGCAATTGACAACCCCCAGTTCAGTAGCATAATTGCAGATGTTAACTGAACCGATGACCTGGACCCCTGCAAAGTTACATAAGGGATGCCAACCTCTCAAGCCGACAAGGTTTCAGCCCCTGACTTTCGTGTAACCTGGATTAGGTCAGGGAATCAAGGGAGGAAACACCTTGCTCAAAATACTTGCTCTGATAAGTAGAATCCGGCCAGCAGCTCTCCTACTAGCACCAGCATGGCTTGAACGAGCAACAGAACAAACTCAGAGCTTTTGAAGGAGTACAAACACAACCATGAGTCAGTCAGATATCAATGCAGCTATTCCAGCAGCTTTCAAGCATTGGCTGTCCCAGCAAATCTTGAAACTCAGCGTTGAGACTTTAAGTTCAGAAGTGTTAACCTGCACCGCTTGTTCTGCATCAACCTCTGGTGAGTACATCGTCGAGTATGGGGGGGAGAGCTTCCGTTATTCTCCCGAGAAAACCTATGCTTTTTTGAAATTCGTTGCAGAGGGTGGGGCAGGTAAGCTTCTTGAGCGATAGAGCTCAGAGCAGATAGCAAGAACAGAGCCCTCCCCTGCCGAGACAAGACGTCATCTGGAGATTCAGATTTCTGTCAGCCAGTTGTAGTAGCGCGGATCTCGACCCTCCATTGCCGCTTGGAGACCAGTGCTCAGCATCGTAGTGATAGGGCGATCCTCTGGTAGTGAGTAGTTTTCAACACTGACGATAGGGGTGAGCTGGGCAGCAGTTCCACAAAGGAAAATTTCGTCAGCAATAAACAGCTCAGATTTATCTACAGGTCTCTCTATGACAGAAAGCCCGGAATCGCGGGCTAGGGTGATGATGCTGTCGCGGGTTATTCCTTCCAAAATGTCTTGATCAACACTAGGTGTAATCAGCTGGCCCTTCCTGACTATAAACAGGTTCATGGCAGAAGCTTCGCTCACCTTCCCTTGAGAGTTCATCAGAATTGCCTCATCAAAGCCCGAAGCAACAGCTTCCGTTTTAGCGAGAGCTGACGCAATGTAGGTGGCACTGGCCTTACCGCGCAGAGGTAAGCTCCGATCTTCTTGTCGGCACCAGGAACTGATTCGGCAGCGGGCCCCTGTTTTAGGTAAAAAATCTCCCATGGCTAGCCCATAGATCAGCAGATCCTTTTCCACCTGATGTAGCCGCGGAGCAATCCCCAAACCCGAGGTGTAAATCAGTGGCCGCAAGTAAAAAGGAAAGCTCGGTTGATTGAGGCGCACAAATTCGATCAGCACAGCTCGGAGAGCCTCCGGTGTGATCGAGTAGCCCAGATATCTAGCGCTGTTACTCAACCTTTGACAATGAGCATCCAATCTGAATAACAGGGTGCGATTGGGATTAGTTGGGGCCTGTAGCCCCCGAATGCCTCCAAACACAGCTGTACCGTAATGCAGGGCGTGAGTTGCGATGGAGATGTGAGCCTCATTGAAGGGTAGAAACTGGCCTCTCAAATAAGCCTGCGGCAGGAAAGAAGGGCTAGGCACCTTCTCAACATCGGCCTCTGTCTGAATAACAGCCGTTTTCATTTGTTCTGCTCCTCTTGCGGATAGTTCAGGATGAACTTTAAGATAGCACCACCCACCAGTGGTGTCACCCTATGTCTGAGCCCCAGCAACTCGAAAACTTAATGAACTTAGGGCTGAACCGCTATGAGGCAAGCGTCTACTTAGCTCTATTGGAACGGCAGGACTTTACGCCGTCCCAAGTTGCAACTCGCGCCCAAGTACCTAGGCAGCGAATTTACGATGTCCTAGGCTCCCTTTGCGAGTACGGCTTATGTGTGGAAAGGCATTCTGGTCGGCAGCGGCTGTTTCAGGCAGTAGATCCAGCCAAGGCTTTACCAACCTTGCTGCAAGCGAAACAACGCCAGTACGAAGCTGAGCTGGCCCGACAAAAGCAACAAACCGAAGGGCTTGTAGCGTCTTTGTCACCGCTTTACGCAGCTGGACATGGCACAGAGGATCCCCTCGCTTACATTGAGGTACTCTCAGAGCCACACCGCATTGTTGAGCGAGGAGCTGCCTTAGCTCAAACGGCTCAGCAAAGTATCTGTGTTTTCTTCAGCCATCCCTCCCTGCTCAGCCACGAAGAAGGGCTACAACTGGTGCAAGATCCGCTCAGCCGAGGCATCAGCTACCGCACCATTTACGAATACAACATTTGGCAAGACCCGAGTGGGCGCGAGTTTGTCCGTCAGTGCCAGTCCTGGGGACAGCAAGCTCGCTTTGTCTCCGAAGTGCCTTTCAAGATGCAGTTATTTGATAAACGGGTAACCCTGTTGTCATTGCAAGACCCATTGCTAGGCACCCCCAGTTTTACAGCTCTTGGCATTACCCACCTAGGGCTAGCCAAGATGCTTCAAATTGCTTTCGAGGCTCTGTGGCAACAAGGAACACTCGACCCACAGGAGAACCTAGATCAGTAGGGACACATCTAAAGTTGCACTCAAAATTGCGCTCCTGAACACTTGAAAGAATTAAAAAATTGAAGTAGCAAAGTCATCAGCGCTATCACTGGAGACTAGAAAATTCAGTTTCACAGAAAAGGGGTTCTAAGTATGCTGGGTAGGCCATCCCAGTTTTCTTATTGCGGTAGAAAGCGCGGTGGAAAGGCGAGCTATACTTTGTAGCAGCCCTCTTTTCTAAATTATTTTTGATGAATAAGCCTTTAAATGAAACGCTTTCAAGAGAACTAGGGGACAGTGTCGCCAGTAAGCCGAAGACTCCATTTGAAAATGCTTATCGAGCCGCATTGGCAACGAAGGGAGCAATGTATGTTCAGGGTTTCTTAGTGATCGTAGGGAAGTCAGAAGAACCGATTGAACATGCTTGGATCGAGCTTGATGAGCAAACGGTCGATCCAACACTGCCCCACCTTAACCGTGATTCACAAAAGCTTTGCTACTTTACCGCCCAACGTCTGAGCATCAAGCAACTAAAAGCGGCAGTAGAGGAAGCCAAGGAAGATTATCCAGAAGACAATCCACTGCCAATCTACGGGGCTGCTCCCTATGAGTATTACGGCGACGTGATGTTGGGTGGTATGGATTACCTAGAAGCTTACGAAGCAGCAAGAACAAAGTGTAGAGAATCGCTGGAACGGCCTTGAGATTGGTTTGATTGATTGATGAATTGATTGCCCAAGCCCAGAAAGGCTGCGTCAGTCTCCAGCCGATCCTTAAGGCTGCCTGTGCCTTCTCCTAGATTGTCTGAGAGCAAGGTTGGTTGGTGACTGAAAATAGATCGCAAGAATTAACTAAAAAAGCAAGAACTTTATAGACAGCCCTGTCTAAGCTTTTAAGCTTGTTGTTACCTGAATATTTTCAGGCTAGCTATAAGATTGGAATGCAGCTTTTGAGACGCTTTAGCCTCCAGCTCTGAGGTTTGCCATCCCAAGGCTGGAGAGAACAAGTAATTTAGCCCTAAATATGCCTCTGAGGGCGATCTGCAAATTTTGCAAGGACTTTATTATGACCATAAATGCAATGGGCTTTGCCAAAACATTTATGATAGGTGGCGACTTGCTAGTCAATCGTATAGGCTATGGTGCTATGCGCTTGACTGGACAACCTGGAAATTTCGGTCCTTATGCTGACTGGGAAGCAGGTCAAAAGCTTCTGCACCGTGCAGTTGAACTCGGAGTTAATTTTATTGACACCGCGGAAGCCTACGGCCCTGGCTTTAACGAAGAACTAATCGCGTCTGCACTTTATCCCTATTCGCAAGGAATTGTGATTGCGACTAAGGGTGGAATTTATAAACCTGCTCCTAATGATATTCGAGCTGATGGCACACCTGAGAGCCTACGGCGTAGCTGTGAGGCAAGTTTACAACGCCTAAAAGTTGAGCAAATTGATTTGTATCAATTACATCGACCTGATCCCAATGTACCATTCTTAGATTCTGTGTCGATGTTATCAAGCCTGCAACAAGAAGGCAAAGTTCGTCATATTGGGCTGTCAAATATTGCTCTGGAGCAACTTAAGGAAGCCCGTAAAATTGTAGCAATCGAGGCTGTACAAAATCGGCTCAGTATTGTAGAACGTAGTAGCGTAGCTGTTTTGGAGTATTGCCAAGAACAGAATATTGCCTTCATTCCTTACGGCTCTCTTGGAGCGCACCCCCTTAAACGCGGTGCGCCACTGGCCACCTCTGAGGGAATTCTCGCAGATATCGCTCGACGCCACGATGTAAAACCGAGTCAAGTTGCCCTAGCCTGGCTTTTACATCGTGCACCGAATACAGTTCTCATTCCAGGCACAACAACAATCGCCCACCTGGAAGAAAACATTGCTGCTACCTCGATCCAGCTTACGGTTAACGAATTCGAGATATTGAATCAGTTGTCAACCGCCGAGAATCTTTCAAACTAAAGCCTCATCCCAACCTATCTAACCCAACCCCTAGGTTAGCTTCATCAGTTCGCTTCCAACTTTTGTAGCGTTGGAGTTATCACATATGAATTTTTTTGAGACATTGTGGGTGTTCGATCAGAAGCACAAGGTCACATCGCGTCAAGGATGGTCAAAAGCGATCAAACTATATCCTTTGATTTTGTCGCTCTTGCCACTGGTATTGATCAGCAGTTGCCGCCATAGCGACTCAACGGTTGCTCAAGAAGCGCCGGGGGTTGCGGTCAAACTTGCAACCATTCAAACGAGTGAAGTTGCAGAGACTTCCGAATACATTGCCACCCTAGAATCTCGCCAGTCGGTTGCCCTGCAACCTCGTGTAGAAGGTCTCGTATCGCGCATCTTGGTTAATCCAGGAGCGGCGGTCAAGGCGGGAACTCCGCTAATGGAAATTGACCCAGCCAGACAACAGGCTGCGGTTAGCAGCTCTGCCGCAGCAATTGCCTCAGCCCGCTCCGAGGTGGAGAATGCTAAAGCAACTCTCCTCTCTCACCAAGCAGAACGTTTGCAACGGCAGGCTGAGCTGGGATTTATGCAGCAGCAACATAAGCGCTACACAGCACTCGAAACCGAAGGAGCTGTCAGTCGCGAGCTCAAGGATCAATACGCCAACAGCTTGGCAATTGCAGAAGCAAGTTTAAAAGCAACAGATGCTCAAATTAGAGCTCAGCAAGCGGTGATCGACCGATCCCAACGGCTACTACAACAGGCTCAAGCCAATACTCAACAGGCCCGAGTCGAACTTCAGTATTACCGTATTACTGCACCCTTCACCGGCACTGTCGGCGATATTCCACCTAAAGTTGGCGACTTCGTTAATACCTCTACCCGGTTGATCACCGTTACTCAAAACAATCCGTTAGAGGTCAATCTTTCCATCCCATCTGAACGGGCTGCTCGCTTGAGGTTAGGGATGCCGATTCAGTTGCTTAACGATCAAGGGCAACCGGTTGGAACTAGCCGCATCTCCTTCATCGCACCGAATGCCAGTAACACCACCCAATCCGTGCTGGTTAAAGCTTTGTACAACAACCCTAACGGGCAACTACGAGCAGACGAGCAAGTTAGAGCTAGAGTGATCTGGAACCAGCGCCCAGGCGTTTTGATTCCCACAACTGCTGTGACTCGTGTTGCTGGCGAAAATTTTGTCTACCTTGCAGAAAAAGCCAAGGAAGGCGCTGGATTAGTAGCCCGCCAGCAACAGGTGAAATTAGGTCAGGCTCAGGGCAATAACTATCAAGTTCTCGACGGTTTAGAAGCGGGTGAACGCATCGCGGTTACGGGCCTATTGCAGCTATCGAATGGAGCGGCAATTGTTGCCGAGCCGTAGCCTGTTCTTTCAGTTTTTTTGAAGTTATGTTTTCCGAGACATTCATCAAACGGCCTGTGCTTGCGGCGGTCTTTGCCATCATCATCACTTTGGTGGGGGCAATTGCCATTCCGACGCTGCCGGTCGAGCAGTACCCCGATATCAGCCCCGTTCAAGTGGTGGTATCAGCCACCTACACCGGTGCTAGTGCCCAGGTGGTGGAAGAAACCGTCACAACGGTGCTAGAGCGTCAAATTAACGGTGTGGAAGGCTTGAAGTACATGTCTTCCAACAGCAGTAACGACGGCACCAGCACAATCACCATCACTTTCGATCAGGGCTACGACCAGGACATTGCCGCAGTCGATGTGCAAAACCGCGCCTCGATTGCTGAGCCCCAACTTCCCGAAGATGTGCGGCGAGTGGGGGTCACTGTGCGCAAGCAGTCCAGTGCCACCGTGGTGGGGATGGGCATCTTTAGTGAGGATGGCCGTTACGACAACGAGTTCATCAGTAACTACGCTGACCTATACGTTCTCGATACCCTCAAGCGCATTAAGGGGGTTGGCGACATTCAGGTCAATGGGGAGCGTCGCTATGCCATGCGTTTATGGCTTGATCCCAATAAGCTCGCCAGTCGAGAACTGACTGCGCTAGATGTCGCCAATGCCCTCAATGAACAAAACTTACAGCTGGGCATTGGACGAATTGGCCAAGCGCCCACCGTAGATGGGCAGATGTATCAGATTGACCTGCAAGCGGTGGGTCGGCTGCGAGAGGTGAACGAGTTTAACGAACTGATTCTTAAAGCGGAACCAGACGGCACGTTAGTCAAGCTGCAAGATGTGGGACGGGCTGAACTAGGCGCTGAGAACTACAACACCTTTGCTCGCTACAGTGGGCAAAGTGCCGTCGGCTTTCGGGTTGTGCAACTGCCAGGTAGCAATGCATTAGAAACCGCGACCGCGATCAAAGCAAAAATGGAGGAATTGGCGCAGTCTTTTCCCCCAGGCTTAACCTACGAGATTCCCTACGACCCGACGCTGTTTGTCGAAGAGTCTCAGCATGAAGTGCTCAAGACCCTCTATGAGGCTATCTTTCTAGTCGTCTTGGTTATCTTTGTGTTTCTGCAGGACTGGCGTGCCACATTAATTCCCATCATCACCATTCCAGTCTCGCTAGTCGGCACTTTCGCGTTTGTGAAAGTGTTCGGGTTCTCGCTGAACAGTCTGACCTTGTTTGGGATCACGCTGGCCACAGGCCTAGTGGTGGACGATGCGATCATTGTGGTCGAAGACGTCGCTCGCCTGATTCAAGAAGAGGGATTAACGGCGCGTCGAGCAGCGTCTGAGGCAATGCGGGAGCTGTTTGGGGCGGTCATTGCAACTTCCCTGGTGTTGATGGCGGTGTTTATTCCCGTTGCGTTCTTCCCTGGTACGACAGGCCAACTCTACAAACAATTCGCCCTGACCATCGCCTTTTCGATTGCGCTATCCACCTTTCTAGCTCTGACGCTTGCGCCTGCCCTTGCAGCCCTCCTGCTGCGAAAACAGCCTGAAAGCAGCGGTCTAGTGGGCAAAGTATTTGCGGCAATTAATCGTTTTCTCGATTGGATGCGCCGAAGCTATCGGCAATCGCTGGAATTTCTCAATGGTTTCAAATATGTAGTGCTGGCATTGTTTGTAGCCTCTCTGGGCCTAACCGCCTGGATTTACACCAGTGTTCCTACAGGATTCCTGCCGGAAGAAGACCAAGGCTTGCTCATCAATATTGTGCAGGGACCAGAGGGAAGTTCGATCAACTACACCAGTCAAGTGATTGACCAGTTGGAAGATGTCGTGCTGGACCTGCCTGAAGTTGCCGGAACTTTTACTTTGGGTGGCTTTGGAGCCAGTGGCAATACGGCTAACAGTGCCTTCTCCTACGTGCCGCTCAAGCCCTGGAGTGAACGCGAGGGACACGAACATTCCGCCCTCGCTGTTTTGGAAAGGATACGAGAGCCCTTATCGGCCATCTCTGAAGCCCGTATTATTTCGGTTAATTTCCCTACCATTCAGGGCCTGGGTACGGTCGGGGGTTTCACTTTTCAGCTTCAAGACCAAGGCAACAATGGCATACCGGCTATGGTGCAGGCCAAAAATGAGTTGGTCAGTCGGGCCAGTGAAGCACCCGAGTTACAAAACGTCTTTAGCACCTACACCGCAAGCGCACCGCAGTTGTTAGTGGAAGTAAAGCGTGACCAGGCTAGAGCCTTGCAAGTTCCCATTAATGAGATCTTCACGACCTTGCAGATCTTCTTGGGATCGCAGTATGTCAACGACTTCAATGCTTTCACCCGCACCTATCGTGTTTATGTCCAAGCTGACCGGCAATTTCGAGCTAATGCTGACGACATTGACAAGCTGTATGTGCGCTCAACACAAGGTGCAATGATTCCTCTGAGCAAACTAGTAAGCGTTACCCCTGCTACTGGCCCTCAAGTCATCAATCACTACAATCTGTATCGCTCGATCGAAATCAACGGATCGCCTGCACCTGGTTTCAGTTCTGGACAGGCCATTCAAGCGATGGAGCGAATTGCCGCTGAGGTGTTGCCAGACAGCATGGGGTTCGAATGGTCAGGGCTATCTTTGGAAGAGCTTTCATCCGGTGGGCAAGCCCCATTCATTTTTGGCCTGGGATTACTCTTTGTCTTCCTGGTACTAGCGGGTCAGTATGAGAATTTCATCGACCCAATCACTATCATGCTGTCTGTTCCGCTGGCGGTTCTAGGAGCAATGCTAGCCCAGTCGGCCCGAGGCCTTCCGAATGATGTGTACTGTCAAGTCGGCCTGGTGATGCTGATTGGCTTAGCCAGCAAAAACGCCATCTTGATCGTGGAATTTGCCAATCAATTGCGAGAGCAGGGGCTTTCCTTGGTTAAGGCCGCGATCGAAGCTTCAGAATCGCGTCTCCGCCCAATTCTAATGACCGCCCTGTCATTCATTTTCGGGATTGTGCCGCTGGTTATAGCCGAAGGAGCTGGATCCGCAAGCCGCATCTCTCTAGGCACAGCAGTTATGGGCGGCATGGTTGTGTCCACATTCTTGAGTTTGTTTGTGGTGCCGATTCTCTACATCATCATTGGCAACTTACGGGACCAATTCACTCGACGCTGGACCAATGGAAAAACGCCCGAACCCACGGCCCCTGAAGTCGAACCGCAACCTGTTGAGCAGGAGAACCCCCGATGAGCAAGTTCCAAGACCTGTGTCAGATTTACAATCAGTCCCACTCTGAGATGGCAGATTACTTAGAGTCCTGTGTCCAGTTTATTGAGACCTTGATCAAGGGCCTAGAGGTTTATCTTGATATTCCTGCTAAGCGGTTACAGTATCGCGATCGTGATGGCGAGGAGAGGACCCTCAGAGAAGCGATGTATCTAGAGAACGGGGTTTGGCATTTCGATATGGCGATTACCATGTGCCCGGAAAGTGCCTATCGTTTGAGGACAGCTGCATTCACCCGCTGCTACTACCCCCGTCAAACAGTTGTGCTGCCATTTGTAATGAAAAAAGTAATGGCGGATGTCTCAATCGTGGGGTTTGAGAATTACCCCAAGCAGTTCTCAGTCAATATCAGTGATAAAACGAGCGTTGCTGATTTCTGCCAATTCGTTTTCAGAGCACTCGAAGCCTACTACAAAAATATTTTTCAAATGATCATGGACAACAATGAATCTCCTAGAAAACTAGAATTTAAATGCTTAGAACCTTATCTGTAGACTCTCCAGCGCGGAGAAGGCAGTAGCACAATTACGTCATGCCGAGGCTTTGCTCAAGAGCTAGAGCTCAAAAGCTAGAACTCAAAAGCTAGATGAGGCCTCCTCGCTCGGACTCTAGTTCTCCATCTTCTTCCTGTGCCCAGAGTGTCAAGCCTTTGGGACTAGAGGTCAATAGAATCTGTTCGCCTCGGGCAATGAGGCGCTGGGCGGCAGATCGGGCTCTTGCCGTGTCGTTGAAATGCTTGAGAAAACTATAGAGCTTTCCCTGCCAGCGAACACCCGGTAAGGCCTGCTCCTGGTCTACGACTCGGATCCGACATCGTTGCAAGGCCCGTAGCGGTTGAACCGTTAGAGGGTCTAGACAACCTATCGGAGCTGATTGCTCACCTTTATCATCCTGGCTAGCGTCTTCGCAGGACAGCAGTACGAGCAAGCGCTCGCTCAGTTCACGTTCGTCCGGCAACAGGATTGAAATGGCACGTTGAAGCTCCATGCCTCCCAATGTGCTCATTTTGCCCCCGGTTGTCAAGTTTTGTTAAGCAAAATTTGAGCATTGACTCAGATATGTGTGAAGCCTTGCCCTCGGAGAGCCTCAGAATATTGGGGGCCCTCCGAGGGCAAGACTTCTCCCTGAGATACCAGAGCGGTTACTCCCTACCTTCCAAAATTGGCAACTGAGTTGAATCAAAAGTGAATGCGCTCTCGTAGCCTCCTCTCCTAAAGTGGAGACGAAGCGAAGAACAAAGCCAACGGAGAGCAGTCAGCAATGGAATCAATTATTATCGGCATTATTTTTCTCTGCTTTACGAGCCTGCGGCTCAAACTGCAAGAAGACGAACAGGAGCAGTCGCCTAATTCGTAACTCGATTTCCGAGTGTTGGAGCGCCTAGAAAATGGCAGAACTGGCTTAAGTCCAGAATTCACTAGCCAAAGTTCACTACATCAGGTTTATGTTCCCCAAAACATAATTTGAAACGCAGTTAGTTCTAATGCAATTAGTTCTAGGGACAATCTCGACTCAACACAGTAACACCATTGGCCAGTCGATAAGCCCCTTGCGGCTCGACTACTGGGTCTCCAGATCGCCAGGGGCGAGAATGAGCAGGCTGGTCATGCTGCGAGGGTAAGTTATAGGTTTCAAATGATGATTCTGAGAAATCATCTGGCAGTACAGGTAAACCGCCTGACCCAGTCACGATAAAGCTGCCCTCTTGTTGTTGGCGGCGGACAATACAGCTATTAGCAAGCAACCTATCAGTATCAAGTAGGTTGGCTGGCAACTCAGTAAAGCTGTTTTGCAAAAAGCTAATATCGGGCAGTGTAATAATCCCAGTGCTAAGACTGCCGCTGGCGTTGATATCCACTTGGTCGTTACCATCCAGGTTAAGCAATGCTTCGAGATCTAGCAGAGGTGGACTTGGGCGGTAGAAAGGGGAGCTAAAAAATGCAGGAGTATTCAAGGTGATATCCCCCCCTCTACCACCTTGGGCAAATGCCAAAATATCACTATCCCCCAGGGCAACAATGGTGTCTGCGGTTAGCGTAATTCGCCCCCCGTTTTGATCACCAGTCAGAACACTAGTGACAATATCACTGCCCTCCAGTAATCGGATATCACTAGCATCGATATTAATATCGCCACCCTTAAAGCTCAGAGCAAAGGTCGAGAAGCTGCTGTTATCGGCCAGCACTGGCCCTTGGGATTGCACAAGGATGTTGCCTGCATTACCCTGCCCGGTCGTATCAGCTCTAAGGAGTGAGCCATCTGTTAAATTCAAAGCTCCTGCGGTGATCACAATGTTGCCGCCCTTGCCTCGCCCTTCACTTTCAACGGTGCTGAACATGCCGCTATCGGAGAGCGAAACGGGACCGGTTGTCAGTGCGACAATGGGGCCGGCCTTACCCTGCCCGTCCGTCTGAGTCTGCAATTGCGAATTGTTAGTTAGGGTCAACGATTCAGCAGCGATAATAATGCCACCACTGTCGCTCCTGCCTTGGGCTGTTGTTTCCACGGTACTGCCAATAATGCTCCTATTGGCGAGGGAAACAGGTCCCTGAGATCGGAGAGCCACCAGCCCAGCAAGACCTCGGCCACTGGTTTGAGCCTGAAGTTCAGTTCCGTGATCGAGAGAGATTGAACCTCCAGTGATTAAGATGCCACCTGCATCCCCGACTGCACCTTCATCGACAGTGCTGAAAAGCGTTGCCTGGTCTAGCCGAACTTTGTCACTGCCCGCAATGAACACTAGCCCAGCGTTGCCGCGACCAGAGGTACTGGTACTGACTTGAGCCCCATCGGTAATTGACACTGTTCTGCCATTAATCACAACAGAACCAAACAGTTTATCGTTCTCAATGGCGTCGAAAATATTGCTGTTATTGCCCGTTGCATTCGGGTTAACATCATTCTCAATTCGGCTGAATTGTCGAATCCTGATATTGCCAGTGGCATTCAGTCCAATGTTGCCTGCCTCATCGAGTGATGAACCAGAATTAGAGGTTGTTGAACGGCAAACATTGTTTGAGCCTAGGCCAGCACAGATCCCACTGCCATTGAAAATATCTAAATTGTGGCTATTAATGGCAACACTACCACCAGCACCAGTGACATCCAGAACTGAAGCACTGATGGATACATTGGCCCGCGTAAGACTATCGGGAACTTGGGTGGCCAACACACTGGCCCTGCTGCCTAACAATTCAACAGTTCCAGGCCCGCCAACGCTACCTAGTTCGATGCGTCCACCAGGAGCAGTCAACAAACTCTGCTCTAGTTTCAGGTCACCACCAACTAGCAACAGGCTGCGACCATCTAGTACTTGAAGTCCTCGAATTGGGCGATCTAATGGTCCGTTTAAGGCTCCTCCCAAAGCTGTAGTAGCGGCTCTAGAGTGATTGACAATGCTTGCAGGTTTACCCGGTGCATTAAAGATGAGAGCGGAAGGATTAATTGTCAGTAATTGACTAGTTGCAGGAGCAGAGGCGCTGAAGCTGCCTGATCCCAACTTCACAGCATTGGCGCTAGTTGCGACCAGAGAACCAGCGATATCCAGGCTAGCCTGCGGCCCAAAAACTACACCATTCGGATTAATCAAAAATAGATTGGGGTTAGAGCCGCCTAATGTTCCTAAGGTGCCAAGAATTTCGGAACGGCTACGGCCTGTGACGCGTGCCAGAATATTTTGGATAGCTGGTTCTGGGCTAATAAAGTAAACGGCCCGACCTTCTGACACATTAAATCGTTGAAAACTGTGAAATAGGTTGGTTCCTCGAATGGCCCCTCCCTCAATGGCATCCACTGGAAGATCAGGCGAGGAACGCACCACTGAATGTTCGGATCCCAATGTGCGATCCGGAACGATTTGTGCCTCAGTCCGTTCTCCCAAACTGCAAACCAGCACTAGGGAACTGACGAGCCCCCATCTCCCCCCCTGTCGCAGCCAAGTTTTAAGCATCGTTAATTTAATCTCTGTAAGCTCTCTGAAGCTTGTTAATTGCTCTATACCTATGGCGCACCACTGATCAGGGATTAGGATGTAGCCAAGCCCCGACGTATAAAATAGCCCATCGGAGTTTCCCCGTGCCAAGTCAACGACGCCGAGTCAGAATCCGGCGATTTTTAGAAGTTTTGTTTCTGTTCAGCGTTGGTCTGTGTGTCTGGCTTGGCCCACTGCCAATATCCTCGTTCCATTCAGCTAGTCTCGATGGTCGAGTAACTGCGCAGCCCACTAGTCCTACTGGCAGTGCAAGCCAACCTTTACAACAGGGCTTGTCGCGCTATCAGGCAGGGGACTTTCAAGGAGCGATTGATATTTGGCAAGCAGCTTTAAAAGCCCAGGCAGAGCAACGGCCTGCTCACTCCACCGTTTTAGAAAACGAGACTAACCTTTTGAAATATTTGGCCAAAGCTCATCAGCAAATGGGACAGGCCGATCAAACTATCGCCTACCTAGAACGAGCCATCACAATTTACCGTCGACAGGGCAACCAACAACCTTTAGGCCGACTCCTGACTGAACAAGCGCAGGTCTATAGCAGCCTCGGTCAACACCGACGAGCCGTAGCACTTTTATGCGGGACAACTGAAGGGGGAGAATGCAGTCGGGATAGCGCGTTGGCCTTGGCTCGTAACCAACAGGATGTTGAAGGTGAGATTGCGGCACTTGGCAGTCTAGGCAATGCCCATCGCTTTCAGGGAGCCTATGAACAGGCTATGCAGGAACTAGAAGCTAGCTTGAAATTGGCAACCCAAATCGAGCGACTGAACTACAGAATTGCCGCGCTCAATAGTTTGGGTAACCTCTACGCCAGCATTGCTCGTCGTGATGCTCGTCGGACTCAGTTTGCAACTCAATCCGATGATTCTGAAGTCGCCCAGAAATTCAAACGCAACGCCGCCGATGCCAACAACAAAGCGCTTGAATATTTTGAAGCAAGCCTCAACCTCGCCCGATCTCAGGCTGATTTACCTGGCGAAATTCGGGCCCTGCTCAACTTAGTTTTGCCCTACCACCGCGCCGCTCATGCTGATGCAGTAACTCAGGCAAGTACCCGTCAGGTCAATACAACTCAGGTTGATACTAATCAGGCTAATGCTGTCCTTGAGCAAGCGCTTAAGGCCCTGGAGCGTCTGCCAGAGTCTCGCGACAAAGCCTACATGGCTATGAAATTGGCAAATTTAACTCACTTGGTTGCGTTGCCTCCTGCTGACTCTGAGTTAGACCCTACGGCTCAATGTCTGAGCCAGCCCATGCCAGCTAGCGCCGTCGCCTTGCTCAATCGAGCAACCACGATTGCTCAGCAGATTGGAGACCGCCAAGCTGAATCGTACGCGCTGGGGCGATTGGGTCACGTGGCTGAATGCCAGGGCAAGCTAGAACAGGCTTTATCTCTCACTCAGCAAGCCGAACTCGCCGCTGTTACCGACGAAACGCTGTACCTATGGCAATGGCAGGCAGGGCGTATCTTTAAAGCGCAAGGGCGGAAGCCTGAGTCGCTGCGAGCCTATGAGCAATCCGTACAGACCTTACGCAAACTTCGCGGTACCTTGGCTGTGGCCAGCCGCGATTTTCAGTTTGATTTTCGCGATACCGTCGACCCGGTCTACCGTGAACTAGCGCAACTAAGACTGGAGCAAGCTGTACAACCATCTGCTCTCGCAGAGCTGCAAAAAGACTTGGAATCAGCGCTTGAAACGATTGACGGCCTAAGGCTGGCAGAACTGGAAAACTATTTTGGTGATGAATGCTCTTTAGAAACTATTGCCAAACCAGTCAGCTTAGTTGCTGCTAAAACTGCTGTCTTTAATTCTATTTTGTTTCGCGATCGCGTTGCCTTGATCTTGACTTTGCCCAGTTCACAAGAAGATTCACAAGCGAAGGGGAACTCACGCATCCATTGGCTGCAAGTGAGCAATCAAGAACTGACAGCAACAGTCAATGACTTTCGTTTGAAGCTAGAAAAACGGTCTGATCTAGAAAATGCCTATCGTGCTCCAGCGAGGCAATTGTATGACTGGCTGATCCGGCCTTTTAGCACTGATTTAGCGAAAGCTCAGATCGACACCCTAGTGTTTATCCAGGATGGCATTCTGCGTAGCATTCCAATGTCTACACTTCACGACGGTCAGCAGTTTTTGGTTGAGCAGTATGCCATCGCCAATACACCTAGCTTGACTTTGGTTGAGCCGACACAGTTGCAGCCTCAGGATCTTCGAGTTTTAGCCTTTGGCCTAACAAAACCCTCAGTTATTGATGGCCAAACCTTCTTCGAACCTCTAAATCAGGTCAAATCAGAGATTGATGGCATTGCAACAGCGCTCCCTGGCAGCAAGGGGCTCTTGGATGATCAGTTCACGCCTGATCGCCTTCAACAAGAGCTCCAGCGTAGCGCTTACCCGGTGATTCATCTGGCAACCCACGGCAAATTTGGCATCGATGCTCGTGAGACGTTTCTGGTAACCGGCAAGCTGAGTTCGCCACCAGAACGCAATAATCAAAAACTGACGATGAATGAGCTTTACCAGATTATTAGTAACACCCGTCGTCCTGATCGCCCCTTAGAGTTGTTGGCCCTAACTGCTTGCGAAACCGCTGCTGGGAGTGACCGGGATGCTCTTGGCATTGCAGGGATTTCTTTACAAGCAGGCGCACGCAGTGCAGTTGCCTCACTGTGGCAAGTTGACGACCGAGCCACGGAGCAATTAATTGTCAAGTTCTACCAAGGACTACAGCAGGGACTAAGCAGAGCCAAAGCTCTACAGGTGGCCCAACGGGATTGGTTGGCCACCCATGCCCGAGGGCGCTACCGTCATCCGGGTTATTGGGCCCCTTTTATTCTGGTGGGCAGCTGGCTGTAGCTGGTTGGCTGTAAGTGTTGGCTGTAACTATGGCCCCTCGTTCCTGCCTAAGGTCAGCGTTGCACCTGATGAACGGTGCTGCCTTGTAGTTCTGATCTTTCCGCTGCGCCAAGTGCCACCTTATCCAGCAATGAGGCTCTGAACGCCCTGAGCTGAGTATCTGAGTTCGCGGTGAGGGCCAATCCCAAAGCGTCATACCACAGGTTGGCTTGGTCGTAGAGGGTTGCACGGTTCAAGCGGTCACGAGCCCCCGCTAGGCTGGTTCTAAGTTCAGAACGGGGCGAGATAACCTCAAGCTCAGCCTCGGCAAAAGGATTACCAGAAGGCCGACTGGCGTTACAGACTAATTCCACCTGCCAACGGTAACGCTTGCCGGGAGTCAGCTCGGGTACCGACTGAGAGAGAGACAGCACTGTAATACCGGGAGCGCTTTTGAAGCTCTCATCTTTGATTTCCTTAACCAACTTGAATTGGTCATTGCTCAAGTCATGCTCATAGAGCCTGAATTCCATTGGCCAGGAGCCAGCATCGCGCACAAACCAAGCAAAAGTTGGGCGCGTAGAAATTGTTTGTCCCAAGGTTTGCTGAGGAGTGAGCAGGATGAGAGCAGCGCTGCTCTCAGCGGAGGGGGAAGTTCTGGTACTACAGCCTCTAGAGCCACCAGAACGACTGGTGTCAGGCAGATAATCACTATCATCACCAGCAATAGCCAGTGTAGGTAGCAACAGAGACGTCGTCAGCACCAAGCCAGCCACTAGTGCCTTACCGGTTGCTAATGTCTTCAATGTCTTAGTAACCGATTGAGTTTTCAGAAATCTTGGAGGTCGCATCATCGTCGCCTGGAGAAGAAATGGTTAGAAGCTTATCCCCGCCTGAAGGGGCAATCATCAGCCTTGTTTCATCCTGATCATATCGAGGTCATGGCAAGTTTTCATTCCAGTTTGGCACTCCCTGGCTTCCGATTTTTGCAATTAAATTGTTCAAACAGTTTTATGACTGTTCAGGATATTTAGGCTGATAGGTGTTTAGTGAGTGCAGCCAACCAGCGGAAGCGCCAGCCTCTTGTGAGGGGCCAACTCAACTCACAAACCGTTCCTTGAGGAGAGTGGGGCCGTCGCTGAAATTTCCCTCGTAGTTGCCGTGCCAGTTCTTTTGCCTGCTCCGTTCCCCGCCCACCATCAGGGCTCTGAGTTAAAAGGCTGCTGGTACCATTGTCAATCACGCGCAGGCTGCACCAATTTTCATCCTGACTACAGACCACATCCAAGCGAGTTGCCCCGACAGCATGTTTGCCAACGTTGCATAGAGCCTCCTGTAGGAAGGTGCAGAGACTGCGTTTTTGATCGGCTGTTAGTGAGAGAGCTTCTAAGGACGAAAAATCGGGTGGGATAAAAGTTCTAATCGTTGTGAAACCTTTAAAGTCCCGCAGCAAAGTTTCTTCATAGACTTGATAGAGCAGCTCTTGCAATGGAATCTCAGAATACGGAGTTTCACCACTTGAAATTTCTTGGTTCATTGACTCATAAACCGAGCGCAATTCACGATTGAGACACTGTAATTGTGAACGCAACTGCTCTGGTGAAGTTTCTGCCTCGTCAATACTGCGTAGCATCGCCGCTAAGGTTTGTAGAGGACCATTGTGCACGGCATCATAGGTGCGTTTTAGGGTTAAGCTTCGTTGCTCTAATAGGATCCTCAAGTCGCGATCAAAAAATGAACTAGTGAGACCTGCGGCACAAAAAGCTAGTAAAGTTGGCACCACTGGAACCCACCAACCCCAGATCAGGAGCACATAGCAAATGCCAATTAGACCAGCACTGCCAAGACCAATGCTCAGAATAGTTTTCCAGGGGGATTGCAACACGAGACCTAGGGTGATCCCAGACAAGCCCCAGAGCACAATCCAAAGGTACTCCCAGCCATCTGTCCAAACTCTGATCATGGGTCGTCCGTCCAGAACCGCGCTAATAATTTGGCTCGTGGCGTGGGCATGCATGACCACACCGTAAAGTAACTGATACTGATCGGCACTCGGTCCCCCGATTCGCGCTCCCAATGCAGGTGGATTCGGCAGGGCAGAAGTCGCAAAGTTATCTTTGACACTCGACGCAGTCATGCCCACAAGCACGATGCGGTCCCGCATCAGTTCAGCAGAAACCTTGCTCCCCAGAATATCTTGCAAGGAAACGGTTGGAAACGGCTCTGGGTGAGCACGGAAATTCAAAAGAATTTGATTCCCGCCCGCCCTAGCATCAACATATCCGCCAGAATTAGCCAAAAAACGAGGTAGCTCAGTAGTGCCGAAACGAAGGGGTTGACTCACTTGGGTATTCGGTTGAAACTGAATACCCTCTGAGCGCAAATAGAGGGCTGCTAAACGCAAAGGCAGCGAGTATTCGATTGTCTCTGAGCCTCGTATTTTTCCGGCCAGTAGGCTACGACGTAATTTATTGTCCGGATCTAATAAGCTATCTGCAAAACCCACCCGCTCCGGAGGAACCTCCGGTGGAGGTTTCACATTGGTATCTCTGTTCAAAACAGTTTCGATAACCACTAGATTGGGCGCGTTTTTGAAAACGGCTGTTAACTCGGCTCGATCTGGCTCTGCGACCAGATCTTTAAAAATGTCAAGCCCAATAGCTCTAGGTTGATAACTTTCTATGATTCGTAAAGCTTGGGCTAAATCCCGGTTAGGAATAGGAAACTTCCCAGCAGCATTGATATCTTGCTCATCAATTCCAACAATGACAACTCGTGGATCCCTAGCCTCTATTGGCCGCAACTGCAGCAGTCTATCGAGGGCCATCCACTCTAAGGTTTGAAGCGAGCCTGTTAGACGGGCAACAACCACTAACCCAGCTACCGCCAAACCCGGCAAGGCTCCTGCTCGCCATACTTTGACTTGTTGCTTGATCTTTCTACAGGCTCCAGATTCACTTAATCTCTGCCGGAAACCACGCATCAACTCAGTAATCCTACCTTTCTAGCCTCTATTTCAATTTGAATGCGCAAGTCTTTGCCCGGTTCGTCATAAACGCCCAAAGCATCTTGTAACCTAATCCAATAGTTGCGCACAGTCCGATCGCTAACTTCCATCCGTTCTGCAATCGCTTTGTCAGTCAATCCTTCTTGGAACTTGAGTGTCAGGACTTCTAGCCACTTACGGTCAAACTCCGGTCGGGCACGCACTTCAGGAGGCAGATAAATTGAGCCTCTGAGGGCAAAGTCGATCAGCCTTAGCATCTCGCGAATGGGTAAAGATTTATCCATCGCGGCGAAACCACCTTCATAGGCGTTAATCAATGGTTTGAGGCGTACCAGTGGCTTGATATTTGTGCTTAACACCATTAAGTTAGGAGCAGGGTGGCCCTGCATCAAGGTTTTGAGCAGTTGAATACCGACCTCCGGATTAGCTACCGCCTGTGGTTTTTCGGGCAAGCTCAAATCCACCACAACCAAGGTTGGTTGCCGACGAGCAACCTGGCCCAGAGCACTCTGCGCATCTTGAGCCGTAAGAACTTCAGCTTGAGGATATTTGCTTTTAAGGGCAGGAACCGTTCCCTCCAAAATTGCCTCATGGTCGTCCACAACCAGGAACGTCTGCTGAGTTGTGTCTGATCCTGCCTGGCTCATATACATACCTGTTAATCGATTGCTCGGTGGCTCGAAACCGCCTTTACGATCTCTTGAGATTAAGTTGGAAGTTGAGCGAAGTCAAGCGTAAAACATCGATCGTAAAGCTGATATTAACGCTGTGTTCAAGTTTTTCAATCTCATGATGAATTAGACCTCATCAGGATTATGTTGGCAAAGATTGAGTGAAGTAAGCTAGTAGTTATGCTAGCGGCAAAGTTAAAAATATACAGGGCTGTCTCTGGAAATTAGTTTTCCAATTTTGGAAAGGTTCCATTGGATTAATCTAGTTTGACTCTACTCCATTATCGGTTGCCTGCTCTGAGGAAGCTAATTCCGTCTGTCATTGCTTCAGTTCGAAAAGCTCTCAGATATATCCATACAAGAATCTCTACAAAGAGCTGCTACCGCTAGCAAGGCAAGGTAAACCAGAAGGTCGCTCCAGTTCCAACTCCACTAACTACTCCAATCTGACCACCGTGCCCTTCGATGATTTGGCGGCAGAGATACAGACCTAAACCGAGACCAGATGAGTGCTGACTTTGAGTCCCTCGCTCATAAAGATCGAACAGGTTACGGCCCTCCTCTAAGTTCAGACCTACACCGTTGTCCTCAACTGTACAGCGAATGAACTTATCCTGAACCTCAGCGTTGAGGCGCACCATTATTCCTGGAGAATTGTGCTTCAGGGCATTCGTGATCAAGTTTTCTAGGACTCGCCAGAGCTGGGCAGGGTCCGCACTAAACCTTGGCAGATCTAAAGGAATTAGATTGGTCAGAACCACCTGATTCTGTACTAATAGAGGTTCCAGATCCAAGATCACAGCCTGCGCTAATGGCTGTAACTGGATAGTCTCAGGCTGAAGAACCATGCCCTGAGTCTCGTTAATATGAGTTTCGAGCAGCGAATTTATGAGTTCAAGTTGGCGCTCACTACTATGAATCATTCGTTCCAAAGTTGAAACTGGAACGGCAGCTGTTGCAGGGCTACTCTGCTCCCCACTCTGCTGCTCCTCAGTCTGCTTTGCGAGCAGATTACGTAACACGATTAGCATGCCTGCAACGGGATTGCGTAGATCATGAGAGACCGCATGAAAAAAGACACGTAACGCCTCTTCTGCTCGCTTGCGCTCATTAATCTC
This sequence comes from Leptolyngbya sp. FACHB-261, assembly GCF_014696065.1. NCBI lineage: Bacteria > Bacillati > Cyanobacteriota > Cyanophyceae > Leptolyngbyales > Leptolyngbyaceae > Leptolyngbya > Leptolyngbya sp. FACHB-261. The sequence continues at coordinate 108,116 of NZ_JACJPL010000026.1, read as the reverse complement.
TTGCTGTAAATGCTCGTTATTTTCTTGCAGCTGATGACTTAGATTTTGAAGGGTCAAATGGGTTGTAATGCGAGCTAAAACCTCTTCATGTTCAATGGGTTTTGTTACATAATCAACCGCGCCAATACGCAACCCTCGGACCTTGTCAACAGTTTCAACCAATGCTGTCATAAAAATCACAGGAATATCTCTGGTTGCCTCATCTGCTTTTAAGCGACGGCAGGTTTCAAAACCATCAATGCCGGGCATCATCACGTCCAGCAAGATCAAATCGGGTTTAATATATTGCAATTGCTCGATAGCGCTCATCCCATCCTGAGCCACCAACACCTTGAAACCAGAGTCATAGAGCGAATCAAAAAGAACCCCCAAATTAGTTGGGTTATCATCAACAATCAGAACAATACTTTGTTGCCTGTTGCCAACACTCATGGATTGCCTGCCATTTGCTTCTTGATAAAATCTTGAATTTTTTTGACTTGAAAACCTTTGGCTAGCTGACGTAACTCTGTTGCAAATGGTGCGAACTGCTGATTGTGTTGTTCTAGCTTGTCCGCCTGTTCTAACAAGCCTCTGATATCTCCAATTACCGCTAGATTTAGCAATACAGTCATCTCTTGAGCCGATGGCCGCAGCAAAGTTAAGACTGGAACGTTCTCCCCAATAGGGGCCACAGAGACCGAGCGGCCCTCTTGATACACCCATTCCAGACCCAAGTGCCGTTGCAGGCCACTCAATAACTCCTCAACCCGAACGGGCTTGGAAACAAAATCATTGCAGCCCGCTTCTAAACTGCCCTGCTGGTCATAATCAAAGGCGCTTGCAGATGTGGCAATAATGATCACATCTTTTAGTCCGGTTAATTTCCGCAACTGGCGTGTGGCCTCAAAACCATCCATAACTGGCATTACCAGATCCATCAAAATGACATCTGGCTGAAATTCCACCGCCTTACTCAGGCAATCCTGGCCATTGATAGCCTCTATCACTTCAAAGCCCAGAGGGGAGAGCAAATTAACTAAAACTGAGCGATTTTCTGGTTTATCATCGGCTGCTAGAATTTTGCGTTTCTCACCTTTGAAACCAACAATTGCCTGCTTGTCGTTCAAATTCATCTCAGGCCATTGAGACACTTCTGGTAATTCCAATTCAAACCAGAATGTGCTGCCTTTACCAACAGTGCTTTTGACCTGCAGCTCCCCGCCCATCATTTTGGCAAGTCTGCTGCTAATCGGTAGTCCTAAACCGGTGCCCTCAACCCAGCGGTTATGATCCCCTACCTGCTTGAACGGCAGAAAAATCTCTTCTAGTTTCTCCGAGGGAATACCAATTCCTGTATCTTCTACTTGAAAGCGAATCTTTTGATTGTGATAGCCTACTTTGAAAACAACGCCACCCTGTTCCGTGAACTTGACGGCATTGCCCAACAAATTGATCAAAATCTGACGCAATCTTTTTTCGTCGCCGTATACACCCGAGGGTAGCCAAGAAAGCGGTTCATAAATAAATGAAATTCCTTTCTGATCAGCTCTAACTCTGAATAGATCGGCAATGCTTTTGAGAAACTCAGGAAAATGAAACTCGCTCAGATAAAGCTCCATCTTTCGAGCTTCAATCTTAGAGAGATCGAGAATGTCATTAATTAGCGTGAGTAAGTGCTCGCCGCTCTGCTGAATAATCTCCACGCCATTCTGCTGCTGCTCCGTCAGGCTCTTGCCTCGCTTAAGAATCTGCGCATAACCTAAGATGCCATTGAGGGGGGTTCTCAACTCATGGCTCATGTTGGCCAAAAATTCACTCTTGGCCCGGTTAGCTGCCTCCGCTGCCTCTTTGGCTTTTTGCAGATCTCCCTCCGATTGCCGGAGCGCTTCCTCCGCTTGCCGACGCTCAGCAATCTCTACCAACAACTGCTCGTTAGCTTGGCGAATCGCAGCTGTACGAGCTTCTACGCGTAGCTCTAGCTCCTCATTGCGCTGGGCTAAAGTTGCAAAGGACGCGCGCAGTTGCCCTGCCATCTGATTAAAAGCCGTTGCCAGAATTCCCAGTTCATCTTCCCGTTCAACGGGCACGTTTTGCTCCCACTGCCCTTGAGAAAGCGCTTTAGCCGCAGCGCTCAACCGCAGAATTGGCTCGACTATCCACCGCGAAGTAAGAATGCCCAGCAGCGTTGCGAAGACCAAGGCACCTAAGCACAGCAAAACCGTGGAACGGGTGTTGGCATCAATACGCTCCATAAAGTCAGCTTCAGGTACCACCACCACAATCAACCAGTCCAGCCCCTGAGAGTTGTGCAGTGGTAACACCTGTAGAAATTGGCGCTGACCATTAATCGTGAAATCTAGCTGCTGCCTACTGCCAATTTGAGTCAAACTGCCAAAGTGGGTTTCTAGATAGCGGGCAGTCAGGCGGGTGAGCGGATCGCGGCTTTCTATCGCCTTGAGTCGCTCCTGGGACTCAGCTGTTCTGGTAACGCGAAAGGGGCGCTCTAGGGTTGAGGTACCGACGAGAAAGCCAGAGCGCTCCACAATAAAGGTCTGGCCCGTGCGCCCGATTCTAAGACCGTGCAGGAAGTCACTGATTTGAGACAGGATCAGGTCAGCACTGACTACACCCAGTACGTTGCCCTGCTCGTTGTAGAAAACCTGATTGGCACTGATAGCCAGTGTTTTTGTGCCGAAGTAAGGGTAAACCTCAGTCCAGGCGGGTTTCCCTGCACCGGTTAAACCCGCTCGGTACCAGCTTCGAGCACGAGGGTCATAGTTAGGCTTAGTTCTTAATAGGCGAGCGCGTCTACCCTGAGGGCCACTACTATAGGTCTGGATACTGCCCCCTGTCGCCTGGCCAGCTACATCAATCCACAGCTCACCGCTATCGAGCCGCTGTACACCAACGTATTCGCCTTGGTTGGTGCCTAAACCGATGTAGCCGACAGAGCTAAACAACTGCATCTGCTGCCAAAAATGGCGTTCCAGACTACGCTCATCCTGGATGTTGAGCTGCCCAAGGCGAATCGCATCGGCGTTGATCTGGTTCACCAATAGAGGGACCTCCAGGTAGCGGTCCAGTTGTTGCTGGATACGAGCGGTCACCTCGTCTCGCAGTTGGGCAGTCACTTCATTCACGGCCTGCTGACCGTTCCGGAACGAGAGCCAACCGGTTAAGCCCACGGCTGCAAAAATCTGGAGCACAAAGGGTACAACCAGGACGGCTCGAAGGGGAACTCTCCTAGAGCTTTGAGAAAACTGGCTGAGCAGCGATTTGATCACCATCATGCAAGAGGGAGCGCTCAGGGACTTAGACAGGTCTAGACAGGACTGATAGAGTCAGCTGTCAGGCGGCGTTGATTGAGCGGCATACGACGCACTATATCCTCCATGATCGCCCTCGGCTGTTAACCGAATCCCTTGCAGAGTTTTTGCCTTTACTCTAGTCTTCGCAGGATAGTTCTGTCCATCCGAGTCGTTTTGCTTATGCCGCCTGCTGCTGACAGACAGCACAACCGCATCCCCTTCAACAAAATGTTCTTCTGGCAATAACCGGCTGAGCTACCAGAAGAACACGGGGGTCAATCGGTAACAAACAAGTAGAATCCACTCTTGTTGACGCAATCAATCAGCGTCAAGAGCCTTCTGAGAGCTTAACAAGATACAAGGCTGACGACGAGAAAACTTTTCAAGTGTCGTGCTGGATCAAAAACTCAAATTCAGCGCGCAGAACCTTGAAGTTGGCAACTCTAGCAACTAGCAGATTTTCACTGCCAGCATCTGTTAGTTGGCGCTTCCAATACTGAATGTTATCCGAGTTTTCAATCCAGAAATTTACAACGGTATCGACAACTTTATCCAGTTCCCAGCCCCTCACCGGCAACGAGGTTTCAACCGATTCAATGAAGGCATCTAGCGTACAACGATAGGCTCCTAGATACTCCGGACCAGAGCGCTGGGGCTGCTGCAAAATCGTCTGTTGCTGGTAAAAAAATTGTAAAATTGGAGACACACCCAGGATTTCGAATGTATAGGCCACGCTAGCCTCCCAAGTCGCTTTCTTATAAATAGAGTTATCCGATTATAAGGAGTTGGCTAGAGGCTGAAAAGTACCCGGGGGGAGACCTTCGACGTCATCTTTTTCTGTTAGATACGCTACTCCTAGGCTGGGAACAGGTTAGGTTCGAGCTTAGTAGACATTTCGGGAGAGAGCCGAGACAGCCATCAGGCTGCTTTTGCGTTGTGTTTAATCAATTAAAAGCCAGAGTCTTCGAGCTTCGCAAGTAGGCTGAAAACTCTGGTCCAATCCTCTAAACAGGAGAAGTCGCAGCCATGTCGCAAGTGTTACCCCTGGTCTACGACCATGATTTTGCAACTGGGGGACTAGAATCCGCCCAGGCTGCCCTTGCTTCTGATGATCAACTCCTAGCCAGCATTGACGACTTGCGCCGTTTATTGCCAGATACCCAAGTCGGCGTGAGACCAGCACTCACAGTTATGCACGGCTCTGAAAAGCTTGTGCTTGACATCACCCCTGCCGAGTCTTTGACCCGGACGCTCAGTCAGCGATAAGGCTGGCCTGAGCAAATTCAGTCCCCCCACCATCATCTCCAACCCGAGAGGCAGTGGAGGATTTTCTATGAGCAGGTACCTCTGGGCGCAATTTTGGCGTCCCTGCTGCGCTCAATTCGCCTGAGCCAACCAAGCCCCTCTTGAAAATCGAACTCATACTGACTATGATTTAGGAGAAGCCCAACCTCAAAGTCACTTCAGTCTTGCAGGCGAACTAATACCACTGCTTGAGGCGAAGAGTTTTCTGAACGCCAGATCAGATCGCGCTTTCGTAAATCAAAGGAATTGAGCATGCCAACAAATATCGGTATCGCGGCTCAAGTCAACTCCCACTTGCCGCTAGAAGAAAGCAACCCAGAACAAGTCAAGATTGTCGGTATCAGCGGTAGCCTCAGACCAGATTCTCACACCTATCAAGCGCTGAATTTTGCGGCTCAGCGAGTTGCTAGCTTGGGTGCGAGCGTCGAAGTCTTGGATCTGCGCACACTGACTCTGCCCTTCTGTGACGGGCTAGATAATTATTCCGAGTACCCTGATGTCGAAAAACTGCGTCGGACAGTGAAGCAGGCGAATGGTCTGATTCTCGCAACACCGGAATACCACGGCAGTCTTAGTGGAGTTCTCAAAAACGCTCTAGACCTGATGAGCTTTGAGCAGCTTGATGGTAAGGTCGTTGGGGCAATTAGCGTTTTGGGTGGCGAACAAAATAGCAATGCCCTCAATGATTTACGCTTGATTGTGCGCTGGGTTCACGGTTGGGTCATCCCCGAACAAATCGCAGTAGGGCGAGCCTGGCAAGCTTTCGATCAAAACGGACAAATTAAAGACGAAAAACTCCGTCAACGGTTTGACGATTTTGCTCGTAGTCTAGTCGAGAATACTCGTAAGTTAAATGGACTTGCGGTCCCTCAGGCTTTGCAGGTAGAGGCAAACTAAGTTCCTCTAACATTAGGCAGGCTTTAGAGTCTGCCGCTGATTATTTTTTGTCAGTTTGCTCCGTTTCATAGTTTTCATAGCTTCGTATTTCACGTCCGCATACTTACCTAACCATAGACCCAATAACAGGAGAGTCCAATGGCTTACGAATTGGCACCGTTGCCGTACGATTATGCTGCGCTAGAGCCATACATTGACGCTAAAACCATGCAGCTGCACCACGATAAGCACCATGCGGCTTATGTCAATAATCTGAATAATGCTCTATCGCAGTATTCAGATCTGCAAAACAAAAGCCCTGAAGAACTGATCCGCGATCTGGATAGCGTGCCTGAGAGCATTCGCCCAGCAGTGCGTAACAATGGCGGTGGGCATGTCAACCACACAATGTTCTGGCAGATTATGGGACCCAATGCTAGTAGTGAACCCACCGGTCCTATTGCCACAGCAATTAATGACACCTTTGGTAATTTCGATACCTTTAAGCAGCAGTTCAATGACGCAGGTGTCAAGCGCTTCGGTAGCGGTTGGGTGTGGCTAGTTCGCAATCAAGATGGCAAGCTAGAGATTACCAGCACTGCTAACCAAGATAACCCGATCACCACAGGGCAATATCCAATTCTAGGCAACGATGTTTGGGAGCACGCTTACTATCTCAAATATCAGAACCGACGCCCTGAGTATCTGAATGCCTGGTGGAATGTGCTCAACTGGGATGAAGTGAACCGTCGCTTTGCACAAGCAACTGCCTAAATCTCTAGGCATTATCCAATGAGCGCCTAGTTAGTGCAGCAAGGCTAATTAGTGTAGGGGGTCAATTGAATACGATTTGTGCCCCCTACCTTGAGCTAGTTGAGGCAGCCTCAGCCTGATTCTACAATTAGAATCTGGAGCAAGTCTGTAGGTGATTTAAGAAGATTTAAGCATCTCCATTCACAAATCTACAAAAGAAGGATGAAATATGGCTCGGCTCAATCAACGTCTCTCACAAAATGTTGACGGTGATTTCTATGTCGATCGCACTTGTATCGATTGTGATACTTGTCGCTGGATGGCTCCGGAGGTGTTTTATCGAGTCGGAGAGCAGTCTGCTGTTCACCATCAACCCAGTGATGAACACCAGCGATTATTAGCCATGCAAGCTCTGTTGGCTTGTCCAACGGCTTCAATTGGTACCGTCGAAAAACCAAAGGATATTCAAGCAGCTCAACGCAGCTTCCCAGCACTGATTTCTGAGAATGTTTACCATTGCGGCTATCACTCAGAAGATTCCTATGGTGCCGCTAGCTATCTGATCCAGCGTGCCGAAGGTAACATCTTAGTAGATTCACCTCGGTTCACGGCTCCGTTGGTCAAGCGCTTAGAAGAGATGGGGGGTATCCGCTACTTATACCTAACTCATCGAGACGATGTCGCTGATCATCAAAAATTTCACGACCACTTCGGTTGTGAGCGTATTTTGCACGTTGATGAAATCAATAGCGGCACCCGTCAGGTTGAGATTCAGCTATCCGGTTTCGAGCCAACAGAACTCGCACCCGATCTGCTAATTATTCCGGTTCCGGGTCATACGAAAGGCCATACTGCTTTGCTGTACCAGAACAAGTTTTTGTTTACTGGTGATCATTTAGCCTGGTCTGACCAGCTTCAGCAGTTAATCGCCTTTCGTAGTGTTTGCTGGTATTCATGGTCCGAGTGCCTTCAGTCAATGCGTAGGCTGGCAGACTACTCGTTCGAATGGGTGTTGCCGGGTCACGGTCGGCGCCATCACGCGGGCTCCGAAACCATGCATCAACAGATGCAACAGTGTGTGGCCTGGATGGAGAAGAACTGAGACAAGCTTTCACAGCTTCAGCGCACCAAAGTCAAGCCAAGGTCAAGCTTAAGTCAAGCCAAGTTTGATTTTTGTGACAGAAATAGACCTCGAAAGGTCGTGCGGGAACGCTAAAGCCAAGCGACAAAGCCGATACATTCATATGAGGTCTTTGTGAAAACTGAAATTCGTTATAAACCTGCCTTTGCCACTATCTTCGTAACGCTGGGTCCGGGCGAGAAAATCACCGCCGAGGCCAGCGCTATGGTCAGTATGTCCACCGGCATTGAGATGACAACCCAATTTTCAGGTGGTGTTCTCAGTGCCTTACTCAGACGCCTATTGGGCGGCGAGTCCCTGTTCCTCAACACCTTTGCCAACTTGAGTTCTGCGCCCCAACAGGTGGTGCTTACGCAAAGCACCCCTGGGGACATCATGTTCATCAACCTCCAGGGCAATCAACTCTGTCTGCAACCCGGTGCTTACATCGCCCACGAACCTGGTGTCAACTTGAGTATCCGTTGGGCAGGCTTTGCCAGTTGGATTTCTGGGGAAGGACTCTTCAAGCAAGTTGTCTCGGGCAATGGCCGGGTCTTTTTCGGCTCCTACGGTGGGCTAACCGAAAAAACAGTGGTTGGTGAGTATGTTGTAGATACTAACCACCTAGTAGCTTACGAGCCGCAGTTGAACTTGCAGGTGGGCCTATCCAGCAGCTTATTTGGGTCCTTCTTTTCCGGTGAGGGACTAGTCAACCGCATCATGGGTAACGGCAAAATTGTGCTTCAGTCTCGCAGCATGGACAGCCTCGTGAAATTCCTTTACCCCAAGGTGCGCTGATGAAGATTGAAATTTTGCACTCACCTGGTGCTGCTGCTGCTCATGTCGCACTAGAGCCTGGTGAGGAGCTGACTGCGGAAAGCGGAGCCATGATTTGCATGAGCGGTGACATGAACGTCAGCACCGCCATTAAACAACGGGGCAAGGGACTGATGGCAGGTCTGCGGCGCATGCTGTCGGGCGAGTCGTTATTTCTCAATACCTTTCGCCCCAGCCAGCAGGGAGGCGAAGTTTACCTAGCACCAACTCTGGTGGGGGATGTGATCGTCTACCAGATGCGAGACGGCCTCAATCTAGTTGTACAGGGAAGTTCCTATTTGGCCTCCGCGCTTGGCGTCCATCTTGACCTGGGATGGAAAGGATTTAAGTCCTTCTTCTCCGGTGAATCAGTCTTTTGGATCGATGTCTCAGGACGGGGGCCGGTGCTGCTGAATGCCTTTGGGGCTGTATACGAGATCGATGTCGATGGTGAATACACTGTCGATACCGGTCACATTGTCGCGTTTGAGCAAAGCCTGGATTTCAAAGTCACCAAAGCCGGTCGAGGTTGGATTGGTTCTTTCTTGGGTGGCGAAGGCTTAGTTTGTCGTTTCAAAGGCAAAGGCAAAGTCTTTTGCCAAACTCACAACCCACCTGCCTTTGGACGCACGGTTGGTCCTAAACTTCCCCCTCGCTAAGCTGCTCCTGGAGATTCGATCGATGAATGTTCAAGACCGTCGCACCGAACAATTTGATACACCCTATGAACTCAGCCATCAGCCCGATTACGCCTTCCTAAAACTGCAACTTCAGGCTGGACAGACGGTGCAAGTTGAGGCTTCAGCCATGGCCTCTATGGATCGCCATTTGACCATGAAAACCAAGGTCAAGGGTGGCTTATTGAAAGGCGTTAAACGCATGTTAGGGGGCGAGTCGTTATTCATTAACGAGTTCTCAGCCGAGCAGCAGCCTGGGGAATTGTATGTTGCACCCGCTACGCCCGGAGATGTGCAACATTACTATCTAAATGGCAACTCAATTTTTCTACAATCTTCAGCCTTTGTTGCGGCTGGCATGGGTGTCAATCTAGACAGTAAATGGCAGGGTTTCAAAGGCTTTTTCAATGGCGAATCCCTGTTTCTGCTACGAGCGACTGGTCAGGGTGATCTCTGGTTTAGTACCTATGGCGCCGTTCTAGAAATCCCTGTTACCGGCAACTATGTCGTCGATACAGGTTACATTGTGGCCTTTGAAGATAGCTTAGATTACAGCGTTGAGTTTGTAGGTGGCCTGAAGACCAGCCTGTTTGGGGGTGAGGGTCTGGTGTGCCGCTTCCGAGGTCAGGGCCGAGTATGGGTCCAAACTCGCCAACTGGTTTCTTTCCTGCGCTGGCTCCATCCCTACCGGCCTGTAAAGAGCAACGATTAGTTAGTTGTTAAGTCGCTACAAAAACTCAGTGGACCTAGTAGAAGGCTACCAGGTCCACGCAAACTTATTCAAACCAGCGTTCCAACTAAGGTTTACCGATACTTACAGCACTGACGAGTAAGCTTAGTACATCCCTCCTTATTTAACTGAATGGTTTAGCTCTCTTTTATGAGGCCGAATCTGGCAAGACCACGGATGCTAACAATCAGCAAATTTGCCAGGTACGACTCAAAATTTGAGCTGTTCTTTTTATGGCTACTGCAGTGAACTGATGCTGTAAGTAGTGCTGCAATGGCTTAGGGGAGGCGACACAACCCTAAAACCGCTCTATGTCCTTGTGCCTGATTTAAGAGTAGCAACTCTGCCTCTAGAAAACGATCAGGTTAACAGAAGTTTGTGCAACTCAAATTTGGATCACAATTTAGTTAATACTCGATAAAACTAGTGCTTCTTCATTGAGTTTAAAACAGGAAGAAGCTTAACGCTCCACGCATCACGACCTCCGCCATAAGCTCAGTGAAGTTTTGTAATAGTCTCGGGGCTAACGTGGCGTTGTCCGGGACAACGCTAGAGCTTCTGTAGAGACTACTGGCTGCCCTTCAGAGACTAGAGAGTTGCACCTACCCTTCGCCGCAGTCGCATCCCACAGGTTCAACAGAGATCTATGACAGCAACCGTCGAGAGAGACAAAACGTCAGATCGGCTCATCGCCGTTTTTATCGATCCGGGCACCAGCGCCCTCAAATTCGCTGCTGATGGCGCTACCTTCCATCTGCCTGGGCAAGCCCCTGCCTCCTCTGGCTTAATTCCATCGGTTCTAGGCCGGTATAGAACTTCGACCCTGAGTGGCGAGACACTATTTACATTTCAGGTGGATGGCTACCCCAAGTTGGTTGCGGGTGTCGGCGCGGAAGTGAAGGAATTTGGGCGGATTGCCAACTCCGGAAAAACAGGTACGAACACGTTACTGCTGACGCTGTCTGTCCTTTCCACTCTGAGTGTGCAGGGCCGCTGGGATAAAGATCTGCATGTAGAGCTGGGCTTCGGCCTGCCCCAACATCTGATCAACACAGCAGGTAATCGTAGTGGTCTGCCCCATTGGGAAGATTTGCGCCGTCTATTTGAAGAGGAAGACGGCACGCCTCGTACCTTTGAGGTCACCAATGAGCGGGGCACCCGCATGATTACCACCAGCATTGCTCGCCGCCTATTTGGTGGTGAAGCAACCCTGGCAATTAAGCCAGAAACTTGGTTCGCCTGGGTCCGAGCAGCCTATGTTGAGAAGCTATTTCCCGCTAACTCAACGGTAGGCGTGGTAGAGGCAGGCAACCGTGATGTGCAGATTGCTGGCTTTACGGTGAGTTCCTACGGTAAGCCGCTCTATTTACCGTTCGAAGACAAGCTGCCGATCGATATGGGCACGATCACCATCGTTGAATCGGTGGCGAGCCAACTGCGGGATAAAGTCAATCCCCGCATTACCAACGATGAGATCTTTAGAGCCTTTGTTGCTTACGCAACCAACGGTGTTTCCAGCCTGGAAGTATTTACGGCTAACGGCTCGACCACGATCGATATCCGAAAATACTTTCAACCCGAAATCACAGGTTTCAGGTGGCAAATCTTAGAGGAAATTTCCAATCGACTCGTGGGTTTACCTTTGCAGCACATGGTCTTCTCTGGAGGCAGTGCTGAGCTGATCAAAGGAGAAATCAAAGAGTCTTGGGAACCCCATTTCCTACCGAATGGCCGTATGTCGGTTGCCATGGGTGGTTTAGAGTTCATGAACCGCTTCCCTCTCGCTCCGACCTTCCGAGCTGCCGGAGCCTCCGCTACTCTTTAAGCGCACTTCTCAATAAATAGAAAGCCCTACAAGAAGCCCGAAGAGTTTGATTTAACTCTTCGGGCTTCTTTTGAGGCTTTTTTTAAGTAACAACCCTAGCGCTGCAAATGCAAACGCTATTGAACCGGGGCTAGCTCCTTCTCAGGCGCAACTTCACAGGCTTCTGGAGAATTGGCCTCTGAAGGCGGCACTACCTGCCAGAACCGGGGCAAGAATTCAGCCCAGTTAGACAGAATGTGATTGGCCTTGGCACTGCCGGTACGGTCAGCATGAGCCTGGAGCAGATCCTTCAATTGAGCTTCTCCAGCTGGAGTGATCACGCGTTGGAGTTTGACAATCTCGTGGTTGACCCGTTGCTCAAAGTCGCCCTGCTCATCTAGGAAGTAGGCCAAGCCACCGGTCATGCCCGCACCAACGTTGCGGCCAACTCGACCCAGAACGACGACGACACCGCCAGTCATGTATTCGCAACAGTGGTCGCCAGCGCCTTCGATTACCGCCTGAGCCATTGAGTTACGCACTGCGAAGCGCTCACCCGCCAGACCATTGGCGAACAGATAGCCGCCGGTTGCCCCATAGAGGCAGGTATTACCCACAATCACGTTCTGCGAGGGATCGTATTGAACGGTGGCTGGCGGTTTGATGATGATTTCGCCCCCATGCATGCCCTTGCCAACGTAGTCATTGGCTTCGCCTGTCAGCTTGAGGGTGAGGCCCGGCAGAATAAACGCACCAAAGCTCTGGCCAGCACTACCCGTGCAGTCAAGCGTAATCTGACCGCTGAAGCCTGAATTGCCGTACTGCTTAGCAATCGCTCCTGATAGACGGGCGCCCAGGGTGCGGTCGGTATTCAGCACGTTCACGGCCTTGGTTAGGTTGCCTTGCTCAGCAATTGCCTTCTGGATTTCAGCATCGCTCAGCAATTCATCATCTAGGACTGGCCCATTGCTGTGAACTGGCTCATGAGTCAGCCAAGTGCGGTCCTCGCGAGTATCAGGCAGTTGGGTCAGACAATCCAGGTTCAGGGCTGCTGTCTTGGTTAGCTTGACATCCTCGCGCACCTTGAGCAGGTCAGCACGACCGATCACTTCATTCAGCGAGCGGTAACCCAGCGTGGCCAGCAGCGAGCGAACCTCTTCTGCCACAAAGAAGAAGAAGTTAACCACATGCTCTGGGATGCCTGTGAAGCGCTTGCGTAGGTCTTCGCGTTGAGAAGCGACACCCACTGGGCAGTTGTTGGTATGGCAAATCCGGGCCATGATGCAGCCCTCAGCAATCATGGCAATAGAGCCGAAGCCAAACTCCTCACCGCCCATCAGAGCGCCCATCATCACATCCCAGCCGGTTTTGAAGCCGCCATCAACGCGCAGGAGCACTCGGTCGCGCAGTTGGTTTTCGATCAGGACCCGGTGCACTTCAGTGAGGCCCAATTCCCAAGGACCACCAGCATGCTTGATCGAAGACAACGGCGAAGCGCCAGTGCCGCCATCGTGCCCAGAGACCTGAATAATGTCAGCATTCGCTTTGGCAACCCCAGCCGCCACTGTACCGATGCCGATCTCCGCCACCAGCTTCACCGACACTTGCGCGCGCGGGTTTATCTGGTGCAGGTCGAAGATCAGTTGCGACAGGTCTTCGATGGAGTAGATGTCGTGGTGTGGCGGTGGTGAGATCAACGAGACGCCGGGCTTAGAACGCCGCAGCATCGCGATATATGGGCTGACCTTTTTACCTGGTAGCTGACCGCCTTCACCTGGCTTGGCGCCTTGCGCGATCTTGATTTCGATCTGCTGGGCGTTCATCAGGTACTCAGGCGTGACGCCAAAACGACCGGAGGCGACCTGTTTAATCGCTGAGCTAGCCGTGTCGCCATTACGCAACCCCTTCAGGTGCGGGAAGGTCGGCGATTGGCCAGTTTCATTCACGTCGTTGAGGATCAAGAAGCGATCTGGATCTTCACCGCCCTCTCCTGAGTTGGAACGACCACCAATCCGGTTCATGGCGATGGCCAGGGTCTCGTGAGCTTCCCGCGACAGGGCTCCCAAAGACATCCCGCCAGTGCAGAAGCGCTTGACGATGCTCTCTACAGACTCGACTTCTGAAACGGGGATTGACTCGCGGTCGGACTGGAAGTCCAACAGATCGCGCAACGCAGTCACCGGCCGGCTTTGGAGTTGCCGACGGTAAAGTTCGTAGTGATCGTAGCTCGGCTCTTTGCCCCCCTTACTACCGCCAATCGCTTTGTGGAGCGCTTTGGCAACCTCTGGACTATTCATGTGATACTCGCCGCCGGGGCGGTACTGAATAAAGCCAAAGTTCTCCAGCTTTTTGAGGTTGATCTCAGGAAAGGCGCGGTGATGAAAGGCGATCACCTCAGAGGCGATATCAGCCACGGTCATGCCACCAACCCGCGAAGTTGTGCCCCAGAAGGCCAGCTCCAGCAATTCACGGCCAATGCCAATGGCTTCAAAGATCTGAGCGCCGTTGTAGCTAGACAGCAACGAAATGCCCATCTTGGAGAGGATCTTGAGCAGACCACCCTCCACTGCCTTGACATAGCGCTTCTGTACCTCGGTGATCGACAGGGCTTCCAGCTTGCCCTGCTCCATGAGCTTCTGCGTGCGCGAGTCGCCCCACCACTGCCGCACGGTTTCGAGGGCGAGGTAAGGGCAGACAGCACTGGCCCCATAGCCAATCAAGCAACCGAAGTGATGGGTGCTCCAGCACTGAGCGGTCTCAACCACAATCGAGGCCCGAATTCTCAAGCCCTCCCGGATCAAGTGGTGGTGTACAGCACCCACCGCCAGCAGCGGCGGAATGAAGGCTTGCTCAGTGTCCAAGCCCCGGTCGGAGAGGACTAGAATTTCAATGCCATCGCGAACTGCTTGTGCCGCTCTGGCACAAACGTCTTGAATCGTGGCCCTCAGCCCTTCCGGTCCCTGAGCTAACGGGAACAGAATAGGCAGAGTCGCAACCGAGAAGCCGGATTGCTTGAGCTGCTCCAGTTCGGCTTCGTTGAGCACAGGCGACTCGATCTTGAGTTGACGAGCACCCTCTGGCCTTGCCTCCAGCAGGTTACCGCGACGGCCCAAGCGCATGGATAAGGACATCACCATGCCCTCGCGCAGTGGGTCAATCGGCGGGTTAGTAACCTGGGCGAAGCGCTGAGCGAAGTAATCGTAAAGCAGGCGGGGCTTATCGGAGAGAACCGCTAGGGGCGCGTCGTTGCCCATGCAGAAGGTAGGCTCTTTACCCTGAGCGGCCATGTCCTGAATAATCAGCTCCAGGTCCTCAGCGGTATAGCCGAAGGCAGCCTGGTAACGCAGGGCGATAGCCGGTTCAAGCTGAGGATCCTCAGCAAAGGGCTGACGCGTCAGAGTCCGACGATGCTCTTGCAACCACTGACCGTAGTTCTCGCGAGAGGCAACGCGCTGCTTGATTTCCCAGTTCTTGAGAACCTCACCCGCTTCGAGATCGACGGCGATCATCTGGCCAGGGCCTAGACGGCCTTTCTCAACGATTTCCGCCTCAGGAATATCTACGACCCCGGCCTCAGAGGCCACAACAACATAGCCTTCGCGGGTGATCACATAACGAGCCGGACGCAGACCATTGCGATCGAGCGTGGCCCCAACTTTCTTGCCATCGCTGAACACCACCAGCGCAGGACCATCCCAAGGCTCCTGGATGCCGCTGTAGTATTCGTAGTAATCAACAATTTCGGGATGATCCTTCAGGTCAGGCTGGTTCTGGTAGGCTTCCGGAATCAGCATCATCAGAGCCTGAAGCGGTGTGCGGCCCGATTGCACTAGCAACTCCAGCACGTTGTCTAGAGTGGCTGAGTCACTGTTATCTAGCTTGACAATGGGCTTGAGTTCCTCAATGCGCTCGGCCCAGCAGGGATGGGACAGGTTGGGCTCCCGCGCCATCATCCAGTTGGCGTTGCCCAACAGCGTGTTGATCTCACCGTTATGGCCCAAGTAGCGCATAGGCTGGGCGAGCGGCCACTTGGGCAGCGTGTTGGTGCTAAAGCGGCGATGGTAAGCAGCGAAAGCACTCTTGTACTGCGGGTTCTTGAGGTCTTCGTAAAACTCGCCGAGCACAATCGAGCGCACCATGCCCTTGTAGACAACCGTGCGGCCGGACAGCGACGGAATGTAGAAATCAGCGGACCAATCTGGGTATTGCTGGGCGATGCGGTTTTCAATTTTCTTGCGGGCTAAAAACAGCATCCGCTCTAGCTCGTCGCCCTGAAGATTGCTGGCCTGTACCACCACCTGCTCAATGTGAGGCTGGTTAGCCCGCGCTTGTGGCCCCAGCACTTCAGGTCGAACGGGCACAACCCGCCAGCCCAACACCTGAAACCCTTCCTCTGCTAAAGCCGCCGTAATTACCTGTCGTGCAGCTTCAGCTGCTTCAGCATGTGGGGGCAGAAATACCATGCCCAACGCGGTCTGCTTCGGATCGGCTAAGCTCACGCCAGCACTGACTGCCCAATCTTGCAACAAATCCCAGGGCAAAGCAGTCATGATGCCAGAGCCGTCGCCTGAATCCTGGTCGGCACTGCAACCACCACGGTGCTCCAAGCAAGCTACAGCAGCGAGTGCCTTGGCTACCAGGTCGTGGCCAGCCTGTCCTTCGGGATCGGCGATAAAGCCCACGCCGCAGGCATCCCGTTCTTCGACCAGCCACCGTTGGCCTCTGTAGCCTGCTTCCGAGTAACCTAAACTGGTGTCACCGGCGTTATGTACCATCTCGATGCGTTCCTTGCGGGGTCTAGACATGAATGACAGCTCGTTCAATCTGGTTAATTCAGAGGCAGACTAGAGATGCAACATGGGCCTGATTGGGCAATCAGACCAGAACTCTGTGTACTGAACATTACGGAACCGCTGCGCGGAGGTCAACTAATAAAGCCACAGGCTCCCGAAGAGTTAGGAGACACTGAAATTGCTGACCCGACGCCCGATGTAAGAATTCAACAATAGCAGGCAGCCAGCAAATTCCGACGCGTGAATCCGGCTCAACAATGTAGCAGAGACATTATATGGGATAGCCTTACCGACCTGAGCACAAAGGCTCATGGGGACTTATAGGCTGGAGTGCGCACTTAGCTTTGTCTGAATTAAACCATTCTTGATCTTTTTCTTAAATTATGCAGGCATTAGCAAAATCTCAAGTCACTAACTCCTGATACGCGTTAGACTCCGGTGTATTTAACCCGCCCAATTGGGGCAACCTATCCCAAAGACCGCAAGGGTTTCAGGAGAATTGCAGGTCGTGAAGTCAAGTATTAAGTTCGGCGCACAAACGCGCCTGTGGCGGCTGTGTACTAGGGCAGGCCGTGGGGAATTAAAGCCGGTTTCAGCAGCGCTGCTATCGACGCTGTTATGTGCACCCTTGCTCACTGCTATGACGCTAATGGGGGTATCAGCACCGGGGATCGCACAACTCTCCGTTGGTCCAGCTCAGACAGGCAGCCAGTTGGAACTGAACGGCAATCCCTCAACGGGAGCTTGGGGACAGTGGGGCACGGCAATTGGCATTAGTGATTTTTGGCTGAGCCAGGAAGCGGGCCTCAACTTAGCAGATACGCAAAATGCAGCTCAGCAACCATTCACCTGGTTTACACCCCCTCTGCTGACCCGAGTTCTGTTTGACCGTCCTGTGCAAAACCGCTTTTTGGATTTGGATGCGCTAGGAACCTTGGGTTGGCAAGCGCAAATCCGAGGCAACACCCTGCAGCTGAATACTCTACCGGCACAAGTTTTATCGCTGCGACGGGCTAGACAGCCTTGGGGTGAACGTTGGGTAGTGGAACTAGATCACCCAACACCCTGGCGGGGCATCCGGGCGGCTGGTGTCTACAGCCTCTCCTTAGATGCAACAGCGTCTGATGAGCTCCTATCAACTTCCAGGTCAATTTCTAGGCAGCAGAAGGCAAGCGGAACCAAGCAAGCATTGCCCGATCTACAGGTGCTCCGTCAGGGCAACCGAATCAATCTCAACTTTCAGCTGGCACAAGCCGATCTCACTCCGGGGGTTACCACTCTGGGCTCGCCGCCGCGCCTGGTGATTGATCTGCGCCCAGCCGATCTTCCAACTCGGGATTTGCGTTGGGCCCCAGGTGTGCACCGCCGCCAGCAAACGCTGAACCTTGGCAATCGCAGCTTTGCGGCGTCCTGGCTGGCTGTAGACCTTAAGCAGCCCGGAGTTTCACTGAAACCGATTTGGACCAATCCTCAGTCTCAACCAGGAACCACCTCGGTAGGGGAGATGGCCCGACGCTGGCAAGCCGCAGCCGTGATCAACGGTGGCTTCTTTAATCGCAATAATCGCTTGCCTCTGGGTGCAATCCGTCGAGAAGGACGCTGGGTTTCAGGACCGATTCTGAACCGAGCTGCCATTGCCTGGAACGACCAGGGCGACATTGAGATGGACCGTTTGAGTCTTCAGGAAACGGTCCAAAGCGACAATGGCTCATTCGCGCTAACTAACCTTAACAGCGGCTATGTGCAGGCAGGGCTAGCCCGCTACACCACGGCTTGGGGAGCGGTGTATCGTCCAATCATTGACAACGAAGTTCTGATCACGGTTGAGAATGACCGAGTGGTTAGCCAGGTCGCAGGAGGGGCCGCTGGGCAAGTCGAGGTCTCGATTCCAGCCAATGGCTATTTGCTGGTCGCCCGCGGCTTTCAACGAGCGGTCAATGCCCTGCAACCGGGTGTTGCCGTTGAGGGTGTGGCCAAGACTACCCCTGGCAGCTTTGAAGTGTTTCCCCACGTGGTTGGGGCCGGTCCCCTGCTGGTCAAAAACGGGCAGATTGTGCTCAATGCCGCAGCAGAGAGTTTTCAGCCTGGGTTCCAGAGTCAGCGGGCCGACCGCAGCGCCATCGGGCGGCTAGACAATGGCCAGATTGTCCTGGCGACCTTCAGTAATGGACCGTCGGGGGATCGTCCAACGCTAGGCGAAACTGCCCAACTGATGCAGAAGCTAGGCGCAGTCGATGCGCTCAACTTAGATGGCGGTAGTTCTAGTGCTCTATGGCTAGGAGGCGAGATGATTAACCGGTCGCCTCAGACCGCAGCTCGGGTCCACAACGGTATCGGCCTGTTTATCAATCTCCCCGCCGAGCCTACAGAGCCTGCAGGCTCGCCTCTGCCCTAAGTTCAGATGGTCTCATTCAGCTCTGGGGCAGGCACCAGA
Organism: Leptolyngbya sp. FACHB-261; assembly: GCF_014696065.1. Lineage (NCBI taxonomy): Bacteria > Bacillati > Cyanobacteriota > Cyanophyceae > Leptolyngbyales > Leptolyngbyaceae > Leptolyngbya > Leptolyngbya sp. FACHB-261. Next base: position 89,518 of record NZ_JACJPL010000026.1, on the reverse strand, counting down.
GGGACTAATTGCTCAAGCTTCTCGCACTAAGACAGCAACGGGAAAGCGGCTAAACAGAGCTGCTAAATCGCCACGAAAGTCTATCTGCTCGCCAGTGAACAGGTGGTGATAGGTTCCCTCTAGCTGGGGCGGCAGCTTGAGTTGAGTTTGCTCCCAGTGCTGATCGGTCTGTTGCGACAAAAAGCGAGGCGCCAGGACCAAGGCAAGCTGACGTTCATGGCTGCGGGCAAAGGCAACCAGATGTTTGGTTGCTATTTCAAGCGGCTGATAAGCGCCAATGGTCAGCAGCTCTGGGTACTGGCGGCGGTAAGTAAGGGCGCGCTGAGTGACCAGCAGTTTCAGTCGTGGATCATGAGCGGGCAGAGCAACTGAATTGAGGCTCTCAACCTCTGCCAGCATGGTTTGCAATGGCCCATATTTCACAGGCACTCGATTGTCCGGATCCACAATCTGGAACAGCAAGGTTTCGCTGCCTTGATAAAAGTCGGGAACTCCCGGTGAGAAAATCTTCAACACCACTTGAGCCAAGCTGTTTAAGGCACCATAGCCAGCAATTTGGGTGGCAAACAGGTCAAAAGCATTGATGAACTCTTCATCATGCAGAATGGCTTGAGTAAATTGCTGAACTTGCGCTTCGTATTCAGCATTGGGGTTCGTCCAACTAGTGCGGGCTTTGGCTTCGCGTAGCGCCTTGCTGATCCCTTGGCCAGGTGTATTGACCCGCTGAATCAAAGTTTCATCTAAGCCTGAGCGACCTTGTATTGGCCAAATCGCTAGTAAGGTTTGATAGATCAGCAGCTCGTCGTTAGGATGAATGGCTAACGGATGCTTCTGATTGAGTTGATGCCACTGCCCCAGATGGTAATACCAGGTCTCGGGAATTTCTGAGAGCACATGCAAACGTGCACGCGCATCTTCACTGCGCTTAGTATCGTGAGTTGAACTGCTCAACATCGAATAGGGGAAGTGGCTCTGACGCTGCTGATTGGCAGCATGAAAATCTGCAACTGGCCAACCGAAATGAGCCGGTTCACAACCCACTTCGTTCAGGCTAATCAACAGATTGTAATTGTAGAAAGCTGTATCTTCTTTGCCCTTGGCCATCACTGGCCCAGTGACTTGCTGAAAGCGTTGGATTAGGGTCAAACGTTCTGGTGTCGTAGGCTGCAAGAGCAAGTTCTCGACATAGTCCCAAGTTGATGCTGGGATATCGACCCGGCGCTGTTTTGCCTCAGCCACGGCTCCTTGTAAGCGTGCTCGATCAATCTCTGAGATCTGTTCAGCATTGCCAGCATCAATATAGGTGCGGTAAACCGGAAAACAGGCAATAATTTCGCGCAGGCAGTCGCGCAGCACCGCTTCTGAGAAGTCGTAATGTTCACTGCGACTGATGCGATAAGCCTGGGCTGACAAACGGGCAATGTCACCGGGCAAGCTGAAATGCATGATTTTGTGCTTGGAGGTGTAAACCAGCTCCGCAAAATCGAGAACTGGTTCGTTCAACCAAGCTTGATAACCGGCTCGAAAGGCTTCCCCTTGCTCTTCATCCACCAGCACCTGGTTGAGAGTGCTCAGGTAGTCATAGCCCGAAGTCCCTTGAATCGGCCAAAACTCGGGCAATACCTCATCGTGCTCTAGGATTTTCTCAACAGTAATGTAAAAGTCTGGACCAAAGCGTTGCCGTAGCTGGGTCAGATAGGCAGTTGGATCTTTGAGGCCATCAATGTGGTCGATGCGGACACCATCAATGAGACCCTCCTGATGAAAGCGTTCAATCAGTTGATGGGCTGCGTCGAAGACAATTGGCAATTCTACCTGCAAACCAATCAGGGCATCAATATCAAAAAAACGTCGATAGTTAATGTCATAAGCAGCGATGCGCCAACTGGCTAAGCGATAATATTGTTGATCTAAGAGCTTCAGTAGTTGCTCTGGTTGCTGATTGATGGTTGCAACAGCCTGGCTAATCGCTTCAGCCCAATCAGGATTTTGAGCCAGTTTACTTTGCAAATCAGCGATCAGTTGAATAGACTGGACTTCATAATTCTCTTGATCGCACTTGGCCAAAGCCTGAAATCGCGAAATCAGATCAGAATAAGCTCCAGATGGCCTAAGATTAGAAGCTGCTTCTAAAACTGTGGCATAACTTTCTGGCTTGAGAGGATACCAATTATCGTAATAATCTACATATAAGGGATAAAAAACTCCCTTCTCTTCAGGCGCGAATACCAGTTGAATCTCGCCTTTAGCAACCACTTGCCCTAAATGCTCGCCCAAGATAGGAATGAGCACTCGATTCTCGGGTGGTAAAGACGTGTAGCCCAGCCAGTCAATATCAAAAAACTGCGCCCATTGCGATCGAGGGCCAAAGGCTAGCACCTTGTTGTAGACGTGATTTTGATTGCCGATAATGCCCATGTGATTGGGCACGATATCGAGGATAATGCCGAGCCCAGCCGCCTTTGCAGCCTGGGCAAAGCTGCGAAATGCTTCATCACCGCCGATCTCAGTTTTGACGTGGCTGTGTTCGGTGATGTCGTAGCCGTGATCACTGCGGGACTGCTGGATCGGTGAGGTGTAGAAATGACTGATGCCCAGCTTCTGAAAATAAGGAATAAGCTCGCGAGCCTGGTCTAGTGTGAACTTATCGGTAAGTTGAAGGCGATAGGTTGCAGTGATCGGCGTAGCACTCATAGCGACAGGCTAAGGAAAACTGAACCAGCTTGCCAGATCTTACCGTTCTTGGCGACTGACGCAGGAGAGATTTTCAAAGATTCAACTTGATTCTGCATTAAGACGGGGAGAGGTTCTCTCCCACGGTACAGAAGTGCCTGGGAACACACAGCTACTGTTGTAGCTATGAATATTGCTGAACGTCTCGCTACCCTTAACCGTATTCGTAGACTTAGCCGTTTAATGGATACGGCAATAGGCATTCCCGGTACTCGCTTTCGGATTGGCTGGGATCCGATTATGGGCTTGATTCCCGGTGCTGGTGATCTGATCAGTACTGGGTTTTCGGCTTATATTATTTTTCTGGCCGCTCGCTTCGGTTTGCCTCGTGAAACCATGGCCAAAATGATCTTTAACGTGGGCTTAGAAGCAGTGGTTGGCTCAGTGCCACTGGTTGGGGACTTATTTGACGCCACTTATAAGTCTAATATTCGCAATCTGGCTTTGTTGGAACGGCATCTGCAAGCGGCAGAACCAGAACTAACCGAAGTCGCTGCCGCCACTCGTTGAGACGTTTGGGGTGTGCTTGTAGAGAAGACCGGTCGCCTTGTATGTTCACACTATTAGGTTCTGTACAGGTTAAACCTTCAGCAGTTGCCAATAGCTGTCAAAATTGAGGCTAAGGGTACTGCAAGTTCAGATTTGAGCATGCAAGTTTTCGGGCAAGTTCTTTGGGGAGTTTTGAGGCAAGCCTTGATCAGACGACCGACCTGCTGGGCCACCGTAGCCTTTTTGATTTTGGCGACAGGTTGTGTGGGTGGAGAACCCACTGCCACAAGCCCCACCCCCGCAACGAATGTCCAAGCTCCAACCGCACCGCAGTCCGATTTTTTCCGCCAGGCTGTTGATACCGCTGTCAGCGCTGCCAACCTGGTACAAACCGCTCAAAGCAAAACAGACTGGGATTTAGTAGTCACCCAGTGGCAGGAAGCCATTGCCCTCATGAAAGCGGTACCAAAGACTCATGAGCGTTGGCAACTGGCGCAAACCAAAATCGGGGAGTATCAGCGCAACCTGGTCTATGCTCAGAAACGCCTGGCCATCGCTCAGAAAAGCCCTGGTTAAACAGGGGTTAAGTTGCCTCTACCCAGCCTCTCCGCCTCAATCCCTGCCTGAACCTCTGACTGAATAGTGCTATCTACCGGATCGCATATAAGGAGTGTAGGAAGGCTGTAGTCGTGGTTCTCTGCTCGTCATTTTTCGATCATCATCATGCCCACCTCAGTAACTGACCCGCTGCAAGGACAGGTATTTGCTGGTCGCTACCGCCTGGTGAGCCTGCTTGGGCAGGGCGGTATGGGGCGCGTCTATCGGGCCGAAGACCAGCAACTGGGCAATACTCCTGTCGCGGTCAAGCTGTTGACCCAAATTCAGAGTGACGGCACTGACACGCTTCAGACCAGATTTGAGCGAGAAGCACACATCTGCGCTCTGCTAAGCCACAGAAGCTTGCACATTGTGCGGGTCAGCGACTATGGCATGGGTGAAAACCAGGTGCCTTTTTATGTAATGGAGTGCTTGGAGGGGCCGAACTTACGCGAACTGATTGCCCGCCGTCGCCTGCCCCTAACTCGATTTCTAGCGCTGGCCCGGCAGATCTGTGCGGGTCTACAAGTTGCCCACGAGGGAATTAAGGTCAATGGCAGCCACTATCCAGTCATTCACCGCGACCTCAAACCCTCAAACATAGTCGTCATCCCAGACACAACTCTGGACGAGCTGGTCAAGATCTTGGACTTTGGCATTGCCAAGTTTGTGAGTGAGCAAGGCACGCTCAGTCTACAAACGACCTCTTATGTGGGCACTCTGGCTTACTCCTCACCGGAGCAGATGCAGGGGCTACCCCTAGATGCACGCTCAGACCTCTACAGCCTCGGCATCATTCTCTACGAGATGCTGACCGGTGTGTTGCCGTTGCAGAGCAGCACTCACTCCTTTGCCGGTTGGTACCATGCTCACCAGTCCCAAGAGCCGCGCACCTTTGAAGCGGTGGGCCTGAGCCGACAACTGCCGCCGGTGCTAGAAGACCTGGTCATGGCCTGTCTCGCCAAAAACCCTCAGGATCGTCCGCAGAGCGCTGCTGAAGTGCTGGCTACCCTCAAATCCCTGGGCAATCCGGTGCCAGCCGCGCCCCCTGAGCTCAGTGATGTTGATGCACAGGCGGCGACCCTGCCCTATCAGCTTCCCCAGCCGACACCAGGCCCAACGGCGTCTTTTGCCCGAAACGCGCCCGCAACCACAGGCACACCTACAGGCAGTCCGACAGCAAGTACACCGACAGGCACGCCCACCGCAACCGGCCCCACATTGCCAATTGCACCGGGGCAACCGGCAGCAATCGCTACCCCAGCGTCAACGCCTCAACGATCAGAGACGCGATTGGGACGTTGGGCTGTTGTGGCCTTAGCGGGGTTATTAGGATTAGGAGGCCTCACGAGCCTCTGGCTGAAGCACCCAGGCAGCAGCCCACCCGCAAGCACCCCAACACCTTCCGGGGCAATCAGCCCAGCAGCGCCTGCTTCGTCACCGGGTGCCTCACCTCAGGTCTCACCAAGCGGTGCTGCATCTGGCCCCTCCTCAAGCCCCTCCTCAAGCCCAGCTTCTAGCTCACCCAGTTCCCCATCCAGCTCGCAACCGCTGGCTCCTGCAGCACCTGTGCCTACGGTGCCTCGGGTTCCTGTGCCTATTCCTGCTGCGCCTGTCCCTGTAGTCCCTGCCAACCCTGCCCCCAGCTCTGCAGCGCCGCGCCCGTCAGTTCCTGTGGCTCCCCGTCCTCAGCCTCAGCCAACTAGCCAGAGCCAACCCGCAGCCCCGCGTCCAGCCGCTCCCGCTCCAGTGGCTCCTCGTCCAGCGGCCCCTCGCCCTGCTGCGACTCGGGTTCGCCCCCCAGTTCAGAGCGCTCCGGCTCAAAGTGCGCCACGGAGCAACTCAGCCCGTAACCAAGCTCGCAATGCAGCCCGTGCGCAAGCCCGCCAGCAGGCACGCCAAGCCCGTGAGCAAGCACGGAGTCAACGCGGACGTGAGGAGCGCTCTAACAGGCCCGATAAACCGAATAAACCTGGCAAGAAAAAAGACAAAGGCTGAAACGGTCGGTGTCGCTACTAGGCGCAGGCTGAAAGCTTAAAGTGCAAGCTCAAGTTGAAATCATGGCAGCCGACTCTATGTGAGTCGGCTGCTTCAGTGCGTAAACACGCAAGATCTTTTAGGCAAAGAGGTAGCAAAATTTACTGCGTTGGGCATCCCGACGACGTAGGAACGGCCTGTAGTTTGAATGAGGCTGTAGCACAACTGAGCACTTTGACGACAACCAGTGCCTGGACTCGATTCAATCTCGTTCTTGCTAATTGGGAGATTTATGAAAACTCGTGATGCTTCGGTGATCAGCTTGACCCAACGGGCGACCACAGCTTTGATGCTGTCTTCACTGTTGCTTGGCATGGGGGGCAGTTTGGTGCAGGCGGCATCGCCCTTAATGGAAACTGGGCCTAATAAGCAGCTCGCTCAAGGTTGGGATCTGGGCACAGAACTCACGCGTTTGGTCAGTACCAGCGGACAAACCACAGACCTGCAAATGGCTCTGATGGTGCGTAATAAGCCTGTCACTTCCTACGCCAATGCGGTTTATCAGCTCTACGCTCGTTCTAAGGGAGGGCGTTGGCAACAGGTTTACGTCTCACCCGGAGCCCGGTTGCTTCCGGCTAATGCTGGTAGCTACAGGTTGCCAGTGGAAGTGGTTTCGCTGCGCGACCTCCAACGCTCTGATATGCCGGATCTCACTACGGCTGAACTGCGCTCTGTGGTTCAGGTACGCTATGACCTCCCTGGTGGCGCCCGCGATCAACGCCTGGAACTGGAGCAGCTTGGTAGCCTAAACACGCTGGCGATTGGCACACAGCAGAGCACGGTTGCCGTTAACCAATCTGTGGGGCAGTCGGGCGTTTATTCCGAGAGCAGCAGCCGTCGCGTCCTCACTCAGCAGACGAGCCAGGGAGTTGCTGTCCAAAATACTTATGGACAGAGCGGCACCTATGTTCAGGGTACTTACGGCCAGGGCACCTATGTTCAGGGCAATACGGTAAGCGCTGCTTCGGGTCGCAACAATGTTCTGCCCGTCCACCGCGGTCACTTTAGCCTGGCCGTTCTGCAAAAGCAGCCGACTCTCTCGCAGGCGATTGCTCGGGTTTCGCTGAAGTCTTTGCGCTCCAATGGCTACCTCAGCGAACGCTATATCGGTGACTTCCGCTTCAACCCCAATGAGCGGGCTCGTTTCGTGCAAGGCATCAATCCGGGCGACCGGGTCGTTGTGCGCTTGTTTGATACGGCTGGACGCTTCCTCGGCCTCAGTGAGTTTGAAACACTCTCCGATAATGCTGCGGTGACGCTCATGCTCTCGGATCGGCCGCTCCAGAACCGTTTGGTGCGCACGATTGTTGGGTTGGATACCGACCTGAATGGGGTAATTGACCGCTCTAGTGGCTCGGAGTTCTATGACTTCTTTACCCTGGTCAGCGGCAGTGCCGACCAGAATTACCGTGATGACCGGGTCACGTTCTTAAGCCGTCTGACTAACATCACGACTAGCCTGTTCACCTTCAATGGCTATCCGTCTGTGCCAACGACGTTCTTGTATCCGGTGTCTTTCGTTCGAGGCAATTTCACGCTGGTGGACAGAGCCTTTAACTGCTTCACGGGGGATTTAGCACCGGCAATCTTGGCGCGACCGGGCCAGATGGTCAACATCGTGTCGGTCACGAACAATACGACCTACCAGGCCAGCACGCTGATCTTCAATAACCGCGAAGTCGGTGTGATTACCGGCGACCGCAACCGGGTCGAAGTGGAGCGCGATGATGACGATGACGACGATGACGATGATATCGAAGTGGGTCGCGGTCGTGACGATGACGACGATGACGATGACGATGATGACCGCGAAGGTGGACGCCGTCGTCGGAGCTGCAACCAGGGCATAGGCAACGGCGCTGAGGGCTGCGATCCGGGTAACTCTCGCCCCCACGGTGGCAGCAATGACGAGGGCGGTTCTAGGCAGCGGGGTAATAACCGGCGCGACTGATGGGGCGATCCGTGTAATACCAATTCTCTAAATGCAAGCGACAAATTAGAACCCCACCGCCTACGGCACCTCCCCTTGCCAAGGGGAGGTTGGGAGGGGTCAAATGTGTAGCGATTAAAAAGTGAGTTGGTATAAGGGCTTGGCATTGCCAAGCCCTTACCAATAGCTTTAGCATCTCCCCTACCAGCCTGGTATGGTTGGGACTGTCCAAACACAGGTGCTTGGGGAGATGCTGGGTCGGTTTAAGCTCGACGGTCCACAGCGGTGGCTATGGGGGATTAGTGCAGCCTTCTGCATCTATATTCTGCTTTTCGAGCTGAACCGCCATTTCACGTTTTACACGTCGTTTGACCAGGGCATTTTCAACCAGGTGTTCTGGAATAGCCTGCACGGACGCTGGTTTCAGAGTTCGCTGTCTTCAACGGAGTCGGCGCTGGTTGAGCAGTTGGGTCAAGCACCGGATGTGGCCTATCGTCGCCTGGGCCAGCATTTCACGCCGACGTTGCTGCTGTGGTTGCCCGTCTACGGGCTGTTTTCGAGCCTGCTTTCGGGGCCGGTGGTGCTGATTTTTCTGCAAACGCTGCTGATTACGGCGGGAGGATTGGCGCTGTATCGGTTGGCTCAGCACTATTTGACGCAGCCCTGGCTGCCGTTGTGGATTACGGCCAGCTACTTTGCAGCGATTGCGGTGATTGGGCCTGCTTTTTCTAACTTCCACGACATCTCGCAGACGCCCCTGTGTTTCTTTTTGCTGGTTCTGTGTGCGGAGCATCGGAAGTGGCGCTGGTTTTGGCTGTTGTTCGCTCTGGGTTTGGGCATTCGCGAAGATGCGGGGGTGGGGCTGTTTGGCTTGGGGCTGTATTTGCTGGTCAGTCGTAAAGCGCCCTCGGTGGGGCTGACGGCTTGCGGTCTGAGTGTGGCCTATGTGTTGGGTGTGAGCAGTGTGATTATGCCGCTGTTTTCACCGGATATTTCTGACCGCTTTATGCAGGAGCGCTTTGGGCAGTATGTCGGCAAGGGTGGCAGTTCGCTGGATGTGCTGCTGGCCTTTGTGACCCGTCCCTGGCTGGTGCTTCAGGAGTTGGTGACGCCGGTTGATAAAACCCTGACCTATCTGCTGGGCCAGTGGTTGCCGTTGGCGTTTGTGCCCTCGCTGTCTGGGGCTGCCTGGTTAATGGCTGGGCCGCCGCTGTTCAAGCTGTTTGTGGCGAAGGGGCAAACGGTGCTGTCGCTGAATGTGCGCTATGCGATGTCGGTGGTGCCGCCGCTGTTTTATGGGGCGATTCTCTGGTGGCAACAGCATCCTGAGCGCTTTACGCAGCGACGCTTTCGGCGCTTCTGGGCTTTTTGCATTGGCTTTTCGTTTTTGCTGGGCAGTATTTTCGCGTCGGTTCCCCATCGGGTGTTTTACTTCCTGCTGCCGGATTCGTTTTCGCCCTGGGTTTATGTTTCGCTGCCGCGTCAGTGGTCCCATGTGGTGCAGATGCGCCCGTTGCTGGCCCAGATTCCGCCGGATGCCAGCGTCAGCTCAACGACTTATCTAGTGCCGCAGGTTTCTAGCCGTCGGGCGGTGGTGCGTCTGCCAGGTGGGATTCAGTACAAGGACGATGCCGGACAGACGCAGTTGGTGGACTATGCGGTTCTGGACATGTTCCAGATCGAGCGCTATGCACCAGCCTTCAGCTATGAGCGGGGTTGCCTGCCGCTATTCCTGGACCAGATTGACCAGATGCTCGGCAGTGGCTATGGGCTGGTGAGCTTTGCTGATGGCGGGGTGCTGCTGCAACGGGGTGTGCCGTCTAATCCTGAAGCGCTGGCACAGTGGCGACCGGAAGCCCAACGGCTCAGGCAACTGCACCAGCGGCTTGAGGCGTGATTTTGGGACGTGATCTTGGCCCAGACTAGACAAGATCGGGGGCTAGACCAAGCTCTGTTGGATCAGTTGGCGGCTTAAGTTGCAGAGGATCACGGAGCGTCCGGCATCGGTGAGGACGCGCTGACGCTCGATCAGTTGGCTGGCTTCGAGGGGCACGAGCAGGTGATTGACCACTGGCTCGGGCATGCTGCATTTGAGCACTAGGAGCGAGATGGGGACGCTGGCTTTGAGGCTGCGGGGTTCGGTGTAGTTGGCGAGCATCAGCATCAGCAGTTTGGCCTGAGGCGATAGGTTCAGCTCACGGGCGATGTGGTCCCACAGGCGCAGACGAATTTGCGAGGGCGACAATTCAACGGCATTCATGGCTTGGCAAGCTCAATAGGTTGGCAAGTTGAGGCAAATAGCCGCAGGACCCGCCCCTCGTCAGGGGCGACGAGGGGGTCAGGTGTTACACTGCCTCCCAGCCTCCGGTTGGTCTTAACAACCGAGAGGTTAGTCATCTGGAGCTTGGTATGGCTCCAGGTGACGCCGGGAAGTTGGCGGCTACTTAGGCTCAGAGACTAAAGGAATACCAGAGTAGCTGTCAAGGGGGGTAGGGGAGGACCTCACCCCCGGCCCCTCTCCTGCGAGGAGAGGGGAGGTGGAGTTGTTTGGGGGGTTAGGGTTGGGGTTGGGGGGTGCAGGCGTTGGTGATTTGTTGGAGGACTTCGGGTAGGTTTTGTCTTACAGCTTTGTTGGGGATTCTTAGCAGCTTTAGGTTGTGTGCTGTGAGAATTTGATCTCGGGCTGCGTCGTATTCGGCCTGTTGTTGATGAATTGCACCGTCTACTTCTTTAGCTGCGTGGCAGTAGAAGTCTGCAATGAATCCATCAATAATCTGTTGGCGACGAAAGCGTAAGCCGTTCAATCGATTGCCTCGAAGTCGTTGCCATAAAAGCTTCTCTTCCTCGGTCATCTGACGCCGCAGTTCCTTAGACCGCTCCACCTTTACAGAACTCACTTTCTGCCCTACCACGATGCCGCTAGCCTCCCCCTTCCCTGCAAGGGAAGGGGGCCAGGGGGTTGGGTCCTCCACAACCGCCTGCTGAATTCAACTTACAAAGTGTTCACCAGAAAGCCCTAACTCCAAACAGCAACTCATCCCCTTCCCTGAATCATCTCACCATCCATAAGCCAGCCATCGCTAAGCCTCCCCCTTCCCTGCGAGGGAAGGGGGCCGGGGGGTTAGGTCTTCCTCCTCCAATTTCAGCATCCGATCTTCAATTGCTGCCCAGTTTTTTGGTGGTCGCAAGGCTTCTTGCTGGCACTTGATCAGGAGATGGTTGATATAGAAACAATTGTTCAACGCCTCTATTTCTGCTTCGGAAAGACTAATCCACTCAGGGTCAAGACTGAGGGTATCAAACCAAGTTTTTCTAGGACGTTCAGCAAAAGCTCGACGGATCTCAAGCGGCTGATCATTACTAGGAATCTCATCTTTCAATGTTTCCAGTTGCGTAGCTAAGACTGTAAAGTCTACGCTCTTAAAAATCTTTGTGCGGTCGAGAGCGAGGGCGCGGTCGAGGGAGAGTGAGAGAGCGTGGTCAAAGGAGAGGGCGTGATTGAGAGCGAGGGCACAGTCGAGGTCGAGGTCGAGGGAGAGTGAGAGGGCGTGGGCGAGGACAATGTCGTGGTTGAGGGCAATGTTGTGGTTAAGGGAGAAGGAAAGGGCGCGGGCAAGGGAGAGGGAGAAGAAGATAGCAGAAACGCGTTTAGCCGCAGGCTTAGATCCACGTTCCAAACTGTCTGTTACCTGAGTTGCCCAATGCAGCAGAGCTCTAAGCTTAGGAGTGTTGATAAGTTTTTGAGCTGCCTGTTCCATCTGCAACAGCAACTCATCAGGTCCCTGCTCCATCAGTCCTGGTAGCAGTAGAAACACTTCTCGCCAACGCTCATCTGTGAGGTGATCGGCAACCAGTTGCTCAATTTTTTGGCTATCTCTTACAACGTAGCGAGCAGTCAAAAACTCTTGCAGTGTCAAGTGTGAGAACGAATAGACGCCTTCTGCTCGTTCCACCAAAATGCCATGCTGAACTTCAATGGATTTGAGCACTGCCTCTCCATTAATTGGTTTCTCGTTGGGAATAATCTCTCCTAAAAACTCCTCAATCTGCTCCGCAATAGTCTGTCGAGGCAAGAATAGATAATCATTCTGAAAAGCATCATGAGCAACTTCAGCTAGCAGCATTTGCTTGCGTCGGGTATCCAGCCCTTTATAAAGGTCCTCTTGAGGAATGCCTTTGTTACCCGCCCATTCATCTAGCAGAACCCATAATGCCCTTTCGTAAAGCGTGGCGCGCAGGTCTGGGAATCGGTTGGTGCGCTGATAGAGCAAGCACACCAGCGTTAACAACAATGGTGTCTGAGTTAGTTCCTTGGCGGCCTCGTGTTCCCCGCTGTTCAGCTTCTCCCAACAATCCTGAGCTAAATTAGGTCTGCTACTAAACCAATTGTCAATAAAGGCTTTAATCTGCTCATCATCAAAATCTGCCATTTCCACACCCACAAAACGGTGGAAACAGGATTGGTTTTGATAGGCTGCAATTCGGCAGGAGGCAATGAAGCGATTTTTGCTGTATTGATCGACTAGATTCTGAATTTGAGTAGCAACGCTCTCAATCTGGTTGCTTGGGACTTCATCCAAGCCGTCTAGTAAGAGCAAGAGCTTTCCCTGCTCAAGAGCTACTGTGGCAAAAGTATCTGGATAACCAAAGATCTCTAGCTCCTTGGTGATAGCTTGCTGAACAGTCAGATTACTAAACCTTAGATTTTTTAGCTCAATAAAAACCGGAATACAACTATGCTTAAACTCCTTCTGGCTACCCTTCAGAGCTTCGAGCCCCATCTTCTTTAAGAACGTAGACTTACCAGCTCCAGGACCGCCCAGCACCATGAGATACTGCGTCTGGTTGGCTACTGAAACTCCTTGCTGTTTGCCGGTGTCGTCAAGCTGAAAGCCCCGTCTTCCCTTTTGACGATGCCGCTCCTCCAGCCGTCTTAACGACTCAGAACGCCCAAGATTCCATTCCTTCAAGAACTGGACTCCTGTGTAGACCGACTCCAGCATCATTGACTCATTCATCCCCAACACTTTCAGCGTGCCGTGGCGGTTCACGTAGTTCTGAACGTAGTGTTTGGATGCATCACGGGCGCGTTGGAAAGCCTCGTTGGCTGCTTGTTTGTTAGCTGAACCTTTCTCCTTCGCTGCCTGGAGAGCTTGAAGGATGGGACCAGCCACACCACTAACAGCTGACACAGCCATAGGAATCCAGATTAGTTCGCCCGTCATGGAACTCCAGGAATCAGAATCGGTAAGCCGACAGCGCCATTCTAGACATCAAACCCTGAAGCGTCTCTTCCCCCAACCCCTCCACCATCCACCAACTAGTTACCACCAAGCCTCCCCCTTTCCTGCGAGGGAAGGGGGTCGGGGGGTTAGGTCCCAACCCACTCCGTTTACGTCTGAAACCAAATGCATAGTGGTTCCAACCCACATCGTTGAGGGTTCAAACCAAATGCATAGTGGTTCTAACCCACTCCGTTTAGGTCTGGAACCCCATCGTTTGTGTCTGCTAGGTAATGTCTAGGTGTCTGCTACGTAATGCCTAGGTGTTCCGACCCCCTCCGTTTAGGTTTGGAACCCTATCGTTTATGTCCGTTAGGTAATGCCTAGGTGTCTATTAGGTAATGCATAGTGGTTCTGACCCCCTCCATTTGTGTCTGTTAGGTGGTTTCACCTGCTTCAAAACCAGACCAGCCAGCAAATCTACCGAAACCTCAGCCATCCCAACCTATCGGTAGCGCATCCACACCCAGAACGCTGTGGATGCGCAAGAACTTGCAGCGTCCGGGTTCAGCTAGCCTGCGAGAAGAAAATAGTATTACGACATATCAGCCGCAATTCCAACTGCAATTGTTATGTTATTGCAGCATCAATTTATACTATGGACACTCTATTTTTATAATTGATTCTAATCAATAAATTATTTGCACTATTGATTTATTCTAAAGCGATACCAGGCTCATTAGAACAACAGCTTTAATGTAGGCAACACCGCGCTTGATCCCCTCAACTAAATAGCCTTACAGCTATTTAGTTCTACAACTCGGTCCAGACTCGCAGGCATGGCTCATGAATCAGCTTCTGATTGAGAGAGATGAACACAATGCTGGAGAAGAAGCGATTAGTCTCAGCTTAAATCAGGAAGACGCAATGCTTCAAGTTCTTTCTTGTGCGCCTCTACTCTCAAGCCGTCAAGCAGGGTGGCAAGGAATTTACTTTGAATACTATCACCTCGCTTTTCATGACACTCCCGAGCATTACTTTGACCAGCACTTGATTGGCACTTATATCGGGAAACCTTCCGAAAATCCGACTGCAAGGAAACTAGATAGACGTTTTGAGAGGGAGTGGTTGGTTGATGGCGATACCTTCTTTCTTCCCGCCTATACCCGCCATCAGACCTCCTCTAACGCAGAAGCTCAATTTCTGATGATTGGCTTGGAGCCTGCGCTACAAACTCAAGTTGCCTACGAATCAGTTCATCCAGACTCCGTTGAACTAATTCCCCATTTTTCAAAACCAGATCCCCTGGTGCATCAACTGGGCTTGGCCTTGAAAGCAGAGCTTGAAGCTAACGATGGCACCGGCAGCCGCCTCTATGCAGAATCCGCAGCAACCTTTCTAGCCACCCATCTCCTGCGCCATTACTCAACCCGCAAACACACCATTCGCAACTACGCCGGCGGTTTGACCAAACACAAACTGCGACAGGCAGTTGAGTATATCAACGAGCATTTGGCCGAGGACGTCTCCTTGCAGGCAATTGCACTGGAACTCAACATGAGCCACTACTACTTCTGCCGTCTGTTCAAACGTTCGATGGGAATTACGCCCTATCAATATCTGATTCAGCAACGCGTGGAGCGAGCCAAGCAGTTATTGAAGCAAAAGAGCATGCCCATTGCAGACATTGCCTCGCAAATTGGTTTCTCCGACCAAAGCCACTTCACCAAGCAATTCCGTCAATACACAGGAATTACCCCTAAAGCCTTTCGCGACAGCTGAATTTCTGTTGCAAAAGACGTCTGGTTCCTCCTAATTTCAAGCGGTTTGCCAACTGCTCCAGCCCTAAAACCAGCCTCAAATGATGCCGCCATTCACCCGAATTGTTTGACCATTGACCCAACTGCCCGCAGGACTGACTAAGAAGGCAACCGCATTAGCAATGTCTTCTGGTTGTCCTAGTCGTTCTAACGGAGCTTGCTGGGCAAATTTCTGAACCAGCTCTTCGGACTTGCCTTGATAGAACAGGTCAGTGGCCGTCGGTCCAGGCGCAATGGCGTTAACGGTGATATTTCGGCCCCGCAGTTCCTTCGCCATGATGTTAGTGAAAGTTTCAACTGCTGCCTTTGAGGCTGCATAGACGGCGTATCCCGGCATGGCCAAACCTACAGCGCTGGTTGAGAAATTGACAATCTGTCCGCCCTCGCGCAATCGCTTTGCCGCTTGCCGTAGAAGCAGAAAAGTACCCCGAGTGTTGGTGTTGAAGACCCGGTCATACGACTCATCATCCATGTCGGCAATATTGATCGGGGTGAGAGTTTGAGTACCTGCGTTATTCACCAGGGCATCAATACCACCAAATTCTTTTTCAGCTGTATCAAACAAATAGCTGACATCCTTGGAGCTAGAAACATCAGCCTGAGCAGCAATGGCCTCTCCACCAGCCGCTTTGATCTCATTGACGACCTCATCTGCCTTTTGCTGGTTGCCTGCGTAATTAACGACAACTGCAAAACCATCCGAAGCTAGCTTCTTAGCAACTGCCGCACCAATACCCCGGGAAGCGCCTGTAACAATCGCAACTTTTTTTGAGTGCTCTGCCATCTGCTAATTCTCCATCCCTACGAGTAACCAGTGGAAATCTTAGTCATTGAGACGCCTGTAAACATGATGTGGCTCTCAGACTCGTCAGGTACGGCGATCTCGTCAGACAACAGTACAAGCTCCCCTACTCGAAGGTATAGAAACTTCTTGCTATCTATAGGAGATTCTTGTTGTTTTCTAAAGCAACTCTTTCAAGCAAATTTAATTCTCCTGGAATCATTTATCTTGGATTATTTGATTCCAATCAATCAAAACAATTACAACCCGAAAAGCTTTGGACACAAACTCTGGTAAGATTGCACCATTTTTAGCAAGAGATGACAAGACAGACCGCAACTGCCTGCTTAAATTAGTGCCCAGGATTCACCAACGTGATTCTTCTAGCGTCGAGACACCTATGACGCCGTAATTGAAATTGCCAAGGAACATGGGGGTGCTTACGGTATAGGCATCGAATACGCCTACACAATGGTGCATGGTCAAGCCCCCAGCCTCAGCAACGTCCCTAGCCTTGCTCACTCATAGTCCTGAACTTAAGTCTGAGGTTTAAGCCGAAAGCAAAGGCAAGGCAGGAGCGAGTTTCTGCCTTGCCTTTGCCCTACAACCAACCTTCCAGCAGAAACCACTTCCAGTTCAAACCCCGACCGTCACCGGTTGGGGTTTCAGGCTTTTGAGGAAATTGCGCATCAAATCCTTGCCGTAGGGCGTGAGAATGCTTTCCGGGTGGAACTGCACACCTTCAATGTGGGGATACTCCTGGTGTCGAACACCCATAATCGTGCCATCCTCGGTCCAGGCCGTTATTTCCAAGACGGATGGGCAACTCTCGCGGTCAATCACTAGGCTGTGATAGCGCGTGGCAGTGAACGGACTTTCCAGGTCAGCAAACACACCCTTCCCAGTGTGCTGAATCGCAGAAGTCTTACCATGCATCAGTTCGGGAGCGGAGACAATCTGCCCCCCAAAAACCAGGCCAATGCCCTGATGGCCCAAGCACACGCCCAACAACGGGATCTGCGGTCCCAAATCACGAATGACCTCCGGCGAAATTCCGGCATCTTCAGGCCGCCCTGGTCCAGGCGAAATGACAATCCCCTCCGGGTTTAGCGCCCGCAATTCCTCTAGGCTGATCTGGTCGTTGCGGAAGACGCGGCAGTCCTGTGCCACTGGAAACTCGCTGCCTAGTTCGCCCAGGTATTGCACCAAGTTGTAGGTAAAGCTGTCGTAGTTATCGATGACAACGATCAAGGGGGCACCTCCAGCAATGAGAGACGTGAGAGAGTGGCATCAGCCTGCTCTCTACTGTAGGCCGTGAACTGAACTAGTCAATGAGTGTTACTTGCTATCTAAATGGACAAATAGACGCGGGTTACTACTCAACAGAGTTGCTGGAGATATCAAGGGCTAGCTCTAGAGCCCGCCGCCATTCAGGGAGCTTGAGACCAAAGGTTTCAGATAACTTGCTTGTGTCCAATTGAGAATAAGCCGGTCGCTTGGCTGGGGTTGGATACTGCTCTGAAGGAATGGCAACTAGCGCTTTTAGGTTTAGCGTTTTAAGCCGTTGCAACTGAAAAATCGCTTCTGCAAAACCATGCCAACTGGTTCGCCCCACGGCAGTTAGATGGTACAAGCCTGCCTGCTCAGCCCAAAACCTCTCTGGATCTCGCATAGAGCTAGCCAGAACCTGAGCAGTCGCCTCAGCAATGGTTCGGCTCCAGGTGGGTGCACCGATCTGGTCACTAACGATCCGCAACTCTTCCCGTTCCTGGGCCAACTTGAGCATGGTGAGCAAAAAGTTACGGCCCCGCAGGCCATAAACCCAACTAGTTCTCAGAATCAAATGGGGCAAACCTACGGCTTGGATTGCCTGTTCCCCTATCAGCTTAGTTCTGCCATAGGTGTTGAGCGGGTCAGGTTGATCTTGTTCGGTATAAGGAATATCGCTGCTGCCATTAAAGACATAATCAGTCGAATAATGAACGATTGCTGCCCCCAAGCGTTTGGCCTCCTCTGCCAAAATGCCAGGCGCTACAGCGTTGACCTTTTCAGCTAATTCAACCTCCTGTTCAGCTTTATCCACAGCTGTGTAGGCAGCGGCATTAACAATCAGACTAGGCTTTAGCTCACGAACAACTTGCTGAATCGTATCTGGAGCGGCGAGGTCTACCCGTAGGGCACTCTGGCTGGTGTTACGCCCCACGGCAATCACATCTCCCAGCGTGAGCAAAGTGCGCTGCAACTCCCAACCGACTTGACCGTCAGCACCAACCAACAAAATTCTGTTCACTCAAATACCTCAGCCTCTTGCAGCCATCGCCCTGAGCGATCTTTGGCTGATAAGATGGGCTCCGCTTGTAGCGGCCAAGCAATTGCCAGAGTAGGGTCGTCCCAATGGAGGCAGCGCTCGTGTTCTGGCGCGTAGTAATCGGTTGTTTTATACAGAAATTCAGCCCGATCCGACAGAACTAGAAAGCCGTGAGCAAAACCGGGCGGGATCCAAAGTTGTTGCTTCTCTTCAGCGACTAGATGCACGCAGGTATGTCGGCCAAAAGTTGCGGAGCTTTTTCGCAAATCGACTACTACATCGAACACAGAACCGACAACCACTCTTACCAATTTTCCCTGCGGCTGTTGAATTTGGTAGTGGAGACCGCGCAACACGTTTTGGGCCGAGCAAGAGTGGTTGTCCTGCACAAATTTCGCTACGATTCCTGCTTTTTCTAGGAGGACGCGCTCGTTGTAGCTCTCGTAAAAAAAACCACGTTCATCGCCATAAACCTTGGGTTGCAGCAGGAGCACATCAGGAATTTCGGTTTCTAAAATTTCCATTGATTCACACTCCTAAGCCTAGGAACTTCTCAGAAGATTGTCCTGAACGATGAGATGCAGTTTGATAGGCTGGCCCTGAATTGGTATTGCTGTCATCATTGACGATCTCTAGCAGATAGTGACCATAGCTACTTTTGCCAACGGCTTCAGCTAGCCGACACAGCTGATCTAAGTCGATGTAGCCCTGACGATAGGCTATTTCCTCGACGCAAGCGATCTTTAACCCCTGCCGTTGCTCCAAGGTTTCAATGAAGTTAGCAGCTTGATGGAGAGATTCATGAGTGCCTGTGTCAAGCCAGGCATAGCCTCGTCCTAGCAGTTCAACTCGCAATTGACCTTGGCGGAGATAAGCCAAATTCAGGTCAGTAATTTCTAACTCATTGCGAGCGGAGGGTTTCAAGCCCGCAGCCATTTCTGCAACATTGGCATCATAGAAATAAATGCCCGGTATCGCGTATTTAGATTTGGGCGAGCTCGGCTTTTCTTGGATACTAATCACCTGACCGTGCTCATCAAATTCGAGCACCCCATAAGCTTGGGGATTCTTAACTTGATAACCGAAGACTAGGCCCCCTTTCTGCAATTTAGTGGCTCGGCTCAAGACCTCACTGAAGCCATGCCCATAGAAAATGTTGTCACCCAAAATCAAGCAAACCGGTTCATCCCCAATAAAGTCTTTGCCTAGAATAAAAGCTTGCGCCAAGCCTTCTGGCTTCGGCTGTTCAACATAACTGAACTGCAATCCCCACTGGCTGCCATCCTTCAGCAAGCGTTGGAACTGCGGCAAATCTAAGGGAGTAGAGATAATCAAAATCTCCCGAATCCCCGCAAGCATCAGCACCGACAGAGGATAGTAGATCATCGGTTTATCGTAAACGGGCATCAGCTGCTTGCTAACCACATGGGTTAACGGATAGAGCCTTGTACCTGAGCCGCCCGCCAGAATGATTCCCTTCATCCGAAATCCTCTTATCTTATGTCTGAGCTAAGTATCTGAGCTAAATATCTGAGCTAAGGGCAATCTTACCCTTTCCGGTTCTCATAATTCTGGCTAATCCAATCCTGGTAAGCACCAGAACGCACTTGCTCTACCCACACTGGGTTGTTGAGATACCAGTCGACGGTTTTCTGTAGACCGCTATCGAAATCTTCTTTGGGTTGCCATCCCAGTTCGTGGCTAATTTTGTCGCAGTTGATCGCGTAACGCCGGTCATGCCCAGGCCGATCTTTAACAAAGGCAATCAGATTAGAACGGTGCAAACCCGCTTGAGGAGCCAGGCTATCGAGACTTGCACAAATCTTCTCAACTACGGCCAAATTGGTTTGCTCGTTTCGCCCACCAATGTTGTAGGTTTCACCAATCTTGCCGTGTTCTAAAACAAGATAAACCGCCTCACAGTGATCGGTCACATAGAGCCAATCTCTAACATTTAGACCATCTCCATAAACGGGCAAAGCTTTGCCATCTAGCGCATTGAGAATGGTCAGAGGAATCAGCTTTTCAGGAAACTGGCGCGGGCCATAATTATTGGAGCAGTTGGTGGTTAAAGTCGGCAAGCCATAGGTGTGATAGTAAGCCCGCACTAGATGGTCGGCCCCTGCTTTAGAGGCGGCATAGGGGCTATTGGGGGAGTAGGGGGTATCTTCCCGAAAGGCTGGGTCAGTAGAGCGGAGAGAGCCATAGACTTCATCTGTGGAGATTTGCAAGAAGCGAAATTTGTCTCGTTTGGATGGCGATAATTTCTGCCAATAGGCTCTGCTTGCCTCTAGCAACTGGAATGTGCCCACAACATTGGTTCTAATGAAACTCTCAGGACCTAGGATCGAGCGATCCACATGAGTTTCAGCAGCGAAATTGATGACTGCATCAGGCTGATGTTGCTCTAACAAATAAGCTATCAGTTCTGAGTTGCCAATATCGCCTTTGACGAAATGATAACCGGGGTCGTTTTGCAACTCTGCCAGGGTTTGCAGGTTACTGGCATAGGTCAAAATATCCAGGTTGACTACATTAGCCCACTGCAAGCTTCTAGCTTGGAGAATGAAATTGGCACCGATAAAACCAGCTCCCCCAGTGACCAAAAACGTCTGCATTGCAGCCCCTCCAAACCTACTTAGCTTAATCAGCGACATCCTAAGCGCAGCATCCTGAATGCAGCCAGCTTATGCGTTCCAAATTTTAACAGTGGGCTGCAAAACAATGGCCTGCAAAAAGCTGGGCAGCATCACCTTTGCGCATGTTTGCATCATTCTGCAGGCACGCGCAAAGGTGATGCTGCCCAGCCAGCCCTGCTTACCAAGCTTCTGCTTAGAGAGACCTAAAAACTCAAACGCCGAGCCGTACCGTCATCGGTGAAGCGCTGCTCACCAACACCGACCAATTCCACGGTAATTTCGCGTTGAGCTGGTGTCCATTGCCCTTCCCGTGCCCCAATCTCCACAGTGGTTTGGGAGCCATCGGTATAGACACGATAGGTGGTCGTGGCGTAGGCACCGTTTTGGTAGTCAAAGCTGTGTCCGTCGTCTTCATAGAACGTCCACTCAGCGGTTCCAGGCCAGATTCGCAGGGTCAGCTCATCCAGTGGGCGTTCGTCGGTGTACTGCATCACGGGTGCCATTGGTAAAATCGCCCCCGCTCGCACATACAGCGGCAGGCGTTCCAGGGGAGCTTGAGCCAGGATGTGGGTTGGACCTTCGTAGCGCTCACCACTCCACCAGTCAGTCCAGGTGCCCTTAGGCAGGTAAACGGCGCGACATTCTACGCCGGGACGATAGACTGGCGCGGCCATCAACCAGGGACCCAGCAACACCTGGTCATACAGCGCGTAGGTCTTAACATCATTCGGAAAATGGTAAAGCAAGGGGCGTAAGATCGGCGCGCCAGTGGTAGCGGCCTCCCAACAAAGGGTGTAAATGTAGGGCAGCAGCCGGTAGCGCAGTTCAATGTACTCGCGACAGATGCGCTCAACGGCTTCGCCAAAGACCCAGGGCTCGTGCTGGGCACTGCTCATAGCTGAGTGGCCACGCATGAAAGGGTACAACAGCCCAACCTGCATCCAGCGAGCAAACATTTCGGCGGTTGCATTGCCAGCAAAACCCCCAATATCGCAACCGACAAAAGCCACGCCAGATAGCCCCATATTGCTGAGCATGGGCAATGACATTTCCAAGTGGTCCCACTGTGACTGGTTGTCGCCCATCCACACTGCCGACCAGCGCTGAATGCCCGCATATCCGGCTCGTGTCAGCACAAATGAGCGTTCGCTGGGGCGCAGACGATTGAGCCCTTCACGAGCAGCCCGAGCCATCATTTGCCCATACAAATTGTGGACTTCGGCGTGGGTTGCCTGCTCGTCACTGGGGCCTTGCAATGCATTGAGGGGAAACCAGACTTTTTTGCCGCCATCCCCAAAGGGCCGATCTTGAATTGACGGCTCGTTCATATCATTCCAAATCCCAGCGACGCCGCATTGGGTGAGTTCCTTATGCCAATCGCCCCACCAATCGCGCACCTCTGGGTTGAGAAAATCAGGGAAGACAGATTTGTCGGGCCAGACATAACCGTGAAAAAGTTGCCCGTCAGGTTTGCGCACAAAGCAGTTATGCTCTACGCCCTGATCAAAAACGGTATAACCCGCTTCTGGTTCGTGCTTTACGCCAGGATCGACAATCGTGACTGTTTTAAAACCTGCCTGGGCTAAGTCCTTAATTAGGTCTGCGGGTTGACCGAAGCGTTGGGGACTCCAGGTAAAAACGCGATAGCCGCGCATGTAGTCAATATCAAGGTGAATGACATCGCAGGGAATGCGGCGGCTGCGAAACTCTCGGGCTAGGTCGCGCACAACCCACTCGGAGCGATAGCTCCAGCGACATTGGTGATAACCCAATGCCCAACGCGGCGGCAGTGGCATCCGTCCGGTGAGTTCGGTGTAGGTCAGCAGGATTTGGGCAGGCTCTGGACCATAAATAATGTAGTAATCCAACTCAGGTCCCTGGGTTTGCATTTGCCAAACACCAGGCTGATTGGCACCCAGATCAAATTGGCTCCAAAAAGTTGTATTAAAGAAAAGACCATAGCCCAGATGTGGGCGCAGAGCAATAAAAAATGGGATCGCGTGATACATATTATCAACCGGCGAACCCTGGTCAAAAAAAGTATCTACGGTCCAGTTGGTTTTGATTTCTGACCGCTTGTCGAGTAGGCCAGTCCGCTCGCCAAAACCGTAGAAATGCTCTTCCGCTTCAATATGCTTCCAGCCAGCCACTGCGCCCAAGCGCCAAGCCATGCCTTTTGTATCTTGAGCAAAGGGGCGGCCCGCATGATCAAAACAACTCAGGCGGCAGGGATTACGCTCAACCACAAGCCGAATCTGCCCGGTCTCAATCTCGATTGCAGTTTCGGTTTGACGCAGCTCAAAGGGCACTGGGGGCCAGGTGTCATCTGGCTGGGTCACTGCCCATGAGCGACGAGGCAAGAACTCGCCAGTAGGAGCAAGGCGCACCCGAATCAGGTTGGGGGCCAGAACACTGAGCGTCAAACGGGGACCACCGCAATCGAGGTAGAGGGTACGCGCATCGGACTCAACAGTCTGAACTACCCCTAACTCTATCCAGGGCTGCTCAAGTCCAGAGCTGGGTTGAAACTCTACTCCGTAGTCACTGCTCTGGTTCGCCATTACCACCGCATCTTAAACTTCAGCCCTCACCTTAAGGAGCTGAGTCCTGGATTGCTTCTCTCCGATGAGGGAGGCATTCAGACGGGAGCTAAGCCCAATAACTGATTAACGCTAATTAGTAGGGCTAATTAAGAGGGTCAGCTAGCAACTTACCTTGCCTTTTAGATAACCTGCTCAACAGCTTCATCAACTATGGCTTTGGTCAGGTGCCTGGGCCGATCCACATTCAAATTGCGTTGCAGGGCAACAAAATAAGCCAATAGCTGCAAAGGAACCACACTCAGCAGTGGCGCAAATTCTGCGTTTGCTGAAGCAATGGGCAGTACGTGATCGAAGACAGGCTCAGACTTGATATCAAGATGATCGACAGAGGTGACACCAATCAAATAAGCGCCTCTTGCCTTGAGTTCCTGAGCGTTATCCAGAGTTTGCTGATAGCTTTTGCTGCCAGGAACGGCGAGGAGCACAACCGGCAATTGTTCGCTAACGGATGCAATAGGGCCATGGCGAAATTCTCCCGTAGGATAGCCAGTCGCTTGCAGGTATGCTGTTTCGCGTAGCTTAAGCGCCCCTTCCAGGGCAATTGGATAATGTAAGCCTCGTCCGAGAAAGATGCAGGCTTGAGCGGTTGCCAAGTGTTCTGCCAACAGTTTGGTCGCTTGCTCTTGGGCAGTTAGCAAGGTTTGAACCTGCGCAGGCAGGTTGGACAACTGCCTCAAACGGGCTTCAACTTGAGTTGCGGAAGACTGTTGACGCTGCTGGGCAAGTTCCAGGGCCAAGACATACAGCACCATCAACTGAGCGGTAAAGGACTTAGTAGCAGCAATTGCAACTTCGGGTCCAGCGGGAGTGAGCAGGGTGTGGGTTGCTAAACGGGCCAAGCTGCTATCGGCTCGGTTGGTGATTGCGAGTAGGCGAAACTGGTCAGCTCGACGTTGCTGCTCTCGTTGAACTGCGCGCAACGTATCACTAGATTCTCCCGACTGACTGATGGCCAGGATCAGCGTGTTAGGTGTAGGACGGGGGGGATTCTCGGCGTGCTCGGAGGCAAACTGCACCTCAACAGATAGACCCGCCCACTGCTCCAGCAGGTGCTTCCCCAGCAGAGCGGCATGGTAGCTGCTACCACAGGCGAGAATATGCACCCGTTCCAGGTCCAAACTCAGATCCGGTAAGCCCAGTTTTAAGGTCGGTTCAGTCCCTACCGACAGAGGGAGAAAAGTATCCAGGCAGGCTTGCAGGACGCTGGGTTGCTCCCGAATTTCCTGGAGCATGTGGGACTCGGCCTGACCAAAGGCGTCATAGGAAGGCCCGTGGGTTGGAACTGGGCCATCTGGGGCTAAAGGCATCGGTCTCAGTGAATTGCAAAAAGACTTTAGTGAGGTGCGAAGAGGTAAAAGGGCGGTCGGCAGGTCATAGCCAAGTCATAGGCAGGTCATACCTTTAGTCTGAACTAGTTCTGTCTAGGGGTAGCTCAATCGTGAAGCAGGTTTCGCCCGCGTTGCTTTCGACGTTAATCGTGCCACCAATGAAAAAAACCAGCTTCTGGACCAGAGCCAGCCCTAAACCTGTGCCGCCTTTGCCACGCGGATCGCCACCTGGAACCCGATAGAACTTGTCAAAAAGGCGAGGCAGCTCACTGGCCGGAATTTCGGGGCCAGTATTGCAAACTCGGATCTGAACTTGCTGAGCGGCAGCGCTAACCTCCACGTTAATTTGGCCATTCGGGGGAGTGTACTTGCAAGCATTGTGCAGCAACTCACGCAAGGCTCTCTGTAGACAAGAGGCATCAGAAACAATGGCAGGTATATCTGGCGGAATCTGGACCTGCAAGTTTTGTTGATCACTGCTGGCACGCTCTCGAAAGGTTTCCACAAACTCAGGCAGCCAGTCTTCCAGATAAATGGTTGCAGGGATTAGCGGTTCAGCATCCGCATTGAGCCGTTGCAAGTCCAGCAGATCGTTGACCAAGTGCATCTCCTGATCACACTGCTCTCTCAAAATTTGCAGGTAGCGAGCGGTGGGATCAGATTCTGGTCCTGAAGCAGCGGTGGTCCCGCGCTGGTTCAGTGAAATTTCCAACATTTGAATCGCCATTTTGATCACGGACAGGGGCGTACGCAGTTCGTGAGAAACAGTGTTCAAAAATTCATCTTTCAGTTGATCTAGCCGACGCAGTTCAGCCATTTGAGCTTCCAGCTGTCTGGCTTGCTCCACAGCAAAGTGGCTAGCCTCAGATTGCCTGCGTTCTGTAAGATCTCTAAAAACCAACACGGTGCCCGTAGTGTTGCCCTGGTGGTCTTTTAAGGGTGCTGCACTAAGATCAATGGGGAGTTCGGTGCCAGCCTTGGAAATCAACAGGAGATCAGCAACTAAATACAAATTTGCTAACCCCTGGAGAGCGCCTGGATTTGGGCTCTGAACAGGAGTTCGGGTCTGCTCCTGAATAATATGAATGATATCTGCCAAATCTCGATCTAAAGCATCTGTTCCCCAGCCGGTCATCACTTCGGCGACCGGATTAACAAACTTGATTTTTCCAGCCATGTCGGTGACGATGACCGCATCGCTCACACTATTAAGAATAGTTTCAAGCCACTGCTCTCGTTCTTTTAATTGCTTCTCTAATTTGTGCCGTTCTAGGGCCATTTGAATGGTTGTATGTAATTCTCGTTCCTCAAAAGGCTTGAGAATATAGCCGAAGGGACCAGTTTCCTTGGCCCGTTGCAGGGTATTCTCATCTGCGTTGGCAGTCAGGTAAACGATAGGAATGTTGAGGTCGCTATAAATTTGCTGAGCAGCCTCTATGCCATTCATACCGCCTTTGAGGATGATATCCATCAAGATTAAATCGGGATTTGTCTCCGTCGCTTTCTCAATTGCTTTTTCGCCGGAGCCCGCGATTACCGGAGCAGAATAACCCAATTTTTTCAAACTTCTTTGGATGTCTCTAGCAATAATGATTTCATCCTCAACAATCATGATTCTTGTCTGCATCTCACGCCTCGTGTCCACTCTCTGCCATTCATAGCTCTCATTGCTCATGCACAGCGAAGGTGAGTTTAAAGGTGGTGCCATTGCCGTTCCAGAACTCAATGCTGCCGTCCAGCTGCTCGGCTAAATCGTTGACTAGCCTCAAGCCTAAAGATTCTGAGTTTTGCCAGTCAAAATCCTTCGGCAGACCAATACCATTATCGCTGACCGTTAACATTAGCTCGCTGTTGCTGCCATTGTGAAGCCCAACCCGAATCATACCCGGTTCTTGCTCAGTAAAGGCGTGCTTTAAAGCATTAGAGACAAGCTCGCTGATGATTAAACCTAAGGGAATGGCGGTATCAATACCTAAGAGAACTTCGCCCGCGCTCATGCTCAGCTCAATGCGATTAGCACTGTTGCCGTAGGAACGCAGCAGGGTATCAGTTAGGCTCCTAATGTAGTCAGAGAAATCAATGCTGGCAAGATGTTTGGATTGGTATAGCTTCTCGTGAATCAGTGCCATTGATCTAACGCGATTTTGGCTCTCCTTAAACACCTCAAGAGCCTGTGAGTCCTGAATCTGATCAGATTGAAGATTTAGCAGACTAGAAATGACCTGCAAGTTGTTCTTGACACGGTGATGCACTTCTTTGAGCAGCACTTCTTTTTCGCGAAGTGATGCCTTGATTTGTTCTTCTGCTTGTTTCCGCTCAGTGACATCGACGACGTAAACCAGCACGCTCTCAACTTCCAGATTGGGCCCTGTTCTGGGCAGATAATAAACGTTGTAAAAGCCTGGGCGGCGGTCTTCTCGCCCAGGTACATTAGCTGGCATATCAGGCGCAATGAACGGCTGGCCTGTTGCGTAAAGGATTTGAAATAGCTCAACAATCGCAGGGTCAGAAGCGGCAAACAGCTCAGGTACTGAGTGACTCAGGTGTTGATCACGACTGATGCCATTGATCTCCGCCAGTGCTTCATTAATCGCTACAAATCGCTGCTGCTGGTCTAGTAGAGCAATGCCCATCGGTGAGGTCTCAAAGATCGCCGCCAATTGCTGTCGAGCGGCTTCAGCTTCGGCTCGGGCAAGCTGTTCGCGGGCTAACAGTTGGGCTCGCTCCGCCTCCACCTGCTTAGCAGGGGTGATATCAGTTTGAAATCCTACCCACTCTCGGACGCTGCCGTCAGGCTCTAAGACTGGGACCGCCCTGACATTCATATGGCGATATTCACCATCCTGTCGCTGCAGGCGAAGCTCACCTTCATAGAGTTCGCGCTGTTGCACTGCTGCTGACCATTTCAGGGCGGTATCCTGTTGGTCTTCTGGGTGAATAGCCGCAAGCCAGCCCCAACCTGCACTTTCAGGATAGGTTTGACCGGTAAAAGCGCTCCAACTCGGCTGCTCAGTCACGAACTCCCCAGCCGCATTGGTATCCCAAATGATCTGAGTAGTGGCTTCAATCAGCGAGCGGTAGCGCTCCTCACTTTGGCGTAGGGCTTGCTCTACTCGCTTACGCTCAGTAATTTCAACCTGCAGGGACTCGTTGATGCGGCTCAATTGCAGGGTGCGCTCCTGCACTCGCATTTCTAGGTCTTGCCTTGCGCTTTCCAGGTCTGCCTCAGCTCGCTTACGCTCAGCGATTTGGTTTTGTAGGTCTTGGTTGGCAGTTGCAAGCTGGGTTGGGTTGGGCAGAGCTAGGGCTTGAGGAATAAGAGGCACTAATTCCAGTGCTGTGTAGAGAGAGACGACGGCTGTTACCGCCTTCACACTTCCGGATAGCCAATAGCTGGGCTGCCAGAGGGTCCAGATTGCAAGCAGGTGTGTAGTGCCGCAGCAGATAATAAAAGCACCAAACAGGCTGAAGATACTCGGAAAGGGTACGTCACGCCGTTTTTGAATGAAAGAGAGCAGGCCAATTGGAATTGCGTAGTAGGACAGAGCAATCAGCAGATCTGCCAGAACATGCAGCGACACCAAGCCTGGGTTCCACAGATAGCAGTGCCCATGCGGAACAAATTGTCGCGACCACAAAAAGTCGTTGAGAAAGCTCTGTGCAAAGCTCACAGCTGTCACTCCCCGCAGTTTTTCCAGAACTAGGGCAATTAGGGTAATGGCATTGGTCGACGGTCTTCCGCCAGCTGTTGGGTGTGAGTTGCCTGGGAGAGTTCAAGGTGCAAGCTCTTTCTTCTAATGGGCTTGCACCCACTCACAGGGCAGTTGCAATAGAGCGATAGGGCTTACAAATGGGCTTCACTAGCATAGAGGAGCTAACGGTTCGTTCACCCTGTACAAATACGAGTTGTAGAGCAGCTTTCGTTTGTTATCTCAGTATTCCTACGGGCAATTTTAAGAAGCCAGGGGCATAGCCTTTAAGTTCTCGGTAGATTTAAGGGTGTTGTTCAAGCTTAGCGGGCTAATTTTTAGCAAAAGTTATTGATTTTCCGGCAAATGCGCTCTAATTCAAGCTGGAGCAAATTCTTGAACAGAATTTTGACAATGCTTGTGGGATTTGTGTAATTCGAAACACATCTCAAGGTAATTCTTGATACATTCCTCTTGTAGGTCAATTCCTTTGGAGGCCCCACGGGACTTGCTAGGGACTTGTTAGGGGACAACTTACGGCTTGTGGTATTTGGGTTCCCAAGATTCAGTGCTTAGTGAACCGGTTCGCCGTTGACTGATCTAATGGCCCCCAATCTTAAAGAAGGTGGCCTGCGCACAGTTCAAGGCTAGGTTATGGACTAATAAAGACTAAGTTATAGCTTGACCTCCTCAGCGGGTTCTACAGTTTCTCGCGGACAGGTGCAGGTTTGCACTCGCGTACCGTTGTAGATCTGCCAGCCCTCATGGTCTGACTCGCCATCCCACATAAAGCGGCCCGGTGTATTGATGCCGCCACTCGTCAACTTCACTGCCACATGACCCGCAAAGTAAAACCGCTCCCCTTTTGCAAGGGTGCCAAACGTTGTCCACATCGGTGTCAATCCTGGGATATTGGGTTTGACGGGCTAGCGAGTTTGGAAGCTCGCTAGCCCTGGCCCACCGCGCCACCTTGCACCTTTCGCCAAAGAGAATGAGGGAGTTATAGCAGTGTTAAACTGCCCACTAGCCTCCGGGCTGGGTGATCAGCTTGGGGGTTAGCCTAGTAGGAGTGAAGATCGCACTTCTACTAGGTGCTGACCGGATAGGTTAGCAAAGAGATTACAGAACTCTGTTGAGTTTAGCCAGTGGCTCTCTATACTTTTTGCTAAGTCTGCCCCACGCGCTTATGGGCGGAGCGAATTCTGGGAGCTTTGGTTTTACTAGAATTTGATTTATCGAAAGTGGCTGCCATAGGCAAGATTTCTTTCGATTTGAGGATGCGAAAAGCCTTCAGGTAGAATGCAGTCATGAAGATCTCCCAGCTTCAGGCATTAGTCGCGGTCGCAGAGCACGGTAACTTCACCGAAGCAGCCTTTAGTCTTGATGTCTCCCAGTCCGCGATCAGTCACGCAATTGCGGGTTTGGAAGAAGAATTGGGCGTTTCGCTGTTGTCGCGGGGGCGTTATGGCGCGCGGCTCACCTCCGCTGGTGAACACATTTTGCCCTATGCTCGCCAGATGCTAGATCTGCAAAGCAAAATTATTCACCAGGCAACTCTAGAAAAGGGGTTACACGGAGGACGGGTTCGCCTCACTGCCTTCCGCAGTGCTGCCATGCATATTCTGCCCCCGGCCATTGCCCAGTTTCGCAGCAAGTTTCCTAACGTGGCAATCACGGTCACTGAGCAGGATGAACCAGGCATCGAGCAGAGCTTGCGCGAAGGTCGGGCTGATATTGGTTTGACCTATCGGCTGTCTGTGGGAGGCTTTGATGCTTGCTTTGACACTTGGGAGATCACGCGAGATGAGCACATGATGCTGATCGCCAGTTCAAAAGCGCCCAAACGCAAACAGCTCACTTGGGAAGACCTAGCCACCCACTCGTTCATCATGACCGACTGCCCAGAGGGGCCCCGGATTCTCGACCACTGTGCCGCAGCTCAGGTATCGCTAAACGTGGCCTACCGGGTTAAAGAGGACTCGACAGTACTGGCGATGGTCGCTCAAGGGCTAGGCGCTACGATCATGCCATCCTTAGCAGCGGCGCCTTTACCCAAAGAAATTCGGGCTTACCGTTTGCCGGTGCCTCTACCACGAGTGATTAAAGCCGTGGTTTTGGCCAATGCCTTGCACAGTCCGGCTGTATTTGCCTTTCTAGATGTGCTGCGCGAAGCCAGTCTATTAAGGTCAAAACAGGCCAACTAAAAACTAGTCTTGGCCCCTAATTTTAAGATCAAGATTAGGAACACAATCCAGGCTATTCTGGATCCAAAATTCTTGGCCCAAAAAGAGACTTAAAAACAAACAGGAGCACATCCTTATGTACTCCTATCTTCCGGCCTATAACTTTAAACTGAACTGCTATCAATCATTCAGCCATTAGCAACTATCCCTACCATTTTTTGTAGGATAAGAACTTCCCGGACATGATCAATTTGACGCGGTCACCTTTGGGATCTTCTTCTTTTTCTACATCCAAAGTGAAGTCAATGGCGCTCATAATGCCATCACCAAACTTCTCATGAATTACCTCTTTGAGAGGCATCCCATAAACCTGCATGATTTCATAAAAACGATAGATCAGGGGATCAGTTGGCACGACTGGACCCAATCCTTTGATCGGAAATTCAGTTAAGGCTTGTGCAACCTCAGGGCTAAGACCAAGGGCTGAAACCAGTTTGCTCGCTTCATCTTCTGAGGCACTGGCTTGTCGGTAGAAAAGGGCTGCAATCCAGACTTCGTCGCGTCCGAGTAGCTTTTCTAAATCAGCAAAGCTGAGTCCCTTAGCTTGCTTGGCAGATAGAAGGGTCTGAGTAATTTCTGGAATCGCCATTCAAGGACTCCTTAATTCAACAAATTAACTGAACTTTGATCCTCTCATACAGAAGTCCTAATTCGAGACTGCTCTAACAAAGATCCGTAGATTGAGCTCATAAGCTAACATAAAGATATGTAAAAATCTACAGTGGAGATATAAGTAAGTCGAGCTAAAGAACCAGCAGAATAACTTCTATGCAGATTTGAAGAACTGAAACTGTATCAAAGATGTCTAATATCGGAGTCTATAGAGCTGGCCACAGGCAAGTAACTTCTTAACGTAACTTAATATATTGAGCTGAGTAGTAAGCTGGAGCTTTTCTAGATACCGGTTGCGGAGTCAGGGTAGCAAGACAATCGTTGCAGTCTGCGCTACCGTCACCATTGCATCCTCTAAGCAAAGCTAAGACCAACGGCTGCAAGAGCTTGCAAGAGTTCACAGCGCGTGCCCTTATAGGTCACAGGTGAGATCATCTGGGTCTTCACCAAAACTAATTAAGTCTAAGTGAGCTGGGTTTACGTTCAGTTCTTCAGCTACTAAGAAGCCAGCAATCGTCCAGGTTTGATATTTTCTAGCTTCTTTGCCTATTAAACGACCATGTCGCCCATCGTAATATTCCGGCCATTGATCTTCGTGTAAGCGATTGCGAGCTAGGTCAAGCGCTTGGTGAGCCAGGTCAGTCCGACCCATTTTGTGAGCCGCCGCTACCAGCATCCAAAGCAAAACCGGCCAGTTGCCGCCATTGTGGTAGGACCACGGTTGGTTCTTGGGATCAGAGCCAGTGACAATTCGCCATTCCGAACCCTCCAGGGCAGGAAAGCAAATTTTGAGCGGTATACACCCCACTAGGTCAGACCAGCGCTGTTCAATCAAGTTCATAATCCCTTGAGACTCTTGCTCATTTACTAAGGAAGTGAGGATGGCCATCAAGTTCCCTAAGGCAAAAAAGCGAAAATCGAGCTGAGAAGGCCCAAGGTTACCTGCTAAATAGCCTCCCGTTTCTGGTAGCCATTCGGTTAACCAGTCTGGAATTGATTCTGGATAGATATTAAATTTATTGACAACCTCTTTGCCAAACTCCTCGGCTTTGTAGCGGTAAATCTCGTTCAATCGCTTGAGATTCAGCCAGTAATATTTACGGATATGATATTTTAATGCCATCAAGCGTTGGGTTGTCACTTTGAGGTACTGAACGCCGTCCCCCTCAGGTATAAGTAGCTCACGAACCGCACGCAAAGCTGCATAGAACAGCACCTGAATTTCTAAGGGATGACCATAGACTCCCATGCGCCGATCAATCATGAAAGCGCCATCTGGAACCAACATGGTTGGATACATGGCAAAGCGATGCACCAAACAAAGTTCAAGGATTAACTTTAGTCCCCTCTGAAAATCTTCTTGGTGGGCTAAAGCAAGATCGCCAGTCGCTCTCACATAGGCTCGCAGCAGAATAATCCACCACAAACAGGAGTCAACCGGAGGCACTCTACCGATAGCGTGTTCCCCAAAGTCGGCTATCAGGAATTGCTCACCATCCCTGGTGTCTACTTTGAAGCTAGCTGGCATCAAACCTGGGCCTGGCCTGAAGAAGTCCACTTGCTTCTCGTGGCTTTGCAACCTCAGCGTCTCGATTAGAAAATTGCGGACAATTTCAGCCCGTCCACTCACCAGAAACACTAGACCTGAAGAGACAAAGTCACGGACAAAGCACTAGTCGTAGTTGAGTGATTCCGCATCAGGATCGCAGGCGGCTACGGTGCCAATAGGCTCTCCCTTGTAGTAAATAAGGGAGGTATCGAGTGCCCTCCAGGCTGACTCTATAGCGTCTTTTCTTATGCTCATTGAGTTACTTAGCCAAAGTGCAACTAGCTGCAAAACTGCTCAAGTTTTTGCTCCTTCAACCCTTTAAGCTAGATCTGGTCGAAAACAAACAGAATAATCTAGAGGTCAATTCTGGAGATCAGTCGCTTTGCTCCTATTTGAGCCATCACCAAGCATCAACAGCAAGAACTAAATCGAAACCAGAACGAAACAAAACAACATCAGTATCAACACTAACCTTCTAGTCTTTACAAGAACTCATCCTGTAGAGGGAGTAGAAAAATAGGTGGCACGCCCCTTTAGCTAGAGAAGGTGACGCTTCTATGTCCCTACCCTGGGGCACAGTCACTCCGTTTACTTCAAAAATAAGTTGTACTTTAGTTATGTCTTTAGTCATTAATCATCAATTAGGTATACCTAAAGCGTAGGTGTAGCCTATTATTGCAAGTGCAGCAAAAACTCAGCTATAGGTAGGCTAACCTCTGCGGCTTATGCTCAATCGCAAGGTCCCCATTACTCTTAAAGCTCTGCCTAAAGGCCGAAATATAGGCAATCTCGAAGCCGTTGCTGTGTGCAGCGGGATTTGGGTAGACGTTGGCAGCGTCAGTCCGATTTACTAAAAAAGTAAGCGGTTCCCCTGTTCTGGGGAGCCGCTTACTCTAAACTTTATGCTCCTGTGTTCTACACAGAGAAGGCATCTACATCAAGTTTCCACTCATGCCTTAGAAACTTCTGGTACATCGTTTCCTGCATCATCATCTGTTTGCGCAGCATGAGCAAAAACTCTTGGGCTTGCTCGTGGGACATCTGCTGCACCTGGTCTGCGAAGATTTTAAGACTGAATTGTTGTTCTAAAGACAGTTCGGTGGGCTGATTCATATTGGTTCCTATGTCAAATCAGGACAAAATCTAAAGGGTCAATGCGAGCTCAATATTTACATTTGAGGCATTTGCATTTGAGGCTAAATACTTAGCCATGCCTGTTGGGCTTTGGTCTTGTGAGCTTAGCTCTCTGTGGCAATTAGCTCGCTACCAGCATTCTTGGGTTTCTTGCCTGCCCGTAACTCTCCTGTTGAGGTGAAATGCATCTCTAGGGGTTCACGGCTGTACATTTCGTCTTCCATGAAGAAGCTGTTGGCAGCCATACATTGATTAAGGCTGAGGGTGTTCCCTTGTTGGTCTGTGTAACGCATGGTTGGGACTCCTCGTGTAAAGCTATGTTAATAGTGTAACAAAATATTTACAAAAGTGGTGATGCGTTCCCCAAGTGAGCGAAATGGATCAGGAATCAGTCCTGTGCGCATGCTCTTGCACCATTCATTGCAAGCATAGCTATTTCAAAACGTGCTATCCTTACTCGCCAGATTTTCTAACGGCAACAAAACCGCTACGTTTACTTAGGAGGTTTGCTTCAGCGTTAACCAGAAATATTTTGAAACTGGGCACTAGTCGGTTAACTTCATTACTATTCAGGCCCCAGAGCCAGTAGAGATGATCTCGGGACAAACAAAATGGAATTTGAGACAGAAGCACAGAGAGCTTGCTACGATAAGGTTGCTACCTGGATGGGCCAATTGTTCGGCAAATTTCCCTGTGCTAGGCCAGATGTGCCAGGATTAGGGCTATTTAGAGGTTCAGCTTTAGTAGAGGTGCTGATCTACCCCTGGGGCGAGAATGATGCGGTGATTAATAGTCGGTCCTTTGTGGCAGTTGGGGCAGAATTAACCTCAGATTTGATGCTTTTTCTGCTGCAAGAAAACGCTAGGATGCGCTTCGGCGCTTTTGGTGTAGATCAGAAAGGTGACATTCTCTTTGAAGACACGATCGTTGACTACGGCGATGACAAGAAAGAATTTGAAGCCTCGGTCACAGCAGTCTTAGATGTCGCAGATGAGTACGACGATTTGATCGTGAGCAAGTGGGGTGGTCAGCGAGCCCTAGATCGGATCCGAGAGTTCAACTAAACCCTTTCACTTGGCGTCTGATCATTCTGCTGTCCCAGCTAATGGACTGATGCCTGTTTCTTAACAGGGCTAGCCGGGACGACCAAGCACTTACCGGAACGCCAGAATATGTTGGGCAGTAAGCTGAGGCTGTTCTAGATGGGGCACATGACCACAGCCTTTGAGCCAGATTAGCTGGCTCTGGGCAATGTCCCGCTTGAATTTAGCTGCATCGCTAGTGCCCAACATGTCGTCCTGCTCACCCCACAGGATCAACGTTGGCGATTGGACCTGAGTAATCTGCTGTTGCAAGCTGTAGCCGCCGCTCTTGGTGAAGGCCAGCAAAGCTTCATACCAGCCAGGCATCTCCAGATGCAGTGCAGCACAGCGGAGTGCTTCCTGCGAGGCTATATCCCAAGGCGCAAAGGTGCTGTAGAAGGCCAAGGGTTGCAGTTTGCGCTGCCGCCACCATTCCATGGCCAGGAAATCAAAGGGAGGCGCCAGAAACTGCGCCAGCGGAAAGCTACCGCTATAGCCCACGCTGGCTATCAGAACCAGCTTGTGCACGAGCTGCGGGAAGGTGAGGGCGAAGTCAATAGCAGCGGCTCCTCCCATCGATGCCCCTACCAGGATCATGGGTTGCTGAATCAGGCTTTTCCAAAAGGCATACAGATGAGCTTTGATCGCGGGCGGGGCAAAGGGTAAGCCCGTCAAACGCTCGGTAAAACCGAAGCCCAGCAGATCGAGCGCCCAAGTTTCATTCTGAGCAGCTAGCAGCGGCAGGAGACGGCGAAACTCAAACACTGAGCTGTCGAAGCCATGCAAAAGCAGAATCGGTGTGCCACCGCTGCCCTGACGAATATAGGCAGTCGCAATCGGTTGTGTACTTAGGGCAGTCTGGATCGGCTGACGCTCAATGCGTTCAGCCAAGGCAATCGACGTGGGTTCACTTAAATATTTGACCTGGGGCGGGAGAAAACTGGCGGGCATAGAGGTCAGTCTAGCTAGAATTCGAGCTCTTAAGAATCTGAGTTTTCAAGAACCTCTATGCCAGTGGTACCAATTCTCTAAATGAGAGCCACGCATTAGAACCTCACCGCCTACGCAACTCCCCTTGGCAGGGGGAAGTTGTGAGGGGTCAATGGGTAGCGATTAAAGAACGAGTTGGTATAACCGCGCCAATATTCAAGCTCCTAATACCTCAATGAGGGGACAAACTCGCTGTAGGGAATGAGTCCAGCAACGGCATACATCACGCGTTCAGCCACCCAATGGTTGCGCTTCATCAAGCTGATCAGCAATTGATTGGCGAGAAAGGACTTTCTCAAAGACTTCAGCCATAAGCCAGCCTGAAAATCTGGTTCAAAATGAATTTGGTAAAGCCGTTGCCAGTTTTCTGCTGCCGCCGCTGGCATAACGCTCATATTGATCGCTTGGGCCACTTGTAAGCCACTTAGCAGGGCATTGGCGATGCCCTCACCAGTTAGGGGGTCAGTCAGGTTAGCTGCATCACCAATCTTCAGGACCTTGCCATCACTGACCCTGTTGTCCCGTTTAGCAGTCGTGAGTGGGTAAGCTCTGGGCTTCTGCTGGCTCACCAGTTTGCTCAAAAGGGCTTTAGTTGTCTCGTTTTTCTGGACGAATTGGTCGAACAGACGAATGATGTTTGTATTCAGTTTCTGGTACTCATCCAGCCACAAGATGACACCAACGTTAAGTTTAATCAGTCCATCTTTAACGGTCACTGGAAATAGCCAGCCATAGCCATTGACTCCCAGCTTGGGGTCAAAGTAAATATGGGCTTTTGAACAGTAAGGCTCTGGAAAGTCTTCTACTTTAACACTCCAATAGGCTCTAATTGCAATCGCATTGGCTTCACCGGCATAGACCCCACGAGCGTCAATAATGTGGTCGTAATCGTGGTACAGGTCTGGATGAGAACGGGCAAGGTCGGTGATTGTTTGGGTTTGAGGAATGCAACCTGCTTCTACTGCATGTTGGTAGAGCAGGTTATCCAACTCAAATCGAGGAATGCAATACCCTTCGAGTTGAGTGGTCTGCATATGCTCGTTGCCATTGGAAACCCCCAGCCGTAAGCCACAAACGGGCGCATACTGGGCCAGACACTTGATATCCTGCGGGTAAATTCCTAAGGTAAACAGAGCTTGGACAGACTCAAAACTGATCCCGTCCCCACAGATTTTGTCCCGAGGAAAGGTGGCTTTATCAATAAGGGTGACTTGATGCCCGCTTTTAGCCAGGTGGTAGCCTGCTGAACAGCCTGCTGGCCCTGCTCCAAGCACAACAATTCTGGGCATGATCCTGCTCCTGTTGGGGTCTTAGGTTGAGCTTTTAGGTTGACAAGATGGGTTCCCTAGAGGTTTGTCTGCCAGAAGGTGCTGAGCTAGAGCGCGAACGTAAGCGTGCCATGATCCAGCCGTTAACCAGAAAGAAGACTGAGGAAAGGCCACTCGCCTGCATTAGGCGTCTAGCTAGCCTGTGCAATTCCTTTTGTTGGCTCACTTTTTCATCCGCTAGATAAATCCCGACTAAGCCATGATTAATCATGCGATGAAACTTCAGGTGAGGCAGCCAAAGTACAGCGCGATTAGCTTGCTGAATAAAGTGAGCAAACCGCTGGATCATTTCCTGATCGTTGCGGTAGTAAGCACAGAAATTCAGATCACCCTTGCTGCGGTCTTCTTCCTGGTCGATAAAGTAATCTAGCAGAATGTGTAGTCCCTGAACCCAGGGGAAATAACTGGCTTTCACACGCTCAGCTAGGTCCGCTGAACAGGTTTCTTCACAGGCATAGGCAACCAAACAAAAGATGCCTAACGTGGAGCCAGCACAGGCAGAGAACTCATACCAACTCATCTCGGGCAGGCTCGCTTGCTGCGAGGCAAACCAGGCGGTTAAGCGGGGCACCCGTTCCTCAGGGGTGACATGCTTATGCACTTGCAAATTACAGTAATGCGTGGCTAGCTCTTGCAGAGCAGGCGCAATGTTTGAATAAGCTGGAAGTTGCTGGAGTACCGATTGACAAGTGGCGACTAATTTTTGGAGATATCCTCCGTCTTCTTGCTCAGTTCGCAAGCGGTAGTAGTTTGTAGGTTCTGCGCCGGGAGTCAGCGCTTGCAAGAGCGCTTCATGCAGAGCTCGAAAATCGTCAGGGTCGCAAGACGTACTACGGTCACACAAGTTATCCAAGTAATCACTAATGGTTTGGTAAGCCACAATGAACCGAATAATTTTGTGGCGGTGTTCCCTCACCAGCAAGCCGTAAATCGAGCCACCTTCACAATGAAAGGTTTTCGTCTTGATGCTTGCCAATGCTTGTTGCCGCAGTTCTGGATCAGGGATTTGGCGAGCCTGTGTTTGCCAGTCGCCCAAATGTTGCCGCACGATGGGCAACACATCACGATAAATACCAAAAGCTAATGACCACACATTGTCGGGGGCGCTCATCAATCAAATGCTCCAGAACAACAATTAGGAACGAGTGGTCGGTGAGTGACTAAATTTGAGTGTGGTTTCTCCGCTTCGCAAACTAAGCTCTCACTTTAGAAATGGTTGGATAAAATAAATTCATCCCAACGGCAGAGAAAATTGTGAACAATGTCGGTTCAGAGCCTTTTTTCAGAGCTTTTTTCAGAGCCAAATGCAGCTTAGAATACTGGTTGATGCAGGTATCTTGTCTATCAGTTGAAATCTAGAGTTGTTTTGAGGAGTAGGGTTGTTGGTACCATACCCAATAATTTCCCAAATAATCTCCTTAATCCTGCAACTCATTCAGTGGTTTCAAAATGATTGCTTGTAGGCACCGACACGATTGGAGTGATAAAAACCAAAAAGGATTTTAGCTCTACTATCCAAACCGCCAATGCAGTCCGTGCAATGCATGAACAGAACTACCATAGACCAACCATAATTCCGGAGGAATCGCCTATCTTCCACCAGAAGGGAGAGCACGAGGTGTTAACAAATACACAACAGATGCATTATATAGGGGTTGGAATAGCATCCAGTTTGATTAGAATTTTATCTGGATTTATAAATTACAATTTATTGGCAATAGATTCAGAACCTGAGTGTAATCCCCCGTAGGTTTTTACATCCAAAATCTAAAACTTAGACGGTATGAGCTGATGAAAGTTTTTTATTAGCCTTGAATTAGCGACTACCAACATTTACATTAGCCGGAGCGATCCAGATCAGGGGGCAAATACATGACGGCGAAGCATATGGCACTGGTATTAGGTAGACAGGGCATTATTGGGCGCAATTTGATCCACTACGTCGAAGGCAAAGACACTCAGCAAGTCAAGTGGCAAGTCAAGGCGATATCGCGGCGTGCGCCTGACTTCGAAACCCAGGCAGAGTTTCAGTCCATTGATTTGCTCAATCCGGATGCCATTGCCAAGCAGCAGGACTGGCTAAAGGACGTCACGCACATCTTCTACGCGGCCTATCAGGAACATAAGACTTCCGCCGATCTGTCCAAATACAACGTCGGCATGTTGCGCAACATTGTTGAGGCTGTAGAAAAGGTAGCGAGTGGCTTCCGCCATATCACCTTCATTCAGGGCGGCAAAGCCTATGGTGCGCACTTCGGCCTGTACAAAACCCCTGCCAAGGAAACCGACCCTCGGCACTTCCCGCCCAACTTCTACTACGACCAGGAGGATTACCTACGTGGCGCGGCCCAGGGTAAGCCCTAGAGCTGGACGGCTCTGCGACCGGACATCATATTTGGCTTCGCGGTCGGTAACCCGATGAATCTCGGTAACCTGATCGCCGTCTACGCTAGCCTGTGCAAGGAGCTAGGTGTGCCCTTACGTTATCCGGCCAGCCTCAAAGCCTACCAAATCCTTGCCAATGGCACCGATGCAACCCTGTTGGCGAAAGCGATGGAATGGGCGGCGTTGAACGAGGCCTGTTATGGCGAGCTCTTCAACATCACCAATGGCGATGTGTTTCGCTGGAGCCAAGTTTTTTCACAGGTTGCCACAGCTTTTGGTATCGACTGTGTTGAGCCCCAAACCTTCTCACTTACCGAGGCGATGCAGGACAAAGGCCTAGTTTGGGAAGCGATGGTGCAAAAGTATGGTCTTGTGCCCAATTCTCTAAAAGACCTCGCCAACTGGCCGTTTGGTGACTTCATCTTTAATGTCGAGAACGACGCATTCTTCGACGTCAATAAGGCTCGCCGCTTCGGTTTTCAGGAGATGAACCTCGACACAGGGGAGGAGATTGTGAAGTTGATCGGTCGCCTCAAACAACAAAAAATCATTCCTACCTGAAGCACGATAGGAAGCAGAACTCATAGGACCAACATTCTGTTTGGATTCAATCTAGAGCAGTCTAGAGCGGTCTTAAAATCTGTCGTGCCAGACGCGCAACGGTTTCCTTGAGTTCGACTGGATCGATCGGCTTGGTCAAGTAGAACTGGAAGCCTGCTGCTAGCACCCGTGTCCGGTCTTCTTCACTGGCATATGCGGTGAGGGCTGCCGCTGGAATTTGCCCCCCAGCGGCGGCTGAGCGGCTTCTGATCTGTCGAATTAGCGCATAACCATCCTCCCCCGGCATGCCAATGTCAGACAGCAGAATGCTTGGTGACCAGCGGTCCAATACGGCCAAGGCTTCAGGGGTTGAGTCAACGGCGGTTACTTCAGCGCCAGCCTCCTCCAACACAAAGGTCAGCAGCTCTCTGGCGTCTGTTTCATCATCGACCACCAGCACCCGCAAGCCAGGGAAAACCGCATTGGCCCACACCGATGGCAGGCTCTGCTTGGCCTCGCTCTCCTGCGAATCCTTGGCGCGTAGGGGTAACTTTACTGTAAAAGTTGCGCCCTGTCCCTCACCGGCACTGTCTGCTTGCACCGTACCGCCATGCAGTTCAACCAGATGGCGCACAATCGCCAATCCCAGCCCCAGTCCGCCCTGCGCGCGCGTGGTTGTGCTGTCCGCCTGACGAAAACGCTCGAAGACATAGGGTAGAAACTCGGCTTTAATGCCCTGACCCGTATCTTGGACCTGGATTTGGGCGGAGCCGTTGACCCGTTCTAGGCGAACCTCAACCTGACCGCCCTGAGGAGTGAACTTAACAGCATTGGTGAGCAAGTTCCACACCACCTGCTGCAAGCGGTTAGCGTCGCCTAAAACTGAACTGGCCGCAGGGTCCAGCTTGGCCTCAATTTGAATGCCCTTGGCATCAATCGCGGGGTGCAGGGTTTCAAGAACAGCATCCACAACCGAGACCAAGGAAAGTGGCTGCACTTCCAAGCTGAGCTTGCCGCGAATGATGCGCGAGACATCCAGCAAGTCGTCAATCAGTTGCGCCTGCATCTTGGCATTGCGCTCAATGGTTTCTAGGGCTCGGGTTGCCTTGACTGGCTCCATCCGCCCTCGCCGCAATAACTGAGCCCAGCCCAAAATGCCATTGAGCGGCGTGCGAATTTCGTGGGACAAAATCGAGAGGAACTCGTCTTTAAGTCGGTTGGCAGCTTCGGCTTGCGCCAGCAGTTCTGCCCGTTCTGCTTCTGCCCGCTGCCGCTCAGCGATTTCTTTTTCTAGTGCCTGGTTGGCGGCTTCGGCTAGCCTGGCCCGCAATAAGGCTTCTGCCGTTTGCCTGCGCTCTGTAATGTCATTCAGCGTGCCAGAAGTACCCATAACTCGACCATCAGGATCTAGCATGAGTCGAGCGTAGACTTCGATCCAGCGCGAACTACCCGCTTTGGTAAGGAAACGTATTTCTCGTTGATACTCGGTTTTCTGACGCTCAACTAGTGCTTGAAAAAGCTCCAGGCTGGTTTGGCGATCCTCGGCGTCAATGTAAGTGAGAAAGTGGGTACCGATGCTTTCTGAATGCGTGAAACCAGTAATCACTGTCCAGGCTGGATTGAGAAAAGTCCATAAGCCAATGGCATCGGTCTGAAAAATAACTTCTTTGACGTTATTAACAACTGAGCGATATTTTTTCTCGCTGGTTTGTAGCTCAGATTGAGAGAAGGCAACTGTTTCCAGCATGCCGTTAATTGTGCGGCCTAAGTTCGCGAGCTCATCATCTCCCGCCAGAGGAACTCGTAGTGAAAGGTCACCACTGGCGCGAACTTTGCTGACGCCTGTATTGAGACGAGCTAATCGAGACAGAACTAATTTGTCTAGGATTAATAAGATAATGGTCCCTAATACTAGCCCCACGGTTAGTAGGGAAAGCAAAAGGTAATAAACACTGTTCAGTGCCTGGTGATAGATAGCCCGTGGGATGTCCACGCGCAGCAGGAGGGCAGGCCTGCCGTAGATATCCGGCAAGAGGGTATAGCCCACGATTGCATCGGTGTTGAGGGCGCGAACCAGGATTTGTCTTGGCTCTCGTCCTAGCTCGGCTGGGATATCTGCTGAGCTAGCGGGTTGCAAATTGATTGGAATGTGAGTGAGTTCAGCCAGTTGTTTGACTTTATTGGCGTCCAGGTAAGCCCCCATCAGTAGAGTGCCTCGGCTGGGTCCCTGGTTATTACTCGTTAAAATTGGCTCCGAGGCAATGAGAATTGGCCCTTGGGGCAACAGAACAATGCCGGAGTGACTACTCTCAGTGTCGACATTTTGCAGGAGCAGGTCACGGTTGGGGAGCGTTTGCAACTGCGCTGGTACGGGGATTTCTTTTTTTTGCTCCAGGTCAAAACTCTCAGCGAGAGCCAGCTGACCAGAGGATTTAAAGAGGATTAGTAGATTGAGCTTTAGGCTAGTAAAAGTTGTGTCGTTAATATTGGATTGAATATATTCTGGGTTGCCGTCTTCAATAAATTGATAGGTATCATCCCACCAGGCCCAATCTCTGGCGACTTTACTAAGATCGGCAAGTTCACGGTCCAGGGCATCCAGGACCCGCTCGACGTCCTGGTGGACACTTTGCCTCTCTAACTCAGCCGAGTTTTCGAGGAGCACGTTTGAAGAGATGGCGTATACCAGGATGTTCAGGGAGAGCAGCACTACGCCGAGGATCCGTAGGGTCTTTTTCCGGAGTGACACTGTGCCTCTCTTCGTCGTGTGTTCACCGATCTACCCTAAGGTATCCGCCGAGACCTAGGTTTGCCTACAAATAGGATTTTTGAGAGGGATATTGGACCAGGTTGCTATTTGTGACCCCGGCTACAGTTTATTGGCAATCGCTGTCTGACTGACCTTATATTTTGCATCCCAAGATGTTGGGATTAGCTGGATTTGAGTGCAATTGGAAGCGAGAAGGGGTACTGCTAGGGTGATCCTGAATTGAACGGCGATGGGTAGGGGAATACCTCTAAGAACTTAGGCTGGTTCCGCTACATATAGCATCGAAAACTGACAGGTGGTTGGCCTACAGTTACTTTAGGCTATCGGTTAAAGAACATTCGCCTTCTCACCAAACCGATTAGTTCCGTGGCTAAACTGAGAGCGATCACCCAATCGCTGACCGGCAGCTATGAGTTGCTTGCCATAGGCAAGTTGAGGTCGCTCCCAGTCTTTCAATGCTTTGGTCACTTTGTGATCGTGTTGCACTAATGCATCTGCCAAGGCAATCGCGTTTGCTGCTGCCTTTGCTGTACTTGCGGCGGTGTGTGGACGGGGGATAAAAGCAGCATCACCGACCAATGCGACCCGTTCAAAAGCCATTTGCGGCACTCCCATATCTAAAATTGCCTGTACAAATGGTTCTTGGGTAGCTGCAACCAGTTTCTGAAATGGCGGAGCCAGGACAGTCTCAGCATAGGAGCGCATTTCTTGCTCCACTGTTGAGGCTAGTAGTCCAGGCGGAATGGAATAATCTCGGCGTTTGCCTTGCTTATCTGTCAAAATGCGAGGCAATTCTGTTGTCTCATCATAGTTGACGTACCAGACCCAGTTGAAACGGCGTTTTCCAGGCTTTAGAGATTCGTGCTCACCAGGAATCACATATTGGAGAATGTGGGAACTGGGGAACTGATAAAATACAAAGCGCTCGGTAAAGAGCGCGGCAGCCTCCTGCTCTAGTTCAGCTTCGTTGACCAGTCCTCGATAAGCAACATAGCCAGCGTAGCGATAGTGGGAATCTGGTAGAAAATGTTGTCGCACCGTGGAGTTTGGTCCATCGGCGCCGATCAGTAAATCAGCTGTGTCACGAGTTCCATCGGTAAAGATAGCGCTTACCTGTTCACCGACTTGCTGAATGTCGCTCAAGCATTTGCCGCAGTGGTAATGTTCAGATGGGAAATGTCGCCGCATGGAGACATACAGTAAGTTCCAAGAGGTTAGCGTTTGACGCAGCGGCATCGGTTGAGCAATGCTGCCATCTGGGTTTAGGTAATAGCGTTCATGGGCCACGACTCCCAGTGCCTGAGCCTCAATACCTACCCGTTGAAACGCTTCAACCACATCCGGCTGAAGGACAATACCTCCCCCTCGACTGTCGAGATCATGGGCGGAACGTTCGTAAATATCGACCTCCCACCCGATCGATCGCAGCATGATCCCGCTAAACAAGCCGCCAAGCGAGCCGCCGATTACAATGGCACGTTTGCCTGTAGTTTTCATAAGCATTAAACCTTTGTTGAGGATTTTCAGGTGAGCCGTGTTACAACTTCTGTAGTTCATGCACTGTGGTTTG
Organism: Leptolyngbya sp. FACHB-261; assembly: GCF_014696065.1. NCBI lineage: Bacteria > Bacillati > Cyanobacteriota > Cyanophyceae > Leptolyngbyales > Leptolyngbyaceae > Leptolyngbya > Leptolyngbya sp. FACHB-261. The sequence goes on along the minus strand of NZ_JACJPL010000026.1, from coordinate 45,139 downwards.
CAAAGCGGCCAAAAAGGCTTCTACGCTTTGGGCACCCACTATTGTTTCCTTGCCGATTTTGATGGACGGTACGCCCCGAATATTTCGGCTTGCTGCCTGCTGTTCTAGTGCTCTTACTTCCTCAACCCCTTGAGTTGAAGTTAAAAACGTCACTACATCTGCGTCTAGACCAACTTCAGCCGCAAGTTTGGCGAGAGTTTCAGCTTCAGCAATGTTTTGTCCTTCGGTAAAGTAAGCGTTTAGAATTCGCTCAGCCATCTCGGTTGCTTTTCCTGCTTGATCCGCCAACCAAGTTAGACGATGGGCTTTGAGGGTATTAGGCGTGACCTGGATCAAGTCATAGCGAAATTCAATGCCGTCATTCTTAGCGACCTCTACAGTGTGAGCATCTAGGGATTGAGAGTAAGCCCAACTACCAAACTTGTTGGAGCGATAGGTTTTGCGATCCATACCTGCTTCGGGCATGGACGGGTTTAGCTCAAACGGATGCCAGACGCGCTTGATTTCTATCGGCGTTTTGAGTTGTTCAATTGCTCGGTTGAGCCGTGCATCAACAACCAGACACCACGGGCAAATGAAGTCAGAGGTGATTTCGATCATTAAATTCATGGTCGTTTCCTATGCTTAAGTTGCAGCTAATTGCTGACACTTCAACCATACTTCCGTTTATTAGCAATGATAATATGGCGATTAAGCTAAACACTTTTGCGTTTTCTGCAATGGCAAGAGGATTCTCAGCCAATGGATCAATTTGCGGCGATGCGTGCTTTTGTAAAGGTGGTAGAAACTGATGGCTTCTCTGAAGCGGCACGGCAATTGCAAATGGCTGTCTCTTCTGTAACTCGGCAAGTGAATGCTTTGGAAGAGATGCTCAATACTCAGTTACTCAACCGCTCCACACGTTACTGGGAGGCAACCTTGGTTTGAAGGAAATTACAGCAATGATTTGATTAGGGTTGATTCATGCATCTTCCTATTTTTTGTCAGCGTACAGCACTAAAAAAAGTGTAGGTAGCGGTCGCGAAGATGAGAAGCCATTCATTCTTATGAAAAGTAGATTCACTAGCGCCAAGTAACGCCAGCGAGAATTACCATCTCAGAAACCTAATCTCACTCTTCTACGTAAATTTTCTACTCACTCACGCTCTAGCTCATTCCAGCCTCATCATCCCAGCCCAGAATAGTTCCTAAGCTCACAAGCTTTGGTCACCCCTTCAGCTTGTCTGACTCAGTGACAGTCAGACCATAGCGGCTACATATCCGCTGCATTTCTGCGTTGACCTTGTCGCGTACACTCAGTGGTAAGACGAGGCAATCGCCGCCGTAGGGCAGCACCTCGCGACTGAACCAGACGGCACCACAAAGGCCTATGAACCTCCGGTGCCCAGTCTGCCAGTTCAGAAATTGGCTCCTGGTCTCTGACGCCAAACCCAATCGTGAACAACTCTATAGGAGTGTAAGACCTTACACTCCTTTCACTTTTGGTAGTCCCACCGCTCCTCTATCACTATATGGCTAACCCTCCTCGCAAGCCCCAGGCCTGGCTTGCCCTGTTGCTCTTTGTCCCCGTCACTAGCATCGGCACCTTCGTCAACCTGCATCTTGCGCCGGGCGCCATCGGTTGGACAGTCTTTGGCCTGGGGCAAATTTGGGTGTTGGTTCTGCCGCTCCTGTGGCTCTTGTGGGTAGAGCAAGGTAAACCCCGAGTGCAGCTATCAGGTCGAGGCATTGGCTTCGGCATCCTCTCAGGGCTGCTGATCTTCGGCGCGATCCTGGCGGCCTATTGGCTGATTGGAACTCACTGGCTCGACCCCGCAGAGATTCAGGCCAAGGTGCAACAAATTGGACGGCTCAACCCCAGTACCTACCTGCTCAGTTCTATCTATTGGTCCCTGTTTAACTCCCTGGCTGAGGAATATAGCTGGCGCTGGTTTGTATACCGCCAGTTCGAAGCGCTCCTGCCCCGCACCCCAGCAATTGTGCTCAGCGCCCTAGCTTTCACACTCCATCACATCATTGGTCTGGCCGCCTATGCTGAGTGGCGAGTTGTTTTGCTGGGGTCAGTAGGTGTGTTTATTGGGGGAGCGCTATGGTCCTGGAGCTATCAAGCCTACCGTTCCATCTGGCCTAGCTACATCAGCCACAGCCTTGCCGATATCGCCCTCGCTATCGTTGGTTGGCAGTTGCTGTTTGCTCAAGCTGCCTAGCGGTTGACGGCTAATGGCAAGCTGAATGATGAGATAAACACGGCCTAGGGTTTAGGACAGCTTTCAGGAGGGCAGTTAACCTCAACTGAGCGAATTAAAGCGGTGTTCTGAAACTCCTGGGTTGTGTTGTACTCTTCAGTTGGCGAAGGATAAATCCCTGCAAATCCCTCTTCAACCGCAGTCCTAAAAAAAATGTCTTGAGCGGGTTGAGCCGCAAATTTTACATATTCCCTAGACTCATTGGAGGTGTTGTAAGACAAGGTTGCCTCTCCATAAATTGCTTCGGCTTGCTGGATGGATGTTCCCGGTCCTACGCCTTGAGTTGTACGGTAGCGAGAATTATCGGTTAGTAGCGCTGTAATCACATCTGAATCACCTAGCGTGGTTCCAGCCGGATAAAGAATGTAATATTGCACCTCTCCTGACTGAATGACTGCAAGCGCATCGAAATCTACGATAAAGGGGGACTCTACCTTGAATGTAGAGCCTGCTCCCAGTGCTTGTTTTAGCTTGCCTAACGTCATTCCCAAACGAGCAGGGCCAATTCCTTCTGATGAAATAGTTTCAGCAGTTGGCAGGCTGCTCCGCTCTGGAGAACTAGTGCTAGGAGTCACAGACTGCTGGACTGAGGAAGAGGTTGTACTACTAGAGCCACAGCCAGCTAGAACTAAAACCAAGCCGGTTGTAATCATCAAGGCAAACAGTTTTGAGGCTTTATTTATCACGATCAAAGTTGAAATAGCCTCTCATATTAGCAACATAGATCAAGTAACACGATTAGTAGGCTTTTGTCAGCTTTTGGTGATCTAGGTCTTTTGGGTATACGCTTTACTTGGCAATGCTATTCCTATATTTCTATGCCATGAAGGTTGGTCTGTTTATCCTGATTTTATGCCTATTGCCATTTGGCGAAGCGATTTTTTAGGGATCTGAACTATCAAATTAGTCCTAGAAAATCCGCTCAATTGCTCAAGTTATTTCTACGGGTTTTCAAAGAATACTCCCATTAATCTTTCCCTTCAATTCCTTGGCAATCAACGATCGTGCTAATTTGCATTAATTTTTCTGAATTGCGCATTGTAAATGGAAATGGAGTCGATGCGGCCATCCACAATGTCAAACATCAAAGCACTAAAAATGCATCCGTTCAGGCTATAAATGATGCTGGGTTGCCCATTAATCTCAACCAAGCGAGAAGTTGCTTCGGAGAGCCACTTGCGGCGAATTGCCAGCAGGAACCGAGACGCTTTCATTGCGCCGGGCAAAGGCTTGAGCGCAGCAACGACCTTGCCACCTCCATCGGCCCAGAATGAGAGATCCTTTGTGATGTCTCCAAGAACTCCAAAACTGCTTTGTCTTCGAACGAAGGCGAGTTCGCTACATCGACGACAACCTGAGCGCCTGCAAGCGCGCCCGCCAGTCCCTCACCAGTAGGTCGTCCTGATGCAGAACGCTTAAGTTGCGTTTTCACTCAAAGAACTTACGTGGTCTAGATTGAGCGCTCATTGAAGAATGAGGTGTAGCCAGGTGGACAGCAAGCTCACCAACTTAACGGCGAACAAGATGAGCAGCATTAACGTGCTTGAAAAGAAAGAATAACCATGGCAGATCAGTTAAACAGAGCAATTGTGAAGGGCACATCCCAGGGCATCGAAGCCGGTGCAGTCGAGTACGCGCAACAAGGTATTCGCATCAATAGCGTCTCTGCGGGTTTTATTAATACCCCACTTAATACGCCTGAAATTCCTGACTTCTCGAAAAGCCTGGCTCTAATGGGACGCTTGGGTAAAGTCAAGGAGATTGTCGATGCAGTTTTCTATCTGATTGAAACGCAGTTCACAACTGGAGAAATCCTGCATGTGGATGGCACCACTTTCGCTGGGAAATGAGGAGGTAGCTATGTCACAACAACATCTGGAAGAACGGTTGAAGCAATCGGGGATTGCGCTACCAGCGGCCCCCCAGCCGCTCGGTGCTTATATCCCAGCAGTTCAAGTTGGCACCTTGCTCTTTGTCAGCGGCATGGTTCCAGTTGTGAATGGAAAACCCTACTTAACTGGGCGGCTTGGCGCAGAACGCACCGTGGAGGATGGCCAGGAGGGGGCTAGAATTGCAGGGCTGAATGCACTAGCTGTCGCGAAGTCTGAACTGGGGAGCCTTGATCGGCTAAAGCGAGCCGTGCGACTCAATGTGATTCAGCTGGCCATACCAGAGTTCACTGAACATGCGAAGGTGGCCGATAGTGTCTCAGATCTGTTCGGTCAGCTGTTTGGAGCAGAAAACTCTCACACCCGCTCGGTCCAAGGTGCTGCAAGTCTTCCTGGTGGCTATACCGTGATTCTTGAAGTCATTTTCGAGATTACCGCATAGAGTAAACCTGCTGTGGGTGAGCAGATTATCTAAGGCCATTAGCAACAGTGGCTTTAGTGATCTACTTGTGCCATCTTCCCTGCTCACTTATGCCTGACCAATTCCAAAGAGGACGAAATATTGTGCAACCAATGACACATCAAGGATTTAGGTTCTTTGCAACTGCCCTATCAAAAGGGCAATTATAGAGGGCGTCTGTTTCAATCCCTCAAAGGGATTTAGGTTCTTTGCAACGGTCATTCCCTGCCCCAGAGCGCGAGTTTGATTGACGATGAGTGAGCTGACCAACTGCCAACAAGCGGACTGCAAGAGCTTGTTTTGAACGAACTCACCAACCAACTGGTGAATGAGGAAAGAGCGCGATTGCTCAACACCTTCAATCGGTTGCTAAACACGATGTGCCTGCCAAAGGCGAATGCATTAATGCTCAATTGCCCCTAATGCTTTAAGGGTTGATTTTTGAGCCGCGGTCAATCCGATTGCGCCTTGAATATTCATACCTTCATACAGGCGATCGACCGTTAACGTTTCAATACAGCGCCCTGTTTGCACATCCCACAGCTTGATAGTGCGATCGTCACTTCCACTGAATAGAATTTGACTGTTAGAGCTAAAGATGACTGACCGGACCCAAGCGCTATGTTCATCCAGGATGTGTAGGCAATGCCCCGTTTGCAGATCCCACACTCGAATCGTTTGATCATCACCGCCGCTTGCCAGGAATCGACCGTTGGGACTGATGGCAACCGTCCAGACAGCTCCTGTATGCCCCTGAAAAACCTTCAGACATTCTCCAGTTTGCCTATCCCATAATCGAACTGTTTGGTCCTGACTGCCGCTTGCTAGCCGATGACTGCTGGAATCGAATTCCAGTGCAAAAATTGTGCCCATATGTCCCTGCGATATCCTCAAACATTCTCCAGTTTGCACATCCCAGAGACGAATGGTGAGATCAAAACTGCCACTTGCCAGCCATTGACCGCTGTTGTCGAAGGCAATCGCAGCAATACCGTTTTGGTGTCCGCTTAACACATGCAAACAGGAATGCGTCTGTGCGTCCCACAGACACACAGTGCAATCATAACTACTGCTTGCCAAAATTTGTCCCGTTGGACTGAACAACGCTCTCCACACAGCCGCGTTGTGCGCTGTCCATCGATCGAAGTGCTCAGTTTGAATATTCAATAGAGCGATCGACTCATCATGTCGATTGATCGCCAGCGTTTGACCATCGGGACTAAAACTGACATTGCTGAATGATGCAGTCCGACGGGTTGGGCTGGGAAACGTTTTGTAGGGGTGATACGATGACAAATTGCCATCTGGTTGCAAATGCCATAACTGAATCATTTCACTCTGACCACTACTGGCAAGGATTTGGTCATCTGAACTGAGGCTCAGGGAGTGAATCCCACCCGTATATCCACGCAACATTTTCAGGTTTTTTCCGCTCTGTAAATGCCATAGCCGCACTGTCTGGTCTTCTCCTGTACTGACCAACAATTGACCATCAGCACTGATGGCAAGCCCAAAAACATCGTGGGTATGACCCTCAAGGACATAGATGGGTTGCCCTTCTTGAATATCCCAAACGCGTAGCGTACCGTCGAGGCTGGCACTGACTAACCAATGACCATCCGGGCTAAAGGCAATGTTCCAAACCCAGTCGGTGTGTCCTTGCAACAGCTTGGCACTGGAATTTATGAAGCTGGTTTTTGGCTGCCGATCGTGAGAGAGAGCACCGCTCCACAGTCGAATCGATCCATCCCGACAGCCGCTAGCGAGCAGTTGACCATCAGGGCTGTAGCGCACACACTGAACTCCACTGGTATGCCCTTGTGAGACACTTAAGCAGTTCCCATTGCTTACATCCCAGATTCGAATGGTTGCATCATTACTGCTACTGGCTAGAGTTTGCTGATTCGGCGCGAAGTGGACAGAATAAACGCTCTGGGTGTGTCCTTCCAAAACACGCAGACACTGCCCTTGCAAATTCCAAACACGCACCGTTTTATCTTCACTGCCAGTTGCTAACTGCTGACCATCGGGACTAAAACCCACTGATCGAACGCCACCAGTATGTTCTGTAAGCACCTGCAAGCATCGCCCACTCTGGACATCCCACAAACGCGCAGAACTATCGCTACTGCTGCTGGCTAACGTTCTGCCATCGGGACTAAAGGCAACTGACCAAACCCAGCCGATATGACCTTCAAAGGTAGCTAAGAGTTGGGTTGTAGTGATGTTCCAGAGATAGATGTTGCCAATGGAATCACCCACTGCCATCAGCTGAGTGTCTGGGCTCAGATCGATCGACATGGCAATACTGAGTGTTTCTGAAAAGCTGGACTTGGCAAAAGTGGCATTTTGAAAATTGACCCCAGCTAAATCGACCTGTCTCAGGTCGGCTTGCTGCACTACGAGACCCGAAAAATCTGAGCCGCGTAAGTCCACTTGAAGCTGCACCAGCAGGTTAATCAGGTTGCCTGCCACGTATCCTGGTTTCTTTCCCTGTTGCTTTAATAGGTGCTTTGCTTGTGCCTCGATCGCTTTCACACTGCCAAAACAAGACAGCAACTGTTCCATCACAGGCTGCATAATTAGGCGCGTCTGAATCTCTCGAATGTAGTCTTTTGCTTGTACTCGCAATAAGGGATGCGTTTGCCAAAGGTTAAGCTGCTGCGTCTCAAATTCGATGCAAATCTGCTGTACAAACCGCTCGGTGACGTATTCCATCACCACAGGTTGCAAGAAGAATAACCCCTCTGTTTTTTCGATTAGCGATCGCCGGAGCAGAGAATTAATTAAATTAGGTACACTTTGTTGAGCAGCATGATCAACCACATTCTCTCGAATATCTGCGATCGAGACTGGCTCCCGATGAATTGCAAACCAGGACAGTGTTCTCTGCTCAGCTTCAGAGAGGCGAGCGAACTGACGGTCTAGCAAATCGCGGATGTCTTCAAAAACAGCCAATCCCTGACTGAGATAGGGCAATACCTCGGTAATGCTGCCGTTAAACAAATCCTGAATTGCGGCTGCCGCCAGTTTCAAGGCCAGAGGATTGCCACCGTAGTGGTGGATCAAAGTCTCCCATTCGGCTTCTGAACCTGCAAATGCTCCTTTTTGTTGAAAGATGGTGCGTCCATCATCAGGTGTCAGTCCGCTCAAGCTCAGCGCTCGCACTAGCTCCTGTGCACCTTCCAGCAGCGCTATTTCGCGTGGCTTTTCTCGACTAGTGAGCAACAAACAACTGAGGTGAGATGTTTCACCAATGGCTCTGAGCAACTGCCCGTAACCTTCGTAGCCCGCTCGCCATTGTCCCACTGGCTCACGTCGCAAGATGGTTTCAGTATTATCCAGAATTAACAAACACCGACGCCCTCGCAGATACTGCATCAGTTTGGAGATCTGCTGATCCAACGTGGTGGGAATGAGCGGATCTTCCCCGTAGAGCGGCATGAGAAACTTCAGCAGGCTCGACAGGAGTTCAGCCAGTGGTGGCGCATTAGCCAGGGAGCGCCACACGACGACCTCAAACTCTGCTTGCATGCCAAGCGCAGCTTTGACGGCGATTGTACTTTTGCCAATGCCACCAATGCCCAACAACCCGACGATGCGGCAGCGATCAGCGACAACCCACTGCCACAGTTGCCTCAGTTCTGCCTCACGTCCATAAAATGCTGAGGCATCCACCGCCGTGTCCCAGTCCTGTTGGGGATTGCTCCAGCGGCTTTCTGTCTCTTCAGATGCGGCAGGGGAGGTGAGGTCTGTCTTGGTCAACTCCAGCCCAAAGGCCCGGAAGAGGTACTCCAGGGACTGACGATCAACTCTCAGTTCGCGCTTGAAGATACGACTGAGAGTATTGAGGGAGAGACCGGTGCGCTCGCTCAGCTCTTCCTGGGTGAAGTGCTTGCCCCAGGTTTCGTCTGCTTCTGCCTGCTGTTTTGCCGTCTGGAATCTTTGCCATCCCTGAGGCGATAGGATAAATCCTCGCCCTCGCCCAGCAGTGGAGCGACCCTGTCCAGCTCTTGATGACAATGACTTGGAATCCTTTGATGGTTTGGAGTCCATAGATCAGCCAATGGTGTAAGGGACAGAGCGGATCTTCCCTCAAAGTACCGGGGGTTTCTTCAATCCAGGCTTGACAAAGAGTTTCAGCAACACAGATTGACAGGCAGATGATTCTATCTGGGCTGAAGTATATCAGGTTCAATTGCTCCTGGTTCGCTTCCTGCGGTTGCTCTCTAATGCAGAACGACTAAGTTGCGTTTTTGCTCAAAGAAATTGAGTGGTTTGCATTGGGCGATCGCTGAAGAATGAAGTTAACCGAGGTGAGCAGCAAGCTCATCAACCTAAAGAAAATCAAGATGATTAGCAATCCTGTAACCAGTCAAAGCATGAAACTCGAGGTTGTGGTCTTGCCCGTCTCCGATGTCGATCGGGCTAAGGACTTCTATAAAACGTTGGGATGGCGGCTAGATGCCGACTTTGTCACTAGTGAGGACTTCCGGGTGGTGCAGTTAACTCCTCCTGGATCGGAAGCCTCGATCATCTTTGGCAAAGGAATTTCGTTAGCTGTGCCGGGTTCAGTTCAAGGTCTGTACCTGATCGTTTACGACATTGAAGCCGCCCGTGCCGAACTCGTTGAGCGGGGCGTCGAAGTGAGTGAAGTGTTCCACGACATCGGCGGGATCTTCCACCACGCCGGAACCGAGGGACGGGTATCGGGTCCCGATCCGAAACGCCGTGACTATGCTTCCTTTGCCTCATTTAGTGATCCAGACGGCAATGGTTGGGTGCTCCAAGAAGTAAAAACTCGCGCCCCCGGACGATAACAGGAGATCTATCGCTTGAGGGTGAAAAGGAGCCAAAAGTATCAAGCTTTTCGCTTTTTTTGAGCCTCACCATCAGTGCAGCAGTCATGCACTAACCGAAAGAGTTAAAGCTAACAAACTAGCCAATATCTAAAACGAGGACACAAGATGAAAACGCAGAAAGTATGGTTCATTACCGGAGCTTCCAGAGGCTTTGGGTTAGAAATTGCCAGAGCCGCCCTAGCAGAGGGCGACCAAGTAGTGGCGACGGTTCGCAGTCAGCCCGAACAACTCGCCACTACCCTGCACAACCACCCAGATCTGTACGTTGTGCAGATGGATGTCACCCAGGAAGACCAAGTACAAGCGGCAGTCAAGCAAGGCATTGCCCGTTTCGGTCGAATTGATGTCTTAGTCAATAATGCTGGGTTTGGCATGATTGCTGCGATTGAAGAAGCCACGGATGCCGAAGTTCGCAAACAATATGACACCAACGTGTTTGGGTTACTGAACGTGACTCGTGCCGTGTTGCCTTACCTACGCCAGCAAAAGTCCGGGCGGGTGATTAATATCTCGTCTTTGTTTGGCTACGATGTGGTTCCAGGCTGGGGATTGTATGGATCCACTAAGTTTGCAGTCGAGGGTCTCTCGAAAGGGTTAGCAGTCGAACTGGCCCCGCTCGGCATTCAGGTTACGACGGTAGCCCCCGGTCTTTTTACGACCGACTTCCTGAGCACTGAATCCTATGCTGCCGCTAAAACTATCATCGACGATTACCAGGCAACGGTAGGACGGATGCGGATCGGGGCCGATGCACTACATGGCAACCAGCCCGGTGATCCGAAAAAGTTTGCCCAGGTGATCCTTCAACTTGCCAATACAGAACGTCCGCCGCTGCATTTGCCTGTCGGCAAAGACGCAGTCTCGATGTACCAGAACAACGCCGCGAAAATGGCCCAAGAAATCGAAGCATGGCTGCCAGTTGCTACCAGCACTGACCACAACCAGCGTGTAATGGCTTCGAATATAGCCTGACCCTAACTCTATCTAACCCTTGAAAGTAATGAGCAGGCCAGTTGGAAATTGAGCAAGCTTAACTTGCAGTTTTACTCAAAGAACTTGAGTGGCTTGCATTGGGCAATCACAGAAGAATGAAGTTAATCGTGGGCAGCAAGCTCACCAATCTAACGGAGAACAAGATGAGCAGCAATCCCGTAAACAGTCCAAACATGAAACTCGAAGTCGTAGTGTTCACCGTTTCCGACGTGGAGCGCACCAAGGCATTCTACGAGAATCTCGGTTGGCGACTCGACATCGACATCGCGGCGGGCGGCTACCGCAACGTGCATGTGACGCCGCCCAACTCGGACGCCTCAATCATCTTCGGCAAGGGAGTTACTCCTAATGATCCTGGCCCAGTGCAAAACCTAGTCCTCGCTGTAGACGACCTCGATGCCGCCCGCCAAGACTTGATTGCCCGTGGTGTCAACGTCAGCGAGGTTTTCCACTACGCTGGCGGCCCCTTCAACAACGCCGTGGAGAACCCACGCGTCAGCGGGCGCGACCCGCAAGGCCGTTCCTACTTCTCCTTTGCCTCGTTTGAGGACCCGGACGGGAACCTCTGGTTGCTGCAGGAGATCACAACGCGGCTGCCTGGTCGTCTGTGGGACTCTCAGCAAACACAAAACATAGACGTTGCAACCCTTGCGGCCCTTCTGCGCGAGACAGCAGAGCACCACGACCCCTACGAGAAGACGCACGCCGAGCACAACTGGTGGGACTGGTACGCGCCCTATCTGAGTGAGCGTCAGAAGGGCAGCAGTCCGGAGGAGGCCGCCGCCGCCGCTGACCGTTACATGGAAGTTTTTTCTGCTCTTCCAGAGGCTGCGGCCAGAGTTGCCACACCCGCCTAATACGTCAGCCAGTAGGTAGCGGCAGAGGCTTACGAAGCAATGATTTTTGCTCAAGAATCCAGGGCGGCGTTCAGGTCGCTGCGCCCGAGGCCGTGGACGGCCCTGGATCTCGCCTCCTGTCCGCAGCCTCACTTTGAAACCTGCATAAATGTGTCGGCAGCGTTCCTTCGCTGATAAAACCATGCAAAAGACTAAAAATATCCTTGCCAGTCCGCTCGTTAAAGCCGCCGCCGTGCAGATCAGCCCCGTGCTGTATAGCCGGCAGGGTACCGTCGAGAAGGTCGTCAAGAAGATCCGTGAGCTGGGCCAACAAGGCGTCCAGTTCGCGACCTTCCCTGAGACCATCATTCCCTATTACCCCTACTTCTCCTATGTGCTAGCCCCGTTCGCGTTGGCCAAGGAACATCTGCGGTTGCTTGAAGAGTCGGTTACGGTGCCGTCCGCCGAGACCCAAGCAATTGCCGAAGCCGCCAAGCAAGCAAACATGGTCGTTTCGATCGGCGTCAATGAGCGCGACGGCGGCTCGATCTACAATACGCAGCTTCTGTTCGACGCAGACGGGACGCTGATCCAGCGCCGCCGCAAGACCACGCCTACTTATAACGAGCGCATACTCTGGGGCCAGGGTGACGGCTCGGGCCTACGTGCCATCGACAGCGCCGTTGGGCGCATCGGACAACTTGCTTGCTGGGAGCATAACAATCCTTTGGCCCGGTATGCGCTGATTGCCGATGGTGAGCAGATCCACTCGGCGATGTATCCAGGCTCGTTTGCTGGCCCGTTGTTCGCAGAGCAAGCGGAAATTAACGTCCGCCAGCATGCCATTGAATCTGGCTGCTTTGTCGTCTGTGCGACGGCGTGGCTGGATGCCGATCAGCAGGCTCAGATCATGAAAGACACGGGTTGTGCGATCGGGCCGATTTCGGGGGGCTGCTTCACCGCCATCGTGAGTCCCGACGGCCAGATCATTGGCGAGCCGCTCAAAGTGGGCGAAGGCGAAGTGATTGCCGAGCTTGACTTTGGCCAGATCGACGCGCGCAAGCGGCTCATGGACGCACGCGGTCATTACAGCCGCCCCGAACTGCTCAGCTTGCTGATCGACCGGACGCCCGCGTCGCCCATCCATGAACGCACCGCACACCCGAAAGCTGATGCCTTGCGCGCGGCTGTCGCAGAGGAGAGGGCCGTCGAGGTCCTATAGTCCCACCGTATTTATCTAAACGCAACTACAAGGTAAGCGATATGACCATGAAATCTGCACATAACAGCCCCATCCTCGTGACCGGAGCAGCAGGCGATATCGGGGGTATCGGCCGCAACCTCACCGCAATGTTGCTCGCCAAGGGGCATAAGGTGCGCGCCTTGGTCCGGCGGAAGGATGAACGCGCTGAAGCTCTGCGGCGCCTTGGAGCCGAGGTCGTGCAGGGCGACCTGACCGATCTCACCTCAATGCACCGCGCGATTGAAGGGGTTGCACGCATCTATTTCGGCATGTCGGTCTCAGCGGCCTATCTCGAAGCCACGGTCAACACCGCTGCGGTGGCGAAGCACCACGGTATTGAGGCTTTCGTGAACATGTCGCAGATGACGGTGACGCAGATGAGCATCACCGAAACCACCCCGAGCCCACAGCATAAGCTGCACTGGTTGGCGGAACAGGCATTGGCATGGTCGGGGCTGCCGGTCGTCACAGTGCGGCCAACGGTCTTCTTAGAGAGCTTCTTCCTGCGTCTCGCCGCTGCTGGCATCCGGGACAACGACGAACTGGCACTGCCACTAGGTAACAGCAAGACCTCGCCGATCTCGGCGGTTGATGTGGCGCGTGCCGTTGCCGTGATCCTCGACGACCCTGCTTCGCACATTGGTCAGGTTTACAATCTGACCGGATTTGAGTCGGCGGGTCTGGACCACTACGCGCGCGTCTTTTCCGAGGCCCTCGGCCGAACGATCCGCTACCGTGATGTGCCGCTCTCCAGGTGGACTGACGCGCTTCGTGAGTTTGGCGTGCCAACGCACCTGGTCAACCACCTCGCGACGATGGCCGAACTTCACGCGCAGGGGCGCTATGACCGCATGACCGACGACCTATTCAAGCTCACTGGCAAGACACCGACGAGCATGTATGACTTCGTGAAATTGCACGCTGCTGAATTTACGCGGAGTCGAGTCGCGGCTTGAGGAACCTTGTCTAGGAGGGGCTAGCCAGATATCCTCTGCCAGTCGTCGACTCGGAGCTGGCAGCGTCAAACACTTGCTTTTCCTGTCACGCGATCGCCAAAGCTCCCGACTCTGTCTTCAACCGTTACGCCCCTTAATACCGAGAACTACAGCAGGAAGGAGTGAGACGATGACCAAGCACAAATCAACTGCAGCTTCCGTCCTGTCACGCCGGACCCTGCTCCTTAAGGGCGTAGCAATCGCAGCTCTTGCGGCGTTGTCGCCAGTGACAGTTGCCGCCATTGGCAAAGAAACTACCCAGAAGAATACGGCGCAGCGCTCCACCACAAATGCCATCCGCCCCTTCCGCGTCCAGGTCCCGCAAGCGGCGCTCGTCGATCTCCGCAGGCGCATTGCAACGACGCGCTGGCCGGACAAGGAAACTGTCACTGACCAGTCGCAGGGTGTGCAACTGGCGACGATGAAAGAACTCGTCCGTTACTGGGGAACAGACTACGACTGGCGAAAAGCTGAGGCGAAGCTGAATGCCTTACCGCAGTTCGTAACCAATATCGACGGACTGGACATTCACTTCATCCACGTCCGCTCCAAACATCCGAACGCTTTGCCGTTGCTTGTCACGCACGGATGGCCCGGATCGGTCATTGAACAACTAAAGATCATCGGCCCGCTGACCGACCCGACGGCCTACGGGGGTCGTCCGGAGGACGCCTTCGATTTGGTCATCCCGTCGATTCCTGGCTACGGCTTCTCCGGTAAGCCGACGGGCACTGGTTGGGACCCCGACCACATTGCGCGAGCCTGGGCGGAGCTGATGCAGCGCCTCGGGTACAGCCGCTACGTCGCCCAGGGCGGTGACTGGGGCTCTCCCATTACCAGCGCAATGGCACGTCAGGCACCAGCAGGATTACTCGGTATCCACATCAACTTACCGGCGACGATACCGCCCGACGTGGCCACGGTGCTCGCCAGCGGCGGACCCGCGCCAGCGGGACTGTCCAAGAAGGAACGTGCGGCCTTCGACTCACTCGACACGTTTAATAAAAGGGAACGGGCCTACGCCGTGATGATGGGCACACGGCCACAGACGGTCGGGTACGGTCTGACGGACTCGCCAACCGGACTGGCGGCGTGGCTGCTTGGGCATCCAGGTTTCGCTCAGTGGACGTCCAGAGGCAGCGATTCCGAAAAGTCCCCAACGAAAGACGAGGTGCTAGACGACATCACGCTGTACTGGCTGACAAACAGCGCAGTTTCGTCAGCTCGGCTGTACTGGGAGAACAAGGCCAGCCTCTTGAATGCGGCCGCGCAGAAAACCGCCGAGATCTCGCTCCCGGTGGCGATCACAGTATTTCCAGGGGAGATATATCAAGCTCCAGACACGTGGGCTCGGCGCGCCTATCGCAACTTGATCTACTTCCATGAGGCCAACAAGGGAGGCCACTTCGCAGCGTGGGAACAGCCACAGCTCTTCTCTGAGGAGATCCGTGCGGCGTTCAAGTCACTGCGTTAGTTCAAGACCAACCGATTCACACAATAAACATCAGACAAGGAAGGTCGGCTGGCTGCGCAGTTGCCAACCGCCTCACAAAAGACAGTGAAACAACTGTGTTATACCAACTGACTTTAATCGCTACAGATTGACCTCTCCCAACCTCCCCTTGGCAAGGGGAGGTACCGTAGGCGGTGGCTTTTTGATGGATAGATCTCATTGAGAGAATTGGTATAACTCACGCATTTATCCGCTAGAGGCAGTCAACTCAACTTGCGAGAATAGGCTTGGGCTCTCGGCATTGCTCCAAGTAGTCAGCTAAGTGCGCCCACGGTCTGTGAAGCCTCTACGTTGCAGTGCAATCTGCTAATGACCAGCGTTCTTTTAATTCGCCATCCCACATCAAGCGATTCGGCACATTGATGACATCACTGGCTAGCATCGCTACATGACCTGCAAAGTAAAACCGCTCCCCCTTAAAAGATGAAGTAAAATCCTCAATAATGATGAGTATCCAGTTCTGACACTTTCAAATCAAGAGTTACTTGGGTCGGTTGTTGATCCTCTTACACTACCCCCCTTGAGGTATCGGATATCTAAATTGTAGGAAGGCGAATACTTACGCAGGAACTTGTGAATATGCCATACTCAATCTCCTCAGCATCTAATAGCGCTGAATCAATTCAAAATACTTCACTAGTGCTCCCCCGTGAACCCACTATCTCTAGTGCCAAAGCCAATTGGAATAACATTCTACTTGTACACCATCTGCAACCAGCCACCAGTGTAGCTGAGCATTGTTTACCTTATCACCAGGTCTGTATCAAATTAGGTAAACCCTATCGCTTAGAACAAGTCATAGATGGTTACGCTGAAACAGTAGAGGCTATTCCTGGGGGGATCGGGCTATATTTGGCCAATCTTAGCCAATCTTTTTCTTGGGATGGAGAAGCAGAATTTCTGCAACTTTACATAGCACCAGAACTTTTGAGGCAAACTAGCGAAGAAATCTGGGATGCTTCTGTTGATCTCATTCCTCAACCAGCATTGTTTATAGATCCCTTGATTTTACAAATTGGTTTAGCACTTAAGACAATCCTTGAAACTGAAGATCCAGCGAGTCATCTTTATGCAGACTCTATGATTCATACCTTGGTCACACACCTCTTATTCCGATACTCGGCACAGAAATCCGCTGCTTCGACTTATTTAGGGAGTTTGTCACAACAGCAGCTCAATCATGTCATTGATTACATTCATGGCAACCTAGAGCGGAAAATAAGCTTAGTTGAACTGGCTGGGATTGTTAAACTCAGTCCCTATCACTTCGCTCGTTTGTTCAAGCAATCTACAGGCTTACCCCCTCATCAATATCAAATTAAATGTCGAATTGACCGTGCCAAAGACTTACTTAAAACAAATTTAGCGCTCGCAGATATTGCGCAAATCGTTGGATTTTCCAGTCAGGGACACTTGAATTATCACTTCAAGCGTCTTGTTGGAATCACTCCCAAAGCCTTTTTGCGACGATAGCAAGATCTTGTAAAAACGCCGCAAGCTCTTAGAATACGCTCTGTCTGTTCGTCTGACATAGTGTATTTAACTCAGATAAGTTGTTAAGTTCACATCTACCAAGTCAAAGGACAAAGAATATGCCAGCACGCAAACCAGAAGAATGCGACATCCTACTGATGGAGGCGCTGCAGCGAAAGGATTTAGAAACTGTCGTTGCCCTCTACGAGCCAAACGCCACGTTTATACTCGACTCTGGGGAAGCTGTCACGGGTCAAGCGGCTATTCGTGAGGCTCTCAAAGCATGGATTGCGTTTGACGAGGTCAGTTTCACAACAGAGATCGAGGCATTCCAAAGCTCAGACGGAAATCTTGCCATAACGCGTGGAACATGGAGTGGTATCACCAAAAGAACCGATGGCAATCCAGTCACCTTAACGGGAAAAAATGCCGAGGTAGTCCGTCGCCAGCCAGATGGAACGTGGTTATTCGTAATCGATAACCCACGTGGAGCGGATTGAGGTGCAGAGTTATGCCTCAAAACCTCAAGGAACATCACGGACAACTCTACTCAGAATTTCAACTGCTTACCAACGAAGATGAGAATATTAAGTCATGCAGCCTCAATGGATCAAAACCGATCATCACAAAGCCGTCTACGAAGCCTATGATTACGTTCCCGGTGTGACAGCATCTGGCAAATTTGCCTTTATCTCCGGACAGCTTGGAGTGAAAGAGGACGGCAGCGTGATTGATGATCCGCAAGTGCAGATCGCGCTCGCCTTTGCTAATTTGGGAGAGATAATTAAAGCAATCCCCGCCAGCCCACGAGATGTTGTTGATATCACAACCTTTCATGTCGGCTTGCGAGAACATTTTTCGCTAGTGAACATAGAGAAAAAGAAGTTTTTTGGCGATTGGAATCCAGCTTGGACAGCCATCGGCATCACCGAGCTGGGTATTGAAGGGCTGATCCTAGAGATTCGCGCGGTTGTACTTTTGCCGTCTGTTGATTAAGGCTGTTTGGAAGTTAAGTGGCGTGAGTCGTTAATCGTTGCAAAGAACTTGATCAATCGGTTGGGCTTGAGATCGCAATCCCACACTACTCACCGGAACATAAGAGCAAGCCACCTAGGCATAAGGATCAGTCTACCGATCCTAAACGCTGATCCATAAACATGGAATCGCGTAATCGACCGCCAAGTTAAACCTGAGGCGCAGCAGAGCTGCGCCTCAGTACCTTGCACCAAGATTTCATGAAAGGCTAGAAAGCCTTAATACCTCATGCTGGGTGCAACAAACAGGTCGATAGCTTCACCTAGACCTAAACTAAATCCAGTTATTATTACTGACCATATCAATATGTCAGATTGTTGGAACCCAGCCAGCCGCATCTCTAGCAGCGCGTAGAGCAGCGTTATCAGCGGCAATGGGATGAGGCTTAATAATACCGGTTGAACAGGAATCAATGCCACAAACAGGCTAAAGAGAAAGCTAACACCGATGACGACAAATACTCGTTGCCTGACTAACCAAGCTAAGAACTCTAACATCGGATTGCTCTTCCAGGCAATAGCAAGGGTTGCTATCCCGACCAAGGTACCGACTAGCCAAAAAACGTGGTGAGCAGCCAAATACCATCCCAGCAGTGCATAGCCCACTCCAAGCAAGCTGAATGCAAGCCAGGGCTTTCCAGCAAGAAGTTCGGCATTCATATTGCTAATCCCTTTTGATACACGCTGCACCAAAACGCGAGATACTTTATATTACTCTAATAATTATCAGTCCGAAGGAGGTTGGCGCTCAGGTTGCCCCACTGCACCCTCCCGTGTCACCTCTTCCACCTGGCTGACGGTAAAAATGAGGGTAAAGGGTCGTCCCATCTCTCGCTCTACGAATGTTTCTAGGAGTTGCACCTGCTTTGGCGTAATAGGTGCTAACGATCTCACACCCAATCGCACTTGCGGAGGGGTTGTCAACCAGTTGGTATTGATGCTCAACAGCTCAATACGCTGAAACGTGATGGTGCGATTGATCAGCGCAGATTGAAGGCTATTTTCCAGTCGAGCCTGACGCACCAATTCTGCAAAGCCAATGGTAAGAGGAATGAGAAGGGCGGAGGTGAGAGCAATAGCCCAACCTAACGCTTTTCGTGCTCGTTGCAGCGGCGTATAGCCTGCCAGTAGGAACGTCAGCATACAAGCCAGCGTGATACCCAGCAGATTGGTCAGGTAGAGTAGCGTCGCTCCCAGGCTAAGTGACCAATCTGCCTGGGCTAGACCTAAACCAATGACACAGACTGGAGGCATCAGGGCAACCGCGATTGCCGTTCCTGCTAAACTGCCCGAAATCTTGGGCTGAACCTTGGCATAGCCACTAATTCCCCCTGCGGCAACCGCAATTCCCAAGTCTAGCAATGTCGGTTTAGAGCGAGCCAACACTTCACTGCCGAAGCTAGGAAGTCCGACTAGCAAGCCTAAACTCCATGCCAGTGCAGTCGCTAGCAAAGTTCCCACAACGACCGAAAATAATCCTTTGCGAAATAAAAGGACATTGCCTTCTAGTGCCCCAAACGCCAATCCCCGAATCGGCAGCATGAGGGGCGCAATAATCATCGCACCAATGATGACAGCTGCACTGTTGGCAATCAGGCCAAAGGTGGCGATTGCACAAGAGCCGACAATCAAAATCACGTAACTCGCATTCAAAATCGATTCATCCAGCAGTTCTGTCTGTAGCTGCTGGACGTGGTTTGTCTCAACCCGCTTGCTTCTCAAGCGATGAAACCGATCGCGAATGCCTCTCAACCCAAACACAACCTTAATCTCATCAAAATATCTTCCAATTGAAGTCTTCTCCTTTGATAGGTGTCATCTGGAGAGAGGCTGACTATGATATCCAAGACATTTACTCGAATTTTGACATGGCAATTGAGTCCGCAGTGGGAGAAGCCGCAATTGAGACTAATCTAAAGCAATTTCTTTTGGTGCTTTCAGTTTCCCTTAGCGTAGCAACACTGCCCCAAATCGTTAGCTGGTTTCGCAAAATTCCCTACACTCTACTGCTGGTAATTGTGGGTTTGGGATTAGCCTTTCTCAACGTGCGGCTCGTTAATCTTTCACCAGAGTTGATCCTTTCTATCTTCCTACCACCGCTGGTATTTGAAGCTGCCTGGAATCTGCAATGGGCACGTCTGAAGCAGGATCTTATACCAATTTGCCTCTTTGCAATCGTTGGGGTGCTCGTTTCCATTGTAGGTATTGCTTTGGGGCTCAATCAGATTGCTGGTCTCTCTTTGCCTACGGCTCTATTAATTGGAGCCAGTGTGTCTGCAACTGACCCTGTATCAGTTGTTGCGCTATTTCGAGAATTGGGAGTGGACAAGCGACTGACAACTCTGATGGAGGGAGAGAGCTTATTCAATGATGGGATGGCGATTGTTGCTTTCGGCTTTCTCTTGTCTTTTGCATTAGGAACGGCTCAATTTCAAGCACAGTCTATTCTAGTTGAATTCTTTGTAGTAGTTGGAATTGGGATTGGAGCCGGTAGCCTGATCGGGTTTGGCATTTCTTATCTAACTCAACGATTTGACCTGCCACTGGTGGAACAGTCGCTTACTTTGGTTGCTGCTTACGGAACCTACTTGATCACTGAAGACTTAGGTGGCTCAGGCGTAATTGGCGTTGTCAGCACTGGCTTGATTTTAGGCAACTTTGGTTCTCGCATTGGCATGAATCCCCGGACTCGCATCATTGTGACCGAGTTCTGGGACTTTTTAGCGTTCTTTGTCAATTCGATTGTCTTCTTATTAATTGGAGACCAGATCCATTTTGTTGTCTTGGGCAATAACTTAAGCATTATTGCTGTGACGTTAGGAGCAATGCTGTGACACGGGCGATTGCTGTTTACGGTCTGAGCTTTTTGAGTAATCGTTTTACTCATTCTGATATCTCACTGGCTGAACAAACTATTCTTGGTTGGGGTGGATTGCGGGGCTCAGTTTCGATTGCCCTTGCACTCAGCATTCCTGCTACACTCCCTGATCGAGAAGGGATTATTGCAACGGTATTTGGTGCAGTCCTGTTTACGCTGCTAGTGCAAGGTTTAACAATTCAACCTCTGCTGAAACAGCTTCATCTCTTAGGAGATCAACCTGTGCGCCAGCAATACATGGAGCTGATCGCTCACCAGGTTGCGTTGAATCGAGTATTGCAACATTTGGGCCAGATTGAGCAACGTCCAGGCATTGAATCAGAGTTTTACCGCTACCAGGAAACTCTGGTCAAAGGAGAGCTTTCTCGTTTACAGAGCGACATTAACCAACTTCAAGATGAATATCCAAATCTAAGTGGCTTTATGATGCAACAACTGCGAGAGGAACTGCTGTCAATCGAAGCTGATACCTATGCCGAATTTGTTCGAGCGGGTCGATTGAATCAAGAGCTTGCTCCTTTACTTGAAACTGTTTTAGAAGATGGAGGAACGTTATAAGCGCCAGGAAGGAACTCGATGAGTCAAGACCGCCATTGATTGGCTTCAAACAAGGGCGCGAATCGAGCAGTCCACCGTAGATTAACGTTCAAACGTGAGTTTACCCTAGTCATTGCACCCAAGGCAGTTTCAATCCCTCATAGGAATTTAGGTTCTTCGCGACTGCCCTTGTTGAGCACCTGCCCGCCAACGCTCATCTTGGTTCAGTCCCTTATAGGGATTCAGCTTCTTCACGATGGTGGGCGGCTGGAAGGCTTGGTGTATTTGGTTTTCAAGGTCCAGTTGCCGGCCTGTTGGCTCACAGTGCTACTTCCGTAAGAGCCTGTTCCTGCTTTGCCACACGTTGATCAGAAGCAGCTACTCTATCCCAACCCGATACCTGAGTTAACCTATCGGCACCTCTAGGATCATGCCAGTCTGACGTAACCGTTCTGCCAGAATGTCACCCAACCCGGTTGCTGGCGTTAGAATGCCTCCCCGCGCCTGACCACCTGGTAGCTCATCGGATTGGAGCGCTAGGCTCAAGGCAGATTCACAAACAAATTTGACCGTCGCTCGATTGCCAGGATCGCCTTGATCTCGAATCAATCCCCGTACTTTTCGTCCATCAACACTAGTACCCACCAGTTCACAGGAAAACCAGCCCTGATTCATCGTTTGCTCAGAAGGTCCATTACCAGGTTGGGGCAGGATGGGTTGCAGCAGCGATCGCAGTTGCGGTTGTTGCAGAACACCTGTAAACAGAGCCATGCCTGCGGTGATGCCGGTTGCTTTCAGTGATGCTAGGGGTTCATCAACCTTGAGGTACTCCTGATAAGTGAAGTCAGCTCCGTAAGGTTCCTGCCACTCTTCATACAGGGCAGAACTGCGACGCACGATGCGGGTATTTACAGGTCCCATAAAGAAGGGAGCAACCCAAGTGTTGAGGTCGGCATTAAAAGATGGTGTTTGCGGGTCACGGTTGCGTTCGGCTTCAGCTTCATGAGGTGTGGATGGATTCAGCAGAAAGGGTTCACTCATCTGTACTGGCCCCTGTGAGTCATAGAGATTGAAAGCAGAGGCCAGTGTGCCTCCGTTAAGACCACCAACAACCTGAAAACAGCCATTCACGCTCTTGCAAGGTACGCCCAGTTGTTGTTGCATGTGACGAACCACCAGATAAGTGCCTAGATCGGATGGCACCGAATCAAAGCCACAACAGGGAATGATGCGGGTACCATCGGCGGCTGCCCGAGTATGGTAGCGATCAATCAGTGTTTTAACCCAGGGTGTTTCGCCAGTAATGTCCACGTAATGAGTTGCGAAACGAACACAGGCATCGACAAGGGCATTGCCATAAACAGCAAAGGGTCCGGCTGTGGTGAGCAGCACCCGCGTTTGAGAGACGATTTGATCAATCGCCTGTTGATCTTGGCTGTCAGCCACCAGCACATCAACTGCTGCACCGACTTCATCCCGAACGGCTTCTAACTTTTGACGGTTTCGTCCAGCGATTGCCCAACGGACTTCTTTAGAGGAGGTATGGTGCGCAAAGTACTGTACGGTTTGTTTGCCCACGAACCCGCTAGCTCCGTAAAGGACAACATCATAGGGACGCTCAGACATGGTAGAAGCACTCCTGTCAAGGGATTACACTGGCAACTTTAACTGAACTTCCGCTTCTGTCTATGGCAAAAATTCGGATTTAGTGCTCGTGGTTTTGGTGCCAATGAATCGTAGTAGAAGAAGTTGGTAGCCTGATAGCAGATGACACTTTCAGCTTGCCTGTAGGTGTTTTCTGGAGGTACCGCTCGAATCAAGCGATTGGAATTCACATGGCAACTTATCTGATTACGGGTGCGAATCGGGGAATTGGCTACGAGTACTGCCGTCAACTGCAAGCACGGGGAGAGACTGTCATTGCAGTTTGTCGCACTGCCTCTGAAGAATTGCGGCAGCTTGGGATACAGCTTGAGGAGGGAATTGACATTACCTCCGATGCCTCAGTAGCAGATTTACGTACTCGTTTGGCTGATAGAGCAATCGATGTTCTGATTAACAATGCGGGCATCATCAAGCGTGTGACGCTGGAAGACCTGAACTTCGACAGCATTCGAGAACAGTTTGAGGTAAATGCTCTGGGTAGTTTACGAGTAACCCATGCGTTCCTACCCAATCTTAAAGCAGGTTCCAGAATTGTCTTGATGACGAGCCGCATGGGTTCGATCGCTGACAATACCTCTGGCAGTTCCTATGGCTACCGCATGTCAAAGGTGGCGTTGTCGATGGCAGGTAAGTCGCTGGCTCACGACCTTAAACCCCGTGGGATTGCGGTGGCAATTCTGCATCCTGGCTTAGTTCAAACTCGCATGACGAACTTTACGACAGGTGGTATTACACCGGAAGAGTCCGTGAAGGGATTGCTGACTCGGCTTAATGAGTTAACGCTGGAGAACACAGGCACTTTCTGGCACGCCAATGGAGAAGTGTTGCCCTGGTAGGTTTAAAGTCCCAAAGAGAGCGAAGACTCAATCGGTTACTCAAATAGAGCAGCTGCCGACACAGGTTGGCATCCAACTTCACCAGCAAATCGCCAATGCTATCGAACTGCTACTGCCAAATTTGATTCACCCGGTCGAGAATCAGCTTGTTGAGCGTTCGATCACACAAATATTCGGTAATCTCGATGAACGTATAGTACGCCCCAAATGCCTTCTGGTTAATGTATTCTCAAAGATCTAGCCCGACACATCCGGGTTAATTTCATTGACCTTCCCGCTTAGTGTGTCGTCTAAATGCCATGAGGCATACCAGCGGTGATCGGACTCTTTCTCAATGCCCTCGATCTGCTGCAAAAAGCTCTGGTGTTGTGCTTGAAATTCCTGATGAAATTTTTTGTTACTAAAACCATAACTTTTCTGTCACTCTCAATTAGGAGCATCGCAATTCTGTTGTCTATTTTTCTAACTAGAGTCCAGATTTCGTTCTGCGATTGATAAAAATGTTTGGGACTGTTTAACGAGCTTTTCAGCATCTATCTTTGACAAACCAGGATCTAGATCGTAATCTGCGCGCGTTCGTTGGGCTTGGGCATCAATCAATTGACGATGAAATTCAGTGGGAACTTTACCAGGGCGGACTAGATATTACCCAAAGGCGCTGATAACGGCAGCATGACTTGAGAAAGAGAGCCCTTCTAGATCAAGAAGGGCTTCTGCAATATAAAACATTGCATAGTAGGCACGGGAGACAGCAAAGTCATAAAACCCTCGCTCAATTAGGCTCTGGGCTGCTACCAAGCTGCGGTGTGCTTTATCGAGCAAGGCTTGTTGTTCTGGAGTCATAGGACAATTCCATCAGAGCGAATATTTCGCAGCAGCGGTGAGTTCTCAGCCTCGAAGCGTGAGCGCGGCATGAAGAGTCGGGAAATCAGGAGATTATGTTGCAGACACAACCCTGCAACATAATGACTGGTACGCTCAAGTTCTTCACTGGCATCCACTGGGTCTTGCAATACAATCAGTATGTCTATATCCGAGGCTGCGGTTGCTTCACCTCTTGCCTGTGAACCAAATAGAATAGCGCGATAAAAGCGTTCCTGATATTCCTGCTGAAGGTATTCTCGTAGAGGCATCAGGATCTCTAGTATTTCAGGGTTAGAAATTACAGGCATTCACACCTCTCAAGTTCGTTGGGATTCTAATCGATCTGAATTGAGCCCCCCTAAACAAGCCCATTAAATAAATTATTTACCTCTTGATTCGATCGCATTTCCTAAGCTCTTTAAGACTTGCAAAAGCTGATTGAGTTCTTTTAATCCCCAAAAGGAATTTAGGTTTGTCGCGACCTCTGTGAGCTGAACAGAAGCTTGTGGGCCAGCACGTTTCAATCCCTCATAGGGATTCAGTTTCTTCGTGATAAATATTAAAAGTATGCCTGAATTTATGCTTGGGTTCAATCCCTCATAGGGATTCAGCTTCTTCGCGACCTGCTCGCGCCAGCTCCCAGGGATTCTGGCTTCTCTGCCTGCGTTATCCCGTTTCAATCCCTCAAAGGGATTTAGGTTCTTCGCGACGTTCGGGCGTAGCAAAGCCCAGGTAATAGTGCAGCACCGTTTCAATCCCTCAAAGGGATTTAGGCTCTTCGCGACGCCAACTTATCGGTGTAGTTGGCCTGGAGGGACCCGTTTCAATCCCTCAAAGGGATTTAGGTTCTTTGCGACAAGGACAGTTAACACTTTTATTGGAGGCTTAAATGTTTCAATCCCTCAAAGGGATTTAGGTTCTTTGCGACGCCCTACGCCAGCTAGCCAACAAAGACCAGGTGCAGTTTCAATCCCTCAAAGGGATTTAGGTTCTTCGCGATGTCCAACAGCAATCTAGGTCACAATTGGACAATCAAGTTTCAATCCCTCAAAGGGATTTAGGGTCTTCGCGATTTTCCTTCGCTAGTTGATCCAACTTAAGCTAGTTATGTTTCAATCCCTTTGAGGGATTTAGGTTCTTCGCGATGCTCGGGTGCGTTTGCAATTAGGTGTATCAGCGCGGTTTCAATCCCTCAAAGGGATTTAGGTTCTTCGCGATAGCAGTAGGGGTACAGCCTGCTTCACATATGAGGAGTTTCAATCCCTCATAGGGATTTAGGTTCTTCGCGATGTCCAACAGCAATCTAGGTCATAATTGAACAATCAAGTTTCAATCCCTCAAAGGGATTTAGGTTCTTCGCCATTGCTCGTCGATGTACCTCGGACTCTAGGTAGAGCTTGACGTTTCAATCCCTCAAAGGGATTTAGGTTCTTTGCGACGCCGGTGCTGATGGCCAGTGGATCGTGAGAGAGCTGTTTCAATCCCTCAAAGGGATTTAGGTTCTTCGCGACTTAAAGTCACTCTGGCGGTTTCCCGCCACATTCAGGTTTCAATCCCTCAAAGGGATTTAGGTTTGTCGCGATAGCTTCCCAGTGCGCCCTAGAACCCATCGGCTAGCGTTTCAATCCCTCATAGGGATTCAGCTTCTTCGCGACGTACATACCAGACGCCCCCTGAAGTCTTAGAGAGTTTGAATCCCTCATAGGGATTTAGGCTCTTCGCGACGATTTTCTCCGGTTCCGGTCGGTTCGGGTTTGGAGTTTCAATCTCTCAGGGGGATTTAGGTTCTTTGCAACAAGGGAGTGTACCCCTCTCACGGGTGGGCAGGTATTGTTTCAATCCCTCAAAGGGATTTAGGTTCTTCGCGATACTTCTGAGTTAGTCGTCAATTCTAGCGGCTGTAGTTTCAATCCCCCAAAGGGATTTAGGTTCTTCGCGACTCGCTGGAGCCTGAGGCGGATAGTTTCCCGCAGTAAAGTTTCAATCCCTCAAAGGGATTTAGGTTCTTCGCGACAGAACAGGCCCGAGATTATCGATCGCCTCAATACCGTTTCAATCCCCCAAAGGGATTTAGGTTCTTCGCGACCTAGGGGTCCTTGAGGGGTGCGGAGGCGATTATCAGTTTCAATCCCTCAAAGGGATTTAGGTTCTTTGCGACGGCTGAGAAACTCCGGTTTGACCTCGATGTAAATACGCGTTTCAATCCCTCAAAGGGATTTAGGTTCTTTGCGACTCCACGCAATGTAACTGCTAGGCGTGCAGTTTACGAAGTTTCAATCCCTCAAAGGGATTTAGGTTCTTTGCGACACTACAAAGGCAAGTGGGAGAATTGTTCTTTAGATGTTTCAATCCCTCAAAGGGATTTAGGTTCTTTGCGACCGCATCAGCTTGCGTTCAATCCACCCGCTGTCAGGTTTCAATCCCTCAAAGGGATTTAGGTTCTTTGCGACATCCTCCTCAAACTCTGCATCGCCACATGCAGAAAAGTTTCAATCCCTCAAAGGGATTTAGGTTCTTTGCGACGCTCAAGCGAATCATGCGTGAATCGCAGGAACAGCAGTTTCAATCCCTCAAAGGGATTTAGGTTCTTTGCGACAGCAAATGATTCGAAGGTTTGAAAGCGCAAATCACGTTTCAATCCCTCAAAGGGATTTAGGTTCTTTGCGACCAGATCCCTCCGATATGCCCACACACAAGTTAGCGTTTCAATCCCTCAAAGGGATTTAGGTTCTTTGCGACGGGGTGAGGTTTCGGAAAGGGCTTATCAATGGATGGTTTCAATCCCTCAAAGGGATTTAGGTTCTTTGCGACTCCCTAGGCATTCAGTGATCGTTGGCACGACCAACGATGTTTCAATCCCTCAAAGGGATTTAGGTTCTTTGCGACGTAGTGGCGAGCGATGTTCACAATCGCCCGCTCCAAGTTTCAATCCCTCAAAGGGATTTAGGTTCTTTGCGACTGCCAGCGCTGGCCTCACACTTTGGCAAGCGCTACGTTTCAATCCCTCAAAGGGATTTAGGTTCTTTGCGACCGCATTACACACCCTAGTGTGTTCAGCCTGATTCAGTTTCAATCCCTCAAAGGGATTTAGGTTCTTTGCGACAGAACCATCAAAACAAACAGCTTCCGCAGGCGATGTTTCAATCCCTCAAAGGGATTTAGGTTCTTTGCGACAAGCCCAACCTCAGTGAGTCGCGCATTGATTTCCTCGTTTCAATCCCTCAAAGGGATTTAGGTTCTTTGCGACAAATGTTGATGGACCGAGCGCGAGCATCATTAAAGGTTTCAATCCCTCAAAGGGATTTAGGTTCTTTGCGACCAGGGACACAGATAGGGTCTACTGTGTTAGTGATGTTTCAATCCCTCAAAGGGATTTAGGTTCTTTGCGACCTGGCAGTTCGAAGTAGAAGAGATTGGGGTGTGGTTTCAATCCCTCAAAGGGATTTAGGTTCTTTGCGACGATCAGAGCCGGTCAACTGTTGCTGGCAGTCAGCCTGTTTCAATCCCTCAAAGGGATTTAGGTTCTTTGCGACCATTAGCGGCGCGGTCTGCCCTCCTACGGTGCCCCGTTTCAATCCCTCAAAGGGATTTAGGTTCTTTGCGACATCAAGTCGTATTTATCAGGGCGATAGGTGACGCCTGTTTCAATCCCTCAAAGGGATTTAGGTTCTTTGCGACCACAGGCGACTGACCTAGGTTGTGTGTCGCTGCCAGGTTTCAATCCCTCAAAGGGATTTAGGTTCTTTGCGACAGGATAGCTAGGTAGGTAGTCGAGTGAGCCTTTACGTTTCAATCCCTCAAAGGGATTTAGGTTCTTTGCGACTCTCGGGTAGAAGAGGGCAAGTGTGAGATGGGTGTCATGTTTCAATCCCTCAAAGGGATTTAGGTTCTTTGCGACAGCCACCTGTAATCGTGATTCAACAAATCACTTTCAGTTTCAATCCCTCAAAGGGATTTAGGTTCTTTGCGACCTGTTGGGAGCTTGGCGGCTCCCAGCAATGGCTAACGTTTCAATCCCTCAAAGGGATTTAGGTTCTTTGCGACCAAGCCGCAAGCCTCGGACCTCTCAGCCGCAACCTGTTTCAATCCCTCAAAGGGATTTAGGTTCTTTGCGACGCGTCCGGTTCATTGCGGGCTGATTGCAATGCCAAGTTTCAATCCCTCAAAGGGATTTAGGTTCTTTGCGACCTGCCAAGTTAAGCGCAATCGCCTTGGCTCTTTTGCGTTTCAATCCCTCAAAGGGATTTAGGTTCTTTGCGACAGCAGTAGGTCCGGGCCTAAAATAGAGGTGTCCCGTTTCAATCCCTCAAAGGGATTTAGGTTCTTTGCGACGGGGGCTTTTTGTGATGCAGCCCACAATCCCGTAGCGTTTCAATCCCTCAAAGGGATTTAGGTTCTTTGCGACGCGGGTGCTTATGCTAGTGGCGCTGGTCCCGTAGACGTTTCAATCCCTCAAAGGGATTTAGGTTCTTTGCGACTAGGGGGCCTGGAGAGCTTGGTGTATTTGGTTTTCAAGGTCCAGTTGCGCGGGACAAGGTGAGTATAGCGTTTGCCGCTTTGGAAGTCATTAGGGAGAGAAGAGATAGCAAGGCTCAAACCCAGACCTGCCAATCCCTTCACCGCTTGCGCGAATCGCAATTGGACTACACCAGCCGCAAACCCTTGTGGCATGGCAGCTTCAAGCACTTTCAGAGAAACCCTTGCTAAAACACCTACCCATCCGCGCTGAGTGAGCTTTGTTCAGTGCATCCAACTCATAAGTCCTGCCATTGTAGCCAGCCCCCCTATGCCAGAAACACAAGGGGGCCTGGGCATTCAAGGCGCTAACTTATGACCTGACCTCCTCAGCGGGTTCTACAATTTCTCGCGGACAGGTGCAGGTTTGCACGCGTGTGCCGTTATAGATTTGCCAGCCATCGTGATCCGACTCGCCATCCCACATAAAGCGACCGGGCGTGTTGATTCCGCCACTCGTCAACTTCACTGCCACATGACCCGCAAAGTAAAACCGCTCCCCTTTTGCAAGGGTGCCAAATGTTGTCCACATTGGTGTCAATCCTTGAGGTATTGGGTTTGACGGGATAGCGAGTTTGGACCCCGCTAGCCCTAGCCCACCGCGCCACCTTGCACCTTTCGCCAAAGAGAATGAGGGAGTTATAGCAGTGTTAAACTGCCCACTAGCCTCCGGGCTGGTCTAATCAGCTTGGGGGTTAGCCTAGTAGGAGTGTTGACCTCACTCCTACTAGGTGCTGACCGGATAGGTTAGCCATAAAGATTACAGAACTCCACCGAGTTTAGCAAGTAGGTTTGCATACTTTTTGCCCCGGCCAGCCCACAACCCTATTCCATGAAGTTCGTGTTGGGCTTCAGGTGGGAACTGTGAAATTAGCTTGAACTTCAAGCCAATTTCTACTCATTGCACCGAAGGAGTGCTCTTTTCCCATGCCTAAAAACCAAATTAGCGCTGACCTATCCGACGAAGACCAACAGGCAGCAATGGCAGGCCTCGCCCTGGTTCGCGAGAAACTCTCGTGTCTAATAGACCTCACCCCTGCTGAACGTAAGGCCCTGTCCAAAGTTGGCGACAAAACCCGCTTCTTCATCGAGCGGGCCATGCAAATCGCCATGCAAAACCCCAACGCCCTACCCCGCTCCTTCGATATCGAAGAAATGCGCCGCGATCTCGAACTCACGGAGGCCCTTTATCCTCTGCTGATCGCCCTCACCCAACTACAAGAACTGGTTAGCGACACCTACCGGCTGGCCAGCAGCGAAGCCTACACCGCCGCCCGCACAGTTTACTATCATGCCAAAGGCCACGCCACCAGCAACGATGTCAACGGTTTGGACACCGTCCTGGGGCAAATGAAGCGCCGGTACCCTAGCACCACGCGCAAAAAGAAGAACAACCCGCCAACCTCTGACGCTTAGGTCGCTGAACCCAATGGCAACCCCAGCAGCCAGCAGGCCAGTTCAGAACTGGGGTCTTGGTCTCTGACCCTAAATCCAAGCCTAAACAATTTCATAGGAGCGCAAGAGAAGTGCAAGAAGATTGCAGCTCTGCGCTCCTTTCACTTTATAGAGCTCACTATTGATAGCTAGTCATCGTCACTCAGTTCTATTTTGTCGATAGCTGCTCAGCAGTCTGAGAGAGACGTTTCCATTGCCAGCCTGAAATGAACCGTCTCGCTCATAGAAAAATCTAGGTTTACTACGTATTTCTTCGACTCAGCCAGCATCTCTGCTCTCCCAGGATGAAAAAGATCATCTTCAGAACGATCTAATCTCACTTCTCTAGGCATTTGTTCTACTCAGTCACTATCTTTTCTATGATTTAGACGATCTAATCTCACTTCTCTACGTAAATCTTCGACTCGTTTACTATCTTTTGTGTTTTCAAAACGATCTAATCTCACTCTTCTACGTAAATTTTCGACTCGCTCACCATCTTTTCTATGATTTAGATGATCTTTTCTATGACTTAGACGATCTAATCTCACTTCTCTAGGCATTTATTCTATTCATTCATCATCTTTTCTATGATTTTGACAATCTAATCTCACTCTTCTACGTAAATTTTCGACTCGCTCACCATCTTTTCTGTTTTCAAAACGATCTAATCTCACTTCTCTACGTAAATTTTCTACTGATCCACGATCTGGCTCACGACAGCATAAATAGAAATCATCCAAGCCAAGAGCCGTTCCTTAGCCTGCAGCCTTTAGTTGCCGTCCGGCTCGCCTGACTCTGAAACAGTCAGACCATAGCGGCTACACATCCGCTGCATTTCTGCCTTGACCTTGTCGCGTACACTCGCGGGTGAGATGACCTCGCAATCACCGCCATAGGGCAGAACCTCGCGCACAAACCAAAACGTCTGCGTAATAGGCCGCATCACTCGCCGCACATCCGGCCTGTCTGGAATCCACTCGCTCACCTCATCTTGGGGCTTCGCTCGATAAGCAAAAGCCAGACCCGCAAACAGGTGCATTTCCACCTTCACCTGAGCCAGATCGGGAAGCCATTCGCCACGGATCGGTACAACCGCCGCCTCAGGGATCCGGTCTATCCGCAGCGAGCGGTTATGCACCAGCTCCGGGATATCCTCGCCGCCCTCCACTTCTTCTACCCAGCATTCCAAATATTGACGCCGCTCCCGAGCCGCAATACGAGCAAAACGGATCGTAAAGCTCCAAGCTCGCTCCGCCGCATCCTGATAAGCCAGGCGGAAGGGCTGCTGGCGACGGATATAGCTATCCAGCTCAGTTCGCCAGGGGAATGGCGGTGTTTCTAGAAAGTGCTCTATTTCTTTTCGTAACGGCGCTGATAGTTCGCCACGCTCCAAGAGCAGACTAGCCAAAGCTTCCGCGTCCTCGACCTGCCCCGCATCAATCAAGAATTGACGGACTCGATTCAGCATCTGAATCCGGGCTTCTGACCAATCATTGTTCTTTCCAACCAAGAGCTGCCGCCGCGCAATGGCTTCAACCAACTTGGTGATGTTTGGCCGGTCCCCCCACATCATGCCCAGCTCCTGGGCCAGGGCTTCTAACTGTGCCTTGTCTCTCTCCGAGACCGAGAGAGTGATCGATTGTCCCCGACGACCCATACAGCATCCAAAGTGTACGTGTACTTTATACTTGACGCTCTTTCATCATGAGTGGCATCATTTGACCATTGCAACAGGTCACGGGCACTTCTCGAATGTTGAGTAATGCCAAAGCTGGAGTTTTCTAAATGTCGTTACTGAAACGAACTCCCAAATCACTGGAAGAACGGTACTTTCAAGGGGTTCGCCCTAAGCTTTATGAGCTGCATGGTAAACATCAGCAATCTGGAGTCCGTGAAAGTCGGACATTAGCGGAGCATCTGGACTCTGCATGTCAGTTCACGTTAACAGTCAGCCGGTTAGCGAATGTGCCAGAGCCAAAAAGAGCGGTATTGCTGGCTGCAACAGCAGTGCATGACTTGAATAAGCTGGAAGGAGCGAAGGAACGTAATGTCAAAACACTCGTGAGAGATCGAAGCTTCTTACAGGAGCAGCTTGAAAGGGCTGGAGTTAGCGACCTTATTGAAAATGATGAGGATCTTGAATTAGCCCGCAAACTGATTGAGCGGCACTCCGGTCACAACGTCAGTGATGGGACACGATTCTTACCTGAAGACCCAAATATTGAACGCTGGGCATCGATTCTCCGAGCGGCTGATTTATTTGATTTGGAGCTTGAGGAAGAAAAACTGACTCAAAAGCTGCGGAAAGAGCTAATTCACGCATTCAACCGCCCCTGTGAGCTTTACCGTATCAGAGTTACAGAAGACCGAGGGTATATTACTGCTCTGTTGCTAAGTGCTTGCGAAGAGGTGCTGCATCAGCATCAATATAATGTTCTAGCTATATTCCCTGACGGTGTTCTAGTCGAAGGCCCAGCAAATAGCAATTCAGATTTAACCACTAAGATTGCAGCGAAATGGGAAGATAAAATTGAGCAAGTTTTTGGCGGCAACATCGAGAAGCTAGTTAGAGCAACCAAGGACGGCATAAAGATTTCGAGCCAAGCAGTACAACATAATCGTGAAGAAGTCATCAATACCGTTTTGGGGTTACTGGAGAAAAAGAAAGCAGGATTCAAGCTCGATAAAATTCAAGGCGATGTTGACAAATGGAGCAAACAGAACGTTAGCCCAGACGAATTACAGGCTGCACTAGATGTCGGCTTAGTTCCTGTTGATAACGCAGAGGATTTTTATACCTCTGAGGGAATGAAGGCTGCTTATTTGAGTTACAGGGAAGTTCAGCCTAAACTGTCTCCAATACAAGTCTGGGACAAAATAGCTGCACACACCGGATTGTCAGAGCAGCAAAGAGCAGCTTTAGATCCATTTGATGCATTGTACGGTCGAGCGCTATTTGCAGCCAAAGCATCATCCAATAAATTAGCTGGAATAATTGCAGCCTTACAAGATTCGTTAGAACTGCGAAAAGGAGAGGCTTCATCAACTGAGATAGAAGTTTCAGAAGAGATGATTGCCGCAGTACAACGCTCGCTCAGTTGTCCTTTTGTTAAAAATATGGCGGGTAGCAGCGAATTAGCAGCATACATTGAAGCAAATCCTCGGCAGCGGTGCTCATTAGGAGCCACTGTCAGTGAAACCGCTGCTTTAAGCTCCGACCAAATGCCAATCGGCACAAAAGTGCAAATGTTTTCCAATCGGTTACCTGGTGGAATGACCAGCGATCCTGTACGACAGGCAGACCCAATAGCGTCCCTCGCCTATCAACTAATGACCGTTGGTGCTCATCTACCAGCAGCTAAGAAGGAGCCTCCTTACTACCTCCACCTTGCACTACCAAACGGATCCGCCCCTGCGTTGCTTCGAATTTGGCGCGACTGGCTACAGGATACGGCGGCAACCAATGCAGAGGGTGGTCCAGTAACAGTCGATGAGCTGAAGCTTTATCGCGATAGAGCTATTGAATTTAAAGCTAATAAAGTTGTTGGTGCTGCTTTACCAAAGCGTGCGGAATTTGTTCACTCTACCGTGACAATTCCAATCATGTGGGGTGAGACAACCGCATCCCTAGCATTGTTAAAGTCCTTAAGATTGGCGCTTGAACTATCTTTATCTGCGGAGTTCGGTTTTCCGTTTATTCTTAGCTCTGGTTTACAGGTTGATGCATCTGTACAGAGCTTCGGTAGAATTGAAGGCATCTCCTCTGGATTACAGCCTTTACTCAGTCTTGAGGCATCTCAAATCGGAGTTTACGACCGTGCCCAAGCCTCAGAAATTCTCAAGCGACTTCGTTGTCTAACTGACTTAGCAATCAGCATTGTCAGCTTGTCCAAACTAGATGATTGTGTCTATGACCTGGCACGAGCCTGTGCGCAGCCCTTTAGTCTGTACTTCGTTTTAATGCGTTGGCTTTTGCGAGAGCAGGAGAGCCCAAGCTTTGCCTTGATTTGGAGCCGTATCCGTGAACCATTACACGTTTTACTGGAGAGCCTAATGCCAAATGAAAATTCTGCCCTGACCCGCTACTTAAAAGAGGCTACTCAAATTGCAGCAGAATCAAGGCTTTGGGGTAGCTCAGCTGAGAAGCGAACTTCACTATCCGAGCCCTTCACCGAGTTCGTTACCTCCGTTCGTTCTCAAAAGAGCTACATGGATTTGGAATTTATGTTTGCTGCCCTAGTCCAGAAATATCACACTCGTCTCGATCGCATTCGAGAACACGGTGTAGGGCTAACTAAACTGGAGCAGCTTAAAAGCTACTACGCTGTGCTTCGCAAACTATATGAAGAGGTTTATCAAGGCCGACCAGATAAGCTTTTGAGTGATCAAAAAAACTTGGAAGCAGCCTACCTCTTTTTCCTAGAGGAAGCTCGTCGAGAGCTGAGAGCAAAAGCTGAAGGCAGCAAGCAAACAGAAGAATCTGTTGCTTAGCAGTTCGGTATGCCGTCGTTTTACTAATTACTGAGGAATTATCATGTCAATCGAAAAACTCAACAGTTTCCTTGCGCCCACGTATGAAAACTTTCCAAAAGGGCGCATGATCAGTTTAGTGACTCTCAGAACTTCTCTATCAGAGTTGATTCTGCGGACTGAAGGCACCGGAGAGCCGATGTGTCGTGAGTTTGTCCAAGCAGGATCAACAGGAGACTCGCGGAGGCAGGTGGTTCAGCGATTGGTAATGACCAAACGTAAACAGGTCGCGCCGGAGCGCCGTAAAGGTCGTGAGCACTTACGTGCTTATAATCTGCTCTACACCATCAAGAAGAAGGAAGAGATCCTAACTTGCTCTCTAAATACTAATGCACCCTGCGAGATGTGTATTGATTGCTTCTTATATGGCTTTGCTGCCGGAGGTGGCGGGGCTCAGAAAAGTCGCATCTGGACAGAGGATGCATTCAGCATTTTGACAGCGACCGATACCCTCAGTGACCGCACTATTAATGCGATCTTTGAGACAGGCACGATGCGGGATGAGAAAGGTAATGCATCGACAGCCTTGAACACTAGTGAATACATAAAGCCAGGTGTTCATTTCCTAGATGTTGTTACCCTCAAGGATGTCACAGCTGATGAGTTTCGCTACCTCACTGGCAACATCCTGCTGACTGGTCGCTATGGAGCTGTTTCTAGTCGTGTTGGTCGGATGGAGAATCAAATCCTTGGCATCTTTGGGGGCATTGCGGAACTGCCAAGTTCCTTAGAACTAGTGCAGGCTATACATGATCAGTTCACGACAATTGGCACCCCCTTAGAACATCCGCTCGACAACGGCGACTTGATCGATGCAACCAAGACAGTTATTGCCTCCTGGACAAATCGACGGGGAGTTTCGCTGCAACTTTCAGATGAGGAACTAGCCGCCGTGATTGCAGATGTAGATCAGCATTGGTCAGATGCAGAGCGAGAAGCATTTTTGAGGCGATTAGATCAATCCTACGAGCCGTTCCGTCAAGTTGGGGAGTCGAAGAAGGGTAAGGGTAAGAAGAAAGAAACTGCTGAAGCAGGGAGCTAGAAGATGCCCGCTCAACTAAACTTGCTAGACAAAGCAGAGTCTGCCACAACTCCTAGATTCAATACAGCAAAACTAGTTGAATTATGGTGTGCTGAGCCTGTGTTCTTTGCCTCTAGAGAACTATCAGACACCTATTACACGGAGGGTGCGATCGGCAATTATGCTTTGGCATATGCCTTTGGCTGGGCGCGATCGCCCTACCGTCTGACTAGCTCCGAAGCAGGACGCCCCCGCTATATTGAGGATTTAACTCCTCTAAACCACGAATGCTATGTACTCCCTGCTTGGTCAGCAAACGGGAGCCCGACGTTCCGATTCGAGCGGTTTAATGCCTTGTCCGACGCGTACTGGTACGCGATGACCAATAACCGAGTTGCCACTGCTCGCGAAGATGTATTAAGGGTGCGACGTGGCGATAAGCCAAATACATTTCGACCAAGCAATTATCCTCAGACAGGCCGGTTACGTCTGATTGAGCGAAACAACCGATTTCACACTCTGGTTTTTGGCAATCATGACATCCCAGAATACATTCGGCTCGGCAAATTCATGAGTAAAGTCCGAGTCCAGATTCTAGAGGAGATGCCTATTACCAACCTGCCAGCAGCCGAGTACTCTAGCCAAGCCTACTTCAGCACTGCCGATTTACCATCGGGCATCAACCTACTGTCATTTGATCTGATTTCCATACCGCCAACTCCTCTTGTCAAAAATCTGC
The DNA here is from genome assembly GCF_014696065.1 of Leptolyngbya sp. FACHB-261. NCBI lineage: Bacteria > Bacillati > Cyanobacteriota > Cyanophyceae > Leptolyngbyales > Leptolyngbyaceae > Leptolyngbya > Leptolyngbya sp. FACHB-261. Next base: position 8,573 of record NZ_JACJPL010000026.1, on the reverse strand, counting down.
GATTTCACGCCGAGGCATGGCAAGCTGGCAACTTTATTGTCCCTGCAAATTTACAGTTCTGCGGAGGAGGTGTTCAAAGTGGGGTATGAACCTCTCATCATCCAGTTAGAGCCAAGAAGCATTGCAACCTACTCACTGCCATTACCTGAGAAGCTAGGGTTCATGCCCCAGGCTTTACAGCACCAGATTGAGGTGTTTGAGAAAGCAGAGCACCACGACATCATTCTTGATTTAGCACCGACTGGAACTGGAAAAACAGTTGCAGGATTGACAACTCTGCTACATCAGCCCCATCGTAGTGCGATCTACATTGCTCCAACCAACGCGTTGATCGAGCAGCAAAGAGAGGCAGCAGAACAATTCATTCAAAGTAGTGAAGGCAGGCTAAACCATATAGTTAAAGCTGTTTCAGCGAAAGAAGTTCGCGAATGGTCCAACGATCGCGCAGGCGCTCGTTCTGGAGAAAAGCTTTATAACCTGATTCGCAATCCAGCTTCTATATTTCCAGAGGTTGGTGCAAATCGTCCTTTACTACTGGTTACCAACCCTGATATTTTCTATTACGCCACTTTCTTCCAGTACAACAAGCTCGATCAAGGCAACATCGCTTATTCCTTCTTGACGCAGTTTGGCACAATCATCTTTGATGAATTTCACCTCTACGATGCCAAACAACTAGTTGGCTTACTGTTCTACTTAGTCTACCTACATGAGTTTGGCTTCTTTAAGCAGAGTGTGAAGGTTGTTTTACTGACAGCAACACCTGAACCTGCTTGTGATGCTGCCCTAAACATGCTTGCAGAGCAAGGGGTTCGCATCCAAAGAATTAACGGTGAGTCTGGTGAGCAGCGTATTCCTTCACAAACTGCTGTCAATTTAGAAATTCGTCCCCAGCAAGAGCGGGATCAACTCTTAGCTGAAATAGCTGATGAGGTCGTAAGACGCTTCCGTGAGAACCCTGCCCAGAACGGAGCTGTCATCCTCGACTCTAAAGATCACATTGGTCGGCTCAGAGATCTTCTTAAGAAGCGAGGTCTTGCTGGACAGTACGGCAGGATTACAGGCTCAACACCCTCTGGGGAACGTAGGTGGGCAGCGCAACAGCCAATCATCCTAGCAACTAGTACAGTAGATGTTGGCTTTAACTTTAAGCGAGATCTAGAACCTGAGCGCCAAAACTTAGATTGGCTCATCTTCTCAGCTCGCGACCGCGCTGCATTCTGGCAACGGTTAGGGCGAGTTGGTCGAGTGCTTGGCAAGAAGCAGACAAACATTGCATCAGAGGCGATTGCTTACCTGAAAGAAACTGCATGGGAGCAAGACCTAGCTTCGCTAGACACAACGGGCGGTCATGATGCCCTTCAGGAAAAGCTGGGAGCAATTAAGTGCCTGGAACGTCCATTCCTTCATGTGTATTGGCAGTCTGAGGCCCTTTTAGAAACAGCGCGGCCACTGTTTTTCTTGGAGGAATCGCTTAAGAAGCTTCCGGAAGAAAGCCTGATTCTTAAGCTATTCACGACCTTAAGAACTATCCTAGGTGGCGGGCGTGAATGGCAGCACTATCGCTCTCGCGTGCAGGCACTGATTCTTGCTGAAGCTTTGCAAAAAGCCCCGGTTAGAACTTCTAATCAGAGACAATGGAATCTCGCCAAAGTTTGGAGTACAAAACCCTGCAGTGCTAGGTATTGCTTTCTTAGGTCCTTTTTAGAGGCGAAGCATCCTGACGATGCGGAGGATTTGACGTCGGGCCAGACAACCCTGAGGGATTGGAACGAAGCGCTCGCAAACAGAGAAGATATTGCTGTAGAAATGAAAGAGTTCGCTGAAGAATGGCTGAGTAGCTACGCTCCTCTCTTTCAATTTCGCTCAAGTTTATTCGAGAACGTTCACATCCGAGATCCCCATAACCTGCTGGTAGATCTTGCGGAGGAAACCGATCTCGATCCGATTCATCTACTAAGAAACTATGAATTTGTACAAAAAGACGATCTCCTTGAAGTTACCAACCGTGCCCAGGCCACTTACGAGATCAGTTTTGCATGGCGCTACGACGGCTCAGCAGATGAGTTCAAAGCTACCAATCTTAATCGCCTTATTGCACTAAAAAATTGTACTATTCGACGCAGGCAAGGTGGCGTGACTGCTCCAACACCGCTACTCAGTGCCTTAGAGAAAGAGTGGCTTGCAGGTGTAATTGTGCCAACGTTGACTAATCAGGGCATCATCTTCTATCTTCGCAAACAAGGGATTGAATCTTACAACATTACAGTTCAATGCGATGACTTTGCTAAGGAATATACTCTCTTTACTGGAATCTACGCGATTATGACGGCAGCGATGAACAAGATCAAAATTCGTTTAATGGATGAAGAAGAGTTTTGGATTGCAGGCTAAACAAATAATATGTCCCTAAATCAAATGCAGTATCGCTTTAAGGGGTGACCCCTCACATGGTGCATAACCCAGATCTCTTCAGAGCTGAAATCTTGCAGGCAATTCCCAACCTAAAATTGCTGATCCTTTTTGGTTCACGGGCCAAAGGAACAGCCAGGGAGCACAGCGATTGGGATTTAGCCATACTCTCAGCTGATGGTTCTGAACTAACCTCAGATCCCTGGGGAGAGCTGGGGCTCTACGAAAAACTAGGACACATCCTTCAGGTTTCCAGTGACCAAATCGACTTGGTAAACCTCAATCACTGCTCACCCTTACTGAAATATGCCGTAGCGCTACAGGGGAAAGTCCTGTACGAAGCCGAGCCCAACCTATTCATCGACTTTCAGCGCCAAGCCTGGCACATCTATCTAGATACAGCCAAGCTGCGAGCTTATGAGCAGGAGTACATCCGTCGAGGTCTGGAGAACTTGAAACAATGACTTCTCTAGATCGCGCAATTATCACCCGAAAATTGCAAGCGATGGTTCGGTATCTCAACGTGCTGAAATCCTACGCGACCAGCGATCAACAAGCATATCTAGACAACTTCGGCAACAGTTAATCGTTGAGCGTTTGCTACAGCTCATTGTGCAAACAGCCATCGACATCAACCTTCAACTTCTACTCAGCCTGGCCCAGCCTATCCCTGAAGATTATTTCGACTCCTTTATCAAAGTGAGTCGAAATAGCAGCCTCAGCCAAGGCTTAGCCCAAAGACTAGCTCCCTCAACCGGCCTACGCAATCGCTTAGTTAATCAGTACGAGGAAATCGACTCACGAATTGTGTGGCGTTCTATTCTTCTAACTTTGGAACTCTATCCGCAATACATCCAACAAGTTCAAGTTTATTTGGAGCAACAAAATGCCCCATAGTCTAGTTCTGAATTTAGTCCCGCAATCCCCCATCCCTTCCCAATTTCTAGAAGGCCGCCATCTTCACGCCCTCTTCCTAACCCTGGTCAGCTCCGTGGATCAAACCCTAGGCAACTCCCTACACGCCCAGAAAGCCGAGAAAGCCTTCACCCTTAGCCCTCTGCAAGCCAATCCCTTGCAAGCCAGCCCTCGCACCCCCAACCCTCGCCGCCTGCAATGGGACCACCGTTCAACTATCGCTCCTGGCACCGGCTGCTGGTGGCGCATTTCCCTGCTAGACGACCCACTGTTTGGCCACCTGAGTCGCCTGTGGCTCAACCTCAACCCCCACAAGCCCTGGCACCTTGGCCCCGCCGACCTACAAATCACCAGCGTCCTCGGTACACCCCAATCCACCCAACCCTGGGCCAACTACGCCCCCTACACCCAGCTCTACGAGCAAGCCTCCGACCAAGAGCGCAACATCAGCCTGCACTTCCACACCCCCACCACCTTTCGCCAGCGCGAACACGACTCCGCCCTGCCCAGCGCCGAAGCCGTCTTCAACAGCTTGGCGATGCGCTGGCGCAAATACAGCAACATCGAGCTCAGCGAGAACCTAGCCGCCTGCATCTTCCCCAGCTACTTCGATATCCACACCGAAATCGTTCAAGACAACCGCAGCAAATTCATCGGCTGTGTCGGCAAAGTCAGCTACAAAATCTTGGGCGATGTTGACCCGACCATCATCAAACAAATCAACGCTCTTGCCGACTTCGCTATCTACGCAGGCATTGGCCGCAAAACACCGATGGGCATGGGCATGGTGCGACGATGGCCCAACTCCTAAACGAGGACTACATCCCCATTGCTGCCCTCAACCAATATGCCTACTGCCCCCACCGCTGCTGGCGCATGTTCTGTGCAGGCGAATACACCGATAACGCCTACACCATTGAAGGAACAGCCTTGCACGAACGGGTGCATACCCTAAGCAGCAATCAGCGAGAAGAAACCTGGCAAGTTCGCGCGGTTTGGCTCAAGTCAGACCGCTACCGGCTAATCGGCAAATCGGACCTGATTGAAGAAGCCAACGGCCAGCTTTACCCCGTGGAATATAAGCGCGGCAAGCGCGGCGAATGGGACAACGACGAGCTACAAGTCTGCGCTCAAGCCCTTTGCTTAGAAGAAATGACCGGGCAAACGATCCATCAGGGCTATCTCTACTACGCACATTCCCATCAGCGCCAGCTAGTAGAGATGAACGCAGACTTGCGGCGAACAACCCTCGATACCCTTCAGGCTGTGAGCGCGCTAATAGAGACTGGCACCATGCCCCCAGCCATTTACACACCTCGTTGCAAAGGCTGTAGTTTGTATCAGCAATGTTTGCCCCAAGCCGTGGATAAGGTGAGCCGTTACCGCGAAGCTTAAGCGCTCTCACTGGCAAACTCGCCAACTTGAACTTGCAACCAGCAAAAGATCACAGAGGTCGCCAATGAACGATCAGGAAGAAGACATGGGAACTGTTTACATCACTCAGGAAGACGCCTACATCGGCAAAACCGATGAGCGCCTCACCGTCCGAGCCGAGCGAAAATCGCTGTTGGATGTGCCTTTTATTAAAGTCGATGGCGTCGTTGTCTTGGGACGAGCAACCGTTTCTCCAGCGGCTCTCAATGAACTGCTAGAGCGCCAGATCCCCATGAGCTTTATGACTAGCACAGGGCGTTATCTAGGCCGCTTGGAACCCGAACTGACCAAGAACATTTTTGTGCGCTCAGCCCAATGGCAAGCAGCAGGCAAACCCGAAAAAGCTGTGCATATCATCCGGGGCTTCATTCGCGGCAAACTCAAAAACTATCGCAGTGCCCTATTACGAGCCCAGCGCGATTATCCCGAACTTCAATTACAAACTGCCTTAAGTCGGCTAGAACAGGCAATTGTTCCCATCGACAAAACACCCGAAATTGATGCCTTGCGCGGCCTGGAAGGAACCGGTAGCGCCGCCTATTTTGGCTGCTTCAATCAATTGATTCGAGTTGAAGGCTTTCACTTCGCAACCCGCTGCCGACGTCCCCCAACCGATCCTGTCAATTCACTACTCAGCTTTGGCTACTCGCTACTCCGCCATGACGTGCAGGGAGCTTTGAATATCGTCGGGTTTGATCCCTACCTGGGCTATCTGCATGTGCAACGTTATGGCCGCGCCAGTCTAGCCCTCGACTTAATGGAAGAGTTCCGGCCCCTGGTTGTGGATGCAGTAGTTCTCAGCGTCCTCAACAAACGCTTCCTCAAACCCACCGACTTCACGGCTGAGCCTCTGAGTCAGGCCGTCTCTCTCACGCCCGAAGGTCGCCGTACCTTCCTGCGACTCTATGAGCAAAAGAAGCAGTCGGCATTCAAGCACCCAGTCCTGGGCCGCAAATGCACTTACCAGGAAGCTTTTGAGATCCAGGCCAGACTGCTTTCAAAATATCTTTTGGGGCAAACCCAACAGTATCCACCGCTCGTGCTCAAGTAGCCAGGCTGGGTGCTGAATGTATGTGGTAGTGTCCTACGATATCCCGCAAGATAAGCGCCGAACCAAAATTCATAAGGTTCTCAAGTCCTACGGCCAGTGGATGCAATTCAGCCTGTTTGAATGCAATCTCAGCGATGCTGAATATGCCAAACTGCGTGCTCGTCTCGCAAGACTGATCAAACCCGATCAAGACAGTATCCGCTTCTATTTTCTCTGCGCCTGCTGCCAAGGCAAAGTCGAGCGCATCGGCGGCGAAATGCCCCGAGACGAATCGATCTTCCTGGTCTAATCTGCTGCCTAATCACCTAGCTCCGCGCGAATGGGTAGGTGTTGGAGCCAGCCCAGCAGAAATATCAGCTAAAACCGCTACCCTGAGCCGCTTTGTCCCCTTCATAAGCCCAACCCCATCCGCGCAACTCCCGAAACCCTTGCTACATCCCGAATCCAGCCCCCAAGCCACCTTGACCACTCACGACATCTCCCCCCACAAACGCTATACTCTTGCTGATCCGCGCAACCGAACCTCGAAAACTAAATACACCAAGCCCTCCAGCCCCCCGCCGTCGCAAAAACAGCAAATCCCTTTGAGGGATTGAAACACCTATCCTCACCCCATCAGCAAAAAACTTGAACGTCGCAAAAACAGCAAATCCCTTTGAGGGATTGAAACAGCGTTAGCTCTGCCCAGCGGCTCCGATCCAAATCGTCGCAAAAACAGCAAATCCCTTTGAGGGATTGAAACTGAGAAGTTGATAGGCAGCCTTGCAATAGATCAAGTCGCAAAAACAGCAAATCCCTTTGAGGGATTGAAACTTCGTATTCAGGGGATAACCTAACCACACTCGACTGTCGCAAAAACAGCAAATCCCTTTGAGGGATTGAAACAGCAGCTGCTTGATTTAGCTGAGGAAACTGACCTCAGTCGCAAAAACAGCAAATCCCTTTGAGGGATTGAAACCCATTGGTCCTAGGAGCAGGTGCCGAAGACGTGGTTGTCGCAAAAACAGCAAATCCCTTTGAGGGATTGAAACATAACAAGCGCTATTGACGAACCATTAATTGCCGAGTGTCGCAAAAACAGCAAATCCCTTTGAGGGATTGAAACCCAAGGCGATGCTGGATCAGGCATTTTCTTCTCCGTCGCAAAAACAGCAAATCCCTTTGAGGGATTGAAACAATCCCCTTACAACTGGCATCCAAGTCCTCAGGCGTCGCAAAAACAGCAAATCCCTTTGAGGGATTGAAACCAGCGGCCAACATGCCATCAACATCTCTGACCCGGTCGCAAAAACAGCAAATCCCTTTGAGGGATTGAAACTTGATCGGTAACTAGATGAGGGATCCACTGCTTATGTCGCAAAAACAGCAAATCCCTTTGAGGGATTGAAACGGAGCTTAAACCCGTGGGGCTCAACTGGCTCAACTGTCGCAAAAACAGCAAATCCCTTTGAGGGATTGAAACTGGTGAATCCGCAGGCCCCAGCTAGGAGAAAAATAGTCGCAAAAACAGCAAATCCCTTTGAGGGATTGAAACAACCGACGCGCGTTCCTAATCGCTCGAAAGATTGGTCGCAAAAACAGCAAATCCCTTTGAGGGATTGAAACATCGTTCCTGTGGCGGTCATCGCTGCTGGTGTAGGTCGCAAAAACAGCAAATCCCTTTGAGGGATTGAAACTGATAATTCATCGTTGCTACCCTGCTAAATCCTCGAAGTCGCAAAAACAGCAAATCCCTTTGAGGGATTGAAACCAAAATCAGCAACCCGGACGGGTCGCAAATCGATGTGTCGCAAAAACAGCAAATCCCTTTGAGGGATTGAAACTGACCATGATCCGCCTACTTGGTGGTACGAAATCGTCGCAAAAACAGCAAATCCCTTTGAGGGATTGAAACAGGGCTGCGACGCCGACCCCCACGACAGCGCCAGGTCGCAAAAACAGCAAATCCCTTTGAGGGATTGAAACAGAACAGATTCTCCAATGGAATTTGAAGCGCTTAAGGTCGCAAAAACAGCAAATCCCTTTGAGGGATTGAAACGGTTACTGGCTGTCCACTGCTAGAACGTAGGCTGGTCGCAAAAACAGCAAATCCCTTTGAGGGATTGAAACGCGTTGGTACTTACAAGGCAAGCCACTAGAAGAAAGTCGCAAAAACAGCAAATCCCTTTGAGGGATTGAAACCGGGATCTACTGATGCGAACGGGTAACGCTACGGCGTCGCAAAAACAGCAAATCCCTTTGAGGGATTGAAACTATGACAAGGTTAGATCCCTACATCTCTAATCAGCTGTCGCAAAAACAGCAAATCCCTTTGAGGGATTGAAACGGGGCAGTACTCCGAGCGGCTTTGCTTCTGTCGCTGTCGCAAAAACAGCAAATCCCTTTGAGGGATTGAAACTTTCTCTAAGCTTCTGGAGGAAGCTAACCTTAAAGTCGCAAAAACAGCAAATCCCTTTGAGGGATTGAAACTACCCGCACATCGCGGAGCACATTGGCCGCACTGCGGTCGCAAAAACAGCAAATCCCTTTGAGGGATTGAAACCAAAGGGGAAAATTGGCTAAAGCATGGCGTTGCCGTGTCGCAAAAACAGCAAATCCCTTTGAGGGATTGAAACACAGCACTGACGTACTGATTAGAACGCAAACCTTATAGCCCTACGCACGCACGTTAGGACGCTATTCTAGAGAGAGAAGCATTGAGATACACCCATGCCTGCGCCTTACAGTTATGACCTACGCACCAAAGCGATCGAAGCCGTTA